>NZ_JBEPPN010000013.1:0-130879 GCF_040547295.1 Gordonia sp. PvP123 | reverse complement strand
CGCGCTCAATTCTCGAGAGGCCGGATCGGGGTGGTATTCGAAGTTGTCCTGGCGCTCTGCTACTCGTCCTACTTGAACACGTCTCGTTACCAGTTAAGGAAGCTGGGTCGAAGCAGGCACGAGGACTCGGCTCTGCGCCGCGGGTAACCATGCAGGCTCATCGCCAGCGTCCCGTCGCCATGGCAGCCCAGCGATCGGCTCCCGTCACTTCTCCGGGATCGGCGTTAGGCGGCGGCGACAGCGACGAACCTGTCACCATCACCATTGGCACCCGTTGCGCGTGGCTGCCTCGCAGGCAGCACGCTGTGGAACCCATCCCGCCTCGAGGTGTGCCCGTTGCCAATGCGCAATGGCGTCAGTACATTTCGTCACCCGTGACGAAATGATGGGAACGGAGTCGCGCGGCTGGGCTACGCCACCGGTCGCCTCATCGAATTGTGTAGACCAGTCCCAGGCCATCGTCCGCGAGGGCGACCATGAAGTCTTGTGCCTCACGGAGAAACGAGTTGGCGTAGTCGGCGTTCGAGTACGGCACTGCCTCGATGATGTCGGTCTCCACGATCGGCTCAACCATGACGATGTCTTCCGCAACCTCTTTGACCACATCGGGAGACAGCACGTGCACGAACCCGACATGACCGCCGTACGGCCCCACCGGGGTCACGTTTCCTTTGACGAGCTCCAAGGAGATCCGCGGTTGCAACCGGCCGTCGGTCACGGCGAAGACGTGCTGGAGCTCTCGCCACGCCTTGTCGAGATACAGCATCCGGGGGCGGTCTTCCTCAGGTCCCCATGCATCGATCAGCGGGTCCGGCGAGAGGAACGGATACGGATTGCGTCGAGCCTCGTTCACATCGCCTGGCTGCAACGGGTAGGCGTAGTAGCGAATTCCCATGTGCGGAATACTGACAGGGGAACCGGCTCGTGCCCGGAGGTCGGACGCCGGTGTGGAGAACTCCCGTTGTGGCCGGTGCCCTGTGGAGTGTCACCTGGGGTGACCGTCCTCGTACATTTCCGGGTTATTTGCCACCGGACACACAGGAAGAGTAGTTCCCATGCCTCACAACGAATCACACTCCGACCGGTCGCCGATAGCGGACAGGGTCACGCAGGCCACCGATCACGCCCTCCATGCTGCGCGCGCCCACGAGTCGGAAGCGTTCGGTGCCGCGGCTGATTCTCTTGCGCTGCAGCCCGAGTCGCGTGAGGTGCACGCGCTCATGCTGCGTGAGTTGCTCGAAACCGTCTTTCCGGATGGGCTGACCGGCGACGATGTGTCCGAGGTGATCACCTCCACGAGCCGTGCTGCCGCCTCGTGGAACCCTGCTGTCAGTCCCGCAGGCATCGCGCTGGTGCTGACCGGTGCCCTGGGGGTGGGCGACACAGCCGGCTCCGATGCGATGTCGTCCGCCGGCCCACTGGACACCGAGACCACCGCTGCTGCACTGGTGGTCATCACCGACCTCGCCGCACGTGCAGGGGTCGACCCGACGGCGTACTTGACCCGAGCTGTGCAGGAGATCCGTCGTGCCCAGACGATGGAGATGCCCTGATCGGTGGTCACCAGGGGTCACCCGCGCTGTCAGTCGGTCGCGACGCGTACGACGATTTTGCCGCGTACGTGACCGGACTCGCTGCGTTCGTGGGCGCCGGCGGCGTCGGCCAGTTCGAACACCTCGGCGATCTCGGGCGTGAGGCTGCCGGCCTCGCCGAGTCGGGCCAGCTCGGCGAGATCCGCTGAATCGGGCCGTACCCATATATAGTGGCCCCCGAACTCGTCTCGCGCCCGTGCGTCGGTGATGGAGGCGACGGTGCCGCCGTCGCGCAGCACATCGCCGACCGAGTCGAGCGCGTCACCACCGACGTAGTCGAGGACCACGTCGACCCCCTCGGATTCGAGTGCGCGGACACGGTCGGCCAGACCGTCGCCGTAGGTGATGGGTTCGGCGCCCAGCGTTCGAAGGAACTCGTGGTTGGAGTCGGAGGCGGTGCCGATCACCCGTGCGCCGAGCGACCGTGCGATCTGCACCGCGAACGATCCGACGCCGCCGGCAGCGGCATGCACCAAGACGGTGTGCCCTGACTGCACGCCCGCGCGGCGGATCGTCTGGTAGGCGGTCAGGCCGGCGAGCGGAACCGCCGCGGCCTCCTCGAACGACCAGCCAGACGGCTTGTGCGCGAGCGTCCGTACCGGAGCGGCGACCAGCTCGGCGAACGTACCACCCGCCACTTCCCCACCGACCACGTCTTTGCGCACATAACCGAACACCTCGTCGCCGACCTCGAACTCGGGCGTGTCCAAGCCGACCTGCTCGACCACACCGGCGACATCCCAGCCCGGGACGACCGGGAACACGGTATCCATGATCTCGGCGAGGTAGCCTTCGCGGACCTTCCAGTCCACCGGGTTCACACTCGAGGCCCGCACGCGCACCAGCACGGAGTCGGGACCGACCTTGGGCGTGGGGAGATCGGTCAGTTCCAGGACATCGGGACCGCCGAAGCGGTCGTAAGTGATTGCTCGCATGCTGGCACCAACGGGTGGCTCGGCGGAATGATTCCGAGAACCCTGCGGTGTCCGCCGACGCCACACGTCGTGGAGATCGGCCCGGGCGACCAGACGTGCCCGCCTTCGGCGGGCGTGAAAATGTGGTCCGACGTGGGAACTACCAGTGCAAGCCCGATCCGGAGCCGTGGGACGAAGCCCGGTTTCAGTGTGAAAGACATTGTGCCGTAGTGTATTCACCCGTGAATCTCGCTGCTGCTGACGCCCTCGTGACCGATCCCACTGCCCGTGCCTGTGTGTGGTGCTCATCCAGCGACGACATCGCAGAACTCCGCGGCGAACCGCGGTGCGGGCGCTGTCGCGAAGCAGAACAGACCATCGCGGCGGCTCGCGAGTTCGTCGGCTTCTATGGTCTGCGACCCCTGGGCGCGTCCCTGACGTCCGACGACGACGAAGAACGCGACCACCGGGTGGCCGCCCGTGATGCCTGGGCAGTGCTGAATGGGACCCGCACACAGCCCCCACGGCGCGCCCGGTCCGGGCAGCGGGGCGTCGCACGACCGGCATCCACCACCACGAAGGCGAGCGGAAACCCGACGTCGTCCAACGCCAAGAACGTCGGGGCCGGAAGCGCCCGGACGGCGGGGGTCTCCCGACCCGACCGTGCGGAGCTGATGAGCCGCGCCCAGTCCTTGTTGGGGCAGCTCACCGAAATCGAGGAACGGCTGGCCGTCGCCCAGGCGGATTCCGGCCTGAGCGGGAAGGCCAAGGTGTCCGACTTGACCGCCAAGCGCGATTCGGTGTTGCGAACGCTCGCCGCACTGGAGAAGGCCAAGCGGGCCCTGGAGCCGGCCTGAGGGTCCACGTGCCCGGACCGTTGCGATCCGAAAAGCGGTGAGCAGGAGATGAATCACCCGATTCGCGCCCTCACCGCCACAGTGACACGATCACGACGAGAATGATCAGCTTGATGGACTGCTGAGGAGCCCCACAGGGTTTCGAGGGTTTCGCCGATCTCGTCGTCGGCGACGTTGGCCAGCGGCCGGGTCTCGCCGAGCGTGGCGGTGGTCTTGTCGACGGCGATGGCGTAGGAGCGGCGGGTGTTCGGGGAGTGGATCGAGTCGAGGAAGCTGTCGCCGGCGGCGCGGACGGTGATCCCGGACGGCAACATTGTGACCTCCCTGGCCTGCTTGCCACAGATAACAGGGCCGCTTCGCGCACCGCCGGAGCGGAGTCGTCGCAGGCCGGGTTTCATGGTGCCACAGATAACAGGGTGTTATCTGTGGCACGCCCGGGTGCGGTCAGCTGTGCAGCAGGTGCCCGAAAATGGTGGTGCCGAGGTGGTGGGCGTCGGGGAGTTCGACGATAACGCCGCCGATGCCGGGGTGGGTGTCTGCCCAGCCCTGGGCGCTGGCGCGGTCGGTGAAGAAGTTGAGGTAGTGGCAGCAGGTGTCGGCGGACGGGCCTGGGCCGGCCTGTGCGCCGACGAAGACGACCGTGGTGGCCGGGTCGGCGGTGACGTGCCCGCCGTCAACGGTGACCGTGATCGGGTCGGCGGTCACCGGGTCGGCGGAGGTGATCGTCACCGGCGTGTCGAGCATCGCGGCCATACCGAGCGCGTCGACCGCGCACATGGCCGAAACCGTGGCTCCACCAGCGATCCGGACTCGATGCGGCGTCGGTGTGGCCGAGAATGGATACGCCGCCGCGATGCTCCCGGTCGCGTCGAGGCGGACGATGTCGGCGTCGTGCAGGCGGCGCAGTAGCTGCTCGACCGGCACGTCGGGCCCGGCGGCCATCTCGGTCAGATCGTCACCGGTCGGCGCCTGCCCATCGGTGGCGAAGGCACGCAGGATCGCCTGGTGCACAGCCTTTTCGGTGGGGTCTGCCGGTTGCGCGGCGGCGCGCCAGGCGCGGAGCACTGTTGCCGGAGATTCGGCGGCGGGTGGGGTGCAGCATGAGGATGCGGTGTCGTCCCCGAGTGCCGCGGTGCCGTCCGGGACGAGCCGCAACGCGGCGCGCAACGCGGCGACCGAGGGTGCGCCGTCGAGCCGCCCGGTGTCGGAGGGGTAGAGGCGGCACGACAGGCTCGGGACCTGGCCCGGCGTTGCGAACGGGTCGCAGCCGTCGACCAGCAGGGTGGGTGATCCGGTCATACCCGCGGTGGCGGCCCGGCCGGGATCGTCAATCACACGGCGGGTGATCTCGAGCTGCACCGGCTGGCCGGCGGTCGCCTGCCGGATGCGCTGTTCGAGTACCGCCACGTTGGGGCAGTCGGGGACCTGGAGGATTTCCAGTTTCACGGGTGGTCTCCTTCGTGCAGCGAGGTCAGGATCGGACAGGACCGGCGGTTGCGGGGCAGCTCGCACGTCGCGATCAACTCTGCCAGCGAGCCGCGCATGCGCTGCAGGTCCGCGATACGCCGTTCCAGCTCGGCAACCCTCGACTCGGCCAGTGCGCGGGCGGTGTCGCAGTCGTCGGGGCCGCCGTCGGCCAGCCGCAGCAGTTCGGCGACCTCGTCGAGGGTGAACCCCAGCTCCTGGGATCGTTTGACGAACCTGACCACCGCGACCGCCTCGTCGGGGTAGCTGCGGTAGCCTGCCGGGGACCGCGCCGGTCGCGCGAGCAGACCACGGCGCTCGTAATAGCGCAGGGTCTGCGCGTTGATCCCCGCCCTGGCTGCCAGCTCACCGGTCCGCATGCACACATTCTCAACCCTGTACCCGAGTACAGGGTCAAGGCCGCGCAGCCGCCGGATCCCGGCGTTCCAAGGCTTGGCCCGTCAAGCGTCGGCCCACAGTCGCCAGGAACCGCCGCCGCTCCGCCGGCAGCACCGACATATCCAGCTCATCCGCGCCCAGGTTGCGCAGGAACACCAGCTTCTCGACCTCGGCCTTCACCGCGGTCGCCGACGCCTCCACAGGGCCGGTCGACAACCACCGCAACCGCGACATCCCGATAGACGGGTCGACGACCAGCAACGCATCCAGTTCCTTACACCGCTGCGGCGTGAACTCGCGCGCCAACCGGTCATAGGTCTCCCGCTGCGCCTGCGTGCGAGCATGCGCGACCCGCCGGACCACCGTGTCCGGGCCCGGCCGGATCACCCGCGCCGAGATCAGGTACTCACACGCCAGCCGGAACAACAGAGTCGGCGAATCGTGCTCCATCGCCCGCGCCAGCAGGAACTCATCCAGCTCCTTCAACTCCATCGACCCGGCAGGCCGCCACCCCAGATACTGGGCCACCAGCCGCACATGCTCGGTCCGCGTCTGCGCCCGCTTGCCATACGAACGAAGCTGCACCGCATCGACATTCAGCTGATCCGCCAACCGGGCCACCGCCACCGGCGGCGCCGACGACACCTTGTCCGGCACGAACCCCAGCCACGGCAAGGTGCACAACGCCACCGCCAGGCCCAGACGGACCGCAGGGCCCCTGCCCTGCGGAGCAACGAACGCCAGATCCGCCGGGGTCAGCGTGAAGTACCGGAACAACTCCTCACGACTGATCTCCGGGAACTCCCGCAGGCGCTGCAACTCCTCGTCCGCGAATACCCGCGTCGCCACGAACCCCAGCCTCCAAAACGCCGACCAACCTCATCGGCAGCCAAGCCAAGCACCAACCACCCCGGCCCGCAGCCCGAACCGAGAAATCACCGCCGACCAGGCGCTACGCGAACCTCGTTGTTTTTTGCGCCATTACTACCGGGACCCCGGAATGACCCGACAACGCTCACGTGCGGTCTTTCCAGCGCTCGTTTGCTGCTTGCCGGGTCATGCCGGTCGCCGCGCCGATCTCGGCCCACGAACGGCCCAGTCGACGGGCCTTGGCCACCGCGGCGTCGAGTTGTGCGTCGGCGTCCCTGCGGGCTGTGACCGCCGCCCGGATCTCGCCGTCGACGTCGAGCGGGTCAAGATGCTCACGCCGCCACACTGCTGTGGCGGCCGCGGCGACCTCGGCTCGCACGCCGACGTCGAGGTCAGCGTCTGGGGCGAACACACGATGCCGGGCCAGGTCCTCGAGGGAGGCTGAGGGCACCCGTGTCCACTGGACGGGATCGGTCCAGGATGAGCCGTCGGAACTGTTCGAGCGGCCGCAATGGCACCGCAGAAGCCAGCCGACAATCTCGGTCGACGGCCGCAAACGATCCTCGCTCGAGGTTCGGCCCCGCTCAACGATCTCGTAGTCGGCGCCGTCGACCATGGTCGATGCGTGGCTCTCGGCGCCGTCCTCGAATACCGCCACCAACGCCGCCTCGTGCAAATGAGTGTCGGTCTCATGTATCCAACCCATGCTGGTAGGGTACACCCGAATGTCAGGATGCCCAGACGCTACCCGAATCGACGTCAGGCTTACCTGACATAATCGCTATTATCGGCGAAATGCGTTGTGGGACAACGGGTTACGTCACCAGTGACGTAACTGTACATGCATCACGTTTTCTGGCTAGGCTCGCGACACCGAATGTCATACGTTCTGCCTATGCTCGCTTCGTGGAACTGGCCGGACTCGAAGCGTGCTGCTCGGACAACCGAGCCACTTTCACGGGATCGACTTTGCCCGAGTGGAAACCGGCGTTCGGCTGCTAGCGTCGAACCTTGTGAAACGATTAATAGCGGGGGCGTTGATCGCCGGAGCAGCAACTTTCGGACTGGTCGCCGGTGCCGGCGACTCTGACGCGAAGATCAAAGAGGGGCGCTACAAGCATCAGCTCCTCATGTATGGCGTCGTGCCGACACCTGAGTCGAATGTTCGGGTCATCGGAAACACCTACCAGCAGGACTACTACGGCGTCGGCCCGGCAAACGTGTATCAGTACTCGATCCGGCCGACGAAAAACGGTGGCGTGGCTAGCTATTCGTCGCACCCGGCCGTCGAGTGGTACTACCGGACCGAGTATCGCCGAACCAAGAACGGCTACGTCGGCACGACGTACAACTTCGGCGTGCCCATCGGCAACATGCTCCTCAAAGAGCAGCCGAAGGGTCGCTGACTAGCGTCTGACAAACCACCAATCGCCGCGTCCGACAGGCTTTGTCGGACGCGGCGATTATCGTTTGGACTCGCGAGTGCTCGCCATCTCTCTACGGCGCGGGGCCAACGGGGCCGGCGTTTTGGTGCTCGGCGGCGACCACATCCTTCAGGGCATCGACGGGGACCAGGCCGCAGGCCTCCCCATCCAGTCGCCACGGTGGGCGGCTGAACGACGCGCACCACGCAGTGCTCAGTCCCCGCTCCAGATCGGATTCCCAGCGAACACGCAGCGTGAGGCGCACTTTGGCCCCGCCCTGTCGGTAGGGAAACTCATATACCGCAGTATGTCCAGACTCGGGCCTTGGTTCTGACTGCACTGATCATCCCCCTGTGCCTTCTGCGGCACTCGAACTCCCACTGGATGGACTTTGAACCCGTTGCCTCGTTCGACGGTGACCTAGCTCGACGGTGGTGAAGTGTCGCTCGTGTTGGCGGTCGCGCGCGCGAGGTGTCGTACCTACTGTTTACGGTTGGGTTCAACGATCGCGGACGGGGGGACGCCGAAGTGTGCGGAGAATCGAAAGACCAGGTCAAGCGTTATGTTCCGGCCGCCCTCAACCTCGGAGACGTACTGGCGCGAGACCCCGATGGCAGTAGCGGTCTCTGCCTGGGTCTCCCCGCGCAACTGGCGCAACGCACGAAGGCCGAGGCCTACCGCACGCAGGTTGTCGCTACGGTCCCGAATATTCACGCGCCAACTATATGCGACGGCGGGGATGTCAACTATAGTAGACAGTGCGGGTGGTGAAACCTACCTCGCCTAATCTCGTCTCAACGCTCACATCACACGCGAATCTTCGAGGGAGATAGCTAGATGGCACTTGTAAATCACTGGGGGAGAGTATCTTTCAAGCGCTCCTTACATAACATCGAGAGATCGCGGGGACCTGAAGTGTTGCTCGTGGCGGTGCTCGCGCATCGATGTCAAACCATCTGGGCCGGCGTCACCCTCGCTGGTCCAAAAGGTGGTGGAGAACGCCCCGGCCGGCGGCGACGGCGGAGTAGCGGCCACGCCGATCGGCCACGCCTGCTGTACTTCGTAGCGCAAACCTTCGAGCGGGTCATCCGCAGCATCTGACCAAACGAACTCGACTTCCGTCCCCGGACGCAAACCCATCGAAGCGAGTGGATCGTTCAGATCGGCTACCGCTAGGAGTCTGAGCGATTGAGCGTCGGCGTACACCCCGCCGGGAGTGTCCGGTGAGTCGAACACACCCCACCCTTTACTGAAATGCCATACCCGCACAACGCCCGTCGACGACATTGCTTAACCGTAGCCGTCACAGCTCCGCGGGGAGACGTCGCGAAAACGTTGATCGTGAGGTAGGACGGGCTAGGAACGAAGTCAGCGCGTAGCGGGTGGCAGCGGGTTGAACGCGTCGTGAGCCATGATTCGTGGTCGAGTTCGATGTCCCAGGCTTCCAAATCGGGGGCGAGGACCAACTCATCGATGCAGGCGGCGGTCCCACCGACGAAGAAGATAGAGCTACTCCCCCTCCGTCAGCGCCCTCCAGCCCACCTAAACTACTATCTAGCATAGTTTCAAGGTTGGCTGTTGGAGGCGTGGTGATCGCAAACATTGTGGCCCAAGGGACACTCCTGGGACTGTTCGGTGCGGTCGTAGCGTGTGGTGTCGCCGCTGCCCGCCAGCCGGATCGAGGTGGGGAGGCGTGGCGGGCGCTTGTTTCGTGTGCGGTGGCCGTGAGTGCGGCCGTCGGCGTGATGGTGGTTGCTCCCCAGGGCGATTTCTCGTCGGCGATCGTGTTGGTGATGCTCTGTGTTGGGGCGCTCATGCTGTTTTCTGCTCATCTGCACGGTACGTCGTTGGCTGTAATGGTTGACCCGCTCGTGTGGATGGCCTCGGCGATGTGGGTGTTCATCGTGTTCGCCGCCACGGGCGCGCCGATCGAGATTGGCGCGGTGCCTGCTGATCCGATCGCCGAGCTGGCGTTGAGGGCGGAGCTCAATCGAACCCCGAGGTGGTCCCGCACAGGCAGTGTGATCGCGATCTTCGGTCTGGTGGCCGCGATAGTCTTCCGCCTGGCCCGGCCGGCCTCCCGCGGTGATGGCTTCGACGCCCTCGTTCCCGGCGCCCACGCCCGATTCCCACAAAATACGAAGGTGGTTAGTAGAAGTGGGGCGTGATGCGAGTGTGCGGAGGAGGTGGTGGGCATGACTGACGGTGTCGAGGTGCCGCGTACGGATCGGTTCGGCCCGCGCGGTCCTGCCCGTACGATCTCTCGTGCGGTGGGCCTTGCCGTGGTGATGCTTGAGGCGGTTGCCGCGTTCTGGCTGGTGATGCTGCTCCGAACGTCGGATCTCGTGCCATCCGACCCGTCAGGAGTCGGGCGCGGTGATCAGGTCGAGCTGCGGATGCTGACCGCGGTGGATGTGCACGACTGGGTGTCGGCGCTGAGTGCTGCGGCCTTCGCTGCGGGTGTGGCCGGTGCGCTGGCGGCGCATCTACTTCCCGCAGTCAAGGGGCGCGCGCCGGTTGAGTAGTCGGGCCGGGATTTCGACTCTTGGAACGTTTCTGTGGCTTAGGCTTTGGTGCCGCCGCCGCGGGTGTGGCGAGGTTTGCGGCTGAGGTATTCGCTGAGCACTTCCCGCTCGGCGGGTGTCACGGTCTGGGCGAAGTGCATCAGTACTGCCGCGGAGTCTCCGCTGGCGTCGAGGACCTGACGCAAGGTGCGTGAGGTGGCCTCCTCGCGGGTCTGCATGGGGAAGTACCGGTAGGCGCGGCTGACTTTTTCTCGACCGACGAACCCTTTTTTGTGCAGGTTGGTGACGACGGTGAGCACTGTGGTGTAGGCCGGTTCGCGGTCGTGGAGTTCCTCGACTAGGTCGTGCACCGACATCGCCGCACCGGCCGACCACAGCACGTCCATCACTGCGCGTTCCAGCGAACCCAGCCCAGTCATTTTCACCCACCATCTCTAGATGCGGGTCAATCTTACGACGGACTACCTCAGTTAGTAGCTCGGTCCCGTTGGAGCGCATCGGCAGCGCCGCGAGGCGGGCGGTGTTCGATGGCTGCGGAGAATTCGGTTCCAGGGGTGCTGCGGTGGATGTGACGTCGTGTTGTGGTCGGCAACGTGATGGTGAAGGTGGCTCCGTGCCCGGTTCCCAGGCTTTCGGCGAGCAAGGTGCCCCCATGGTCTTCGACGATGGAGCGGGCGATGGTGAGTCCGATACCGCTGCCGCCGGCGTCTCGGGTCCGTGAGGAGTCGGTGCGGTAGAAGCGGTCAAAGATGTGTGGAAGGTGTTGAGCGGGAATCCCGTCCCCGCAGTCGACGACGCTGATGCGCACCGCGTGTGCCGGGGCGGTGTCGGCTTTCACTACGACCCGCTGGCCCGGGGAGCTGTGTCGCAGCGCGTTAGTGAGCAGATTGAGCAGTACTTGGCTCATTCGTTCGGCATCGACATCGATGTGTACGCGCGCGGCGGTGGTGACGATGCCCAGCGTGACGCCGGCGTCGGTGAACAGCTCGGCGGCTTCTTCGTAGGTCGCGATGAGTAGTTCATTGACAGTGATCGTCGAGGGTTGCAATGGCATCTGATGCTCGTCGGCGCTGGATACGGTCGCGATGTCCTCGGCGAGGCGCTGCAACCGGGTGGTGGCGGTGCGCACGACGTCGAAGGTGTGGGAGTCGGGCGCGCGGACACCGTCCTCGAGGGCGTCGGTGATCGCGCCGATGGTGGTCAACGGGGTGCGCAGTTCGTGGGCGAGGTCTGACAGCATCCGCTTGCGGATGTCTTCCTGGGAGTTCAAACGTTGTGCCAGCTGGTTGATGGCTCGGCTGAGCTGGGTGAACTCAGTGCCGAGCTGGCGATCGGGAACACGGGTGCGGTAGTTGCCTGCGCCGATCGCCACAGCCGAGCGCGCGACGCTGGCGACTGACTGTTGTACGCGGCGAGCCAGGAACCAGCTGACGGCCGTGGCCAGGATCGTCGAGGTGACCAGGGCTGCGGTCATCGAGACGACGATGGAGAAGGTGAATGCGGCCTCGACGTGTTCGGCCTGTGCTGATCCCGGTTCGAGGCTGGACTGGCCGAGGTGATCGTGGAAGGTGTGCGGCGCGACGAACAGTGCCACGATCGCGACGCTGATGCCGCCGCCGCCGATCACGATGGCCTGGGCCAGCATCAACCGGGAGCCGAAGCTGCCCGGGATACGTGCCCGTCGTCGATCACCGTTCATGGCTGTCTCCTCGAGGTTGGCCGTCACCCATCCGGTAGCCCACGCCGCGCACGGTACGGATGAATCGACCGGCCGCGGCGCTGTCGCCGAGTTTGCGGCGCAGGCTGGCGATATGAACTTCGACAACGTGGGCATCGCCGACCCAGTTGGGTCCCCAGATTTCGGTGAGCAGTTGTTCTCGACTGAACACCACACCGGGCCGTCGGCTCAGGGCTTCCAGAACGTCGAATTCGGTGCGGGTCAGTTCCACGAGTGTGTCTTGTACCCGCACTTCACGGCCTTGTGGGTCCAGGGTCAGCTCCCCCAGTGTCCGCGGGTGTGCTGTGTCTACCGCCGAGGTCGGGCGCGGACGGCGCAGCATGGCGTCGATGCGCGCCATCAGCTCACGAGGACGAAACGGTTTGGTGAGGTAGTCGTCGGCTCCAACCGCGAGACCGATGATGGTGTCGACCTCGTCGGCGCGGGCGGTGACCATCACGATGTAGGCGTCGGTGAAGGTGCGTAACTGCCGACACACCTCGACGCCGTCGATCGAGGGCAAACCCAGATCGAGGATGACTACCGCAGGACTCACCGTGCGTGCGGCGGCGATCCCCTCTTGGCCGTCGTGGGCGATGGTGACCACAAATCCGCTGCGCTGCAGGTAGTCGGCGACAACCTCGGCGATGTCAGGCTCATCTTCGATGACCAGCGCGTGTAGCCCGTGCGGTGGTCGGGCCGCCGGCCCACGAAGGTCGTCGTCGACGATGACGCGGTCATGAGGCACGTCCCTATGGTGGCGGTGGTTTACACGACCATCCAACCCCGCGGGCATTCTTGAGCAGATCTTGATCCCGACCGCCGATCAGCCTTGAGGTTGAGTGGGCAAGGTGGCGGTGTCGCCGCGCCGAACGATATGTCCCAGTTCCCTCTCACACTGTTGATCTGCTTTCGGCCCGGCGACATCCTGTCCATCGATGCAGAGGATGCCCGTGTGACTGTCTCCTACAGCCTCACCACCAGTGATCCATTCGCCACCACCTTCCCTGCCGAGGCCACATCGCGCCGTGCTGGGCTGAGTCGTCAGCTGGTCGGCGGCACCCCGGTACTGCGGATCGAAGAACCCTTTGCCGAGCACGGGCACGGTTTCTGGGCCAAGCTGGAGGGCTTCAACCCCGGTGGCATGAAAGACCGGCCGGCGCTGCACATGGTCGAACGCGCCCGCGCCCGCGGCGAGCTGGCCCCGGGGGCGCAGATCATCGAATCAACGAGCGGCACACTGGGATTGGGGTTAGCGCTAGCGGGCATTGTGTTCGGTCATCCGGTGACCTTGGTGACCGACCCCGGACTGGAACCGATCCTGCGGCAAATGCTCGCCGCCTACGGCGCCCGGGTCGATGTCGTCAGCGAGCCCCACCCGGTCGGGGGTTGGCAACAAGCCCGCCGCGACCGTGTGCGCGCCCTGCTCGCACTCGACGAGGCTGCGTGGTGTCCCGACCAGTATTCCAACCCCGACAACGTGACCGGTTACAGCTCACTGGGTGTGGAGCTGATCGCGCAGCTGCGCCATATCGATGTCCTGGTGTGTTCGGTGGGCACCGGTGGGCACTCAGCCGGTGTGGCTCATACTCTGCGGCAGTTCAACCCTGAGCTGGAAGTCGTGGGCGTAGACACCATCGGCTCGACGATCTTCGGCCAGCCCGCACAGTCACGGATCATGCGGGGACTCGGCTCGAGCATCTACCCCCGCAACGTCGCCTACGACCAGTTCAGTGAGGTGCACTGGGTGGCGCCGGCCGAAGCAGTCTGGGCATGCCGCACCCTGGCCGCCACGCAGTACGCCACCGGCGGCTGGAGCGTGGGCGCGGTGGCCCTGGTCTCGGGCTGGCTGGCTCGCACTCGTTCGGCCGATACGCGCATCGCGGCGGTCTTCCCCGATGGCCCCGCCCGCTACTACGGAACCATCTACAACGACGAGTACTGCCAAGCTCACGACCTGATGGACGCCCCAGCGCCCACTGCCCCCCACACCATCAACGATCCGCTGACCCAGGTCGCGAGTAGCTGGACCCGGTGCCCCACCATCATCGACCCCACCCACATGCCGCACACCGAGCCCACGAGCTGACCTATGCGACGCCTCTACCGCAGTTTCCGCAGCTTCGATCGCCCCAGCCAAGTGCTGATGGTCAACCAGTTCACCATCAACCTCGGCTTCTACATGCTCATGCCCTATCTCGCCGCCTATCTCGCCGGCCCGCTGGCCCTGGCGGCATGGGCAGTGGGCCTGGTCCTGGGGATACGCAACTTCTCCCAGCAGGGCATGTTCCTGATCGGGGGAACACTCGCTGACCGCTGGGGGTACAAACCGCTCATCATCGCCGGATGCCTGATGCGGGTCATCGGATTCATCCTACTGGCCCTGGCCAGTTCGCTGCCCGCGATCCTGATCGCCTCGGCGGCAACGGGATTCGCCGGGGCGCTGTTCAACCCCGCCGTCCGCGCCTACCTGGCCGCCGACGCCGGTGAACGTCGCATCGAAGCATTCGCCGTGTTCAACGTCTTCTACCAGGCCGGCATCCTGCTCGGGCCGCTGGTCGGACTGGCGTTGACCGCTTTGGATTTTCGGCTCACCTCCCTGTGTGCGGCAGCAGTTTTCGCGGTCCTGACCCTCGTGCAGATCAAAGCGCTACCCGCAACAACACCAGCCCCAAGCAACACCTCGATCATTCAGGACTGGCGCAGCGTCGTACGTAACCGGCGATTCCTGCTCTTCGCTGTGGCGATGGCCAGCTCGTATGTGCTGTCCTTTCAGGTCTACCTCGCGCTGCCCCTGCACGCCGACCGCATAGCGGACAACCCCACCCTCGCCACCAGCATTGTCACCGCAATGTTTGTGGTGACCGGTCTGGTGGCCATCGCCGGACAGCTACGCATCACCGCATGGTTCGGCAACCGCTGGGGCAGTACCGGCAGCCTGAGCGTGGGAATGACACTGATGGCTGCAGCTTTCCTGCCCCTAGTCGCCAGCGCCGCAACGCATCAGCGCAACATCGCCCTCAACATCGCCGCACTGCTACTCACCGCAGCCCTGCTCGCCGCCGCCACCGCAGCAGTGTTCCCATTCGAAATGGACACTGTGGTGGGACTGGCCCGCGGCACGCTTGTCGCCACCCACTACGGGCTCTACAACACCATCGTCGGGATCGGGATTCTGCTCGGCAATGCCGCGACCGGGTGGCTGTTCAGCGCGGCCACCACCCGCGACATGCCCGAACTGGTGTGGATCGCTTTGGTCCTCACCGGCATAGCGGCGGCGTCCGCCCTGTTGATGTTGCACCGCCGCGGATGGCTCAGCGTCTCCGCCCCCACCGAAGCTCAACCCACCTCCACCCATTGATTACCCTAGGGGGGTAGGGTATAAAGGTGGTGTGGCGAGACGCCACAGCGACAGGCCTCCTGAGGGTCGTCGGCACCACTGCTGTACCGAAAGGGCACATCTCATGAGCACATCGACAGTGATCGTCTCCGGAATGACGTGTGGGCACTGCGCGTCGTCGGTGCGTGAAGAAGTCGGAGCACTGGCCGGCGTGACCGACGTCGAGGTCGACGTGGCCAGCGGGCAAGTCACCATCTCCAGCTCGGCCCCGATCGAGCCCGACGCGATCCGCGTCGCGGTCGAAGAGGCCGGCTACCACCTGGCGCAGTAGCCGATGAGGGGCTGAAGTGTCTGCCCACTGGCGACTTCAGCCCTTCTCCGGGCGGCGTGTGTGTCGCCACCACCGATGACAGGAATCCAGCGATGAATGTTCCAACCAAGCTCGGCGTCTTCGCTGCGGCTCTGCTGATAGTTTTCGCCGCGGCCTATGCCATCGCCGCGGGTGTCGCACCCGATCGGCCACGACCGTCGTCGGCCGAGTCCACCCATGTCGGCCACACTGCCCAACCGTCATCATCTGCGTCCCCCGGTGCCGATCAGGTTCGCGGGGTTTCGCTGGCAGCAGGCGGCTTCATCCTGGGAAATGTGGTGGCACCCCATGCGCCCGGGATGCAAGCACCGCTGAGCTTTGAGATCCTCGACGCCGCCGGGGCCGCGGTCACCGACTTCGCCACCGAGCACGACAAGCAGCTGCACCTGATCGTCGTCCGCGCGGATGGCGCCTACTTTCGACACGTGCACCCCACTCTCTCGCCCGAAGGGCGCTGGTCGCTGCCCTGGCAGTGGGCGACGGGAGGCAGCTACCGGATCTATGCCGACTTCGTGCCCGCCGCCACCGGTCAACCCCTCACCCTGACCAGCACCGTCGAAGTCAGCGGTGACTACCAGCCGGCCCCAGCCGCCGCCGAATCACGACAGTCATCCGTCGACGGGTTCGACATCGAGCTGGCCGGGCACCTGCGCGCGGGAGCCGAGTCCGAATTGACCGTCACCGTGCGGCGAGCAGGACAACCGGTCACTACCTTGCAGCCGTATCTGGGCGCTTTCGGTCACTTGGTGGCTCTGCGTCAGGGCGACCTGGCCTACCTGCATGTTCACCCTGAGGGCGCGGCACCGACCGCCGGTCAACTCGCGGGACCACAGGTCCGCTTCGCCACCACCGCCCCCACCCCGGGCCGCTATCTGCTCTACCTCGACTTCCAGGTCGACGGCGCTGTGCACACCGCCACCTTCGTTCTCGACGCCCCCACCGGCGCCCCGGCCCCGACAACCAACTCCACGGCCCCCTCGGCCGATCCGCACGCCGGACACTAACTCGCTAACCAGCGCCACCCCGGGGCCACTGCACCGAGGCACTGCGCCGAGGCGCTCACCCTTCGAGGAACTTCCCCATGACCACCTCAGCTCCGATCCACCCACCTGCGGCCACCGCCGAGCAGACAGGCACCGTCGATGTCGAACTCGCCGTGTCGGGCATGACGTGTGCCTCGTGCGCGGCACGCATCGAACGCACACTGAACAAACTCGACGGAGTGAGCGCCTCGGTGAACTACGCCACCGAAAAAGCTCACGTCAGCGCACGCGCCGGTGTCGACCCCCACCTGCTGATCGAGACCATCGAACAGGCCGGGTACCGCGCTGCGCTGCCCGCCATTCCCACAGGCGCCGACCCCGACGACGACCCTTCGGACGACGACGGGGAGCTCGTGGCCTTGCGTCACCGACTGATCGGTGCGGTGGTTCTCTCGGTACCGGTGATCGCGCTGGCAATGGTCCCGACGTTGCAGTTCACCTACTGGCAGTGGGCGTCGTTGACGTTGGCCGCGCCGGTGATCGTGTGGGCGGCCTGGCCGTTTCATCGCGCCGCGTTGCTCAACCTGCGCCACGGCGCGGCCACGATGGACACCCTGATCTCGGTCGGCACCACCGCGGCGCTGTTGTGGTCGTTGTATGCGTTGTTCTTCGGCACCGCCGGACAACCAGGCATGACCCACGGATTCACCTTGACGGTCGGCGCCTCTGACGGTGCAGGCAACATCTACCTCGAGGTCGCCGCGGGGGTCACGATGTTCGTCCTGGCCGGCCGATACTTCGAGAAGCGGTCCAAACGGCAAGCCGGTGCGGCGTTGCGGGCCTTGTTGGAGCTGGGCGCCAAAGACGTCACGGTGGTCAGGGACGGCCACCAGCATCGGATACCGATCGGCGAGCTCGCCGTCGACGACGAGTTCATTGTGCGGCCCGGCGAGAAGATCGCCAGCGACGGTGTGGTGGTGTCTGGCACCTCGGCAGTTGACGCCAGCATGGTCACCGGCGAGTCGATGCCAGTCCAGGTTGCCCCCGCCGACACCGTGACCGGCGGGACAGTCAACGCCGGCGGACACCTACGGGTGCGGGCGACCCGCGTGGGGGCAGACACCCAACTCGCGCAAATGGCCGCGATGGTCGAACGCGCCCAGACCGGCAAGGCCCACGCCCAGCGACTGGCCGACCGGATCTCAAGCGTCTTCGTGCCGGTGGTCATCACCGTCGCCATCGCAGTCCTCGGCGCGTGGATCGGCGCCGGCTATCCCCTGCAAGCGGCGTTCACCGCCGCGGTCGCTGTGCTGATCATCGCCTGCCCCTGCGCGCTGGGACTGGCCACCCCGACCGCACTGCTGGTCGGTACCGGCCGCGGAGCCCAACTCGGCATCGTGATCAAAGGCCCCGAAGTCCTCGAATCCACCCGAACCATCGACACCGTTGTCCTAGACAAAACCGGCACGGTCACCACGGGCCAGATGACACTCGTCCAGGTCACCACCTCCCCCACCACCACTCGCGCCGACGTGCTCGCCCTCGCTGGAGCGGTGGAAAACGCCTCCGAGCACCCCGTCGCGGCCGCCATTGCTGCTGGTGCAGCCGCCGAAGTCGGACAGCTCGACGAGGTCGAAGACTTCCGCAGCTTCGAAGGTCGAGGCGTGCGCGGCACGGTCCAGGGACGAGTTGTCACCGTCGGGCGTCCGACGCTGCTGGCCGAACACGACATCGCCGTGGATGACCCCCACCTCAACGAGGCACAGGCCGCCGCTGAGGAAGCCGGACAGACCGCCGTACTCGTCGGCTGGAACGGCCGCGCTCATGCGGTCCTGGCGGTCGCCGATGCGATCAAACCCACCAGCGCACACGCCATCGCCCGGCTCACCGCACTGGGTATGACGCCCATCCTGCTGACCGGCGACAACCAGACCGTCGCCGACACCGTCGCCGCTGAGGTCGGGATCGACACCGTCATCGCCAACGTCTTGCCGGCCAACAAGGCCGCCGTCATCACCGATCTGCAATCCGAAGGCAAGGTTGTGGCCATGATCGGCGACGGCGTCAACGACGCCGCTGCCCTGGCCCACGCCGATCTCGGGCTGGCGATGGGCACCGGCACCGACGCCGCCATGCATGCCGCCGACATCACCCTGGTCCGCGGCGACCTCAACGCTGCCGCCGACGCGATCGCCTTGGCACGCAGCACTCTGAAAACGATCAAAATGAACCTGTTCTGGGCATTCGCCTACAACATCGCCGCGATACCGCTGGCCGCGCTGGGACTGCTCAACCCCATGCTGGCTGGCGCCGCCATGGCGTTGTCCAGCGTGTTCGTCGTCAGCAACAGCCTGCGGTTACGCGCCTTCACCAGCCCGCCCCACTCATCGACCACAACTCCATCCACCACCCCCTCGACGTATACCCCCCAGGGGTATAAGGTGACGGTATGAACGAGCACTCCTCCTCCGAGCACTCTTCCCCTGAGCACGCCGGTCACGACGCCGCCGACGAACGCCACCACGGCCAACTCGCCGCAGCGTCACACAACCACCACGATCACCATGCTGAGCGCGCCCGCGCAGACCATGATCACGCCGAACATGATCACGCTGGGCATGGCGGGCATGCGGGCCATGGTGATCACGTCGGGCAGTTCCGCCGGCTGTTCTGGATCATGGGTGCCCTGGCTGTGCCGGTCGTAGCCTTTTCACCCATGTTCGCGATGCTCATCGGCTACGACCTACCCGATAGTCAAGTGCTGCAGTGGGTCTCACCGGTGCTGGGTACGGTGATGTACTGCTGGGGTGGGCGGCCGTTCCTGGTAGGCGCCTCTGCAGAACTGCGGTCGCGCGCACCGGGAATGATGCTGTTGATCGCCTTGGCGATCACGGTGGCCTTCGTGGCGTCCTGGGGTGCGAGCATCGGTGTGTTGCACCATGAACTGGACTTCTGGTGGGAACTGGCCCTGCTCATCGTGATCATGCTGTTGGGGCATTGGATCGAGATGCGGTCGTTGGCCCAGACAACTTCGGCCCTGGACTCGCTGGCCGCGCTGCTGCCCGATGAGGCCGAACGCGTCGAGGGCGACCACATCACCACCGTTGCTCCCAGTGAGCTGCAGGTCGGAGATGTGGTGATCGTGCGCCCCGGGGCCAGCGTCCCGGCCGACGGTCGCGTCGTGGACGGCTCGGCCGAGCTCGATGAATCCATGGTCACCGGAGAATCGCGCACGGTGCGCCGCGGCATCGGCGATCAGGTGGTGGCCGGCACGGTGGCCACCGACTCGGGGCTGCGGGTCCAGATCACCGCCACCGGCGACGACACGGCGCTGGCCGGGATTCAGCGCCTGGTGGCAGACGCGCAGAACTCCACCTCCCGCGCCCAGCGGTTGGCCGATTCCGCCGCAGCGCTGCTGTTCTGGTTCGCGCTCGGCTCAGCGATCATCACCGCCATCGTGTGGACGGTCATCGGTCAACCCGACCAGGCGGTGATTCGTACCATCACCGTGCTGGTCATCGCGTGCCCTCACGCACTCGGTTTGGCTATCCCTCTGGTGGTGGCCATTGCCACAGAACGCGCCGCCCGCGGCGGCGTGCTGGTCAAAGACCGGTTGGCACTTGAGGCCATGCGCACTGTGGATGCGGTGCTGTTCGACAAGACCGGAACCCTGACCAAGGGTGAGCCCACCGTCATCGAGATCGCGGGCGCCGACGGTGTCGATGAGGACACCGTGCTCACCCTGGCAGCTAGCGCCGAAGCCGACAGCGAGCACCCGCTGGCGCGAGCAATTGTCGCAGCGGCCGGCGACCGCGCCCAGCCGGTTCCCGCGGCCACCGACTTCACCTCGTCACCGGCGGTTGGTGTGACCGCTCGCGTCGAGGGTGCCACGGTGCGGGTGGGCGGGCCCCGCATGCTCGAGGAACAGGGCCATCAGGAACTGGCCATCGCTGATCGCTGGCGCGCCGACGGCGCAATCATCTTGCATGTCACCCGCGACACTGAGCTGATCGGAGCTGTCAAACTCGCTGACGAGGTGCGTGGGGAATCCCGCCAAGCCGTCGAGGCGCTGCACGCCCGCGGGGTCGAGGTCGTGATGATCACCGGCGACGCTGAAGCGGTCGCGCACACCGTCGCTCACGACCTCGGTATCGACCGGGTGTTCGCCGGTGTACGCCCGGAAGACAAAGCCAGCAAGGTGGCTGAGTTGCAGCACGAAGGACGCAAGGTGGCGATGGTGGGCGACGGCGTCAACGACGCCCCGGCCTTGGCCCAAGCCGATGTGGGCATCGCGATCGGGGCCGGTACCGACGTCGCGATCGCCTCGGCCGGGGTCATCCTCGCCAGCGACGACCCCCGCTCGGTGCTGTCGGTCATCGAGCTGTCGGACGCCAGCTACCGAAAAATGAAGCAGAACCTGTGGTGGGCAGCGGGATACAACCTGATCTCGGTACCGCTGGCCGCTGGAATTCTTGCGCCCATCGGGTTCGTCCTGCCGATGTCGGTCGGAGCGATCCTGATGTCAGCCTCGACGGTCGTGGTCGCACTCAACGCGCAACTGCTGCGCCGACTCGACCTGCACCCAGGCGCGAGTACAGTGCGTGCACTGCAGCACAACCGACCGCGATCCACTGAGAAGGTGAGTCCATGACCACTGCCTCCGCCCCGGGAAACTCCTCCGCACCGGAACACTCCTCCCACGGTTACATCAGCGACAAGGGCAAATACCTGGCCCGGCTCAAGCGCATCGAAGGCCAATCCCGAGGTATCCACCGGATGGTCGATGAGGAGCAGTACTGCATCGACATCCTGACCCAGATCTCGGCGCTGACCAAGGCACTGGAGGGGGTGGCGCTGGGCTTGCTCGACGACCACCTCACCCACTGCGTGCTCGATGCCGCCCACTCCGGCGGCGACGAGGCACAGGAGAAGATCGCTGAAGCCTCGGCGGCCATCGCTCGCCTCGTTCGTTCCTGACCCACCACACCGCGCTGGCTCGTCACAGGCGTCGTTCGCCGACCCACTGGGGCACCACCGGCCCCGGCGCGGGGGCGTCGGCATCAGCGGCCATCGCCAGAACCACCCCACGATCGGCCAGCCACTGTGCCGGATCAACGTTGACTCCCGTCGGATCGAGAACCTCGAAATGCAGATGCGGGCCGGTCGACACCCCACGGTTGCCCACCGTGGCGATCGATTGCCCCATCCGTACTCGCGCGCCCTGCTCGAGCAGATTCTCGTCGTTGTGGCCGTAGGTGGTGATCGTGCCGTCATCGTGGCGGATCCGCATCCACAACCCGAACCCCTCAGCGGGTCCGGAGGTGATGACTTCCCCGTCAGCCACAGCGACAATCGGCGCACCCAGATCATTACCGATATCAATGCCCTGATGGCCCCGTCCGTCACCGAAGGTGGACGTGATCTCACCCGCAGTCGGCGCCACCGCGCCGCCACTACCGGGCAGCAGCGGCGTCGGCGTTCCGGGTTCCTGCGGTTGGGGGCCATGCGGCTCGTTCGGATCGTGCGGCACGATCGCGGCGATCAGGGTGGCCACCAGCCGGGCCAGCGGTAACGCGTCGATGATCCGGAACCCGTCTATCGGATCGATGCGCGAAAACGTTCCGAAGCACTGCAGCGCGGCCACACTGCCCGCATCGCCGACACTGCCCGACTGGGCCTGAGCGCCCAGGCAGGACGCCGCCTGCGTGATCGGCTCCCCCAAACTCGCCGCTGCAGCACCACCCAATGCGGCCTTCACCGAGTCCTGCACGATCGCGATCAACTCCCCGGCCACATGTCCATCGGTCGAGGCCGCCGCCGGTGCGGTGGCGATCACAGGCGCAACGCCCACACACACCGCCACCGCCACCCCCAGCGCCTTGGGGCCCCACCGCTGCCCCGCCTTGACCCGTAGCGATGTCAACACCATCTGCATGCGGTCGCACCTTCCCCACGGACGTCGTAGACCCACGCACTAGTGCCATGCGTGTACCCGCGAGATCACACCACAAGTCACTTGTGCCCCACCAGTCACACAACATCCCGCCACGAAGCGAACTAATCGGGCATTAGCGGCGTTGTTTGCGCAGTTCACAGCCCGTTTTCCCGGCACCGGACAGGCGAGTAACTACTATCGGCGTTAGTAGAATCGTTATCGAAGCGCCGCCGGGCGGTGGCGAAGTAGCACCCTTGAGGAGGAGATCGATGAGAGCCACACGAACCGGTGTCGTCGTTGCTGCCGCAGCGGCTGTTCTGACAGTGGTGGCCGCGTGTTCGGACACCTCGACTGAGGATCATTCCTCGATGTCGGGGATGGGTACCAGCGCGGCCAGTACCGAATCCTCAGCGGCGGCCACTGCCGAACACAACAGCGCGGACATCTCGTTCGCCCAGCAGATGATCCCGCACCACACCCAGGCGATCATGATGAGCGACATCCTGTTGGAGAAGGACAACATCAACCCCCAGGTCGTCAGTCTGGCCCAGCAGATCAAAGACGCTCAGCAGCCCGAGATCGAGCAGATGCAGTCGTGGCTGAAGCAATGGGGAGCCCCACTCGAGGGCCAGGGGCACAACATGGACATGGGTACCTCGATGGCACCGGGTACCTCCCCGATGCCGTCGATGATGGGCATGATGTCGCCAGAACAGATGCAGCAGCTACGCGACGCGCAAGGCGCCGAGGCGTCGCGCCTGTTCCTGACCCAGATGATCGAACACCACCGCGGCGCCATCGCCATGGCCAAGACCGAGATTCAAGACGGCCAATCGCCCGAGGCGATCGCGCTGGCACGCCAGATCGTCACTGACCAGGAAAGTGAAATCGCCAGGATGCAGCAGCTTCTCAACAACCCCTAGCGGCCCGACCCGCCCGGGTTTGCCTCGGCTACACACACATCGCGATCACCATCGCCGCGACGACACCGGATGCCGCCAGCGTGGTCGGTACCGCCACCACACCAGCCACCGCCGCGGCGGCACCCACATGATGACGCCGCGACCGGCACCGGTGACCGGAGTCCAAGCGGCTCAGCCGCGGCCCCACGGACGACGAATCGCTGATCGACAACACACCCACCGGGCCCGCCACGGGCCCCGAACGGGCCAACGTTCCCAACGCCGAGCAGACCGCCCGCGCACCCACCAGCTGGGCGGCGCGGGCATCGGCGGCTTGCTCGACCAAGCCGGCGACCTCACGGCCCGCGCGGCTGAACAACGGAATCAGCGGAAACGCACGCCCGAGAGCGCGGGCCGCCAACACCACGGTGTGATGACGTTGCCGCCGGTGCGCGCGCTCATGGGCAACGACGGCATCGAGTTCCTCACCGGACAACGCCGCCTGTAACCCAGTCGTGGCGGCGATCCCGGCATCCTTACCCGGCAGACAAAACGCCATCGGCCGCCCGTCGGCGAGCCACCACACGTCGGGATAGCGCTCACTGCGGGCGCCCACCAACCGCAACGACTGCAGATACTCCTCACGAGCACCACGCATCCGCACCGCCGATCGCACCGCGATCGTCACCGCTCGGACAATCGCTGCCCCGGTCACCACCGCCAGCACGCCACCGGAGATCGCCTCCACCCGCGGGGATGCGCCGTGTGACAACACCCGCAGACACGACACCACCTCGGACAACGAATGGATGCCGAAATGGCCGGGAACCGCCAGCGTCACAACAGCTCCCACCCACAACATCGCAAACACGACCTGCGCGGCCGGCCAGGCCACCAACACCCAACGAGCATCGATACGGCCCTGCACCCGAACCATCCATCGAGGCCACAACCAGCCCAGCACACCCGCGGCAACAACTAACACCACCGCTGCACTCATGGATGCTCACCCATCGTTCGCCTCGATCCTCGACGCCCCGCCGTCAGCTCGCTGAGACCCACACTCAACACACCTTCCCGGCGACCCACCACCTGCACCACCAGCCAGTATGCCCCAGAAGTTCGTCGGTGACGCCGCAACTCAGGCACCGACCGCGCCGCCAATTACTAGGTTTTATAGTAGTTAGTTGACGCGGGTTGACCCGGCCTGCGCGTACCAGTCCGAGGAATGCGCCGTGACCGAGAACCCGAAGGAGACGCACTCGCCCCCCGACGACCACCGTCGTCAGTATCTGCATGCCATGCGAGACGTCTACCGAGCACCCACGCCATACTCGACCCACCAGTTTTTCCACCGCGCCCACCACCTCAGCGTCACCTCGAACCGACGCCGCCACCTCGCCGCACACATCGGTCTCGTCCGCCACCTCGCTGCGATCGGCGACCTCTCCGGGGCACGTCACCACCTCGGCAACGTCCTCATCTCCCTCGTCCTCCAAAAGCATTGCGGCCAAAAGCCTTCACAGCCTTCCACCCCCATCCAGAAGTCGTGACCACGACACCCCCAGAGGGTTAGGGCGGCTCCTACCCGGTCTCGCCACCACCCCGATCACCACACCACCCACGCCCGAACTCAGTCCTACCCACACGAAAGTCCTAGCCGCTTGCCTGCCTCAAACCCGTCCAACCGCACCGCTGCGGTCGTCCTCGCAGTCATCGCCACGCTGATTGTGCTAACCGGCTGCTCCACCCGGGAACAACCCACATCCCCACCACCGTCGGCAACCTCAGCAGAGAGCGCAACACTGACCCCAGAACTCGACCACCTCCACGCCCTGCACATCCGCGCCGACGGCACTATCCTCGCCGGAACTCACACCGGCGTAATCGCCCTCACCGCAGATGGAACCACCAGCCGGGTCGGCGTCTCCGACGACGACTTCATGGGACTGGCCGGGGTAACCGGCTCTGATCGGATCTTCGCCTCCGGCCATCCCGGCCCGCGGAGCTCGGCACCCAACCCGCTGGGACTCGTCGCCAGCGAAGATGGCGGGCAGACATGGACACCGAGATCGGTGGCCGGCGACATCGACTTCCACGCGCTCGCCACCAACGGACAACTACTCGTAGGCTTCGACGGAATCAACGGCCTGCTCGTATCGACCGATGACGGGAGAAGCTGGACCCCCGGCGCGCCCCTGGCCGCAGCAGCACTCGCGATCACCGACCGCGGCGTATGGGCGACTACCCCAGATGGCCTGCAACACAGCACCGACGACGCCCAGACCTTCACAACCGTTCCCGATGCGCCGGCCCTAGCTCTCCTGGCGGCCGCACCCGATGGCACGCTCTGGGGCATCGACACCGCCGACACCGTCTGGCGCAGCCCAGACGGCACACACTGGGAACAACGCAGCACCATCAATAGTGTCAACGCGCTGGTCGCCAGAAACGCCGAAAATGCATACGCCGCAAACGAACAATTGCTCTACACGCTCAGCTAACGGACTCGTGTGGAGCAACGAAGGAAGGAGGCGACTCAGATCCGGACGCGCTTTTGATCACGTCCACTCCACCCACTCCACGAGCAGGATCTGACAGACGGTGGCACCCGGCCGACCTGGGTGGTCACTCTCGACCACCTGACGGCACCCAGAAACGCCACGTCTTCGAAGACGTCACTGTCGTTATCGATGAGACGAGCAGCCCCGACTACCCCACGAACTTGCTGCGCGTGTCACAGCTGCGTGAGCACACCGAACCCGCGACCTCAAAGATCGCCTTGGGCGGGGACGGTTATCGAAGGCCGCCGGCTTCGGGCTGTGGATGCGAGTGCTGCAAGACGACGGCACGATCGGCGTGTATGGGCACATCAGCGAGACACTGGTGAGCGTCTGGCAGCGAGTCCTGGCCGGCGCGCAGATCGCAACGGTAGGAAACCGCGGCTACTCCACCGGCCCACACCTGCACTACAAGGTGTGGCAGCAAGATGGACCCAAACTCGATCCTGCACCGTGGTTGAGAACCCGGGGAGTCTACGTCGTCGGACGACCCGCCTTATCGGCGCGCGGGAGGTATGAGGACGAGTGGTCCCGCAGGTGTCGCGAGAGTTGTCGCACCACGGCCTCGACGTCGGCGAGCGGTGGCGAACACGCATCGGCGGGGACTACCTGTGGGGTGTCGCCACACGGCAATAATGAGGTCGACGTGACCGCTCGGCGGTCGCCCACCACGAAGACGTTTCGAACCTTCTCTCGCGCTGTGCAGCGGGTAGAGGAGCGCACAGCATTCAACTACTATCGTGGATAGTAAACCTAGTCCAGGCGCCGAGTGAGAGGGTTCGCCACAATCGATGGGCCGCGTAAGAAGGACTCGAGCTATCGAAGAGCCACGTGATCTCTTGGCGGCTTACGGTGCGCAGCCGCAGTGCTCGAGCGCTCGTGGATGCCGCGGGTCGGTCCGGGCAGGTATTCCGCGACTGCTGATGCTCGCAGCCCTGACGGCTGTGGTGATGTTATTGACCTCGTGCAGCTCAACCGGAGGCGCCGCCTACAGCAACGAGATTCAGGCCGTTGACAGCTTCGCCGACATCGCACAGCCTTCCATTGCTGTGGCCACCGAAGGTGGCGGTCGACTCGCGCCCAACGCGGTTGTCGAACCTGGGCTTCCTATTGTTGTCACGGCCAGCCGCGGCGCGTTGACAAACGTCCGTATCCCCACAGCCAGCGGCCGTCCCTTGGCGGGCTCACTGAGCGAGGACGGCTCAACGTGGACAAGCACCCAACCCCTGGGATATTCGAAGCGGTATTCCGTTCAAGCCGAGGCCGTGGGCGTGGGCGGTCGATCGGTCGTCTCGCAGCGCTTCACCACGACCTCACCGGAGTCACTGACCAGCGCTGCCATCCTCGGCGAGAAAACCGTCGGGATCGCCCACACAGTCGGGGTGCGGTTCGCCGATCCCATCCCCGACCGAAAGAAGGCACAGGCGGCGATCACCGTGTCGTCTGACCCCCAGATGCGGGGTGCGTTCTATTGGATCAGCGACTCCGAAGTCCGGTGGAGGCCCGAACGCTTCTGGACGCCGGGCACCAAAGTCAGTGTCGCCGTCAACATTTACGGAGTCGACCTCGGCGACGGGCTCTACGGCGACGAGAACTTGTCCTACGACTTCACGATTGGCCGAGCTCAGGAAATCGTTGCCGACGACAACACCAAAACGATAGTCGTCAAACGAGACGGCAAGGTCATCCGCACGATGCCGACCTCGTTCGGCAAAGACAGCACTCCGACGCCCCGCGGTATCTACATGATCGGAGATCGCGTCGAGCACATCATCATGGACTCGTCCACCTACGGAGTGCCTGTCGAGTCCGCAGCGGGATACCGCACACCCGTTCAATGGGCGGTGCAAATGTCCTACAGCGGCATTTACATGCACGGCGCACCGTGGTCGATGTCGGCGCAAGGCAGCAGCAACGTCAGCAACGGTTGCCCAAACCTGAGTCCCACTGACGCGGAATGGCTCGTGAAGAACACCCTGCGCGGTGACCCCGTCACGGTCAAGAACACCAACGCCGACACACTGCCGGGAGTTGATGGACTCGGCGATTGGAACATCCCGTGGCCACAATGGAAGAACGGCAACGCAGACACCTAGGCGCCCCCGCCTGGCTGGAGTTCGTCGACGCTCAGCACGTTCTTCCGACCATGCACGGCCGGGGCGAGTTCACGACGGGCTCACCCGCTCACTGTCTCAGGCGCTTCTCGCGGTGTACAGAACTTCGCTCGAATGCAGCACACCACCACTCGCGACGAGTGCTACTACCGGTCACCCACTGAGCCAGGGGTTAATTCACGAGGGCCGTTGGTCAGTCATGTCGAGACCCTGTGCGGGCGAACCGGTGCCGTGAGGATCAACATCAATAACGAGCAGCGGCGGCATAGCGTCCGTCGGTACTACCTGTGCGAGGCGAGGCTGATCTGGCCGCGTGGGACGACAACCACGCCGCGGGCCGTTCGGGTCTTCTTGGCCGATCCCGGCGTTCGTTTGGCCGGCGGACCGTGCACGGAGTGTCGTCAGAGACGTCAACCCGCACTTCGCCACCTTCGGTGCCAGCTCCCTTGCGGTTACCAACATTCTCGCCGACCCGCACGTCGACACCATCGACGACGACCCTACGGTCGATCCACCGCGCTACCTCTGATGGCCGAGCATTTCGGAGAGGACCCTAAAGACCTTGTTGTTGATGCGGTCGATGACCGGTGCGGCGATGGGCTAACCCCACTTTCCGGCTTCATATCCAGCATCCGCCCAAATGTCCATAATAGGTTCGTTGACAGGATGTGCGCCAGTTGTGGGGTAAATGAGCCATTCTGAAACGAATTAAAGCGACCTTTGCCGTCCGGTGTCACGATCTCATCGGAGTCTGGGTAGGCCAGGTATCCGCACTGAGCTTCGAGGCCACCCGCCGTGGCTTCTACGTCAGTACTGATCGACTCGGCATCCGCCGCCGCACCCACCACGAGGGCGTGAGCGCCACGAGATGCGCCCACTTTCAAAGACGACGTTGTGCTGCCGCGACACCGAGCCCTACCGCGGCCCGCGTCGCTCCCGCACAATCACCTTTACGTTGGAGTACGTCCGGGGCGGTCGCCTCGGACGCTCGTCCGCGGTTCGGGGCGTGGCTCGACAATCACCTGTGTGCCCTCGGTGGCTCGGCGTGGAAGGCCACCCCGGACCGTGACGGGTCGTTTCGGCCGCTGATTGAGAAGTGTTCGCGAACTTGTCGCTGTGTAAAGGTGCGCCGGCGAAACAACCCCTGACGAGGTCAACAGGTTCGAGCAGAGAGGTTCATGTGGTCGAAACAATCTGGGTAGGAATCGATGTCGGCCGTCACGCACACCACGCCGCCGCTGTGGACGACGCGGGGACGGTGCTGTGGTCACGTCGGGTACCGAACGATCAGGCGGCCATCGAAGCGATTGTGGACCAGGCGTGCCGTGTCGAATCGGTGGTGTGGGCGATCGACATGACCGCGCCGGAATCGGCCCTCCTCCGAGGGGTGTTGTCCCGCCGCGGCCAACACATTCGCTATGTACCTGGTCGCGTTGTGCACAGCATGACCGGCGCTTTCGCCGGCGAAGGCAAAACCGACGCCCGCGACGCGGTGGTGATCGCCCAGACCGCGCGCCTGCGTGGTGATCTCGCGACGGTCGCGGTCCCTGATGACGTCGCGATCGAACTCGACCTGTTGACCGGGCATCGCCGCGACTTGGTCACCGAACGCACACGAGGCATCAATCGACTGCGCGGCCTGCTGACCCGCATCTTCCCCGGTCTCGAACGGTGCTTCGACTACTCGACGTTGACTGGTTTGGCGTTCGTCACCCGCTTCACCACACCGTCGGCGATTGATGGGGTCTCCGACGAGGAGATTTACGACCACCTACGCGGTCAAGGAGTCCGCCGGCCGACCATCCCGAAGATGATCAGCAAGGCGCGTGCCGCCGCGGCCGCGCAGACCGTCGCTCTGCCTGGTGAGGCGACCACGGCATTGCTGGTGCAGCAGGCGGCTACCTCGCTGATGGCGCTCACTCGCCAGATCACCTACCTGGATAAACAGATCGCCGAGGTGTTCCGCCGAGACCGCCACGCCCGGATTCTTGAATCCGTACCCGGTATCGGCACCCGAAGTGGTGCCGAACTCATCGCGTTCACTGGTGGCGACCTCACGTCGTTCGGCTCGGCTGCCAAACTGGCTGCCTACGCCGGTCTTGCTCCCGTCCCGCATGATTCAGGTAACCGGCGGGGCACATTGCGTAGACCGCAGCGCTACCACCGGGGTCTGCGGAAGGTGTTCTACATGGCCGCACTCAACAGCTCGCAACGCGACGGACCATCACGGGAGTTCTACCAGCGCAAACGACGCGAGAACCGCTCTCACGTGCATGCGCTCATCTCGCTGGCCAGACGGTTGATTGATGTTGTGTGGGCACTCATCCGTGATGGCCGAGAATGGACTCCGAGGGGCGCCGGCCCGCCCATCGCGGAGGCTGCCGCCTAGCCCCTGAGATCATTCAGACGCCGCTGCACGCACCGCCGCGGTGAGGTCGTCGATCGTGTTCGGTTGTAGCCGATTCTCGTCGAGGAAGAATGTGGGGGTGCCTTGGACCCCGAGAGCCAGACCGTCAGCGACGTCGGCGCGGATCCGTTCGAGCGTGGCCGGGCTGTTGTAGACCGTGTCGAAGGCCGCCATATCGAGATCGAGGTCGACGGCGAAGCTACGGAACAGGTCGTCAGCGGGGACTTGCTGTTCGCCCCAATGGGTTTGGGTGGTGAACATGCGCTGGTACATCTGCTCGAACCGCCCCTGCTGGGCGGCGGCTTCGACCGCGCGAGCAGCACGTTCGGCGTTGAAGTGTCCGGGCATCGGAAAGTAGCGGACGACGAACGTAACGCGGTCGCCGTAGGTTCGCCGCAGATCCTCGATGACCGGGTAGATGGCTCCGCAGGCTTCGCACTCGAAGTCCAGGAACTCGACGAATTGCGCCCGGCTCTGCGCAGGCGACGTCAGCCGATGACTGTCGGGCCGGGCCACCAGATCAGACACCGCGGCGGTATCGGACGGGGCGGGTGTGGAAGTGTCCTGATCGACGAGGACGGCGACTCCGATACCGACGATAATGGTTACGAAGAACGCCCACGCGAACTTGGTTGGTCTGGTCATACGTTCAACGTAGAGGCGATGTCGGCGGGAATGAGGATCGGTCTCATCAGGCCGGGGGTTGCCTTCGGGGTAGCGCCCGGAATGTATGAACCTGATGTCTGTTCTCAGTCTTCATGGGTGCGCGCTACAAGCGGATCAGATTCTGTATCCGGCAGCGAGGAGTCTCTGGCGTTTCCTCTGGGAGCGGACCATCGAGACTCCGGGCAGACGGTGAGCCGGGCAGTGACCAGCGCGGCCAGCCGGGCCCTGCGCCGGATCGGGGGGGGTCAGCGCTCGGGTGAATGCTGCGCTCGTTCGTCGGGACTCCTGAATGCGGTGAGGGTGATCAAGATGGCAGCGCCGCCGACGATGAATGTGTCAGCGAGGTTGAACGTTGGCCACCAACCGGTGTGGAGATAGTCAGTGACCACTCCGTCGGGGAACCGATCGATGAGATTGGCGCTTGCCCCGCCGAGGATCGCTGCTAACCCCAGCCGCCCGAGGTGCCCGGTGCCTGGCGCCATCCGCCAGGAGGTGACCGCGACGATGAAGGTGATGATTCCGGTGACTGTGGGCAGCACCCATGCCGGGGCATCGGCGGCGATCGAAAACGCCGCGCCCGGATTGAATGCCAGCCGCAGCTGCACCGGCCCCGTTCCGATGACTGCGCCGTCCGCGAGCGCGCTTGTGGCCCATGCCTTGACGGCCAGATCGGTGGCCGCGAGTCCGACAGCGACGGCCAGCAGCCCGCACCGCCGTGTGAGGCGTACGCGGCGGTGCGCCACCGGAACCGCGGTGATCACTGCCCGACCGTCACTACGGACGGAGTCCGCTGGCCAGTTCCGGTCCTCGCCCGGGCTAGCGCTTTGACCCGGCCGGCGCGGACTCCGTTGGCGATGACGACGATCTCGGCGAGTTCGTGGACGGCGACGACGGCGGCGAGGCCGAGTATCCCGAACAGCGCGAGAGGGATGAGGATCGCGATCAGGGCGAGGGACAGGCCGACGTTCTGCAGCATGATCTTCCGGGCGCGGCGGGCGTGATCGAGTGCCTGCGGGAGGGTGCGGAGGTCTTCGCCCATGAGGGCGACGTCGGCGGTTTCGATCGCTACGTCCGATCCCATTGCGCCCATGGCGATGCCGAGGTCGGCGGTGGCCAGGGCGGGAGCGTCGTTGATGCCGTCGCCGACCATCGCGGTGAACGAGTTCGTTCGGAGGTCGCCGATGATGCGGGCCTTGTCTTCGGGGCGGAGGTCGGCGTGTACGTCGTCGATGCCGGCGATCTTCGCCAGCGCGTTGGCGGTGGCGGTGTTGTCGCCGGTGAGCATCGCGACCGTGGCGCCGATGCGGTGCAGGTGCTCGATTACCGCGCCGGCTTCGGGGCGAAGCTCGTCACGGACGGCGACCGCGCCGATGACCTGACCGTCGTGTTCGATCAGGACGGCGGTGGCGCCGTCGGCCTGCATGGCCGCGACCCGCTCATCGAGCGGGCCGGGCTCGATCCAGTCGGGACGGCCCAGCCGCGCGGGCCGTCCGTCGACGAGGCCGGTCAGGCCGGCCCCGGGAACAGCCTGCACATCGCGCGCGGCGGTGGTCTCGCCGTGGGCGGCGAGGATCGCGCGGGCGAGCGGGTGTTCGCTGTGCGCTTCCAGCGCCGCGGCGACGGCGAGCACCCGCTCCTGGCCCGGAGTGCGGTCGCCCAGGCTGCTCCCGGTGCTAGGAGCAGCGGTGTCGGTGGGGGTGGTGGCGATGTCGACGACGGTGGGCCGGTTCGCGGTCAGAGTGCCGGTCTTGTCGAGGGCGACGGTGCGGACCCGGCCGAGGGCTTCGAGGGCGGCACCTCCTTTGACCAGGACGCCGATCTTGCTGGCGGCGCCGATCGCCGCGACCACGGTCACCGGCACAGAGATCGCCAGCGCACACGGCGACGCGGCGACGAGCACGACCAGGGCCCGTTCGATCCACGTGGCCGGGTCACCGAGCAGGGAGCCGAGGATCGCAATGGCGGCGGCGAAGATCATGATCGCCGGTACCAGGGGCTTGGCGATCCGGTCGGCGAGGCGTTGCGCGTCGCCCTTGCGGGACTGTTCGGCCTCGACGATCTGCACGATCTTGGCCAGCGAGTTGTTCTCCGCCGTGCTGGTGACATGCACGCTCAGGGCGCCGGTGCTGTTGATCGACCCGGCGTAGACCTGCGTGCCGGGTCCGGCTTCGACAGGCACGGATTCGCCGGTGATCGCCGAAACATCCAGTGCGGTGCGGCCTTCGGTGATGGTGCCGTCGGTGGCGATCCGCTCGCCGGGTTTGACCAACATCTGGTCCCCGACGGCCAATTCCGCCGGGGAGACGGTGACCGGGGTGCCGTCGCGGAGCACGGTCGCGGAGTCCGGGACCAGATTTAGTAGCGCCCGCAGCCCGCGGCGGGTGCGGGCGACGGCGTACTCCTCAAGGCCTTCGCTGATGGAGAACAGCACAGCGAGCATCGCGGCTTCGCCGACCTCGCCGAGGATCACCGCGCCGACCGCAGCAATCGTCATCAGGGTGCCGACGCCAATTTTGCCCTTCGCCAACCGGCTCAGGGTCGAGGGGACGAATGTCCACGCCCCGATCAGCAGCGCCACCCACTCCAGGGCGAGCGCGACCGGTTCGGGGCCGCCGGACCAGCTGGTGATGTACGCGGCGAGCAGGAACACCGCGGCCGCGGCGGCAGCCTGCAGCTCCCGCACCTGCCACCAGTGCTCCGGAGCCTGCTCGTCCTCACTGGCCGGTTCGTCGTGCCCGCATCCGCATGCGTCGCTCATCGCCGCACCCCCGCCTTCGTGTCGCCCGTTGTGCAGCAGGAGGTGGTGGCTTCGGTGCCGTAGTTCGGGCACAACACAACCGCGTTTCCGGTCGCTGCCAGGAGGGTTTCGGCGGCGGCGAGCACGTCCATCAGCTCCGGTCGGGCCAGGCTGTAGAACACCTGCCGCCCCTGCGGGCGGCCTTCGACGAGCCCACAGTCCCGTAAGCACGCCACGTGCGCGGAGACCGTCGATTGCGCCAACCCCAGCTCCGCCATCAGATCCGCCACCCGGGCCTCGCCACCGTGCGCGAGGCGGGTTGCGATTGCCAGACGGGTCCCATCGGAGAGGCTGTGGAACAACGCCACCGCGGGATCGAGGTCCGCCCTAGTCGCCACCGAGCACTCATTCATCGTCATATGACGATGATAGCGGCATTGTGTGCTGTAATCGAATCATCACGAAGAAGTGGCAGCAGGCGCGGCCGGGCGAGATGGTGGGAGCTGTTGGTATGCCGTCGATGTCGACGATCGAGTCTCTGTTCTGCCGCAGCGCACCGTGGCAGGCGGCCACCGGCAGGTGGGTACTCCCGTGGGCGCTGCAAGGCATCCATCCCCGAGGCCGGGTCCTTGAAATCGGTGGCGGCGCCGGCGCGATGACCGAACAGATCCTCACCACCAACCCCGACGAACTCGTGGATGTGACCGTCACCGACTTCGACCCGGTCATGGTCGCCGCCGCCAGCGATCGGCTGCAGGGTTTCGGGGCCCGCGCTCACGCCCAGGTCGCCGACGCCACAGCCCTGCCGTTCGAGGACGGAAGCTTCGACACCGTCGTCTCGTTCATCATGTTGCACCACGTCATCGACTGGGAACGCGCACTCGCCGAGGCCGCCCGAGTGCTCGCGCCCGGCGGAATGCTGGTCGGCTACGACCTGCTCGGCAGCGCACCGGCGCGGCTGCTGCACAACCTCGAAGGGGCACCGCACCGGTTCATCCCCCGTGGCGAACTCCGCCTGCGCCTGACGTCTTTGCCTCTGACCGACATCACGGTCCGCGAGAACCCTGCGCTCGCCCGGTTCCGTGCCCGCCGTGCCGGTGACCGATGACCACGCCACCACTGCACGGGCATCACCATGGCCCTCCCTCGGACGAGCTCGCCGAGCTCGAGCAGCGTGACGTCGCGGTGGCGTTCGTCGACCTCGCCGGATACAGCGTGTTCACCGAGTTCTGCGGCGACCAGGAAGCCGCAGAACTGGCCATACGGTTGGCCTCTCAGACCTGGCAGGCAGGCTCTACGACCGGGCACGCGGCTGGTCAAGGCCATCGGCGATGCGGTGATGCTCACCGCCGACGCCCCCCAAGTGATCCTCGCCACGATCACCGCCCCCGCGGCCGCGGCCGCCGGTCAAGACGGATTCATCGCCCTACGCGCCGGGATCGATCCACTACGGCAGCGCAGTCGTCCGCGACGGAGACCTGTTCGGGCACGCGGTCAGCGTCGCCGCCCGCATCACCGCCCTCGCTGGCGCCGGCCACGCCGTGATCACCGATCCGATCTGCCCGCCACCAGCCGAGCTGGATTGCTCGCCATGCTCGCTGACCTGCTGAAAGACACCGGAGTTGGCCTGCCAAAAGGACACCCGGATAAGGCTCGCTCAGTTCGTGCCGTCGCCGTTCAACAGCAACCCGTCGTAGCGCTGAGAACGTTGCGTAGTGCTTCCAACGAGTCCGGTTGCGCTCGGTAGTAGACGTTCATGCCGCGGCGCTCGGGGGTGACCATGCCGGCTTTGCGGAGCTGCCCCAGGTGGTGACTGGTGGTGGCTTCGGTGAGGCCGACCGCGGTCGCGAGGTCGCAGGTGCAGGTCCCGTCACCGGTGTCGGTAAGCAGGATTGAGACGAGCTTGATCCGAACGGGATCGGCAAGCGCCTTGAGCCGCAACGCGATCTGCAGCGCGGTGTCGTCATCGAGCGGTGCCGCCGATACCGGTGCGCAGCAGATCGGGGCGCTGATGTCGACCATCGGCAAGGGCTTCGGCATGACCAGATCGTACGCCCCTACTTGACATATGTCGAAAAGGTGGGCACGCTGCAGAGTGACCGCAGTTCGATATATGTCTCACAGGTGAAGGTGATGGTCATGTCCCGTATGCAGTTGGCGCTCAACGTCGATGATCTCGATACCGCGATCGAGTTCTACTCCAAGCTGTTCAACACCACCCCGGCCAAACGCAAGCCGGGATACGCCAATTTCGCGGTCGTCGAGCCGCCGCTGAAACTGGTGCTGCTAGAGAACCCCGGCCAGGGCGGCACGATCAACCACCTCGGCGTCGAGGTCGAATCGAGCGAGAAGGTGCACGCCGAGATCGCCAGGCTGTCCGGGGAGGGCCTGTTCACGCAGGAGGAGATCAACTCCACCTGTTGTTTCGCAACCCAGGACAAGGTCTGGGTGACCGGCCCGGCGAACGAGAAGTGGGAGGTCTACACCGTGCTCGCCGACTCCGACACCTTCGGCACCAGCCCGAAACTGTTGGAACAGAACGCCGCCGCCGACGACGCCGAGCAGGGTTCGGTGTGCTGCGGTGGCAGCGCCGCCGAACCGGCCGAAGCGCGCACGGCCTGCTGCTGAGCCCGACGTTCAGCCCGCGCTCCCGCCTACCGCGCGATGCGGTCGGCGAGGGCGCGGATCCGCGCGGTGATGTCGTCGCGGGTCAACCGCATCCGTTCGATGCCGTCGATGCCCCGTTCGGAGGGTTCGTCGGTGTTCCACACCTCGAGGGCGACGCCGTCGGGTGGGGTGACGTCGGCGGTGCCGACCACCACGACGAGATCTGCAGTTTGCATCAGTTCGTCGGTGAGTTGGCGCGGCTGATGTCCGTCCACGGTGGCGCCGACTTCGGCGAGCACCTGGGCGGACAGGTCGTTGACCTGGCCGCCGATCTTCGCGCTGGTGCCGGCCGAGGATGGGGTGATCCGGGCGGTGACTGTCGGTGTGAGATGTTCGGCCATCACCGATTTGCCGCGATTGGACACGCACACGAACAGCACCTGCGGTGTCGTGCTCACCGGCCGACCTGCTGGTCGGCGGGTACGAGTTCGTCGAGGAGGTCCTCGACGAGTCCGCGGATCTGATCGCGGATCGGGCGGACCGCGTCAATGCCTTGGCCGGCTGGGTCGTCGAGGGCCCAGTCGCGGTACCTGACGCCGGGGAATACTGGACATGCATCGCCACAGCCCATGGTGATCACCACGTCGGAGGATTCGACCGTGTCGGGGGTGAGGATCTTCGGTGACTGCGCGGAGATGTCGATACCGACTTCGGCCATCGCCGCGACAGCGGCGGGATTGATTGAGTCGGCGGGAGCAGATCCGGCGGAGCGGACCTCGACACTGCCCTGGCTCAGAGCGGTGAGGAACCCCGCGGCCATCTGTGAGCGGCCAGCATTGTGGACGCACACGAACAGCACGCTAGGTCGAGAGGAAGACATGAAACACAGGCCCTTTCAGCTGTGGAGGAAAGCTCGGAAAGTCACACACGGTCGGCCGTGAGCTCGGCAAGGAGCTCGCGAACCCGGGCATCAAGGTCATCGCGGATGGCGCGAACCTCGCCTAGTGGACGGCCTTCAGGATCGGAGACCGTCCAGTCGAGATACCGCTTACCGGGATAGATCGGACACGCGTCGCCGCAACCCATCGCTACGACCACGTCGGCGGCGGCGACCACATCGTCGGTTAGCGGTTTGGGGTACTGCGTACCCAAGTCGACGCCGATCTCGCTCATTGCTTCGACGACGGTCGGGTTGATCGAGTGCGCGGGTGTTGACCCGGCTGAGCGCACGTGTACCCGCCCAGCGGCGTGATGGGTCAACAATCCTGCGGCCATCTGCGAGCGGCCGGCGTTCTGCACGCAGATGAAGAGAACCTCGGGCACATCCTTGGGCACCGCGCCCTCAGCCTGGGCGAGGGCGCGTAACCGATCAGCCGCGAACCGGCCCGCCAAGGTCGTCAGATGCGTATGCACCCGGGAGGTACGCCGTAACACGGTGTAGGACTCGAAGACACAGCGTTCTACCGTCTGGCGAGACACCACCCCTTCGTACTTGGCGGCCAAGTCGGCGGCGGTACGGGCCAACACGGTATGAGGCATCAACAGTTCGGGCTGCTCGCGGTGTTCACCGCGACGTAGGTGTTCGTCCAACGCATTCTCAGACATCGCGAGCAGGCTCCTTCGACACATCTAGGCTAGAAGCAGTGGGAGTTGTGAAGCGTTTCCGCAATGCCAGGGACACATAGACGAGGGCGACGAGAACCGGGACCTCGATCAGTGGCCCGATGACCCCGGCGAGAGCCTGGCCGGAGGTCGCACCATAGGTCGCGATCGCGACGGCGATGGCGAGTTCGAAGTTGTTGCCGGCGGCGGTGAACGCCAGCGTGGTGGTCCGTGCGTAACCCAGCCCCATCGCGGCGCCGAGGACGAATCCGCCACCCCACATCACCGCGAAGTAGATCAGCAGCGGCAGCGCGATCCGCACGACGTCCCACGGGTGAGAGGTGATCTGCTCCCCCTGCAAGGCGAACAGGATGACGATGGTGAACAGCAGACCGTAGAGGGCCCACGGCCCCAATCGCGGGAGGAACGAGGATTCGTACCATTCGCGGCCTCTGGCCCGTTCGCCGATGCGGCGGGTGAGATAGCCGGCGATCAACGGGATTCCGAGGAAGATCAGCACCGACTTCGCGATCTGCCACGGCGAGGTGTCGATGGTCGTCTGTTCCAGGCCGAGCCATCCGGGTAGCACCGAAAGGTAGAACCAGCCCAGCACGGCGAACATGATCACCTGGAACACCGAGTTCAGTGCGACGAGGACGGCAGCCGCCTCGCGGTCGCCGCACGCCAGGTCGTTCCAGATGATGACCATCGCGATACAGCGCGCCAGACCGACGATGATCAGTCCGGTCCGGTATTCCGGTAGGTCCGGGAGCAGAAGCCAGGCCAGCGCGAACATCAACGCGGGTCCGACGATCCAGTTCAGCAGGAGCGATCCCAGGAGCAGGCGACGATCGCCAGTGACCGAGTCGAGTCGGTCGTAGCGCACCTTGGCCAGCACCGGATACATCATGATCAGCAGTCCGAGAGCGATTGGCAGCGAGATGCCGTCGATCTCCACGGCCGCCAGGGCGTCACCCAGGCCGGGAACGGTGCGGCCCAGCATCAGGCCCGCGACCATTGCTGCGCCGATCCACACCGGCAGGAACCGGTCGAGCATCGACAACTTCGCCGCGACCGCGGTGTCGGTGGTGGTCACTGGTCGGCCTCGCACGAACGAGTTTCCCCCACAACCATGGCGAGATCGCCCAGCAGGACCGACAGTTGTTGCAGTGCTTCGGTGTTCACACGGTAGTACACCCAGGTCGCGCGGCGTTCGCTCGTCACCAGACCCGCCTGACGCAGCACCTTGAGATGATGCGAGATCGTCGGCTGCGACAGCTCGAACGGCCCGGAGATGTCGCACACGCACGCCTCACCTCCCGGATGCGCGGCGACCTCCGACAGCAACCGCAGCCGAACCGGATCCGCGAGCGCCTTCAGCAGCGGGGTAACCGCTCCGGTCTCGTCACCACTCAGGCCGCGGCCTGGCAAGAGAAGCAAGTTCTTATTCGACACCCGTCAATATTGACATACATCGATTCAACGGGACAAGGCCCTCCGATACCCGGGAGCGCACTTGCGTTCCCGCATTGAGATCCCCGACTGCCACGTGCGTCCGGTGTGGTCCCGTCGAGCTGGCCGTCAACGGTCGGTCTCGTGTGAGGTGCCGGCATCCGCCGTCATCGACTGCCAGCTGCGCTGTCACCTGATCGGAGCGGCTACGCCGCACGGTATTTCGCAGGTCTGCTTTGCTGACCCCTTCCATTCTCCCGCCTCTGGTCGCGCGCAGCAAGGGTCGCGAAAAACTAATCCGCCCTACGGGTTTCAGGGCTGCGCCCCGGATGACTTTTTCGCTGTGAACACCCTTGCCACGCACTCCCGCCGGCAAGAGATGGCAGGTGTCAAGCAAAGCACCGGCCCGCCAGGGCCGACACAGGAGGGACACCCACACCCATGCAGCGCATCCTCACCACCGCCGACGTCATCGCCGCAATCCCCGGCCTGCTCGGATTCGTGCCCGCCGACTCCCTCGTAGTCATCGGTATCTCCGATCACGAGCGCGGCCTCAAGATCGGCATCACCGGACGCCACGACATCGCCGCCGCAGACGCCAACTTCGCCAACTACTTCGCCAACATCCTCAACACCCACAACACCCCACGCGCCGCAGTCATCGCGATCACCCCAGACGACGAGACCGGCGGCGCCGCCGTCCGCCTCATGAGCGATGCACTCACCAGCTACGGCATCGAAACCGACCACCGTGCCGTAGTCACCCGGTGTGACCAGCCCGCACCCTACCGTGACCTCATCACCGGAGACACCGGCATCAGCGGCGACTACCGCGACAGCTTCGCCTCAACCCGTCGCGTCATGGACGGACAGCCCATCCAAGAGCAGCGATCCGACCTGCGGGCCAGCATCGCCGCCACCACCGAACCCGCCCTCGACACCACAGGTGTCGAGCTACAGCCCGACGTCGCCGCCAAGGCTGTCGTATCGGCAATGGTGAATTGGCCCACCGAGATCCCGCGCGAGCTGTCCGCCCAGGTCGCCGCGATGATCGGCCGCCACTTGGTCTACCGAGACGCCTTCGTGCGCACCGCCGCCTACGATCCGGCCGCCGCCGCCGCCGTGTTCACCGAACTCGCCCGACCCCTGCGCGACACTGACCGTGCGAACGTGCTCACCCTCGCCGCCGCCTGCTACTACTTCGCCGGGAACGGATCGGTGGTCAACGTGATCCTCGACCACATCGCCGAGGACACCGAGCTCCCCAGCTTCGCCCGCCTACTCGACCAGTCAATCCGGGCAGGCATCTCCCCCGACGAGCTCCGCACCATCATCCCGACCGCCGAACTCGCCGACGAACTGTTCCGCGGCCACTTCCCCACCCCCGAGGACTTCGCCTAAGCCTGGCAGGGCAGGAGGCTCAGGTCAGAAGATCTGAGCCTCCACACCCTCGGGCATGGCCTCCCGCCACCACAGATCAACCCGCGGAGCCGCAGCGCGAGAACGACCATCAACCACCGCCCGCACCTCAGACGCCAACGGCACCCACAGATCAGCCAAAGCACGCTCAACCGAAGAAGACATACCTCACGGTAACGGCCAGGCCAGCGGATCGGCTACGCCGAACAGACCTGTTGGCCGAGCTGGCGCCCGGCGACCCCAAAGGACCGGCCCACGGGCCGGACTCGAATCCTGTGCGGCTGCCGCCGCACAGGCAGGGGTTTGTTTGTTGCCCCCTTCCAGTCTCGTACCTCTGGTCGGCCCGGCGACAAGGGCCGCGAAAAACTAATCCGCCCTACGGGTTTGCAGGGCTGCGCCCCGGATGACTTTTTCGCTGTGAACACCCTTGCACCGACCTCCCGCCGGCGACGAGATGGCAGGTGTCAAACAAACCACCCGGCCGCGGGAGGAACCCCGATGGCACGTCAGACCCGCAACGGCACCCAGCGCGACGTGTTTAGCCGCGCCAGCCGCAGCCACCAGAGCCCGCACACCATCCGCGCCGCCAAGCGCCAGGCCAACCGCCAGGACCGCGCCGCCAGCCGGGGCGCGAAGCCCGCGACCACTGACCTCCCCCACCCACGAAAGGGCAACCCGACATGACCGCAACACTCACAGCGCCGAACATCTACACCCCCGCCGCCGTGCCCGCCGACTACGCCGCCACCCGAGCCGGCTTTCTCTGGACCGCTGCGAACCTCGCAGCAGACACCCGCCGCCGCGCGGGCCACCGGATGCTCCTGGACGTCGACCTGCTCACCTGGACACTCGACACCCTCATCGAGCACCACCCCCGCCGCGAACGCACCCTCATCAAGACCCACCACGCCGCCGGCGCGGCCGCCCGCCGAGCAGCAGCAGCCAGCAATCCCCTACTCACCCCTGAACGCCACGGTTCCCCTGGAGCATGGATGAGCTGGCAGCAAGCCGTCATCGCCCACGAACGCGACCACCACCATCACCCCGGCCCCAAACTCTGGGAGATCTTCGCCGCCGCAGCCGAACTCGCCTGCCAACCCGGTGACGCCGCCGAAGGACTAACCCCAGGACGCTGGACCGACATCGAACGCCACCGCCCCCACCGCGCCTAAACTCACTCGCCGAAACGGCGTTGAACAGCCGAAATAGGTTGCGCGGCAACATAATACAGCCTACAATGGAAGCAAGAAACACCGCTCGCGATGCGGATGAAAGAAAGGTTGGAAGATGAGCGAGAACACCACGATCACCGTCTACACCAAGCCCGCGTGCGTGCAGTGCAACGCCACCTACAAGGCTCTCGATAGAGCGGGACTGTCCTACGAGATCGTCGACATCACGCAGGACCCCGAGGCCCGTGACTACGTGATGAGCTTGGGCTACCTGCAAGCCCCCGTCGTGGTGGCCGGCGACAAGCACTGGTCGGGTTTCCGACCCGACCACATCAAGGCGCTCGGCGCTGCGGCCGCCTGACCCGAAAGGACCACGAGACCAATGCCTTCCACCGACTACGCACAGCGTGCCGTGGCCTACTGGGTGAAGTCCGAACAGGCCTATGCCGAGGGTGATCCTCGCTACGGCGACGAGCTCGCCGAACTGGCCGCCCAGAACGAACAGTGGGCGTACGACGACCTCACCGGCGTCCGTAGCGACGTCGCCTGACACCGCCGATACCAACTAGGAGACAGCAGGTGATCGTCATGGCCGAGAACCCCGAGGTCGCACCCCCTGATGTGCCGCAGCCGCCGGCCACCGCGATCGAGCCGCTGCCGGAGCTAGAAACCGTCACAGCCGCAGATGACCTCACCCTCACCGGCGCTGTCGGTGAGGACACCGCCGAGGTCGACAACACCCTGGCCCTGGAGCTGGACATGCTCACCGCGTTGTTGTGGGCGCCACCGGCCCGGGCCCGCCAGGTCGTCGAGGCGCTGATCGGGTCGCGCGCCGACCGTGACGCAGGCACCACCAGCACTGTGCTTCCCGCCAGCAGTGTGGTGTTCCTCAGTGCCGTGCATCAGGACGTGTTCAACACCGCGGTGACGTTGCTCGACGAAGGTAGCCCCGCCACACCGGTTCTGGTCAATGCACGTTTTGCCGATCGAGGACTGACCACCCGCACCCGTAGCGTCATGCTCGAGATCGCCTCGCCGCGGCACGGTCGCCCCGTCGCCGACAGCGCCGACTTGCCTCACCTGGCCGCGGCCCTCATCGACGGCTGGTACCGCCGCGGCTACCGCGCGCTGCTGGCCCGCATGACCCAAGTGACCGCCGAGCGCCCGACCGCCGAACTCGCCGGCCACTGGACGGCTCTCACCGGACATCAACAAGCCGCCGAGACCCGGTGGCTGGCCATCCGCGACACCCTCGCCCGCATCTGAACGGAAAGGCACGGCCATCGTGATGACAGACGACGATCCTGACGCGCAGGACCGCGAAGTCCAGGACCTCGCCGCCGAGATGCGCGAGCACGGGCGCAGCTGGGCCGACATCGCCCACGACCTCGCCCTACCCGAAGTCGTCGTCAAACGAGCCGCCGACCAAGCCCACCAGCGTGCCGCTGAACTCGCGGCCCGCGACCAGATCGCCCTGTTCTGACAGACCTCCCTGATAGAGAGAGGTTCATGCCCACACTGATGATCCTTGGCCCCACGATTGTGCTGTTGCTCATCGCGGTCGGACTCACGCTGCTCGGACAGTGGCAGAGCAAAGTTCGTGACCCGCAACCCATCTACCGGGCTGCGGCCGGTCTCGGCGTTCTCGCATTCATCTACGCCGCCATCCTCTCGTCGGTCTGAGCGCGACGATCCCCAACGGGTTCTGACGCGAGGCCCAAGGAATGGAGTGCTTTCGATGACCGATTCGAGGTGGATCAAGCGCTGGCCCGAGTTGTTCGCCGGCCTCACCGACACCCAGGTCCGCGGAGTGGTCCAGGCAATCGACAACAACGTCCTCGAGGGGTGGGACCCGCAACGCGAGGACATCGAGTTTCTGACCCGCGCCGCGCGCGGTGAGTTCACCGACGCCGAAGCGATCGCTGAGGCAGTCGCGATGGCTAGCCGCGCTAGGCGGGCTAGGTGTACTGACCTGAGAGGTTGGGTACGCGGCTGGCTGGTGGTTTTCCTCCGAGTGCTGTGTGACCGCGGTGGTGATTGTAGTGGTGCAGCCAGATCGGGAACTGTGCGCAGCGTTCGGTGTCGCTGGTGTAGAGCCGGTCGTAGGCCCATTCGTCGGCCAGGGTGCGGTGAAACCGTTCGACCTTACCGTTGGTTTGCGGCCGATACGGCCGGGTTCGGCGGTGGATGATCGATGGCCCGAGCGCATCGGCGAATGCATACGACTTGTAGCAGGAACCGTTGTCGGTCAACACTTTCCGAACCTCGATACCGCGCTCGACAAACCAGTGCTGGGCACGCAGCCAGAACTCAGCGGCCGTCTCTTTGCGTTCATCAGCCAGAATCTCCGAGTACGCCAACCGTGAGTGGGCATCGATGGCGGTGTGCAGGAAGTGATAACCGCGCACGGGGTTGCGGTACTTGTTCTGCTTCCCGCTGCTCTTGTCGGCGCGACTGTTACGGCGGCCGGCGGTGCGGCCGAGTTTGCGCCAGCCACCGCCGGCAGGGATCTTGCCGAGTTTCTTGACATCAACATGCACCAGTTCACCTGGGGTTGCCGACTCCATCCGACGGATAACCCGCCCGGTGGGGCGATCCAGCCAGCGCAAACGAGCCAGGCCATAGCGAGACAGCACTCGGTGCACAGTCGAGGGGTTCAGGCCGAGCAGGTAGGCGATGCGTGCGGGTCCCCAGCGGCGCAGGACGCGGACTTTGATGATGCGTCGTTCGGTGCGGGTCGGTGTGCGATTGGGGTTGCGATGGGGGCGGCTGCTGCGATCGACCATCCCGGCCGGCCCGTGGCCGCGGTAGCGGCGGGCCCAGCGTTGGGCGGTCGCTGGGGCGACCTGAAAGCGTTCAGCGGCACGGCGGATCGACCAACCGTCCTCAACGATGCACTTGGCCAGACGCAGACGACCTGTTTCGGTCAGTGGGGCGTTACGGTGGGACACGAAGACCTCCGGTTGAGCGGGTGCGCTTCTTAGGCAGTTCGCACTCTCACTCGGAGGTCTTCGTCATGTCATCCCGCCACGCCGTACCTAACGTCCGTGGTTAGTACAGCTAGGCCGACCGACTGAGGGTCACCTGTGACCGGTCGTAGCGGCATCACCGCCGGTGGCCAGTCCCCCAGGTGTACCGCCGCCGCCGACATCGCTGTTCCCTCGTGGAAAACGGCACCCGCGAGCAGCACGAGCGGGACGAGGAACAGTCCCGCGGCGAGCAGCAGTGCGCCGGTGAAACCCGGATCGAGGCGCGAGACCAGGGCGGCGACGAGCACGACGAGCAACGCGTTACGCGCCAACTCCACAATCGGCGTCGCCCAAGCCGGTCGGCGAACCTCCGTGGCAGCAGGTGCGCCGAGAATGCCGTAGTACACGGCGCTCGCCGCGAATGCCGCGACAACTGCCACCGCACAAGCCCATACATTCACATTGCTCATGTCTCATCCGATCGTGTGTCTGTGCGAAGTGTGACCACACCACGGGACGAAAGTCATCGCCGACGCCGACTCCCCGGGCGGTGACGAACACGCAGACACCGGACGAAATCAGTCGGCAGAGACTCCGGAGAAGAACGTCCGGAGGGCGACATCGGCGGCGCGACGCCGTGACATCCCCTCGGTCGCGATCGAGACCGCACCCACGAAGCACAGCGAATAGAACACCCCGACCAACCATCGCGTCTCGAGGTCGTCGGCAATGGCTCCCTCCTTCTGTGCCCGGGTGAGGATCTCGGGGAGCATCTGGTCCTCTTCCTCAGACCATTCCGGGTTGCCCTCGAATCGGTTCGGGTCGGAGAACAGGAACATGATGATGTCGCCGATGCCGAGAATGACGCGCATCAACGACTCCAGTTCTGCGCGAGCTGATTCGCAGCCGTCCACTGCTTCCTTTGACTGTCGATCGAGGATGGTGCTCGCTTCCACCAGGGCGGCATCGACCAATGACTGACGGTCGGGAAAATGCCGGTGCAGAGTGCTCCGGCTGACATCGGCCCGGTCGGCGATGTCGCCGAGCGACGTCGAGAAATCACTTGCCCATGCCGCGACGGCGGCTGACACTATGGCCTGTCGGGTGCGCAGGCGCACGCCCGAGACGGCGGCCGGCTCCGGCGCTTTGTTCACATGGCCGAGACTATCCACCGCGCGGTGACCACAGCAACATCATGCGTTGAAAATGAGACATTGATGTGTCATTCTAGATCTTGAATGTTCCGCTCGGGAGGGCTGACTCGATGACGACTTCGGTATCCACGGCCGACCCCGGGCAGACCCCGGACATGCCGATGCGCACCGAATTGGCGATTCTGTGGGGGTACATGCGCCCGTACCGGGGACTCCTCGCCCTGGGTGTCTTCCTCGGTTTACTCGGCACCGCCGCCGAACTCGCCACTCCTCTGGTCACGAAGTGGGTACTCGACGGTCTCGCGGTGTCCGAGTCCCTTACGGCGCCGATCACGGTTCTGGCCGTGCTGCTCGTCGCCGGATCCGTGATCGGTCTGATCCAGACGATCATGTTGGGCACGCTGGCCGAACGCATCATCCTGGCCACCCGAACCGGATTGATCGGCCACCTGCTCCGCGTCGAGGTCCCCGAACTCGCTCGCAGATCGAGCGGCGAGATGGTCGCCCGCGTCACCGCCGACACTCTACTGATCCGGGAAGCGACGACATCGAGCATCGTCAACGGGGTCAACGGCTTCGTGGGGATGGCCGGCGCGCTGGTACTCATGGCGGTTCTGGACCTCCCGCTCTTCGCGACCACGATGGTCGTCATCATCATGGTCGGTGTCGCCGCAGCAGTCCTGATGCCCGGTCTCGCCAAGGCGCAGCAAGACGCGCAGGCCGAGATCGGTTACCTGGGTGGACGATTGGAAGGGATTCTCCGATCGATCCGCACCGTCAAGGCGAGTCGCGCCGAGGCACGTGAGTCCGACCGGATCGGCGAGTTCGCGCATCGGTCGGCGAGGAAAGGCATCCGGGCCGTCCGTATCGAGGCGTGGGCCTGGACGATCACCGGTGCCGGGATCAACCTCGCGGTGATGATCGTGCTGGCGTTCGGTGCCTGGCGCGTCGCGGACGGCTCGATGACCGTCAGTACCCTGATCGCCTTCCTGCTCTACGGGTTCCAGCTGATGATGCCGGTCTCGCTGCTCACCATGAGTGTAACCGCACTGCAGTCCGGACTGGCCGCTGCCGCTCGGATCTCCGAGATCTCGGATCTCAGAACGGAATCGGACGACGCGGTGACCGAGCCCGCGCCGGCCCGTGTCGACCGGAAAGCTGCCGCGCTCGAACTTCGCGATGTGGTGTACCGCTACGCGCCCGATGCTCCCGCCGCGCTCGACGGAATCGACCTGACGATTCCACGCCGAGGGCACACCGCCATCGTCGGACCGTCGGGTGCCGGGAAGACGACGATCTTCTCCCTCTTCCTGAAGTTCCTGCGGCCGGATCGCGGCGAGATCGTGCTCGACGGCCGACCGTTGGATCAGTGGACACTCCACGATCTACGAGCCCGGATCGCCTACGTCGAACAGGACACCCCGCTCGTACCCGGAACCGTGCGCGACAACCTCGTCTATGCGGCACCCGAGGCCTCGGACGACGAGGTCTGGCGCGCACTCGCGGCTGTTCGGATGGATGACCGGGTCCGTGCGATGCCGGACGGTCTCCTCACCGACGTCACCACGTCCACCCTGTCCGGCGGGGAACGGCAGCGGATCGCACTCGCCCGGGCGCTGGTCGTGGACCCCGAACTCCTCCTGCTCGACGAGGTGACCGCCCAGCTCGACGGGCTCACCGAGGCCTCGGTGGCCGAGGGGATCCGACGACAGGCGACCCGCGGAGCCGTCGTCACGATCGCCCACCGGCTCTCGACCATCATGGACGCCGACCAGATCGTCGTCCTCGAGGCCGGTCGGGTGCGCGCTGTCGGCAACCATCGAAGCCTGCTCGCCACGGACGAGCTCTATCGCGAGCTGGTGGCCGCCATGCGTATCGACACCGACCTCGAACCCGCAGATCGCACGTAGTCCGGCACTCGCCCACCCGGTCGAGCCCGGGTGGGCGCTGCCGGGTGGGCGCTGCCGGGTCAGAACCTGCCGACCACCACGTTGGTGGTCTGGACGCGCGCCCGGCAGTCACCGTCGGTGAACCGGACCCGGACGAACACCTCGTCGGCACCGTCCCGGTCCTCATCGAGAACCGAACTGGGAACCACGAATTGGCGAAGATATTCGAGTCCACGGTCCGATGCACGCAGGAATCCGTCGGTGCTCACCGAGGTGCCCGGGAAGTTGCGATCGTAGAGGTAGTGCTCCTTCCCGTCGTCTCCCAGCACGATGTAGTGCATGCCACCACAGCCCCGATCGTTGATGTGGGTGACGAACCCGACGGCGTCCGCACGGGTCATCGGATACAGACCCTGGATGATGATGCGGTTCTTGCCGGCGCCGGTGATGTTCTGATCGACGATCGTCAGAGTCGCGCCCGGTGTGCGGGCGGGCGCTGCCGATGCCGTCGTCGCCAGCGGTGCCGCCACCCCGACGGCAGCGGCGATCGCCACCGCCGAAGCCAGGCGGGTGATGACCTTGCGGTGTCTGCGAGAAGCGTTCACGACCGCACCGCCTCGACCACGCGGTACTCCCAGTCGATCGAGATCCCGCCGGGGACCGGCTGCTCGTGGGACTCTGCGAGTGCGATGAGATCGGCTCGCAGTGCCTGCTCACCGTCGTCGTCGAGCTTCGACGCGGCGGTGAACGTCGGCCCGTAATGGCTCAGGAACAAGTCCGCGAACGCGGACGCGTCGACGAACCTCACGGTCAGCGCGGCAGTGTGCGAGTCCAGCGACTGCACACGGTCACCGAGCAGCGAGGCGACGTACTCCTGGTCGCCCCAACGAGTGGCGGGACGAGCTCCGGGAGGTGGCGTCACGTGGCGGCCGACGGCGGCGAGCATCCCGCCGACGAAACCGTCCGCAGTCCAGCTCGTGACGACGATCCGCCCACCCGGTCGGACGACGCGGGTCAGCTCGCGGGCCGCCTGTTCGTGATCGGCGGCGAACATGATGCCGATCGTCGAGATGCCGGTGTCGAAGGCCCCGTTGCCGAACGGCAGAATCTCGGCGGGGGCCTCGATGAACTCGACGTCGAGATGCTCTGCGGCTGCACGACTGCGGGCGATGTCGAGAAGCGCAGGCACATAGTCGATCGCGGTGACGTCGCCGCCCTGCCGGGCTGCGGCGAGTGCCGAGTGGCCGGTGCCGGTCGCGACGTCGAGAACACGGTCGCCGGGGATGACCGACGCCGCGGCGACGGTCGCTTCGTTGACCGGCACGGTCAGCGCGGCGATACGGTTGTAATCGCCGCTGCTCCAGACCTTCTGCTGCTTGTCGCGCAACGAGACGAGGTCCGGGGAGAGGGATGTCGTCATTGGATTGTCCATTCTGTGTGGTGGGACGACTGGCCGTCGGTGACCGATGTCGGTACCGGCGCACCACAACAGTCGGTCACCGGGCATGCGGGCCACATCGGTGAGGACCTCCCATCTTTCGTCGAGCGTCCTGCCCTTGAATGGGTAGACCCACCTATTCGGCCGTCTCGCGGCCTACACTCGGACGGTGCGTCTGTTGGAGAGAACCGAGCAGTTGTCGCAGATCAGCGCGGCATTTGCCCGGTTCCCGACCGGCTCGGCGTTCTCGATCACGGGCGAGAGCGGCGCGGGCAAGACGACGCTGGTCGCGCAGATCTGTGCGACCGCTGCAGATGTGCGCGTCCTGCGGGTGGCCTGCGATCCGCTCGACACCCCGCGACCACTGGGACCGGTGAAGGATCTCGGGATCGGCCGCGAGCCGATGATGCTGGCCGACGTCTGCGAGGCCGCCTTCGCCCATCTCGGCGCCGAGCCGACGCTGCTGGTGGTGGAAGATCTGCACTGGGTCGACGCCGCCTCGACCGATGTGCTGCGGTTCTTGTGTCGCCGGATCGAGTCGGTGCCGCTGCTCTTGCTGCTGACTCATCGAGATCTCGAACCGCAGGCGGCGGCGCGTGCACTTCTCGCCGAAGACGTCTGTCGGATCGAACTGCCGCCGCTCAGCGTCGCGGCGATCGCAGAGCTGGTCGAGGGCACAGGTCTCGATCCCGCGCGTGTGCATGCCGCGACCGGCGGCAACCCCTATTTCGCGACCGAGGTCTCTCGTGAACCCGATCTGCCGATCCCGTCCTCGGTGCGTGACGCGGTGCTGGCACGGACGACGAAGGTCAGCGCGACAGATTTCGAGGCGCTCCAGCTGATAGCTGCTTCGCCGGAACGCGTCGCCGACAGCGCGTTGCCCGCCTTGCGCATCGACTACCCCACACTCCAGCGGCTCGCCGACACCGGGCTGCTGGAGTGGCGACCCGATGGCATCGTCTTTCGACATGAGTTGGCCCGGCGGGCAATCGAATCCACGATCCCACCGGGTGGGGTCGCACATCTGCACGCGCAGCTCCTGGACGCGCTGGAACAGTTGGGTACCGTGCACCCGTCGGTGCTGACCCATCACGCCGTCGCAGCCCGAGACTCCGGCCGAGCCATCCGTCATGCGTTCGCGGCGGCCGAGGACGCCATCCGCGGTGGCGCACACACGGAGGCCGTCGCCTACTACGAGATCGCGAAGCAGCATCAGCGCAACGCTTCTGCGCGCGAGCGTGCGGAGTTGCTGCTTGCGCTGGCCAACGAGCAGTACATGGTCAGCCGACTGCGCGATGCGATAGCCAGCGTCGACGAGACGTTCCCGTTGTGGGCCGAGCTCGGCGACGACGCCGGTTTGGCGACAGCGCATGTGGCCGTCGGGGTCTACGAGTACTACAGCGCCAACCGGCAGCGTGCCGAGTCGCACCTGACCCGTGCGGCGGAGATCGCGTACGGCACGGGCGCCACGACGGTGTACAGCCAGGCCCAGATCCAGCGCGCGTTCCTGGCGTTCATGCGCGGCGACGTGACGGGTACCGCATCCCTACTGGCCGACACCGCCTCGGCTCCCGATGAGGAACTCCAGATGTGGACTCGGGTCGTCTCGGAATCGGCCGCGCTGTCCGGTGGTGAGGAGGATTCGCGCCGCAGGCTTCTCGCGCACATGGAGACCGCGCGCGCACGCGGCTTCGACGAACTGGCGTCGACCGTCTATTCACAAGTGGCCAGCCTCGACGTCGAACAGGGCAGATACCGTGCTGCCGACCGGATTCTCGACGTCGGACTCCCGTTCACGGTCGAACGGGACATCCAGATCTGTCGCCACTGGCAGACGGCGGTCCGGAGCCGGCTGCAGTTGACGCGCGGCCACTGGAACGGTGCCCTCGAGGACGCCGGTGCGGTCATCGAGGCCGACGGGATGCCGATCGCCACGCTGTGGCCGCTCCTGGTCACGGTGTTGGTGCCACTTCGCCGTGGTGCCCCGTTCGATGCCGCCGAGATCGAGAACGCGTGGACGCTGGCCAGCCAGATCGACGAACCCCTACGGCGACTCGCGGTTCTGACCGCGCTCGCGGAGATCAGCTGGATGACCGGGATCGAGGATGCTCGGGTCGTCGCGTCGGACACCCTCGACGACGACGGAACCGAGTGGGGGTCGGGAAGTCTCGCCGTGTGGCGGTCCCGGCTGGGTCTGCCGACACAGACCGGCCGGATCGCGGAACCGTATCGGCTGTCGCTCGACGGCCGGCACGCCGACGCCGCGCGATGGTGGTCGGACGCGGGTGATCCGTTCTCGTCGGCGCTGTGTTGGTTGGACTCCGACGATCCCGGACGCGGTGTGACGATGCTCGACGGACTCGGCGCCGTGCGTACCGCGGATCGAGCACGGGCGATGCTGCGCGAACGAGGTTGCGCCTCTGTCCCCCAGCGACCCAGGCCGGCGACGCGGGTGAATCCCGGCGGCCTGACGAACCGGCAATTGGAAGTCGCACGTCTGGTGGCCGAGGGGTTGTCGAACACCGAGATCGCCGGGCGCCTGTACATCTCGTCGAAGACCGCGGACCACCACGTCTCGGCGGTGCTGTCCAAACTGGGGATGACCTCGCGTCGTGAGATCCTGGCGCAGGGCGTCGAGTTGGGGCTGAGATAGTGCCGGGTGGCCGTGCCTCGTCGGAAAAAGAAGTGGCGGGCCCTTTCGGCCGGTGCTAGCGTGAGCCGCGCTGTTCGATGATGGACAGCGCGAGACCTGGAGGTGAGTCGATGGTTGCCGTCGAGATCGCTGTCGCCCACAGCATCCGAACCATCCCCATTCCTCCAGCCCGTCTCTGACCCTCGAAAGCTGTTCCCGTGCATGCGACTGAGTCGCGGATCGGCTGCGCTTCCGGGGCGGCGGGCACATCCGAAGGTCTCAACAGTGAATTCTCCAGATCATTCGTCCTGCCGTATCGAGCTGACCACGCTCGGCTGGGACGACTATTTTTCGACTCTGTTCGCCGATCACGCCCGTGACGGCGACGTGCCCGCGCGCGTCGCGCGGGTGGATCGCGGCGGGTGCGACACCCTGACCGCAACGGGTCCGGTTCGCGCGATCCGCGGCTCCGGACTCGGCACCGACCGCGAGCGGACGGTCTGCACCGGCGACTGGGTCGTGCTGCGCCGCGATGACGAGCCGGCCCACATCGTCGACGTGTTGCCGCGCCGGACGGCGATCACGCGGGCGAGTTCGGATCGGACGTCCGAACGGCAGGTGCTCGCTGCCAACGTCGACACGGTGATCATCGCGGTGTCGGTGGCGAACCGGGTGAACCTCGGCCGGATCGAACGCCTGCTGACGCTGGCCTACGACGCCGGCACGCGACCGGTGATCGCGTTGACCAAGTCGGACCTGGTCGACGACATCGTCGCCGGCGAAGCCGCGGTCACCGCGGTGGCCCCGGGCGCCGAGATGGTGGTGACGAGCACGGTCAGCGGTGTCGGTGTCGACGCGCTCGCGGCCACCATGACCGGCACCGCCGTTCTGCTGGGCTCGTCTGGTGCCGGCAAGTCGAGCCTGGCCAATGCGCTGCTGGGACGTGATCACATGGCGGCCAACGAGATCCGTTCCGTCGACGGTAAGGGACGACACACCACGGCGCACCGTGAGCTGTTGATTCTTCCCGGAGGCAAAGCCCTCATCGACACTCCTGGTCTGCGCGGGATCGGGGTCCAGGATGTCGCGGACGCGGCCGGTCAGACCTTCGCCGAGATCGAGGAGCTGGCACACGACTGCGCATTCCGCGACTGTGAGCACCGTAGCGAGCCCAGATGTGCGGTGCAGGAAGCAATTCGAGACGGTCGGATTGATGAGGGTCGATTGGAGCGCTACCGCAAACTGCTTCGCGAAAGCGAATGGTCGGCGGCCCGGGGCGATGCCCGCCAGGCGAGCAAGCGAAGCAAGCGGGACAAGGCCATCACGCGGGACATACGCGCGATGTATCGGTTTCGGGACCGACAGGGCTGAGCGGACTCAGCCCACTGGTCAGTCGTCGCCGACGGGACCGTCCAGGTGCGCCAGGGCGGCCCGCGCGGCTTCGAGCTCCTGACTGAGTTCCTCGATGCGACGCTGAGCGGCCGAGCGTGCCGACTCGATGACGGTGTCGACCGCGGTGATCGCGGTCTCGTCGCCCAGTTCGCGCATGGCCCTGGCCACTCGGTCGGCGGTCACCTCGGTGGGTCTCCCCTGCTTCCTGGTGCCGTGTGACACTGCCACCGTCCAGGTGCTCTCTCCGGCCGCGGTGATGGTCACGGTCGTCGGAGCGGTCGGCGCCTTCGTCTTTCGCGGCGGTTTGCTCGTGGCGGGCGAGGGCGCCGGCTCCCCGGCTCTGGACTGAGTGTCGGCGACGGGTTGCGCCCTCTTGGGTGTCTGGCGCGGACTCGATTCGGTGGTGGCGGGCTTGGCGACCGGGACGGGAACGTCCTGCGCGGGCTGCCGTTTCGAGGTTCGTCCGCCGGCGGCCGACGCGGGCGCCGTTCGATTCCGCCGCAACTCGTCGGCCTCGAACGGCAACTGATCGTCGACGCCCCTGGGGCTCACTGTCACTGTCGAACCATCGATCGACACGACCCGTGCCGAGGCGCCGGCCTCCAGATTCAACGACGGCATCGCGTCCCGCAGGTACACGGTGACCCGCTTTCCGGAAGCGAGTGCAGCGGACAGCGACTCGAGGTCGCCGGGAGTCAGTCCGGCCTTTGTCTGTGAACTCACCGCGCCATTGTCGCACATGCGTGCGAACGGTCATCGACAGTGCGGCAGAGCCCGGAATGGGGGTGAGGCGCTTCGACGCGGGTCAAACCATTGAGAAGCCGACCGTTACTTTTTCGTGACCTAAAGCATCGGACTGGCCTCGATGGTGAATGGCGGGACGATCGAGATCGTTCGCGGCCCTAATGTTCTGAGGGACGGTAACGGGCCTTCGGAGGGAAAACCAGTGACTCAGGCGAACACCCCGGCACACACGTCGACCTCCGCGCGTGAGGTCCCGATCGCCGACCACGCGTACGCCGGGATGACGATCGCCGCGCTGCTGTGCGTGACCTCGGCCGCCACATTCCTCACGCTCTTCCCCTGATTCGTACGCCGCCAGACTTCGAGTGGAAAGCACCACAAGTGCTCCTTGCCGGTGTGTCACCTGCGTTGACTTCGGTCCGCAGGTGGCACACACCACTGAATCGGCCGGCTCGGCAGCCGATGTCTGACGGTCAGCCCGCTCGCACCCCGGTCAGCTGCTCGGACACATCCCAGAGACGTTCTGCCGCTTCGCGGTCGCGGAACGGCATCCACGGTGTCTGCGCGCCGGGCGGTCCGCCCGCATGGCCAGGCCACTGAGGCCCATAGAACGCGCCGTCGACCGCACCCGGCGTCGTGGCAGCCATCAGTGCGGGGAGAGACGCCGTCTGGACGGTGCCCACACCGACACCATGTCTCGACAACCACTCGACCACCCGGCGGCCACCGGTCGGCACCGTCCTGCCGACCTCCGGTCGCGCCGCGAGGAGATTCGTCGGAGCGACGCCAGGGTGCGAGATCGTACTCGTCACCTCCCAGCCGGCGGCGCGACTTCGGCGTCCCAGCTCGAGCCCGAACAGGGCGCAAGCGATCTTCGACTGGCGGTATGCGCTCATCCCGTCGTAGTCGCGCTCCCAGTTGAGATCGTTCCACCGCACTGCGCCGCGTCTCGCCGCGATGCTGGTCTGCGAGGTGACCCGCGCCTTCCCTGCCTGGAGCAGTGGGAGGACGGCGATGGTGAGAGCGAAATGCCCAAGGTGATTGGTGCCGAACTGGAGCTCGAATCCGTCGGCAGTGGTCATGCGCTCCGGCGGGGTCATGACGCCGGCGTTGTTGACGAGGATGCTGATCGGTGTGCCGTCGGTCCGGAGCCGCGCGCCCAATGCCTCCACGGAAGACAAGACAGCCAGGTCGACTTCTTCGACAGCGAGCGTGGCCGCGGGATGACGTTCCCGGATACGCTCGGCAGCCGCCGCACCTTTGCCGGGATTGCGCACCGGCATGACCACTTCGGCGCCGGCGCCGGCCAGAGCTGCCGCGATCTCCCACCCGACACCGTCGCTCGCGCCGGTCACCACCGTTCGTCGACCGGTGAGATCTGGGATGGTCAGGTCATACCTGCTGCCTCGTGACATCGGAGCTCCTCGTCGGGTCGGGTTCGTTCCCACGTGTTCCGAGTGTCGCGTGGTGTCGAACCTTTAACCACGACCTGTCGATCCGTGGCTGCGCGCCACCCGTCCGCGGAAGAATGACCCGCATGATCGATCGTGCCGGCCTCGCCGACTTCCTCCGGGTGCGGCGTGGCGCCCTGCAGCCAGAGGACGTGGGGCTGCCGCGCGGGAAACGCCGTCGCACGGGCGGACTCCGGCGCGAGGAGGTCGCCGCGTTGAGCCACATGTCCACCGACTACTACTCCCGGTTGGAGCGCGAGCGCGGCCCGCAGCCGTCGCCGCAGATGATCGCGGCCATAGCGCAAGGACTGCACCTCTCGCGCGAGGAGCGAGATCATTTGTTCCTTCTCGCCGGCCACCAGCCGCCGGTGCGGGGAACCGAGGGTGAGCACGTCTCTCCGGGCATGATGCGCATCTTCGACCGTCTCACCGACACTCCTGCCGAGATAGTCACCGAACTCGGTGAGACGTTGCGCCAGAACAGACTCGGTGTCGCCCTTGTCGGCGACCTCATGCGCTTCGATGGTCCCGCGCGAAGTATCGGGTACCGGTGGTTCACCGATTCCGGTTCTCGCCGGTTGCATCCTGTCGAGGACCACGAGTTCTACTCGCGCATGTACGTTTCGGGCCTGAGAGGTGTGCTGGCGCTCCGTGGCCCGGAATCCCACGCGGCCTCGCTGGCGGAACGACTCCGCGGGGAGAGTCCGGAATTCCGCGACATCTGGGCCCGGCACGAGGTGGGAATCGCCCCGCGAGACCTCAAGAGGTACGTGCATCCGGAAGTCGGGTTCCTGGAGTTGAATTGCCAGATCCTTGTCGACCCGCGGTGTTCGCACTCGCTGCTCGCCTACACCGCGACCCCTGGCAGCGCGAGTTCGGAGAAACTCCGACTGCTTTCTGTCGTCGCAGCGCCGTCGGCGCTCTGATCGAGTCCGTGGGCTGCACGGGGTGAGTTCGGGGGACGGTCAGAAGTCGAACCCGCCGCCGAAGTCGCCGCCACCGCCGAAATCGCCGCCACCGCCGAAGTCTCCCCCACCGCCGAAGTCTCCCCCACCGCCGAAGTCTCCCGAATCGCCGCCGCCGAAGTCCCCGGAGTCCCCGCCGTCGAGCGCGCCGGTGTCGGAGCCGTCACCGGCGCCGCTCTCGAATCCCTGCGCGTCGTAGGGCACGCCTGCCATGCCGGAGAACATCGCCGAGAACAGGAACATCGAACCGAGTCCCCACGCGCCGGCGACCAATGCCGGCTTCCACCATGGCTCCGAGTACCAGCCTGCGGGCACCGGTCGCCCTGCGACACGACCGCCCGGGTAGTAGTTCGGGGTCTGCTCGGACGGGTTCGGCGAGGCTGCGACCTGCCGTCCTTCGAACTCCACGGTGCGGTCTTCGGTGACCGCGCCGGCGCTCTTCTGGCCATCGAGTTCGGGAATCGCCGGTCCGGGGTCGAGGTTCATCGCGGCGCGGGCCGCCCGGATGTAGTACAGACCTTCGATGGCGGTCTGCTTCGCCAGTCGGGCCTGCGTCGGGGAGTTGGCCTGCTCGATCTGCGAGCCGGCCGCGGTGTACCGCTCCCCCGCGTCGGCCAGCGCCTGCTTCGACGCCGGTCCGTCGCCGACCAGCATGAACACCTGTCCCCCGAGTCGTTCGATGGCTTGTCGCGCATCGGCCTTCGCGTCGTCGAGGGTGCGGGCCGCGTTGGCGCCGGAACGCTGCTGGGCAAAGACCACCACCCCGACGACGACCACGACGATGACGGCGATCAAGATCAGTGCTTCCATGCTTCCCTCCGGTTTCGCGTGTCCGCGGCATGCCGGTCGTCACCAACCGACAATTCGGACACCACCGAGCGTACCGATGACCATCGGGCCGCTGCCCGGTCGACGAGCGGCGCCGACGCGCTGACCATTCTCGTCGAGGACCTGAATCCGCGATTGCGTGTTCGACCCGGTGACGAATGCAGGTGACCATCACGATCGATGCCGCGCTGCACGGCCGACGCAGCCGTCGGTCACCCTTGTGAGGTGACCGATGGCAGCGGAATCCGGATACTGGGCAGTCACAGCGGGACGCGCGTGGCCGAGCTCCGCTGGGAATGGGCGCGTGAGGCCGATCCCGGCGTCGGGCCGTGGCGGGCCGATGGTGCGTTCATCGCAGCGGTCACGGCCTGGCTCGACGACGATCGCCGAACGGTCTGGACCGCCGGTGCCGGTGATCTCGCTGTCGGAATGGTGTGTTTGACCGAACACGTCCGGATGCCCAGTCCTCGCCGCGCCGCCGGTGGCCGTTGGGGCTATCTCGGCCACCTCTACGTGCGCCCCGCGTTCCGCGGATCCGGGATCGGACGGGACCTGATCCGGCATGCCACCGGCACTGCCGACGATCGCGGATACGCCAAGACGGTCCTTTCACCAACCGAACGGTCAGTGGGCCTCTACGAGCGATGCGGTTTCGGTATGGACAACGACCTCATGATCCCACGCCGGTGACAGCGACGAACGATGCCGGGCGGTCGGCCGTGCCGGGATCTCTACCATGGCGGCGTGTTCTTCTTGTTCGGATATGGCCGTAGACAGAAGCATCTCGGGGCGGGTCAGACCCGCGCGTGTCCCCGCTGCCACAACACCACCCAGTGGGCGCGGATGCGCGAGTACTCGCAGTTCTCCGTCTTCTTCATCCCGATCGCCCGGTGGAATCGGCGCAACTTCGAGGCCTGCGGGATCTGCGGCGCGGCAGTGGCTGTCTGAGCGCCATCCGGGGTGACTCGGGGAGTCTCCGTCTCGTGCCGGATGCGCACCCGGTTTGCCGAGGGCGAAACTGGTTACCCTCGGAAGGGTGTCCGCCTCCCCCGATTCCCCCGCACGCACCAGTGCTGCGATCACCGGCTTCGAGCGCACCTTCGTCGATGCGTTGACGCCCCTGACGGTGCCGTGGCAGGGGGCCGACGCGCCCGCCCCGCGGCTGCTCGTCGTCAACGAGTCACTCGCCGCCGACCTGCAGCTCGACGTCGAGGCGCTCCGAACCGACGACGGCGTCGCGCTCCTGTCGGGTGCGGCCGCCCCGGCCGACGCGGTTCCCGTCGCAACCGCCTACTCCGGTCATCAATTCGGCGGCTACTCCCCACTTCTCGGCGATGGGCGGGCCTTGCTGCTGGGCGAGCTGGTCGACCGCAATGGCGGGCGAGTCGATCTGCAACTCAAGGGATCCGGGCGCACGCCGTTCTCCCGGGGCGGCGACGGGTTCGCAGTCGTCGGGCCGATGTTGCGTGAGTATCTGATCAGCGAGGCCATGCACGCGCTCGGGATTCCGACGACGCGTTCGCTGTCGGTCGTGGCGACCGGCCGCGACATCCAGCGGACCGGTGCCGAACCGGGCGCGGTGCTCGCCCGGATCGCCGCGAGCCATCTCCGCGTCGGAACCTTCGAGTACGCGGTGCGCAACACCGATCTGACCCAGCAGCTCGCCGATTATGCGATCGATCGTCACTATCCGGAGCTCGCGCGGGACTCGGAGTCCGGTCGCAACCGCTACCTCGAGTTCTTCGAAGCCGTCCTCGAACGTCAGGCCGCTCTGGTGGCCCAGTGGATGTTGGTCGGCTTCGTGCACGGGGTGATGAACACCGACAACACCACGATCTCGGGTGAGACCATCGACTACGGGCCCTGCGCCTTCCTCGACGCGTTCGACCCGTCGGCAGTGTTCAGTTCGATCGACCACGCGGGTCGGTACGCCTACGGAAATCAGCCGGCCGTCCTCAAGTGGAATCTGGCCCGGTTCGCCGAGACCCTCCTCAGGTTCATGGCCGAGACGCCCGATGAGGCGATCACTGCGGCGACCGAGGTGCTGGACTCCTACGAGGCGCGGTACGAGCGCCACTTCGCGACCGGCATGGCGTCGAAGATCGGTCTGGAAGATGCGTCCGCCGACCCCGACCTGATCGCCGACCTCCTGACCCTGATGCGCGAGCATCGCGCCGACTGGACGGGTACCTTCCGCGCGCTCGCGGATGAGCTCCGCGGGGATCAGGTCCCGATCACCAGTCTCCTACCGCGGGAGTACATCGGTCCGTGGCTCGACCGGTGGCGAGCCGCGCTGGCCGCAGCCGGCCGCGAACCCGCGGCGGTCGCCTCGACGATGGATCGGGTCAATCCCGTGTACATCCCGCGCAATCACCAGGTCGACGCAGCCCTGCGCGCAGCGACCGAGGGAGATCTGGAACCCTTCGGTCGGCTGCTGGCGGCCGTCACGCATCCGTTCGAACGTCGCACCCAGTGGGCGCACTACGCGGCGCCGGCCCCGCAGGCCTTCAGCGATTCCTTCCAGACCTTCTGCGGCACCTAGCGAGACCGTCGGATGAGGACTCGTGAACCCCGGTGAGGACGTCGACTCCCGCGAGGCACTGCTCGCCGAGAGGGAACGCACCGCCGCACTGATCGAGTCCTTGTCGAGCCGCCTGGCCGCTGTCGTCGAGGCGACGAGTGACGCCGCGGCCGACGACGAGCACGACCCGGAGGGGTCGACCCTGGCGGTCGAACGCGGACATCTGGTCGCCCAGCTGGAACGCTCACGGGTCCGGCTCGACGAGATCGGTGCTGCCCTGGATCGAGTCGGTTCCGGCTCGTACGGCCGGTGCGAAACCTGCGGTTCGCCAATCGGTGCGGAGCGACTCGAAGTGCTACCGGCCGCCCGGCAGTGCGTGCGATGCGCGGCGCGGAGTCCGTCGAGACGGTGGTGAGGAGGGACCAGGAATTCGTGTCCGGTTCGCCTCCGACATATGCGCGTGTGGCCATACGCGGGTAGACCGGAGGGCGGTAGAGCACGCAACGACTCGAACCGAGAGGTGTCCGGCATGAAAGCCATCCAGATCGTCAAGCCAGGAAATCCGCCCGAACTCCGCGAGGTCGACAAGCCGACACCCGGACCGGGGCAGGTGCTGCTGAAGGTGACCGCCGCCGGTGCGTGCCACTCCGACGATTTCGTGCTCAACATGCCCGCCGAGGGCTTTCCCTATCCGCTGCCGATGACGCTCGGGCACGAGGGCGCAGGCGTGGTCGCCGAGATCGGTAGCGGCGTCACATCACTCACCGAGGGAACCGCGGTCGCGGTCTACGGCCCGTGGGGCTGCGGCGTCTGTCATTTCTGCTCGCGGGGCCTCGAGAACTACTGCACCCGCGCCGCCGAACTCGGCATCGCCCCGCCCGGACTCGGCAACGAGGGTGCGATGGCCGAGTACATGATCGTCGACGATGCTCGGCATCTCGTGCCGCTCGGTGATCTCGACCCGGTTGCGGCGGTACCGCTCACCGATGCCGGACTCACTCCTTACCATGCGATCAAACCGTCGCTGCCAAAGCTCGTCGGCGGCACCACCGCGGTCGTGATCGGCGCAGGTGGTCTCGGGCACATCGGGATTCAGCTGCTGAGGCACCTGACCCCGGCGCGGATCATCGCCCTCGATGTCAGCGAGGACAAGCTCGCGTTCGCGCGCGAAGTGGGCGCTCACGAGACGGTCCTCAGCGATGCCGACGCCGTCGCGAATGTTCGGAAGATCACCGGAAATGACGGGGCCACAGCCGTATTCGACTTCGTCGGACTGCAGCCGACGATCGACACCGCGATGGGAGTCGTCGGCACCATGGGCGATGTCGTGATCGTCGGCATCGGTGACGGGGTCGCGGCCGCCAAGGTCGGGTTCTTCTCGCAGCCGTATGAGGTGTCGGTACGCGCACCGTACTGGGGTGCCCGGGACGAACTCATCGAGGTCCTCGACCTCGCCCGTGACGGCGTCCTGGAGGTCGCCGTCGAGAAGTTCTCCCTCGACGACGGGCTCGAGGCGTATCGCCGGCTCGCTGCGAACGAGCTGCGCGGACGGGCGGTCGTGATTCCCGACTGACGTCCGCAGGACGCACATCGAGCCGTCGGCGAGAATTCCCCAACCGTCCCGCGCCCACCTAACCTACGGTACCGTAACTTAGGTGAAGGTCGACCTGTCCGAATCCCAGGCTGTGTACGAGCACTACCTGACGCATCAGCAGGATCGAACCCGGGCGCGGCTGATGTATGGAGTGCTGGCCGCCCGGATTCGACCGGTCGTGCGCCTCCGTTCCCGGGACCGTCTCACGCGCGTTGTCCGCAGCGGTGCACCGTTGCTGATCGCGGCCAACCACGTCTCCGAACGGGATCCGTTGGTGCTCGCCGCGGCCGGATTCCGGTCGCCCCTGCGGAGGCGGATCGGCAATCTGCGGGTCCTCGCGAAGGACGAGCTGTTCGCCGATGCCGAGCAACGCAGGAAGATCGACGCCCTCGGGGGGATCCCCGTCTTCCGCGGGAAGGACCATGGGGTGCGCGCCGCCGCGGATGCGGGTCGTCAGATGATCGGCGTGTGCGTCGAACGGATGGCGCGCGGTGACAGCATCGCCGTGTTTCCGGAAGGCACGTGCAACGAGGGCGACCCCACACAGGTGCAACGACTCGGCACCGGGATCGGCCACATCGCCCATCGGGCGCTTCGCGACGACGTCGGGGTGTGGTTGATCTCCGCGGGGATCGCCTATCCGGACGGAGGCGGGCGCCCCGTCGTCGCGTTGGGTGATCCGGTGGACCTCGCTGCGCGGCGGGACGACACGCCTGCGGCGGTCACCCGATGGATCCAGCGGGATCTGCAAGGGGTGGTCGACGACGCGTGCAGCCAGGTCCGTTGACTCAGGGTCCGCCCGGGTGACGACGCCGATCGGGTTTGGCTTGCGCGCCCCAGGGTTAAGCGCAGGAGATGCAACGAGATGACGCCGCCGATCCAGCTGAACGAGACACGGCCGTATCTGACCGGGACGTCCGCGACGATCCGGATTCCGCCGATCCCGACGACCCGAGGAAGCCGGACTCGCCGACAGATCTGACCAAGCCGTCGATCGTCTTCGTCCTGAAGAAGACGGCGCGCGAGTTCTCGCGGGACCAGTGCACGGACCTGGCTGCCGCGTTGACCTATTACTCGGTGCTGTCGCTGTTCCCGGCCCTCCTCGCGCTGGTGTCCCTGCTCGGTGTGTTCGGCCAGGGCGAGAAGACGACCGACGCCGTCCTGCAGATGGTCGACGACCTCGGACCGTCCTCGGCAGTGGACACCCTGCGGGGCCCCGTCGAACAGCTGGTGTCCGCCCCCAGCGCCGGTTTCGCGCTCGTCCTCGGTCTGGTCGGCGCCCTGTGGTCGGCGTCCGGTTACGTCGGAGCATTCGGCCGTGCGATGAACCGGATGTATGAGATCGACGAGGGCCGACCCATCTGGAAGCTCCGGCCCATCATGCTGCTGGTGACACTGGTCGCTCTCGTCCTCGCGGCGGCGGTGGCACTGATGCTCGCGATCAGTGGGCCGATCGCGAAGTCCATCGGTGACGTCGTCGGATTCGGTGACACCGCACTCACCGTGTGGAACATCGTCCGCTGGCCGATCCTGCTGCTGTTCGTCGTCCTGATCGTCGCGATCCTGTACTGGGCAACGCCGAACGTGCAGCAGCCGAAGTTCCGCTGGATCAGCGCCGGTGCGGTCCTCGCCATCATCACCTGGATCGTCGCGTCGGCAGCGTTTGCGTTGTACGTCTCGAACTTCGGCAGTTACAACAAGACCTACGGAGCCCTCGCCGGGGTCATCGTCTTCCTGCTCTGGCTGTGGTTGACCAACCTCGCACTGCTCTTCGGCGCCGAATTCGATTCGGAACTCGAACGCGGCCGGCAACTCCAGGCGGGCATGCCCGCCGAGGAGCACCTGCAGCTGCCGCCGCGGGACACCACCGCGTCGGACAAGAACGACGAGAAGGATCAGAAGTTCATCGAACAGGCGCGCGCGCTTCGCGAGTCGCAAGGGAACTGAGCTGCGGGGCGGTACCCCGTAACGTCAGTACAACCGACCTGGCACGAGCTCGGTCGATCGGCGGAAGGAACGTGGCACGATGAGCCGAAATCAAGTGACCGGCGCGGTGGACCGCGCCACCGACAGCCCATGGTTCGAGCGTCTTGCGCGTGCCGGACACGGGGTCAGCGGTCTGCTCCATCTGCTGATCGCCTATATCATTCTGCGCCTCGCGTTCGGCGGGGGTGGAAACGCCGATCAATCGGGGGCGCTGGGCATCTTCGCCGACTCAGCAGGCGGCCGGTTCGTGCTGTGGGTCGCCGCGGTCGCGTTCGCCGCTCTCGCACTGTGGCGACTCGCCGAGGCCATCGTGGGCCCTCATGCCACCGAGCCGGGTGAGGACAGTGACGGCGCCGAGCAGTGGTTCGACCGCGGAAAAGCACTGTCGCTGGCCGTCGTCTACGTCGGTTTCGCGTGGTCGGCAATCCGTTTCGCCACCGGCCAGGGAAAGTCGAGTGGTCAGGAGAACGCGGGTCTGACGGCGCGGCTTCTGCAGTCCGGTGGCGGCAAGGTCGTTCTCGTGGCAGCCGGTCTGATCATCATCGGAGTCGGGATCTATCACGTGTACAAGGGTGCCAGCCGTTCGTTCCTCGACGATCTCAAGATCTCCGACGACAAGGCTGCGACCATCGCGGGCGTGATCGGCTACTGCGGTAAAGGCGTCGTCCTCGCCGGTACGGGCATCCTGGTCATCGTGGCGGTCGTGACCGCGGACCCATCCAAGGCCACGGGAATCGACGGCGCGGTCAAATCGCTGTCCGGACTGCCTGCCGGTCAGGTGTTGATGGTGCTGGCGGCAGTGGGTATCGCCGCCTACGGCGTGTACTGCTACTGGCTGGTGCGATTCGCGCGGATGTGAGTCCCCGCGAATCGCACCGCCGATCACTCACGCGCCGAACGCGTTTCGTCCCTCGATCGCCGAGTTCACGAGGTTGTCCCGGTCCAGCCCGGTGCCGGAGGTGATGGCCTCGATCCACGCGTCGGTCGTGGCCACCGCGGCGAAATTCGAGTTCAGCAGTGCCATGAGGGTGTTGTGGACGTCTTCGGCAGATACCTTCCCGGCAGCGTTCGCAAGGTGGATGGCACCGGTGGCGTCGGAGATGATCTCCACGCCGAAGCCGAGTTCCTCCGCGCCCGCCGCCGATGCCAGATCGCAGTTGTTGGTCATGTAACCGACGAGCGTGATCGTGTCCACGTCCCGAGTTCGCAACCAGTCCGCCAGGTCGGTACCGCCGAAGACGCTGCCGACGCTCTTGTGCACCGACTTCCACGACGGCGTGACGCGGCCGGCCACGTCGGGATGAAGTTCCCACGCCGGACTGCCTTCGGCGAAGACCGGAGCTTCTGCCGGCAGTGTGTGTTGGACAACGGCCACCGGGATGCCATTGGCTTCGGCGTGGTCGATGATCCGGGTGATGTTCGACAGACTCGTGTCTCTCGGCGGGTACTGGATGGCGAGCGGGCCGTCGAAGTACGTGTTCTGGATGTCGACCATCGTCGTCGTGCCCTCGTGGCCTGAACATCTTCCCGCGCTCGATGACGCTCTTCGAGAAGTCCTGCGCGGTGCGCACGAGCGGGGTGCGACGATCGTCGGGTTGTGCCTGGGCGCGGTCGCCGTCGCGGACTCCGGTCTGCTCGCCGGACGGCCCGCGGTGACGCATTGGGCGGCCATGGACGCCCTCAGGGAGCGGCACGCCGACATCGAGGTCGACTCGCTGGTTCTCTACGTGGATCACGGTGACGTGATGACGTCGTCCGGCACGGTCTCCGCAGTCGATGCCTGTTTGCATCTGGTGCGGAACCGGCTGGGCGCCGACATCGCCAACGACGTCGCGCGGCGCCTGGTCGTCGCCCCGCACCGCGACGGTGGCCAGGCCCAGTACACGCGCCGTCCCGTTCCGGAGACGCACACGGGCAACCCGCTCGGCGATGTGATCGATTGGGCGCTGGAGCATCTCGACGAGACGCTGACCGTCGACCGACTCGCGGCGCAGGCCTGTATGAGTACGCGCGGCTTCGTCCGCAAGTTCAAGGTCGCAACCGGAACGACCCCCGCGCAGTGGGTGCTGTCCCAACGCCTCGATGCGGCCCGTGTCCTCCTGGAGACGACTGATCTCGCGGTCGACACGGTCGCTCGCCGTTGCGGTTTCGGCAGCGCGGTCACGATGCGCCAGAACTTCGCCGCCGCGTTCGCGACGTCACCGGCCAACTATCGGCGGCAGTTCCGGGGTGTGTGACTCGTGGTGCGTCCGGCCGACTCCCCGATTCCCGGCCTCGCCCGATCTCTGGCCCGTGCGAAACGCAGTCTGTCGTCGTCGACCTCGCCCCGGAACAACCGGCGGTCGGCGTAGTAACTCATCGACATGACCCACGGTTCCTCGGGGCCCTGCTTGGGCAGGGTGTCCAACGCCCGTTGCACATATCCGGCCCCGAAGTCGAGCAGCGGCCGCGTCGGCATCTCCGGGTCGGCCACCGCCCACACGCTGTCGTATCCCTGGGAGTCCATGTGTGCGAGCAGCTTGCAGAAGTACTCGCACAGCAAGCCGATCTTGAGGGTCCACGACGCATTGGTGTAGCCGATCGCCAGCGCGAAGTTCGGGACCCCGGACAGCATCATCCCGCGATAGACGACGGTGTCGGGAAGCGACACCGGTTGACCGTCGACCGTCAGCTCGATGCCGCCGATGATCTTGATGTTCAATCCTGTTGCGGTGACGACGATGTCGGCCTCGAGTTCTTCGCCGCCGGCGGTCCGGATGCCGGTCTCGGTGAAGGTGTCGACCCGATCGGTGACGATCGAGGCCTCCCCCGCACGGATGGTCCGGAAGAGGTCGGCGTCGGGGACCACACACAACCGCTGATCCCATGGGTTGTAGGGCGGATTGAAATGGGTGTCCACCGGATAACCGTCAGGCAGTTGTGATTCGTTGATCTTGCGGATCATCCGGCGTGCGACCGATGGAAACCGTTGACACAGTTCGAACAACACCCGTTGCTGCGCGACGTTCTTGTGCCGGGTCAGTGCGTAACCGCGTTCGGTGCCGAAGACCTTCTTCAGGGCGTTGGCGATCGCGTCTTCGCGCGGCAGCGGGATGATGTAGGTCGGGGTTCGCTGCAGCATGGTGACGTGTGCCGCCTGACCGGCCATCGCGGGCAGCAGTGTGACCGCCGTGGCGCCGCTGCCGATGACCACGACTCGCTTGTCCGTGTAGTCGAGGTCCTCGGGCCAGTGCTGCGGATGAACGATCTCGCCGCGAAACCGCTCGGTCCCGTTGAACTCCGGCGAGAATCCCTCGTCATAGTCGTAATAGCCTGAGCCGCAGAAGATCCACCGGGCACTGATCTGCACCCGTTCGGCGGTGCCGGCGCGTTCGATGTCGACGAGCCACCGAGCCGCATCGGACGACCAGGCGGCGGACACGACTCGATGTCCGTACCGGACCAGAGATCCCAGGTCGTTCTCGTCGATCGTCTCGTGGAGGTAGTCGAGAATGCGCGGGGCATCGGCGATGGCCTGTCGATCAGTCCAGGGCTTGAAGTCGTAACCGAAGGTGTGCAAGTCCGAGTCAGACCGAATACCCGGATAGCGGAACAGGTCCCACGTGCCGCCGGCCTTTTCCCGGGCCTCCACGACGACGATCGACTTGCCGGGATGCTCGGTCCGCACCCAGCGCGCCGCGCCGATGCCCGAGATCCCGGCCCCGACGATGAGGACATCGACTTCGTGTGGCGTGGTCGTCACCCGATTCTCCTTCGGTCATACTCCCCGTACGGTGCCCATCCAGGATGCCGCACATCCGTCGTTCCGCTGTGCTGGTGTGCTGGACTCACCTGTCAGCCGGGTGAGTTGGTGTTTCGGCCGTTGGACGCGCCGCTGCCGAGTCCTGGGCGACCGCCGCGCCCAGCAGGCGTCCGCCGCTGGTCACGAGCGCACGACGCCACGGTGCCACACCTTCGATCTCGATCTGGATGGACATGGACAGCACGGTCCGGATGAGGACGATGATCCCGAGGATGAGTGCGTCCTCGATCGAGGGTTTGGAGGTGATCGTCCGGATGAGGTCGGCCGCGACCAGTACCTCCAAGCCGAGAAGTATGGCCGCCCCGAGCGTGTTGCGGAGGACGGAGAAGGCGGTCCCTCCGCCCTCCCCGCGGCGGAGTGACCGGACCCCCAGCACGCAGGCGATGATCGCGCCGACGATCATCGCGAATGCGCCGACAGCCTCGAACCCGACCGCGACCGTGGTGAACACGTCCTCGCCGCTCATGCGCGTCAGATTACGGGAAGCGAGACGGCTCGGGACCAACGATCGCGCGCACCGACCGGATGCGTCGTGCGGGCGTTCCCCGCGGGCGCGCTACCGGGACTACTTCGAGCCGTGCCACACGGCGTCGAACGGCGCACGCGAGGCGAGACGACCGACGATGCCGTCGTGGGTGAACTGCTTGGCGGTCCGGATCGCGTCGAGAACCTCGACGCCCTTGGTGAGTTCGGCGGTCGTGGCGGCGGCGAACACGCAACCGGCCCCGGAGACGCGCTCGTTACCCACCTTCGGGGCGCGCAAGACAGTGACCTCGGTGCCGTCGAAGACCACATCGACCGCCTCGTCGCCGGGCAGCCCGACCCCGCCCTTGACGACGACCACCCGAGGCCCCAGGTCGTGGATTCGACGCGCCGCTTCGGCGAGGTCATCGATCGACGCCAGCTCGTCCATGCCGGCCAGGGTTGCTGCCTCGAACAGATTGGGGGTCACCACGGTGGCCAGCGGCAGGATCTCCGAACGCAGCGCGTTGTCGGTGTCGAGGGCCGCCCCGGGTTCCTGGCCCTTGCAGATGAGCACCGGGTCGACGACGACGTCGCGCCACGCACGCGCGGCCAAGGCCTTCGCGACGGTCGAGATGGTGGCCGGCGTGCCCAGCATGCCGATCTTCACGACGTCGGGTTCATGCGCGACGGTGGCCACCTCGATCTGATCGGCGATCACCGCGGACTCGACGGGTACGAATCGATGTGCCCACCCGTTGTTCGGGTCGAAGGACACGATGCAGGTGATGGTCCCGACCCCGTAGGTGCCGAGCTGCGCGAACGTGCGCAGGTCGGCTTGGATGCCCGCTCCCCCGCTGGCCTCCGACCCGGCGATCACATACGACACCACCGACATCACGATCTCCTCCCGTGGCCTTCCTGGACTCGGGTCCTTTTCTACACCCCGTCGCGCACCCCTTCGCGAACCACCGGTCTGCTCGCACCGCACCGTCCGCGGGGGCGATCTCGGTTTCCGGTGCGTCCACGGCGCGGCCCACTGCCTGATCCTTCGCTCGCTTCGACGGTTTCTCGATGACTCGGATTGGGAGACACCGTGGCGCCGGGCTGAGCCCGGGCATCCGGGGACCGCGACCCGACGCCGCGCAGTCCCGAAATCCCTGACACTCGTCTGGACCGGTGTCTATAGTCGGCGACGAGGCGGATCGCGGCCATGGGACGCTGCGTCACGGCCGCCCCGGACCGCAGTTCGACGGACTGGAGAACGATGGACCTGCAGGAGATCAGCGACCGGTTCGGCATCGCGGACACGCTGTACCGGTACTCACGCGCCGTCGACACCAAGGACTGGGAATTGTGGCGCTCGGTGTTCACCCCGGAGGCGGTGGTCGACTACTCGTCGACGCCGTTCGGTCAGGCGGGCACGCGCGACGAGATCGCGGCCTGGCTCGAGGAGAGTTTCGCATTCGTGTCGGTGAGCCAGCACTTCATCACCAACATCGAGTGCACCTTCGACCACGACGGCACGGGTGACCGTGCCGGCGTGCGGGCGATGTTCTACAACCCGATGCGTTTCGTGGGGATGCCCGAACTCAGCACCTGCGGTGGTAACTACCACCACACGATGGTCCGAACACCCGACGGCTGGAAGAGCTCCGGGCTCGTGGAAGAGTGCCTGTGGTTCGAGAACTCCCCCGCGGGCACAGAAGGTAGCTGACGCGCGGCCGAGTCGCGGTGCCGAGGGCGTCGGGTCGCCGATCTCCGGGACTTAAAACCTGTAGAGGTTTATCTTTCGTGGACCTTGACGATGTCGGCAACGGGGCGTCCGGCCGCGTGTCACATGCGTGCCTCACTTGTGTTGTCCCAGTTCACTGATCCGTCGACCGGTGCGCCCTCATCCCGCGCGCGGGTTCTCGTCCTCGGTTCGGAGGGAGACCGTCGTCACCCGCATCGCGCAACGATCTGGGCATGTCTCGCGCTGGGTAACTTGTGCCGACGACCCCCATCGGCAGCAATGCCACATCTCGACAAGGATCTTCGATGACCCAGACTTCTCGAGCGATTCCGCTCGGCGCCTTCGGACCCGACGCCCGTAGCGTCGACACCCCGGTCCTGGATTCCCACATCCACCATGTCGAGCACGGTGACGGCGACCCCATCGTGTTCCTCCACGGCAGCCCGACGAGCTCGTACCTGTGGCGTCACGTCTTCACCCGCCTCACCGGACGCGGACGTCTGATCGCCGCCGACCTCATCGGCTTCGGTGATTCCGGCCGACCGGACATCGCCTACGAGCTCGACGACCACGTTCGATACCTCGACGCCTGGTTCGAGGCCCTGGACCTGAGCCGGGTGACGCTCGTTCTGCAGGACTACGGCGCCGCATTCGGGATCGATTGGGCGGCACGGCATCCTGATCGTGTGAAGGCGGTGCTTCTCGCCGAGCCGGTGCTTCGTGACATCGCTTCGGCCGATCTGCCCCAGCCCTTCGTGCAGGCGCAGCAACTCATCCGGACCCCGGGTGACGGGGAGAAGTTCGTGGTCGAGGACAACCAGTTCCTCACCCAGGTCTTCCCCGGCGCGTTCCTGGAACGGCCTGCCCAGGAAGATCTCGACGTGTACCTCGCTCCCTTCCCCACCGTGGAAGGCCGCGCGCACCTCATCCGGTTCCCCCGGAATCTGCCGATCGACGGGAACCCTGTCGGGACCGTCGAGTTCCTCGACCGCAGTGTCGAATGGCTGGAGAGCAGCTCCGGAGTTCCCAAGCTGTTGTTGACCTTCGAGCCGGGATTCCTTCTGACGCCGGACATCCTGTCCTGGGCGACCGCACATATCGCCGATCTCGAGGTCCGGGCCGCCGGCCAGGGTGTGCATTTCGTCCAGGAGGAACAGCCACAGGCCATCGCGGACGGCGTGGTCGACCTCCTGGCGCGGGCGGGAGACGTCCGATGACCATCTCCGCAGATCCCACCCAGGTCCCGGTCCGCCCGGGCTCGATCGAACTCGACGCCCTGCTGGACCGGATCGCGGACGGCAGTTTCGAGCGCGAGCACACCGGGACCGCACCCCACGAACAGGTGCGGTGGCTGAAGGCAGCAAAACTGGGCGCCTATCGGCTCACGCCCGCCGACGGCGGCGGGGGTGCCACCGTCCGCGAACTCTTCGATCTCGTCATCCGGCTCAGTCGCGCGGACTCCAACCTCGGCCATCTGCTCCGGGCGCACTACGGCACCGTCGAGGACATCTTGCTGTGGCCGCATTCTCCGCGCCGTGAGCTGTGGTTACAGCGGGTCGCGGCCGGCGAGCTGATCGGCAACGGGAACAACGAACTGAGCAGCAGGGATGCCGGGGACTTCGCCAAGTCGACCACGTTCACGCCCGACGGCGACGGCTATCGGCTGGACGGCGTCAAGTACTACTCGACGGGCACGCTGTACTCCGAGCACACCTTCGTCACCGGTGTCACCCCGGGCGGCGTGCCCGTGCAGGCACTGATACCGCTCGATCGGCCCGGGATCATCGTCGAGGACGATTGGGACGGCTTCGGCCAGTCCCTGACCGGTACCGGCACAACCCGTTTCGAGGGAGTCAGTGTTCTCGCCGACGAGGTGACCCTCCCTCCGGAGGACCTGAGCACGATCCCACGCTGGCACCTCGGTCCCTTCTACCAGCACTACCTCAACGCCGTCGTCGCCGGGAACGCCCTTGCGGTCGTTGATGACGCGGTGAACCTCCTCAGAGGTCGCACACGCAGCTTCACCCACGGGTCCGCAGATGTACCGAGAGAGGATCCGGTGCTGCTCGAGGTCGTCGGTGAGATCTCGTCGCTGGCACAGGCCACGCGTTCGGTTGTCCTCGACGTCGCCGATGATCTCGCCCGGATCCCCGGCACGGTTGTCGACGGTCGAACCGACGATGCCGTGGTGCACGAAGCAGCGCTGCGCGCCTCACAGGCCCAGGTCGTCGTCGACGACCTGGCCCTTCGCGCCGCGACGTTGCTGTTCGACGTGGGCGGTGCGTCGGCCGTCAAACGATCGGTCAATCTCGACCGCCACTGGCGCAACATCCGGACAGTCGCGTCGCACAACCCCACTCGATTCAAGAACCGCGCGATCGGTGACCTGCTGGTCAACGACACGACCCTGCCCGACAACACGTACTTCTGACCAAGTCATCACTTCCGAAAAGGAACACCGCGTCCCCCATGGCTGATCGTCGCCAACTCCATCTCAATCTGTTCATTCTGTCTTCCGGGCATCACGAGGCGGCCTGGCGTCACCCCAGTTCGACGCCGGAGCGGATGTTCGACCCCGCTTTCTACACCGAGTTGGCTCGATCGGCCGAGGCAGCAGCCTTCGACGCGGTGTTCCTCGCCGACATCCCGAAACTCGACGCGAACATCGAGTTCAACGCTGCCGGCCGACTCGACCCGTTGCTGACGTTGGCCACGATCGCCGGTGCCACCGAGCGCATCGGCCTCATCGCCACCGCGTCGACCACGTACTCCTACGCGTGGCACCTCGCCCGCGCGCTCTCGAGCCTCGACCATCTGTCCCGGGGGCGCGCGGCGTGGAACATCGTCACCACCGACTCCCCGGACGCGGCCCGCAATTTCGGACTACCCGGTAATCCGGATGCCGGCACGCGGTACGAACGAGCGGATGCGTTCGTCGAAGCAGTTCTCACGCTGTGGGATTCGTGGGACGACGATGCAGTCCGGATCGATCGGGAGGCAGGACAGTACGCCGATCCCACCCGCATCACGGCGCCTCGCATCAGCGGTCCACACGTCAACGTGGCCGGGCCGTTGACCACTCCGCGTCCGCCGCAGGGACACCCGGTGTTGGTGCAAGCCGGGTCCTCCGATCACGGCCGGGAGTTCGCGGCGCGTCACGCCGAGGCGATCTTCACCGCCCAGCAGCGCATCGACGACGCGCAGGCGTTCTACGCCGACGTCAAGGGCAAGGCGGCCGCGCTCGGTCGCGACCCCGAGCACATCAAGATCCTGCCCGGTCTCAGTCCGTTCATCGGCGGAACCGAAGCCGAGGCACGCAGACTCGAGACCGAATTCAACGAGCTGACCATCCCGGCCTTCGGACTGATGCAGCTGAAGGACTTCGCCTACGTCGACCTCGATGACCTCGAACTCGACGCACCGGTGCCGATCGAGGCCTTCGGCGATGCGGGGGACGTTACGAACAACAAGAAATCGCGCACCCAGGTCTACGCCGACATCGTCCGCCGCGAACGCCCCACCTTGCGGCAGTTGTTGCACCGCCTCGCCGGGGCGCGCGGACACCGGGTCGTGGCGGGCACGCCCGAACAGATCGCCGACACGATGGTCGAGTGGCTCGATGCCGGTGCCGCGGACGGCTTCAACGTCATGCCTCCGTACCTCCCCGGTGGGTTCGACACGTTCGCCGAGACCGTGGTGCCGATCCTGCGCACACGGGGCCTGTTCCGCGAGGGCTACGAAGGAACTACCTTGCGCGACCATCTTGGTCTGCCTCGTCCGAACCGGGTTCGGGAGTCGACGAGCAGCGCCGATCGAGCGCGGTGAGCTGCGCCGGTCCGCCTTGTCGTTACTGAATCGTGGCCGCAGAGAACGATCGTGCACCGACCGCTCCGACCGGACGACATGACACCAACGCGCTCCTAACCTGGGGACAAACCCCGAGCAGAGGAGTCAGGTGGACGAGTCGCGAACCTGTCTGGTCACCGGAGCAACCGGCTACGTCGGAGGTCGGTTGGCGCCGCGGTTGCTGGCACGCGGACACAGCGTCCGCGCGCTGGCGCGGACGCCGGACAAGCTGTCCGGTGCACCGTGGCTGTCCGATCCGGGTGCCGAGGTGGTCGAAGGCGACCTCTCCGACCGTGACTCACTGGTGAAGGCGTTCGCCGGAGTCGACGTCGTCTACCACCTGGTGCATTCGATGAGCACCGACGCCGACTTCGCCGCGGAGGAGCGGCGCGCTGCGGAGAACGTGGTCGCGGCGGCCCAGCAGAACGGGGTCGCCCGGATCGTGTATCTGGGTGGCCTGCACCCCACCGGCACCGATCTCTCCGAACATCTCGCGTCCCGAGCCGAGGTCGGTGACATCCTGATCGACTCGCCGATCGAGACCGTCGCATTGCAGGCGGGCACGCTGATCGGCTCGGGATCGGCGTCGTTCGAACTCATCCGGCACCTCACCGAGCGCTTGCCCGCGATGACCACTCCTCGATGGGTCCACAACAAGATCCAGCCGATCGCGGTCGACGATGCGCTGCACTACCTCGTCGAGGCGGCCACCGCCATGGTCCCGTCGTCACGAACGTGGGACATCGGTGGACCGGACGTCCTGGAGTACGGCGGCATGATGCAGGTGTACGCCGAGGTCGCCGGCCTCCGTCCCCGCATCATGGTGGTGCTTCCCTATCTCACTCCGGCACTGGCCAGTCGATGGGTCCGGTTCGTCACGCCCATTCGCGGCAAGATCGCTCGGCCGCTGATCGAATCTCTCGAATGCGACGCCGTGTGTCGCGACCGGGCGGTCGACGCGATCATCGATCGGCCGGAGGGCGGCCTGACCCCCTACTCGGAGGCGGTGGCCCGCACCCTCGAGCGGTCTGCGCGCGGTGACGGCCGGGCCTCGTGGGCCAATGCCTCCGCCGACGTGTCTCCGGCCGAACCCCTTCCCACCGACCCGGACTGGGCCGGTGAGGAGATCTTCGAGCGGGTCACCCGCACCAGCGAGCGCGCCAGCACCACGACGGTCTGGGACCGGCTCGAACGGCAGGCGCGGCACGGAGGCGAGATCGCGCTCGCCCGACGTCCCGATCTCCTTCGAGTACGACTCCGCGACAATCGATTCGGCAGATCGTATCGGGAGCATCAGATCGATGATGCGGCCGGGACGGCCGGCGTCGTGGAGATCACGACCACGGAGCGGTTCTTTCCGCGCGGTCTCGCCGGCCTCGCGTTCTGGCGTCTCGGCCGACCTTTTCGCGCACTCGGCATCCCCGGCGCTGATCCACTTCGGTGAACCGCCGATCCGATGACGTAGCGATGGATTCGTCAGCCCCCGGGTTAGAGTCGGCAGCACCGTGGTAACCCCCGGTGAGCGACTCGTTCGACGGAGCGGGTGACGAATGACGATCCGTCGAGGAAGGGGATGATCGGGTGTCGTTGACCGAGCGGGTCGACCGGTTCCAGCGGCGTCATCCCGCGACGGGCTTTCCGCTCGCGGTCATCTACAAGTTCGTCGACGATCAGGGCGCGTATCTCGCTGCGCTGTGCGCCTATTACGCGTTCATCTCGCTGTTCCCGCTGCTCCTGCTGTTCGCGACCGTGCTGGGGATCGTCTTGGCCGACAACCCCGACCTGCAGGAACGAATCCTCGACTCGGCGATGAGTCAGATCCCGGTCATCGGCGGGCAACTCGAGGAACCCGAGAAACTCAGTGGCGGGGTCACTGCGATCGTCATCGGGATCGTGGTGTCGCTGTACGGCGGCCTCGGTGTCGCCGTCGCCGCCCAGAACGCGATGAACACGATCTGGGCGGTCCCGCGCAATGAGCGCCCCGATCCGATCTTCGCCCGTCTGCGTGGGCTGTTGTTGCTGTCCACCATCGGCGTCGCGGTGATCGGCCTGACCATTGTCAACGGCGTCTCGGCGGCATTCGAGCTGGGGATCGTGGGCCGTTGGCTTGCCATCCTGGCGTCGGTGGCGCTGAGTACGTTGGTGTTCACGATTGCGTTCCGGATCGGCACCGCCCGTGACGTGTCGGTACGGAACGTTCTGCCAGGAGCTTTCGGCGCAGCGGTCTGCTGGCAGATCATCCAGACCTTCGGCGCGGTCTACGTGCAGCACGTCATCGGGAACGCGAGTTCGACCAACGGGGTCTTCGCGATCGTGCTCGGCCTGCTGGCGTTTCTGTACGTGTCGTCGATCGTGATCGTGTTCTGTCTCGAGACCAATGCGGTCCGTGTCGATCGCCTCTACCCGCGGTCGCTGCTGACCCCCTTCACCGACAACGTCAGCTTGACGAAGGGTGATGAGGCGGCATACGCCGCACAGGTTCTCGCGCAGCGCAACAAGGGCTTCCAGGAGATCGATGTCTCCTTCGACAACCCGCGCGACGTCGACTCCGACGCCGAATTGGAGGACCCGCGGACGCGTGAGTGAGACGACCGCTCACGCGTCACGTGCGCGCGCCCACCCGCTGATCGAGCCGACACCGAGCGCAGCCGCCGGGCCGAGCGAGCGACGAAGGAGCGTGTCGAGGTCGAGGCGTCGAGTCGAAGCCACCCGGTGACCCGGCCTCGTGAACGAAGCCCGGATGTCAGTGCAGCGCACCCAACTCGATGAGAAGCACACCCACGATGATCACGCCGATTCCGGTGACCATCCGGCGGTTGAGGCGTTCGCGGAACAGGAAGTGTGCGGCGACCGCCGTGGCCGCGACCCCGGCGGCCGCCCAGATGCCATAGGCGACACCAAGGGGCACACCGTGTCTCAGTCCGAGTGTCAATGCGACGAACGCGGTCAGGTACCCGGCCACGACCAGTCCGTAGAAACGCCGACTTCCGGTGGCTGCGGCGCGTAGTGCGAGAGTGCCGGTGACCTCGGCGATGATGGCCGCGACGATGAAGAGATAGCCCACGGTCAGGCCTCCGGTGCGCCGGCGTCGACAGGTCGCCGGTGGCCGGTCTCGACCAGCACCACCCCGACCATGATGCACACGATGCCGATCCCCATCACGATCCCGAAGGGTTCGTCGAAGATCCAGGTCGCCAGAATCGCGGTGAGGGCTACCCCCGACGCCGACCAGATCCCGTAGGCGACGCCGATCCCCATGCCGCGCTTGAGGACTCCGGCGAGGAGTGCAAACGCGATCGTGTAGCCCACGGCGACGACCGCATACAGCGCCGGTTCGGTCTCTGAACCCTTCAGCGACAACGTCGCCGCCACCTCCGAGGCGATCGCCGCGATCAGCATCAGCCAGGTCATGTCTCTCGTTCCGCTCGGGGTCTATGGCGACTCTAGGCGAACGACGCCACGCCCTGGCCGATGGACCAGGGCGTGGCGTCATGCGGGCGTCAGCGAGAGGTGCCGGCGAGCTCACCCGAGCGGGAATCGTCGGTGGCGAGCCAATTCACCTTCGAGCCCAGCGCGGCGTCGACGCTGAACCGGCCGGCGCCGACGACCGCCAGCAGCAGCGAACCGGCCGCGAGTGCGAGGACGAACTCGTATCCGCCGTCGGAGACCCAGATCCCGCTGTCGACGTGGGCGATGAACAGCGCGCCGACCATGTCGATGACGAACAGCGCGGCGATGATCGGGGTCAGCACCCCGACGATCAGGGCGATGCCGCCGAGGATCTCGAGCCACGTGACCACGAACGCCGAGAACGACGCGGCCGGCACACCCATCATGTCGAACCCGGTCTGCGGTCCCGTCCAGCCGTTCTGCTGGAACTTCTGCAGGCCGTGAGCCAGGAAGATCACGCCGAGAGCGACGCGTCCGATGAGGATGCCCGCGCTGCGGACGATGGGGTTGGTCATGACTGAGCCGCCTTACTAGGTGGGTTTGACTTGAAGTATCAAGTGAAGGCTAGGTGGTCACACTTGATGCGTCAACCTGATCGCGGACGTGTTCACTTCGTATACACTGCGCAGATGTCCACTGCCCCCGAGCCGAACTGGCTCGACGACGAGGAGATGGACGCCTGGATTCAGGTGGCAACGGCGCTCGCCCACCTGCCCCACGCGCTCGACGCCCAGCTCCTCCGCGACGCCCAGATCACCCATTTCGAGTACGAGGTGATGTCTGCGCTGTCCGAAGCTTCCGAGCGCACTCTGCGGATGAGCCAGCTCGCGGAGCTGTCCTATGGCTCGTTGTCGCGGCTGTCACACGTGGTTTCCAGGCTCGAGAAGCGGGGTTGGGTTCGACGTCACCCGTGCCCGGAGAACGGACGGTTCACGAATGCCGTTCTCACCGAGTCGGGTTGGGAGAAGGTGGTCGCCACCGCCCCCGGATATCTCGCCAATGTGCGCGAACTCGTCGTCGATCGGCTGACGCGTGCGCAGCTCCGGCAGGTGTCGGCGATCGGGCGTCGGATCAACACCCGGCCCGCCGGGACGGCGTAGTCCGGATCTGCCGGACCGTCAGCGCGGGCCGAGTCCGAGCTGCTGTGTTCCGAGTACGTTGAGCAACTCGATCTTGCCGGCCGCATCGGTCCGTGGTGCCGCCGTCAGCACGAGCAGCACCTGGGTCTCGTCCTCGGTGAACAAGGCCTGACAATCGACCTCGATCGCGCCGACCTCGGGGTGGAGCAGGATCTTGTGGTCCTCGAAGCGTCGACTCACCATGTGGGTGTCCCAGAGCACGGCGAATTCGCTGCTCCGGCGGAGGAGTTCGGCGACCATCGCCCCGGCACGCGATTGTGCGCCCATCACGCCGTACGCGGCCCGCAGTGAGGCGACCTGTGCCCGGCTCTGCCGCTCGTGGTCGTCGGCCGGATAGCGGCTGCGCTCGTCGTCGGGGTGCACGAACCACCGGTAGATGGCGCTGCGATCCATTCCGGTGAGATGGCCGTTGTCGCCGAACAGCGCTCGCGCGCAGTCGTTCTGGATCAAGGTCTCGCCGAGGGCGGAGAGGATGAGGGCAGGCGTCCCGGCCAAGCGGTCCAGAACGCGCAGAAGCCCGGGAGCGATGTGGTCCGACGCAACCATCCGATCCGGTGCGCTGTGCCCGGCGACGCGGAACAGGTAGTCGCGCTCATCGGCGGTGAGCCGCAGGGCGCGGGCCAGCGCCGCGAGCATCTGGGTACTGGGCTGGGGTCCACGCCGCTGCTCGAGCCGGGTGTAGTAATCGGTCGACATCATTGCCAGCTGTGCCACCTCTTCGCGACGAAGACCGGTTGTCCGCCGGCGGGCGCCTGTCGGGATACCCACATCCGACGGTTGCAGCCCGTTGCGTCGGCTCACGAGGAAACCGGCCAGCGCATCACGATCCATCTGGCCAGTATCGCGGCACGGAAACCACGTTGCCAGGGATCGGCGATCCCCCGATGACCGCACTCTGGATCGGCTTGCCAGCAAATCGGAGACTCGAAGGCATGAACCTCACCGGAAACACCATTTTCATCCCCGGCGCGACCAGCGGGATCGGCCTGGCGCTCGCCACCCGCCTGCACGACAAGGGCAACACCGTCATCGTCGGCGGGCGGCGCACCGAACTCCTCGACCGGATTCGAGAGGACCACCCCGGTCTGCACACCGTCGCGATCGACATCGCCGACCCGGCGGGTGTCGACGCGGCGGCCCGACAGGTCATCGCCGAGCATCCGGACCTCGACGTCCTCATCGCGATGGCGGGGATCATGCGCGCCGAGGACTGGTCGTCCCCGGCAGGGTTTCTCGACACCGCCGAAGCGACCATCACGACCAACCTTCTCGGTCCCATTCGGCTCGTCGCGGCATTCATCGACCATCTGCAGACGCGACCAGCCGCCACGATCATGACCGTGTCCTCGGGCCTGGCGTTCGCCCCGCTGCGGGTGACACCGACCTACAACGCCACCAAGGCCGCCATCCACATGCTGAGCGAGTCATTGCGGCTGCAGTTCGCCGGTACCTCGGTCGAGGTCATCGAACTCGTGCCGCCGGCGGTACGCACCGATCTGATGCCGGGACAGCGCGACAGCGACTTCGCCATGCCGCTCGACGAGTTCGCCGACGAGGTGATCGACCTCGTCGGCACGCAACCCGACGCCACCGAGCTACTCGTCGAGCGGGTGAAGTTCCTGCGCTGGGGCGAGGCGCGCGGCGACTACGCCGGCGTCGTGGCCACGCTGAACGACCATGACCCGCACTGAGGTGCGAGGAGCGCGACCACTCTGCTCCCTGAGGTGCGAGGAGCGTGACCCCTCTGCTCCCTAATCCGAAAGAAGCGCCCCCCTATGCTCCCTGAGGTGCGAGGAGCGCTAGCGACGAGCCACGAAGGGTGCCGTCAACCGAGCCTGTGAATGGTCTCCACCGCGGATTCCTCCACCGCGTCGCCGTATCCGCTTCCGGCCCAGAGATTGATGCCGTCGGGATCGTTGGCGGCGGCGCGTCGGATGCCGCCCGTCAGCGTGTTGACGGCGGGGTACTCGGCCACCGCCGCTGCGGAGAACCTGTCGGTGAACAGATTGCGCAGCGCTCGTGCCGGCCGCCCGCTGAATGCCCACGTGACCACTGTCTCGGTTCGGTCCGGATCGGCGAGAGCCGCCGCGTGCGCGGGTTTGGTACCGGCCTCGTCGGTCCGCAGGAGCACGGTACCCACTTGCACTGCAACGGGTCCCAGCGAGCGGACCTCCTCGGCACGGGCCGGGGTCGAGATCCCGCCCGCGGCGACGACCGGCAGCGGCACCCGCTCGACGACCTCGCCGATCAGCTCGTCGAGCGGAAGCGTGGGAGGGCTGGTCCGGCGGTCGAAGACCGAGCGGTGTCCGCCGGCGTCCGGGCCCTGCACGCAGAGCCAGTCGGCGCCGGCCTGCTGTGCGATGTCGGCGTCGGCGGCAGTGGTCACCGTGACCCCGACACTGCACCCGTGCCGGTGCAGCTCGTCGAAGACATCGGCCGCCGGACACCCGAAGGCGAAGGAGACGAGCGGGATTCGCTCGTCGCACATCAGCCGGATCTTGGCGTCGAAGTGGTCGTCGTCCTCCCCCAGGTCGTCCACTTCCGGGAGGGTCACCCCGAGACCACGGGCGTACGGCACGAGTTCGGCGCGGTAGCGGGCGACGGCGTCTCGATCGATCGGCTCGGACTCCGGGACGAAGATGTTGACGCCGAAGGCCTCGGTGCGCGACGCCCGCACGGCCGCGATGTCGGCGCGCACCTTGTCGGGCGTCAGGTACCCGGCGGCGAGCTGGCCGACGCCGCCGGCCGACGCCGCCGCCACCACGAGTTCCGGGGTGGTCGGACCACCGGCCATGGGAGCGGCGACGACGCGTCTGGACAGCTCACGCAGGTCGAACATTCAGGCCTTGTCCTTCGCCGCGCGGACGGCGGTGAACTGCGAAAGTCTCGCCTCTGCCACCGAGTCCATCTGCTCGAGCTCCATTCCCTTCGTCTCCTCCACCTTGCGGAGCACGTAGAAGAACGACGCCGCGGCGCAGAAGGCGAAGAAGCCGTAGATGATCCCCAGTCCCACGGCCTCCGTCATCGGTGGGAACAGCATCGAGATGGTGAAATTGGCGACCCAGTTCACCGCGGTACAGACGCCCAGCGCGACACCGCGGATTCGGTTGGGGAACATCTCACCGAGCATCACCCACATCACCGGGCCCCAGGTCGCGGCGAACGCGACCACGAACAGGTTGGCGCCGATCAGCGCCACCACGCCCCAGGGGTCGGGAAGCGTGATGTTCTCGCCCTCACCGATCTGCTGGGTGAACGCGATACACGCCATGAGCAGGCCGATGAACATGCCCACCGATCCGCCGAGCAACAGCTTCCGGCGTCCGATGCGGTCGACGAACAGGATGGCCACGAAGGTCATCGCGACGTTGATGACGGCGGTGATCACCGATGTCTTGAAGGAGTCGGCCTCGGAGAAACCGACCGACTGCCAGAGCGTCGTCGAATAGTAGAAGATCGCGTTGATGCCGACGAATTGCTGGAAGATGGCCAGCCAGATACCCACCCAGACGAGCGGGTGGAGGCCGAACGAGGGCCCGGTGATGTCCTTGATCGACGACTTCGCCTCACGCTTGACCGTCAGCTTGATCTCTTTGACCCGTTCGAGCGGGTTCTCCTCGCCGGTGACCTCCTGCAGGATCCGCGCCGCCTCGGCGTCGCGGTTGCGGCCCACCAGGTATCGCGGCGACTCAGGGATCAGCAGGGCCAGCACGCCGTAGACGATCGCGGGCACGACGCCGACGAGGAACATCCACCGCCACGCCTCCAGTCCCCACCAGAAGTCGCTCGAGGCGCTGCCGGCACTGTCGGCGAGCAGGGCGTCGGAGAGCAGTGCCGCGAAGATGCCGAGTGTGATGGCCAGCTGCTGCATCGAGGCGAGCGCCCCGCGATACCGGGCCGGGGCGATCTCGGAGATGTAGGCGGGCGCGATGACGGACGCGATGCCGATGCCGATGCCGCCGAGGACGCGCCACAGGAGCAAGTCGGGGATCGTCTGGGTGAAGCCGGTCCCGATCGCGGAGATGATGAAAAGCGCCGAGCCGAGCAACATCACGCGCTTGCGGCCCCAGACGTCGGCCAACCGGCCGGCGAACCACGCGCCGAGCGCGCAGCCCAGCAACGCGATCGCGACGGCGAAGCCGGTCATGAGCTTGCCGAGTCCGAAGTCCGCCTCGATCGAGTCGACCGCGCCGTTGACGACCGAACTGTCGAAACCGAACAGGAATCCGCCGACCGCGGCGGCGACCGTGACCCCGATGACCTTTGCCGTGTGCTGTTCGGCGACTTCGCGCTGCGCGTCGGTCATGGCGTCGTCCTGACCGTCGGAGGAGTCCACCGCAGAATGTGTGTCATGTCCGTGACCTCGCTGTCCGGTTGCATGGACGCCGGGTAATCGACGTGGCGCTCAATCTACTCGCGTGAGCCGCCGAGCCTGACGCTATCGGACACAGCCGAGCTGGGATCGCAGGCACGCGCCGGGAGGCGTCGTGTCGGGTGGCCGCGGCGGTCGACGGATCCGGGCACCGGTCAGGCGGTCTCCCAGACACCGGGATTCGCCTGGATCCGGACTCCGGACGCGATCACCTCCGCCAGCGGGGCGGGGCGGCCGTAGTGATACCCCTGCGCGAGGTCGCACCCCACCTCGGCGACGATGGCGGCCTGCGACTCGGTCTCGACTCCCTCGGCGACCACCCGCATCCCGGCGGCGTGGGCCATCGTCACGATGCCGGCGAGGATCGACTTCGCACTGGGGTGTTCCTCGAGGGCGTCGACGAAGGATTTGGCGGTCTTCAGCACGCTCACCGGAAGGCGGTAGAACTCACTGAGCGACGACGCTCCGGTGCCGAAATCGTCGAGTGACACCTGTGTTCCGAGGTCGCGCACGTTGCCCAAGAGGGTCAGCAGGTCCCCGTCGAGCGGGTCGAGCGCGCTTTCGGTGATCTCCAGGCAGAACGCGGCGGGGTCCATCCCGGACCGGGTCATCGTGTCCAGGAGCCGTTCGGGGAACTGACCGTTGGTGAGTTCTCGCCGGGAGACGTTGATGCACAACATCACCCGACGCAGTTCGGGAATGGCGGCCACCTCGGCGGTGGCGGTCTCCAGGACGTAGTTTCCCACCCGGTCGATGAGATTGGATCCTTCTGCGAGCGGGATGAACTCGGTCGGTGAGATGGATCCCAACTCCGGGTGACGCCAGCGCAACAGGCTCTCCAGGCCCACAAGCGTGCCGTCGCCGGTCGACACGATGGGTTGGTAGTGGATCTCCAGCTGCTCGGTGTCGGTGTCGAGGACGCGCCGGAGCTCTTCCTCGATGCGTTGGCGGCGCTGGAGTTCTTCGCGGTGCTGCGTCTGGAACCGGACGTAGCGTGCGCGAGAAGCCTTGCGGGCCTGGTAGAGGGCGATGTCGGCGTCGCGCAGCAGGTCGGTGGCGGTGTACTCGTCACCGGCTTTCACCGTGGCGACACCGATACTCGCCTCGACCTTGAGCGGTTCGCTGCGGGTGCTGACCGTGATCGGCTCGTAGACCGTGCCGCGGATACCGTCGATCTGCTGCTCGATCTCCTCGGCCGAACAGGCGATACCGAGGGTCGCGACGAGAACGAACTCGTCGCCGCCGATCCGGCCCACCGCCGCCTCGGCGGGCGTCGCCGCGGCCAATCGTTGTGCGACGGCGTGCAACACCTCGTCACCCACGGCATGGCCGAGCGAGTCGTTGACGAGCTTGAAGTTGTCGAGGTCGATGTAGAAGATCGCGACGCAGCAGGCGTCGTGCTCCGCGTCGAGCCGGGCCATGTGGGATTCGAGTTCGCGGATGATGCCGGATCGGTTGTACAGACCGGTCAACGGGTCGTGCACGGCCTCCCACGCGAGCTGGGTGCGCTCCCGGTAGCGATCGGTGATGTCGACGAAGGACACCAGGACGACCACGTCGGTGCCGTCGTCGTCGATCGGGCGGCAACTGCACGACAGCCAGCGTTCGCCGGTCGGCGTGGTGATCGTCGCGGTCGTGTCGGTGACCGCTTCACGGGTGCGCAGGCAGCGCGCGATCGGTGATTCGTCACCGACGAAGTCGAGCGGCAGCTGGTGGACACTGGCGCCGGGGATCGCCTCGGGACCGAGCATGGTTCCGGCTGCCGGGTTGGCGAGTTCGATGTCGCCGTCCTCCCGAACGACGATCACCGCCTGATGGAGTGCAGCGAGGATCGTTCCCAGCCGTTCGATCAGGGGGCGACGGGTCGGCTCGGCGACGACGAGAAAGCCGTCGTCCATGGTCGTCACCGACGTGTGCGCCAGAAATGATCGTCCGTTGTCGGAACGGCGGTGGAGCTGATCGACGGTGCCGCCCAGCGAGACCGCCGCATGCGGGTCGACGTGCGCTCCGACGACCTCGTCGAGATTCCGTCCGATCGCGTCGGCCGCTCCCCTGCCGTACATCTGTTCCGCGGCCGGATTCCACGAGCGCACCGTCATCTGGTCGTCGACCGCGATCACCGCGTTGCTCACATGATCCAACAGCGCCGCCTGTCGACGCAGAGCGGATTCGACGGCTTTCTGTGCGGTGATGTCGCGCAGGATCACCTGATACGCGGGCAGGTCGTGCCAGACCGTGCGGACCGAGGTCACCTCCATGGGGCGGGCGACGCCCTGCGCGTCGACCATCACGACCTCTTCGGGTGTGGTCGAGGCACCGGCCTCGTCGCCCATCCCGATGATCCGCTCGATCATCTGCGGCAGTTCGTCGGGATGGACGAATTCGGCGATCGAACGACCGAGCATCGCGTTGCGGTCCTCGACACGCGCGAATGCGAGCGCGGCGGAGTTCACATAGACGATCAGACCGTCCTGGTGGACCGCGATGGCGTCCGGGCTCAGCTCGAGGAGAAGGCGATAGCGTTCGGCAACCGCGGCGTCGCTGGGACGGGCCATCGGCTCGGCGTCCGGTGCCACGAGTCCGGGGCGGTCGTCGCCGTCGTCCTTCGGTCGTCCCACTGCGTCACCCCCTCGAACCGTCATCCCCCACCGTTCATCCTCCCCTACGAGTCATCGAAAAGGGCGCGCTGCGAGATGCAAGAGTGCGCCAAAACGGATATTGCACCCGACGAATACCCGCGTGAACTGGCCGAATGTCGGGTTTGCGCGGGATCCTGAGGGCGGACCACCCACCTGGGTGGCCGCGATGACCCCTCCGTCATCGCATATCCCACAGAAAGTTCACGATCATGACTATTCAGCGTTCGACCATCTCCGGCCTGGGAGCTGTCACCGGTTACGGCTGGGGCCGAGAGGCCTTGTGGAACGGTCTGGCGTCCGGCAAGTCCGCAGCCGCGCTGCACCACGGCTTCGGCTTCGGCGGCGGGCCGTCGGTCGGCCAGGATGCCGGCGGGGCCGGACTGCCCGCGTCGGACGGACCCGGGTGGATCGTGCGGGTACCCGAGGGCGGCGAACAGTCCGACGGACGCACACGCTTCTCTCGGGCGATGCGTGCCGCGGCACGGGAGGCCATCGAAGACGCGATGGCACGGGGCCGGACGCCGGGCGCACGGGTGGGCCTCGTACACGCCTGCGTCCTCGGTGACCTCGACATGTATCCGATGGTGACGTCGGGGGTCGGACGGTACAGCGGACGGCAGTACCTCTCGGTGACCCCGTCGACCCCGGTGTCGCTGCTCATGCAGGAATACGGATTCCACGGGCCCGCGATCAACGTGTCGGCGATGTGCACCTCGGGATCGGCGGCCATCGTCACCGCGAAATCGTGGCTCGACTCCGACCTCGTCGACGACGTCGTGGTGGTGGCGACAGATCTCTCGGCGAAACCGGAAGTGGTCACGATGTTCGTTCAACTCGGAGTCGCGATCACCGACACCGATGCGCTCAATGCGTGCAGACCGTTCCAGGAGGGCAGCCGCGGCTTCACATTCGGCGAGGCGGCGATCGCGTTCACGATGACCAACCGTCGCGCCGACGGGTATGCGGATGTGCTGGGCGGGGCGATGTCTCATGACGCCTTCCACGTCACGTCGATCGATCCGGAACTGACAAGCGTGCGGTCGTGTGTGGAGCAGGCGCTCACGATGTCCGGCGTCAGCGGCGAGCGCATCCGGTATCTCAACGCGCACGGCCCGGGAACCCGGCAGTGCGACCGCGCCGAGGCGGCGATCGCCGACACCATGCTGCCCAATGCCGAGGTGTTCTCGGTGAAGCCGCTCGCCGGGCACTGCCAGGGCGCTGCCGGGGCCGTGGAACTCGCGGCGTCGCTGCTCGGTTACGAACGCGGCGAGGTCCCCGCGACACCGCGGGTCGCCGACGCGGTCATCCCGCAATTGCTCGACGGGCGTACCCATCTCGAGCACGGGCTGACGTTGAAGACCTCACTCGGAATGGGCGGACACAACGCGGCGGTCGTTCTCGCGCCCCATGCGTGAGGGTCTTGACGACCTGATGAGGCGATGCGGCCTCGGCCGACCCGCCGGGGCCGCATCGCACCGGGTACGCACCTGCCGACCATCTCCGGCACGCACCGCCCGGTTGCTCGAGATCGTCCGGATTGTCGCAGTCTGCTGCGGAATGCCGCCGCGCGCCTCACAATTCAGCCATGAGCGATGACCCGAATCCGCCGGTGGCCGACTCGACGCGGACCGACCCACCACCGACGTCGGGCGCACGGCACGCACTGACGCTGTTCCTCAACTCTCCGTTCGCGGGCATGTCCCCGTGGATCCTGATGGCGCTCCTCGCGGGGCCCGGCAGATTCGAAGAGGCCGCGGCGTCGGCGTTCGCGCTGTCACTCCTGCTGGTGATCGGCGGTCACAAGCGGGGCACGAGCGTCAAACTCCTCGAAGTCTTCGACGTCACCTACTTCGGCACGATGGCGATCATCGCCCTGTTCGCCTCCGACGGCGTCATCGACTGGCTGGAGCGCTGGGGCGGGGAGATGACCAACATCGCGCTGGTCGCCTTCGCGCTCGGGTCGATCCTCGTGCGCCAGCCGTTCACCCTCCAGTACGCGCGGGAGACCACCGAGAAGGAATTCTGGGACAGCCCGCTGTTCATCCACATCAACTACGTCATCACCTGGGCGTGGGTCGCCGGATTCGGCGTCGCCGCGATCTCCGGCGCGTTCGGCGATCTGGTGCTCGACGACCCGAACAACTTCTGGACCGGATGGATCATCCAGATCGGCGGCACGATCTTCGCGATCGCGTTCACCGAGTTCTATCCCGACTACGCCACCTATCGGGCTGCGGTTCGAGAGGGCTGGGCCACCGACGAGAAGCCCGAGAGCATCCTGCACCTGTTCGGGTGGGTGCCGATCTACGTTCTCGCGATCGGCATCTCCGGACTGGTCACCGACTCCCTCGGTTCGGTCGCCGGAGTCGCTCTGATCGTCGCGGGCGTGGTCGCGATCACTGTGTTCAAGCGCATGACGGCCGCCATGGACGCGCGGTTGGAGGCCCAGTCGGGCCGACCGGCACACGGCTGAGCGGACCCGGCAGTCGGCGCGGCCCGATCGCTCGATCGGTAGTGTCGACGGCATGAACCTCGACGGCGTAGGAATCTGGAGTTCACCGCTACGGTACGGAGACACCGGGGAGGCCGCCGAAGCCGCGGCCGAGCTGGACGAATTGGGTTACACGGCACTGTGGATCCCCGACGTGGGTGGTCCGGTCCTCGACTCGGTCGAGAACCTGCTCGGCGCGACTCAGAACGCCGTCGTCGCCACCGGAATTCTCAACATGTGGATGCACGAGCCGCACGACGTCGCGGCGGCACACGCCCGCCTCACCGAGCAGCACGGTGCACGTTTCCTCCTCGGCCTCGGCATCAGCCACGCGCCGCTGATCGACGCCCAGGAAGCGGGACGCTACAAGAAGCCGCTGGCGACCACCAAGGCGTTCCTCGACGGACTGGACGACGCGCCGCAACCGGTGCCGAGCGATGCTCGAGTGCTGGCCGCGCTCGGACCGAAGATGCTCCAGTTGTCGGCCGACCGGACCGCAGGCGCCCATCCCTACCTGGTGACCCCGGACCACACCAAGATCGCGCGCGAAACCCTCGGCGACGGGCCGCTCCTCGCGCCCGAGCAGACCGCGATCATCGCCGCCGACCGCGACGAAGCACGGGCGGTCGGCACGAAGTGGCTCACGGGCTACCTCGCAATGCCCAACTACGCCAACAATCTCCGCCGCCTCGGGTTTTCCGAGGACGACCTGACGTCGGTGAGCGATCGACTCTTCGACGCCCTGATCGTCTGGGGTGACGAGACCGCGATCCTGAAGCGGATCGACGAGCATCGAGCCGCCGGCGCCGACCATGTGTGCGTGCAGGTCCTGCAGGCGGACCACCGGGGCTTCCCGCGCGAGCAGTGGCGCCGCCTCGCGGCAGCCCTGGGCTGAGTTTCTGCTCCTCGCCGAGCGGCCGGAGCTTGCGGGGGTCGCCGCCCTGTCGCTCCCTGAGGAGGGTCGGGCTCGCAAGCTCACTTCTCCGGGCGCGATGTGCCTACGGGATGTCCCGTCTGCGGAAGCCGGCGAATCCGAGTGCGATGAGCACCACCACGACCACCCCCACTCCGCCGAGTCCCCACCAATCGTGCTGCGCGGCAGACACATCGGGCACGTGGTGGAACGGACTGAATCCCAACGCCCACTCCGGGAGTTTGAAGCTGGGGCCGAGGATCGTCAGCACGAACGACACGAGGACTCCCAGCCAGATCGCGGGCCGCACGCGGGGTCGGGCGCCGATGACGGCGACGGCGATCCCGACGACGGCCCACACCGCGGGGATGGTGGCGATCGACTGGAGGACGACGTCGCCGAAGCCGAGGCCGAGATCGGCCGTCGTGGCGAAAATGCCGATGACCAGCCCGGCAACGGCGACGAGCGCCGCAGGGACGACGAGGGCGACTGCGGTGACGGCACCGAAATAACTCGGACGGCTGACCGCGGTGGCGAGCACCGCTTCCGCGCGATCCTCCAGTTCCTCGGTGCGGATACGGTTGACGATCTGCACCCCGGCGACAGACGCGATGATCCCCACCAGGCCGAGGATCGTCGTGACGAAGGCCGACACCAGGTCTGCAGGTGACGCCGCACCGGAGGCGAAGATCTGGGCCATCGCCGGATTCGCGGTCAGCAGGCCGCGAACCGACCTGGTGAAGTAGCCGAAGATGATGCCGAGTCCGACGAACGCGAGTACCCACGAGCCGATCGGAGCCCGGTTGAGGCGGATGGCCAGGGCCAGCGGCGAGCCGATGCCACCCCGTGCCGGCCCCGGACGTGCCGGCACGAGACCCTGACCGAAGTCCCGCGCGCGCTGCAACACGAAGGCGGCCGCTCCGACGACGACCGTGAAGGTGAGCCCGAGAAGCAGAGGCCACCAGTGATCGCCGGTTGCCGGGCGGGTCTCCTGAACCCACCCGAGTGGGTTGATCCACGTGGTCCACGCGGGCGCCTCCACCGAGAACAGGAAGCCGCGCAACACGAACAGCACACCGAGAAGCGACACGGCCATCGTCGTGGCGGCCCGTGCGTCGGAACCCACCTGGGCACTCACCGCCGCGACGGCGCCGAACATCCAACCGGTGACCGTGAACCCGGCTCCCAGCAGAAACGACGATTCCCACTCCCCACCGCACAGGGACGTCGCCAGGCCCGCCACGAGTCCGATCGCGATCGCGCACACTCCGGCCATGATCAGCGCGGTCGACAACCGTGCGGCGCGTCCGAGTACCCCGGCGGCGAGGAGTTCGGCCTGGCCGGAATCCTCCTGACCACGAGCGGCTTTGACCACGATGAAGATCGCGCCGAGGGCAGCGATGAATCCACCGAGCGCAAGGCTGCGCCAGGCGACGAACCCGTCGACCGTGGACAGGTCGTAGGCGGGTCCGAAGATCAACCCGAGCGCCGGGTTCGAGCCGATCGTCGCGGCGAAGGCGGCGCGCTCCGCGGCGTCGGGGAACAGGAGCGGATAGGCGATGACCGACGACACGGTGAGCGCGGTCGGCAATACGATCCACGGGGCGAAGCCGCGACCTTCGTGGCGGAGGGAGACCCGTACCAGCGGGGCGGTGCCGATCGTCGACGCCGTCATGACCTCACCGTTCTCCCGCGGGCTGGTCGGCCCCCTCGTACAGCGAGAGAAAGAGACTCTCCAGCGATGGTGGTTCGACCGTGAGTGAGCGTAGGCCACAGGAGGACAGCACCGACATCACCGGACCGATCCGAGCCGAATCGACCGTCGCGCTCAGGCGATGACCACCGGAACCGGTGTCGTGCACGTCGAGGCCCTGGACGTCGACGTCGTGCAACTGCGCCAGCAGATCCGAACCCGGCAGCGAATCCAGTTCGGCGCGAACAGAAGTGCGGGTGTGGCCGCGCAGTTCCGCCAACGTCCCGGTCGCCACGACGGCCCCGTCGCGGATGATGCTGAGCCGGTTGGCGAGGGTCTCGGCCTCGGCGAGGATGTGACTCGACAACAGCACGGTGGTACCGCGGGCGGTCGCCTCGCCCACGACCTCTTGGAAGACGTTCTCCATCAACGGGTCCAGGCCCGACGTCGGCTCGTCGAGGATGAGCAACTCGACATCCGATGCCAGGGCTGCCACGATCGCGACCTTCTGCCGGTTGCCCTTGGAGTACTGCCGGCCACGCTTGGTGGTGTCGAGTTCGAATCGGGCCACGAGATCGGCGCGTCTCGCGTCGTCGAGTCCGCCCCGCATCGAGCCGAGCAGGTCGATCATCTCGCCGCCGGTCATCGTCGGCCACAGCGCCACGTCACCGGGCACATACGCCAGTCGACGGTGCAGTTCCACGACATCACGCCAGGGATCGCCGCCGCCCAGGAGCCGGACCTCTCCCCCGTCCGCCTTCAGTAGACCCAGGAGGACCCGGATCGTCGTCGACTTGCCCGCGCCGTTGGGTCCGAGGAAGCCGTGGACCTCGCCGCGGGCGACCTCGAGGTCGAGTCCGCGGAGTGCTTCGAACTTGCCGAAGGACTTTCGCAGGTTCCGGACATCGATGGCCGGATCGGCCCCCCGACGACTGTCGGAACGTTCGACGCTTATGACGTACCTCCGGCTCGACACGACGTGCTGATCGTTCCACAGCGACCGATGGGGCGGAGGAGGTTTGACCGTCGACATCGGCGGGGCACACTGCCGACATGGCGATCAAGAAGAACGACACCGTGCGCTGGAACACCTCTCAGGGCGAGACCGAAGGGACCGCTGAGGAGAAGCGGACGAAGGAATTCACCTTCGAGGGGCAGAAGTTCAAGGCGAGTGAGGACGAGCCGTATTGGATCGTCAAGTCGTCGAAGACGGGCTCGAAGGCAGCCCACAAGGAGTCGTCCCTCTCGAAGAAGTAGCTCTCCCCTGGCTCGACCACCTCTATACCTAGAACTGCTATGCTACTAGCAGCTCTAGGTATAGGGGTTCTATGTATATCGAGAAAGACCTGGTGGCCGCTTCTGCCACCCCGCTGGTGCTCGGGATTCTCGCCGAGGGCGAGTCGTACGGCTACGCGATCCTGAAGCGCGTCCGGGAGATGTCCGGCGGTCGGATGGAGTGGACCGACGGGATGCTCTATCCACTTCTTCATCGTCTCGAACGCGCCGGTCACGTCGAGGCGTCGTGGGGCAGGGCCGACACCGGACGGCGTCGCAAGCACTACACGATCACCGCCGCGGGGCTGGCCGCGCTCGCCGAGCGGAGGTCGCAGTGGGAGGTCGTGGCCGACGCGCTCGATCAGGTGTGGCGGACGGTCGCCCTGCCGCCGGCTGCGGAGGGCCTGACGTGAACGCGGGCACCGAACTCGAGAACCAGATCGACCGGTGGCGCGGTTATGTGCTGCGCCATCAGGCCATCGCCACCACCGATGCCGACGAGATGGAAGATCACCTGCGCGGTCAGATCGCCGACCTCGCCGCCGGCGGTCTCGACGACGACGAGGCGTTCCTGGTCGCCGTCAAGCGGATGGGACGGGTCGATGCGCTCTCGCGCGAGTTCGCCCGCGAGCATTCCGACAGGTTGTGGAAACAGCTGGTTCTGACCGCGGAACCGACCGACGGCCTGGGCCGGCGGCGTCACGAACTCGGTGTGGTGATCGGTCTCGTCGTCGCAGCGGCCGCGACGGTCCGCATCGCGCTGGAAGTCATGCCCGAATGGGTCCTCGTCCGCAACGCGACGATTCTCGTGTTGCCGTTCCTGGCGGTGTATTTCGGATGGAAGCGTGGGATCACGCCACGCATCGCGGTCGCGGTGGCCACCGCGTTCGTCGGGACCGCAGTGATCGTCAACATGTACCCGTTCGTCGCCGACGGGCCCACCCAGGCCATCGTCGCGATCCACGCGCCGATCGTGCTGTGGTTCCTGGTGGGCGTGACGTACGTCGGCGGTCGGTGGCGGTCGGGACCCAGACGCATGGACTTCATCCGTTTCACCGGTGAGTGGGTCGTGTACGCAACGCTTCTCGGTCTCGGCGCGGCGGTGCTCACGGGGCTGACCGCCGGCGCCTTCAGTGCCCTCGACATCAACGTGGACACCGTGATCAGTCAGTGGCTGGCGCCGATCGCAGCGACCGGCATCGTGCTGCTCGCCGCGTGGCTGGTCGAGGCGAAGCAGAGCGTGGTCGAGAACATCGCGCCGGTGCTGACCAAGGTGTTCACCCCGGTCACCGCGGTGATGCTCGTCGTGTTGCTGGTCGCCATGGTGACCAGTGGCGACGTCGTGGACGTCGATCGTGAGCTGTTGATCCTGATCGACCTGATCCTCGTCGTCGTCCTCGGCCTGCTGTTGTACGCGATCTCGGCGCGCGATCCGCATCTGCGACCGGAACTCTTCGACCGGCTGCAGCTGGTGTTGGTGGTCACCGCGCTCGCGGTCGACGCGGTCATGCTGACGATCATGGCCTCGCGGATCGCCGAGTTCGGATTCACCGCCAACAAGACCGTGGCCCTGGGTCTCAACCTCGTTCTGCTGGTCAACTTGTCGTGGGCTGCGTATCTGCTCTTCGGCTTCGTGCGTCGGCGCCGCGGGTTCGACGCAACGGAGCGGTGGCAGACGGATTACCTGCCGGTGTTCGGACTCTGGGCGGCCGCGGTCGTCGTCGCGGTGCCGCCGCTGTTCGACTTCGCCTGACCGGACCGGCGCCGGGAGCGAAGCGAGCGGGCCGAATGATGCACCGGCGCCGGGAGCGGAGCGAGCGGGCCGAATGATGCGCCGGCGCCGGGAGCGGAGCGAGCGGGCCGAATGATGACCTGCCGCGTAGACTCCGCGATCATGGCGATCGTCAACCGAGGGTTCGTGGGGCGCCGCGACCGCGACGCGCGGCGTCTCCCTCCCGGCCAGTACACGACCCTCGATTTCCCGGTCCTCTCGTCGGAGCCGACGCCCGCGGTCGCCCCGGAGGGCTGGATGCTGGCCGTGCAGTCGGCAGACCACAAGGCGGCCACGTTCACGTGGGAGCAGTTCCAGGATCTGCCCCACGAGGACATCACCACCGATATCCATTGCGTCACACGGTGGTCGAAGTTCGACACCCGGTGGCGTGGGGTCTCCTTCGACACGCTGCTACGTGCGTTGCCGTGGGAGCCGGCGCCGTTCGTGATGGCGCACTGCCACGGCGGGTACACCGCCAATGTGCCGCTCGCCGATCTCGTCGACGGCCGCGGCTGGATCGCCGACACCTACGACGGCGAGCCGCTCGCCGCCGAGCACGGCGGCCCCGCCCGACTCCTGGTGCCGCACCTGTACTTCTGGAAAAGCGCGAAATGGGTTCGGCGACTTCGCTTCATGACCGAGGACGCGCCTGGGTTCTGGGAGGAACGCGGATACCACATGTACGGCGATCCCTGGCGCGAGCAGCGCTACTCGTGACGACCTGGCATCTCACGACGGTCACCTCGGTCGTCGACATCACCCCGACCGCGCGTACGTTGCGTCTCGCTCTCCCCGAGGCCGTCCACGCGCTACCCGGTCAGCACGTCGACATCCGGCTGACCGCGGAGGACGGGTACTCCACCGCACGCGCCTACTCGCTGTCCGATGTCCGCGAGACGCGTTCGGTCGAGGTCACCGTCGAACGCCTGGAGGACGGTGAGGTGTCGCCGTACCTCGTCGACGTCGTCGAGGTGGGCGACCCGCTGGAGATCAGCGATCCGCACGGATACTGGTTCACCTGGCCGTCCGGAGACGACCGGCCCGTGCAGCTGATCGGCGGCGGCTCCGGCATCGCGCCGCTCATGTCGATGATCCGCGGCCGCGAGGTCGAGGCCCCGCAGACGCCGTTCTCCCTCGTGTACTCGGTCCGGAGCCCCGACCGCGTCTACTACCGGGACGAGCTGCGGCAGTTGATCGAACACCGGCGCATGGACGTCCACCTGATCCACACCCGGGTGGCGCCCGACGATGCGACACGACCTGCGGGACGTCTCACCGCCGAGGAGCTCGCCGGATTGACACTCGATCCCGCGACGTCGCCGACCGTGTTCATCTGCGGTCCCAATCGGTTCGTCGAGAGCTGCGCTCAATGGATGGTCGACGCCGGACACGATCGCACCCGCATCCGGACGGAGCGGTTCGGGGAGTGATCGGCGGATCCTTCGCCGATTCTCCCGAGCAAGTGCTTGATTGGGAAGTAGCGTAGCGGCATGACCTCCGCGTACGACTTCACCGCCACCGGCATCGACGGCACACCCGTCGAACTCTCGGACTTCCAGGGCAGTCCCCTGCTCATCGTGAACACCGCCTCGCAGTGCGGATTCACCCCGCAGTACCGCGGTCTGGAAGCCCTGCACCGGGACTACGCCGACAAGGGGCTGCGTGTACTCGGCTTCCCGTGCGATCAGTTCGGACATCAGGAACCGGGCGACGAGGAGGAGATCAAGAACTTCTGTTCGCTGACCTACGACGTGACGTTCCCGATGTTCGCGAAGGTCGACGTGAACGGGCCGGAGGCACACCCGTTGTTCGCCTGGTTGCGGGACCAGAAGTCCGGCGTGCTCGGCGGCCGCATCAAGTGGAACTTCACCAAGTTCTTGATCGGGCGGGACGGTTCGGTGGTCGCGCGGTATGCGCCGACCACGAAGCCGGAGAAGCTCGCCGGGTCCATCGAAGAACAGCTGTGACGAGATGGGTGACCCTGTGAACACCGAGCGCACCTACAGTCGGACCGGTTCGTTCGCCCGGATCACGATCGCGTACTTGCTGGCCTTCGCAGTCGCTGCCGCCTGGCTGATCTGGGGTCCGACCACCGCGTACCTGTGGTTGGACACCCTCATCGCCGACCTGCTGGCCACGTTGGTCATCTTCGGGTTCAGCCGGTACTACGCCAATTCCAGCTTTTACGACGCTTATTGGAGTGTGGTACCGCCCGCACTATTCCTCTACTGGTGGGCGGCGGGCGACGTCGGGATAGACGCAGTGCACTGTTGGGTCATCGCCGTCGTCATCGGCGCCTGGGCGATCCGACTCACCGCGAACTGGGCGATCGGCTGGCCGGGACTGCAGCACGAGGACTGGCGCTACCCGATGCTGAAGTCCGGTGCCGGGCGCGCCGAGCTGCCCGTCGATCTGATGGCCATCCACGTCTTCCCCACCTTCCAGGTGTTCCTCGGCATGATCCCGATCTACGTCGCCGTCACCCACACCGGCGCGGTGGCATGGTTGACGGCGGTCGCTGCTGTCGTGGGACTGGCCGCCACGGCGCTCGAGTACATCGCCGACGGACAGTTGCGCCGGTTCGCCGCACACCGAACGCCGGGCGCCGTCCTCGACACCGGCGTCTGGGCGTGGTCGCGGCACCCGAACTACTTCGGCGAGGTCATGTTCTGGGTGTCGATGGCCCTGTTCGGTCTCGCCGCCTCACCCGGTGACTGGTGGTGGCTGTTCGTCGGCGCGGTGCTGATGCTCGCCATGTTCCTCGGCGCCAGCATCCCCATGATGGAGAAGCGAAGCCTCGAGCGACGTCCCGGCTACCAGGACGTCATCGACCGGGTGCCGCGGTTCATCCCCCGGCCGCCGCGTTCGGCCGCCCATCCACCGGATCAGGTCACTGCGTGAGCCGACCCCGCGTCGTCGTCGCCGGTCTCGGTGATTCCGGATTGCTGACCGCGATCCACCTCGCTCCGCATGCCGATGTCGTCGGCATCTCGTCGAAGCCGGGACTCGTCAGCGGTCAGGAACTCGGCCTCCGGATCAGCCGGCCCGATGAGTGGGCCCGGGACTATCGGATCCCGTTCGGGCGCTTCCGCAAACTCGACGGCATCCGGACCGTCCACGGCACGCTGACGGCCGCCGATCTCGACAACCGCACCGTCTCCGTTGTCGATGCCGCCGGCGCCGCGACCGTCGAGGGCTTCGACGCGCTGGTCATCTCCACCGGGGTACGGAACGGCTTCTGGCGACAACCCGGGTTACAGTCCGCGGCCGACATCGAGGCTGACTTGCGTTCTGCGCATCGGCGATTCGCCGACGCCGACTCCATTGCCGTGATCGGTGGCGGTGCGGCGGCGGTGAGCGCCGCCGCCAACCTGGCCGCCACCTGGCGGGACAAGCAGATCGACCTCTACCACCCGGGCGATCGCGCCCTGCCGCAGCATCATCCACGTACCTGGGCCACGGTCCGCGCCCGACTGTGTCGGCTCGGGGTCGGTGTCCACGGCGGCCATCGCGCTGTCGTGCCCGACGGATTCAGCTGCGACGAGATCACGCCCGGTCCGGTGAGTTTCTCGACCGGCCAGTCGGCGGTCGGGGCGGACGCCGTGCTGTGGGCCATCGGCCGGGTCGCGCCGAACACGGACTGGCTGCCTGCGGACGTGCTCGACGAATCGGGATTCGTCCGTGTGTCTGCTCAACTGCGGGTGCCCGGGGTCGATTCCGTGTACGCCATCGGCGACGTCGCGGCGACCGACGATCTGCGCAGTTCGGCTCGCAATCGTGCCGATCGTCTGCTCGCACACAACATCCGCGCCGACCTCGGCGGGCGGCCCGACCGGGCGCGACGCTACGTTCCCCCACGGCGTCGGTGGGGTTCGGTGCTCGGGGTGCAGGCCGACGGACTCCAGGTCTTCGCGCCCAACGGTCGTCCGTTCCGCTTTCCGGCGTGGTCGGTCGACACGATCCTGCAACCGTGGATCGTCCGGCGCGGGATCTACGGCGGCATCCGGAAGCCCCGGTGACCGTGTCGCTCATCCCGGCGGACAGGGTGGCGACCGCGCATAGACTCGGCGCATGAGCAACGAACCGTTCTCTGCGAATCCCTCCGGCCACCCGACGCCGGGCGGGCCGGGACAGACTCCGTCAGGTGCGTTCCCACCGGGACATACGCCACCCGGGACAACTCCGCCGGCCACCTCGTATCCCGTCGAGACCCCGGGTGCGGTGCCACCGGATGGATCGACGACGGACGCGCCGCCGGCCAGACCGACGGCCGGCGAGCGTGCGAACGCCGTCGTGAAGAAGGTGGTGATCGGTCTCGTCATCGCCGCCCTGCTCGTGGTCACGTACTTCATCCTCGAGGCGTTCCTCCCGCGCTGGTGGGCCGGTCAGATCGGACAGCGCGTCGAGGGATCGTTCAGCCGCGGCATCGGCACCGGGCTGGTGCTGGGGATCGTCTGCACCTTCCTGCCCGTGCTGTTCTTCACCCTGGCGTTCGTCAACCGCAGCCGGATGAAGAACGTCCCGACGATCATGTTCGCCGTTCTCGGCGTGATCATCGCGATCCCCAATCTGCTCACCCTCACCGTGGTCGCCGGCGGCGGAAACGGCGCACACGCCGGTGAACGGATCTTCGACGTCGACGCGCCCGGCTTTCGAGCCGCCACCGCATGGGGCGTGGTCATCGGAATCGTTCTGGCGATCGGGGTCGGTTACTTCATCTGGCGCTACCGGCGCCGCGGTCGTCAACTCGACCAGATCAAACACCCTGCAACAGATGGGAAATGACCTCATGACCGAGCAGCGGATCATCGTGAACATCGACGATGCGGGCGTTGCCACCGCAACCCTCAATCGAGCCGACAAGCACAACGCGCTCGACCCGGCGATGTTTCAAGCCCTCATCGACGTGACGGGCAGCCTGGCCGCCGACAAGCGCGTCCGGGCCGTGGTCGTGCACGGTTCGGGCAAGAGCTTCTGCTCCGGACTCGACGTGTCGAGCCTGGGTCAAGGTGGCGGCGTGAACTCGCTGCTGGACCGCGAACCGGGTGTGCTCGGCAACCACGCGCAGCGGGTGTCGCTGGACTGGGGCCGGATCCCCGCGCCGGTGATCGCGGCCATCACCGGAAACTGTTTCGGCGGTGGCCTGCAGATCGCGCTGGGCGCCGACATCCGCTACTCGACCCCTGATGCGCGCCTGTCCATCATGGAGGTCAAGTGGGGTCTGGTGCCCGACATGGGCATCACGCAGACGCTGCCGCGACTCTTGTCCGCGGACGTCGCAAAGGAACTGACGTTCACCGGGCGCATCATCGACGGCGCGGAGGCCCAGCGGCTCGGCCTGGTCACGCGCGTCGTCGATGATCCGCTCACCGCTGCGCTCGAGCTGGCCCACGAGATCGCGTCGAAGTCGCCGCACGCGGTCCGCGCCGCCAAACGTCTCTACGACGAGTCGTGGGCGGGCACGGATCCGGCTGCGGCCCTGATGCTGGAGAGTGAACTCCAGGTCGGCCTGATGGGCTCGCCCAATCAGATGGAGGCCGTCCACGCTGGGATGGCGCGGCGCGAGCCGAGCTTCGCCGACCCGGAGTGACCGGACCCCGGCCCTGTGTCAATCTAAGCTCCCCAATTCGAAGAAACCGCAAAAGCACTGGTCCCTGATCCGAAGGAACCGTATGACCCCTGGTCCCTGAGGTGCGAGGAGCGCTAGCGACGAGATGGTCCTATAGATTGTCAAGCGCTCCGAGGTCGGTGGTGAAGGCTTTGTAGAGTTCGCGGGCGACGTAGCGTTTGAGGCATCGGATGATTTCCTTCTTCGTTTTCTCGTTGCCGCGTCGGGCGAGGTAGGCGCGGGTGGGGTCGTGGGATTTCATCCGTCCGACGACGATCATGTGCAATGCGCTGTTAGCCGCCCGGTCACCGCCACGGTTGAGGCGGTGACGCACGGTCTTGCCCGACGATGCCGGTAACGGCGCGACACCGACGAGTTTGGCGAAGGTGGCTTCGGTGCGCATGCGTTCGGCATTGTGCCCGATCGTGATCAATAGCCGTGCGCTGGTGATCGGGCCGACCTGAGGCAGGCCCAGCACGGTAGGCACCAATGGTTTCAACAGCTTGTTGAGTTCGCGGGTCAACGTGGTGACCTCGCGGTGGGTCTGCCGGTACCGCCCGGCGATGGACTTCGCCGCGAACACAAACGCCGCGCGCGGATCGGTCAACGATGCCGGGGCCGTGAGTGATTCGACCAGTGCGAGTCGTTGAGGCGTGGTGGTGCGGGTTTTGAGTTGATCAGCGAACTCATCGGGTGCGGTGGTGCACAGGTCACGGAGTTGGTCACCGAGTTCGGTGCGGTGATCGACCGCCATTCTCCGTGCCACGTACAGCATTCGGATCGACTCGACAACGCCTGTGGTGTCTTTGGCGTGGCCAGTGGCCCGCCCGGTGAGTACAGCCATCGCCGCGGCGTAAGCATCGAGCTGGTCGGACTTGCCCTGGGCTCGGCGGGCCCGTACGTCCGGGGCGTTGACCTCGATCACCTCGATACCGGCGGCGGTCAACTCTCGGGTGAGTCCGGCGCCGTATGAGGCGCTGGATTCGACCCCGGCTTGTTCGAGGCGACCGTGGGTGCGGGCCCAGTCCAGCAGCTGCTGGTAGCCGGCAGCCGAGGCGGGGAATTCGAGATCGGCCAACGGCAGGCCGAGGGTGTCGATGATCGCTGCGTGGTGGGTTTGCTGATGGGTATCAACCCCGAGTACGACCACTTGCGTAGCCGTTGCTGTCTCGGTCATTCTGGCGGTGTCTCCTTCACTGCGGTGATGGATGACCTCGCCGGGGCGGGTGGACACGACAGTGAGGAGTCACGGGCTCAAGCCCGAACACGGCCCTTATTAGGTCACACCCGCCCCGGTCTCCCAAGGTCGTTGTGTTGCGGTGATCGCCAGCGCAGTGAGGCCGACAGATCTCGTCCATGACAGCACCGTCAGCCACGAAGCAGGTCAGGCCTCAACCCATGACGACCACCACACCCATTCTCACTGCCACGAAGGGTCGGCGACGCATCTCGCCACGACCCTTCGTGACGCGCCCTCCGCAAGCTCCGGGCGCTCCTCAGGGAGCAGGGGGGACGCTTGTTTCGGATTCGGGTGCGGAGTCTTTTGTAGCCCGCCCGGGCCGGCATCGGATCAGTTGGACAGGCCGGCGTCCTTGCTGCCGTAGGCTTCCCGAAGTCTCGGCTTCACGACCTTGCCGCCCGCATTGCGGGGCAACTCGTCGATGATCACCAGGTCCTTCGGGTGCTTGAACCGGGCGAGGTTCTCGTTGAGGTGCGGTTCGAGTTCGGCGAGGGTGAGATCATCGACGCCCTCGGCGAGCACCACCACCGCGACCGGTACCTCGCCCCACTTCTCGTCCGCACGACCGATGATGGCCGCCTCGGCGATGCTCGGGTGCCCGTACAGCGCGTTCTCGACCTCGGCGCAGTAGATGTTCTCGCCACCCGAGATGATCATGTCCTTGGCACGGTCGACGACGTAGAGGAACCCCTCCTCGTCCTGTCGGACGAGGTCGCCCGAGTGGAACCACCCGCCGCGGAACGCTTCTGCGGTCGCCTCGGGTTTGTTCCAGTAGCCGATCATCATGTTGGGTCCGCGGTAGACGATCTCCCCGACCTCACCGGGCTTGACGTCGTTCATGAGCGGGTCGACGATCCGTGCGGTGACCGCCGGGACGACCTTGCCGATGGAACCCAGCTTGCGTAGCGCGTCCTTGCCCTCCAGGATCGTCGTCACCGGCGACATCTCGGTCTGCCCGAACGCGGTCATGTTCGCGGCTCCCGGGAAGGACTCGTTCATGGCATTGAGCACAGTGTCCGAGGCCGGCGCTGCGCCCCAGCTCATGGTGCGCAGCTTGAGGTCCCGGGGTCGCGCCTTCTGTGCCGCAGATACCGCTTGCCACTGCGCAGGCACCATGAACACCGAGGTGACGCCTTCGCGTTCGAGGGTGTCGAGCATCGTGTCGGGATCGAAGGCGCCGAGCGGGTGCAGTACCGCGCGCACCCCGCGGTAGAAGATCGGTGCGAAGCCGCCGATCCCCGCGATGTGGAACAGCGGCGGCACGATCGACGCGACGTCATCGGAACCGGACTGTGCCCCGGCCGTGGCGATCGTCGTCACGGCCTGCGCCTGGATGTTCTGGTGGGTGAGCATGGCGCCCTTGGGCTTTCCCGTGGTGCCCGACGTGTACATGATGGCGGCGACGGTGTCCTCCGGAACGTCGACCTCCGGCAGGTCCGATGCATCCTCGGCGAGGAGGGTCTCGAAGTCGAGGTGGGCGTCGTTGTCGCTGCCGTCGACGACGATGATGGTGTCGATCTGGCCGGTCGATCCGGCGACTGCGTCGGCTATCGGCGCGAGCAGCGTTTCGGTGACGACGACCTTCGCCCCGCTGTCGGTGACGAGGTACGCGACTTCGGCCGGACTCATGCGGATGTTCACCGGCACCGGGATGGCACCGATGAGGGTGGCCCCGAGGATCGCCTCGATGTACTCGGTGCGATTGAGCAAGGCCATCAGGATCCGATCCCCGAACTGGACGCCACGCCGATGGAGGGCCGCGCCGAAGGCGTGCGACCGGTCGTCGAGTTCTTTCCAGCTGGTGTTCTTGTCGAGGTAGGTGATCGCTGTCTTCTCCGGGGTCATCATGGCGTGCCGGCGCACCTGGTTGTTCCAGTGATTGCGGCGCGAGCGGTACGGTTCCGTCGTCAGATTGCTGGTGACGTCGGCACTTGCAGTCATGACTGCCTCCCATTCGTCGAGCGGACTCGACCCGTTGTGAACTCCCTCGTCGAGGGGTCGGCACTGTTGTGTCTCGCGTCACACATTAGGTCGTCCGTGTTGCCAGATTCAGGCATTCCCGCGGTTTGGGTGAGACCCGCCGGCGACCCGTCGACTGGGGTCCGAGCTCAGCGAGCGGAGAATTCTCCGCTGGTCGGTCGTGATTCCCTCTGCGTCGCCCGACAGCACCCTGCGGCTCACTCGCGACGGTCCTGCGACACCTCACCCGCACGGCGTCGAAGGTAGTCCTGTGCGCGCTCGTCGCCGGTGAGCACCGCCGCACGTTCGAAGTGCTCGCGCGCCGCGTCGCAGTGCCCGGCCCGTACCAGAAGATCCGCTTTCGCAGCGTGGAACGGTCCGAAATCCGCTGCATCACTGCTCAATTCGTCGAGCAGGGACAGTCCGCCCAGAGCAGAACTCGCACGCCCGACGATCCCGGCGTGAGCAACCCGTGCACCGAGCGTCGGCGACACGGACACCAGCGCGGACGACAGCGACCGCAGTGCAGCCCAGTCGACGACACCGGTGCGTGCGCGGTCGGCGTGAACGGACTGCATGGCCGCTTCGAGCTGGAATCGGCCGTGTGGTCGGCCGAACGACGAGGCGCGTCGAAGCATCACCTCGCCATCGCGGATCAGCGCTTCATCCCAGGTCGACGGATCCTGCTCCTCGAGCGGAACGAAAGGCCCGATTCGCGCCGGAGCCCGCGACAGCGACAGCGCGATGAGCGCGGCGAGACCCCAGGCCTCCGGGTCGTCGAGCAGCGAGGCCAGCGTGACGGCCAGGTACAGTGACTCCCCCGCCATCGATTCGACGGTGTCGGGGTCGGCGCCGTCCGCGTCGTTCCACGTGATCGCGAAACATCCGTAGACGGCCTCGAGGACTGCGGGTAGGCGTCCGGGCATCGACGCGCGGTCGGGAACGACGAACGGTATGCGTGCGTCGCGGATGCGACGTTTCGCACGAACCAGACGTTGCGACATCGCCGACGGCGCGACTGCGAACGCACCAGCGATGTCGGTCGCTTCGAAGCCGAGCACCGACTGCATCATGAGCGGGGTTCGGGCTGCTGCGTCGATGGCCGGATGCGCACAAGTGAACAGGAGCTCGAGTCGCCTGTCGGGGATGGCGTCCGGGTCCACATCGTCGAAGGGGGTCACGGCGGTGGCTCCTGGCGAAAGGGTGTCGTCGAGAACGGTCGACGTGCGGTGCGCCGCCGACTTCCAGGCGTCGCGCTGCTCATTGCGCGCGACCGTGAGTAGCCATCCCTCGGGTTTCGCGGGCACCCCGTCGGCGGACCAGGTGACGAGCGCCCGTTCGAAGGCGGCTGCCAGAGCGTCCTCGGCCAGAGCGAGGTCGCCCGAGGAAGCTGCGAGAAGCGCCACCAACCGCGAATATGACGCTCGGGCGGCATGTTCGGCGGCGGTGTGCGCTTCTCGTCGGGTCATGCGTTGGGCGTCCAGGCACCGTCGACGGTGTAAGTGGCGCCGGGCCTGATCTCGACGACTCCCCACTCGATCGGTGGCGCCTGACGCGCCCACTCGATGGCGGCGTCGAGGTTGCCGACATCGATGACGACGGTTCCGCCGAGTTGCTCTTTGGTGTCGGCGAACGGACCGTCCTGAACCACGAGTTGACCGTCGACCTTGCGCAGTGTCGTGGTGACGTCCGAGTGTTGCAGCACTTCGGCGCTCACGAGCACGCCTGCCTTCTGGAGGGCAGTGGTGTAGGCCGCGAACGCAGCTTCTCCCTGTGCGATGGCCTCGTCACCGAGGGTCGACGCGTCCATCTCCGGGTAGTGCAGGAGCAGTGAGTAATGCATGGTCTGACCTCTCGTTCGTCGGGCCGCTCATCGGTCCGTGTGCAGTGATGACGACCTCGCGGTGCGCCATTCGACATCTTCGGCAGAGATCTTTCGGTCGTTCTCGCCTGAGGAGGCCCGGAAGCTTGCGGGGGGGGCGGTTGTACTGCTCCCTGAGGAGGCCCGGAGCTTGCGGAGGGCGGTTGTACTGCTCCCTGAGGAGGCCCGGAGCTTGCGGAGGGCCGTCACGAAGGGTCGCCGCCGCGATCGGCGCGAACAGCGGCATCGGGCCACATCGCCGGACACGTCAGGCCGGGCACGGTCGCGATCTCGAAGTGCCACCACTCGTTCGCGAACGTCCGGCACAGTCCCCATCGGTACCCGGTGCGTTCCAGCCAGGCAGCGCCTTCCCGCGGTCCGACGTCGATGGCCCGACCGTGCACGTGGCTCGACTGCTCCGGTGGCAGGACCCACCGTCGGGCGGCTTCGGGGCTTCCGTAGGTCGCGATCGCATCCCGCCACATCTGACGTTGCTCGGCGTGAGTTCTCTTGCCGGAGGTGATCCACAACGGAACCCCCTGTGCACGAGCAGCATTCGACGCCTGCTGATAGGCCGTCGCCAGGACCGGGTCGAGGCCCGTTGTCGGCGGAGCGGCGGTGGCCGGCGCGGCGCCGAACGCTGCGACGACCAGGACCCCGAGGACGGTGGCACAGACGATCGCGAATCGGCGCGGTAGAACGTCCAGAAAGCTCATGACCGCAGTAAACCGTACGACCGACAACTGCTGCACCCGTCTGCGCGAAGCGACTATCGTCATCGTCGGGTGGGCCGCGTGCGAGCCTGTGGAGGGTCGAAAAAATGAAGAAGCGTCTGGTGGTTTGTTGCGACGGTACGTGGAAGTCGTCGAAGGACCCGAGAATTTCGAACGTGGAGAAGATCGCCCGGGCCGTCACCACTGATGCCGACGACGGGACGGTCCAACTCGTTCACTATGTCAACGGAGTCGGAACCGGATCCGGCTGGTCGGACCGGATCATCGGCGGGGCGTTCGGTCGCGGCCTCGATGCCAACCTGGTCGATGCCTACCGATTCCTCGCTCTGAACTACGAGCCCGGCGATGAGATCTTCGTCTTCGGGTTCAGTCGCGGCGCGTACACCGCACGGAGTCTTGGGGGCATGATCTGGCAGGTCGGGCTGGTTTCACCGCTCGAACTCGCGCAGCATCCGACCGAGAACCTCTTCGAAACCGTCCTGCGGTACTACCGGATGAAGCGGGAAGATCGTCCGGCGAAGACCCCAGGCGCCCCGGTGCCGGTCAAGTTCATCGGTGTGTTCGACACCGTCGGTGCCCTCGGCGTTCCCGGCATCACCCGCGTCAAGCACAAGTTCCACGACGTGAAGCTCGGCAAGAACGTCGCAGTGGCCAGACAGGCGCTCGCCATCGACGAACGTCGGCTGACATTCGATCCCTGCGTCTGGGAAGTCGACAAGGCAGATGAGGGCAAGATCGACGTCAAACAGGTGTGGTTCGAGGGGGTCCACTCCGACATCGGCGGTGGTCTGGTGGTCACTGAACCCTCGGAACTGAGTCTGTCCTGGATGGTGCGCGAGGCGGACCTTGCCGGCCTGCAGTTCTGCTACAAGCGATTCACGCCCATCAGCTTCCCCATCGACCCGTCGAACGAGAGGTACACGACCAACAAGTCGATGAACGCCGCGTACCGCATCGTCAACATCGTCAAGCTCGCCTTCGGCCCGCTGCGGATGCGCGGAGAAACCGTGCGTCACAAGGGTCAGTCGCGATTGCTCGAGGCGGACAAGAATGATCCTGCAAGGCCGCTGTATATAGCCGCGCCTGCGCTCACTCGGTGGAATGACGATGTCGGGTCGCGCAAGAAGAGGGCGACGAACATCGGCGCGTGGGAAGAGCTGATCAAGGACTTGTCGGTCCGCGCGGTTGAGATTCCTCCGCTCGAGCGACCGGTCACCGCGCCGAAACCTCCGGCTGCGTCGGTCCCCACGGCACCGCCGCTGGTCACCCCGCGATAGTCACTGCGGGGCCGCGTCTTTCGTAGCGGCGATCTGGATCAGGTTGCCGCACGTGTCGTCGAACACCGCGACGACCGCGGGGCCGATGTCGGTGGGTTCCTGGGTGAACTCGACGCCGAGTCCGCGCAGCCTCTCGTACTCAGCCTGCACATCGTCGACAGCGAACTGCGCCAGCGGGATTCCGTCTTCGATGAGCGCATCCCGGTAGGGTTTCACCGCGGGGTGGCCGGACGGTTCGAGGAGGAGTTCCATCCCCTCTGGGTCTTGAGGGGAGACGACCGTCAGCCACCACGTGTCCTCCCCCATCGGAATGTCGTGCCGCGTAGTGAATCCCAGTATCTCGGTGTAGAACTCGTGCGCCTTGCGCTGGTCGTCGACGAAGACGGACATCAATGTGAGCCTCATGGGAGGTCCTTTCGATGGGCGGGCCACCGGTCGGCGATCTCGTCGAGCGGTGCGGGGTCGAAGTAGTGGTACTTGGAGCGTCCACGTTTCTCGGTGTGGACGAGTCCAGCCGTCTCCAGCACGCCCAGGTGCTGCGAGATCGCCTGCCGGCTCAGGTTCAGCCCACGCCGAGATGTGAGACGTCCGCAGATCTCGAACAGCGTCTGACCGTCACGCTCGACGAGTTCGTCGAGGATTGCCCGCCTCGTCGAGTCATCGAGCGCATGGAACACATCGGCCACACCTGACGATAGGCAAGCGGCTGCTTGCATGTCAACGATCGGGAGCCTGCCGACTTGACGCGTCGCCAGAAAGCCGAGACAAGGATCGAACAACCTCTTGTCCCTCGATGAGCGAAAGCTATACCATTTAGCCATGGCTACGGGTTATAGCTCCTCTCGACGGCTTGACCGTCGACAGACCACCATCGACGAGGCCATCGGTCACGCCCGCGATATCGTCGCGGAGCAGGGCGCCGGTGCCGTGTCGATATCGGAGATCGCGCGGCGCATGCGAATGCGACCACCATCGCTGTACAAGTACTTCCCGTCGCTGAATGCCCTGTACGACCGTCTATTCGAGACGGGGAATTTGGAACTGATCCGGTATGTGGACGCCGCCCGCGTCGACCGCGACCCCGGCCTCGACCGCCTCCTCGAACAATCGAGGGCAATAGTCCGGTGGTCGGTGCAGGAACCGGGGCTGGCGGCGCTGCTGTTCTGGCGTCCCATACCGGGATTCGAGCCGAGCGAGGCAGCTTTCGCTCCCGCTCGGGCCATCGTCGACCAAGCCCGTGCGGATTTGGCGACCGCGGTCTCGGCCGGCGAATTGGGCCCGACCGCCGACTCCGAGGACGCCTTCCGCCTCCTCACCGCAGTCGTGTCGGGCATCGGTTCGCAGCAGATGTCGAATGAACCCGACGCGACCTTCGAGTCGGGTGTTTTCTCCCGACTACTCGACGACGCCCTACGAATGTGGGTGCATCACCACTCGCCCTGAGCCGGCCTCGGGCACCAGGAAAGGAACTGTCATGCGGCAAGAACTCACGAGTGATTCGGTGTCGCGTCACATCGACGCGAACCCGGAAGACCTCTACGACATCGTCGCTGACGTCACGCGGACGCCCGAGCTGTCGGCGGAGATCGCGCATGTGGAGTGGCTCGATGGAGCCACGGGTCCAGCGGTGGGAGCGCGGTTCCGTGCCCGGAACTCCGCGGGCCGTGGACCGGACTGGCACAACGAACCCGTTGTCACGGTGGCGGACCGCGGCCGCGAATTCACCTTCGAACGCACTGAGAAGATCGCCGGCACGCTTCGATGGAGGTATCGGTTCGAGGCCGAGGCGGGCGGCACAAGAGTCACCGAATCGTACGAGGTGACCCGGCCGCTGAGCTTGCTCGGATGGTTCGTGATAGGCCCGCTGTATGGTCTGCCGGATCGGAAGTCCGATCTCCGGGCGGGCATGACCGACACCCTCGAACGACTCGCGACCGTGGTCCATCGTCACCGGGTGTGATCGATTGAGGTGCCACCTATGCCCGGGCAGTCCCGAGGTACGCCTCCTCGATCCGTCCGATGTCATTCGCGAGGGCGGCGGCGGAATCCGCGAGCGCGATTTCGCCGTGGACGAGGACGACCGCCCGGTCGGCGACGTCCAGCGCCAGCCGGACGTGCTGTTCAACCAAAACGACTGCGGCGCCGTCGGTGTCGGCGACCTTCCGCAGGACCGGCAGAATCGATTCGACGATGATGGGCGCCAGGCCCATGCTCAGTTCGTCGATGAGCAGCACTTTGGGTTGCTGCAACAGGGCGCGACCAATCGCGAGCATCTGCTGCTCTCCCCCGGACAGCTCCCCGGCTGCGACCTTCAATCGCGCACGCAGGGCGGGGAAATGGTCGAGCACCCGGTCGATCGCTTCGGTCCGAGCCGCGCCGCGTCGTCGAATGGCCAATTGCAGGTTCTGTCGTGTCGTCAGCTGCTTGAACAGCGACCGGTCGTCGGGCACCAGGACGAGCCCGGCGCGAACCGCTGCGCGTGCCTCCCCCGCACGTACGGACTGGTCGGCGACGCTGACCTCGCCGCCGAGGCGCGGCAGAAGACCGGCCAGCGTCGTGAGCAGTGTCGTCTTTCCGGCTCCGTTCGGACCGAGCAGCGCGACGATCTCGCCCGCCTCGACAGACAGATCGAGACCGTGGACGCAGGCCTTGCCGCGCGCGTACCCGGCGTCGAGCCCGCGACATTCGAGCACAGTCACGGCGTCATCTCCTTGGTCGTCGAATGAGGTTCGGAGCCAGCGCCGTTCGATGGCGAGAGCTCATCGGGCTCGCCGATTCCCGCAGCCGCCGATGACGGCGTGCCCAGGTAGGCGGTGACGACCGCCGGTGACCGTCGGATCTCGTCGGGGGTGCCTTCAGTTATGACGGCGCCGAGGTCGAGAACGATGACCCGATCACAGAGGCTGAGTACGAGATCCATGTCGTGATCGACGAGGACCATCGAGACACCGTGCGCCCGGGCAGCGCGCAACCTGTCCCCCAGCCACCGACTCTCGGTGCTGTCGAGCCCGGCGGCCGGCTCGTCGAGCAACGCGACCTCGGGTTGGCCGGCGAGCACCCGCGCGACTGCGACGAGTTGACGCTGTCCCTGCGAGAGGTCGGCCGCGGCAACCTCACTGAGGTGACCGATCTCCAGCATCGCCAGGACGTCGCGGACGTTGTCCGCAGTGTCGCCCGGTGCGCGACGTGCGGCGATCGCCAGATTCTCGGCGACCGACAGCTCGCCGTAGAGCTCGATGTCCTGGAATGTCCGACCGAGCCCCGCCCTGCTGCGACGATGCGGTGCAAGGCCGTTGAGGGTTGTGCCGCCGAGGGTCACGGTTCCGTCCGCGGTCGCGAAACCGCTGATGGCGTCGATCAGGGTCGTCTTGCCGGCACCATTGGGACCGATGAGGCCGACGATCTCGCCGGAACGCAGGTCGAAGCTGACGTTGTCGACAGCGGTCACCGCCCCGTAGCGCACCGTGACGTCGCGGGCCGAGAGGAGCACCTTGCCGTTGGTCGGCGAAGGTACCGGCGCAGTCGCGACGGACTGATCGTCGACCTGCGTCGGTGACGGGCGGCGGCGTCGACCCGGCAGCGGGATCTTGTGCAGGTATCCGATGATGCCGTCGGGACTGGTGACCACGGTGAGTACCAGCAGGATTCCGCTGATCAACATGTAGTAGTCGCCGAAGGAGGCGTACTTGTCGGCGGCGAAATACATGACCCCGCCCGGGGCGATGATCCCGGCGAGGATCGCTCCGGAGATCGACGTCACGCCTGCGATGTAGAAGACCGCGAAGAGTCCGATCCCGGCGAAGACGGCGTAACTGCCCGCGGTGGCGAGGGTCTGCTGGTAGGCCAGCAGCGATCCGCCGAGGCCGGCGAGGAAGGACGCAATCGCGAAGGCGATGAGTTTGGTTGCGCCGACGTTGATCCCGGCCGCGGCCGCGGACCGTTCGTTGGCGCGGACGGCCAACATCGACGCGCCGAGTCCGCTGCGGCGCAGAACTGCCACCGCATACGCGACCAGGATCAGCACGACGAGGCACAGGACGCCGAACGCGATGCGCGGATAGCCCTCGCCCGCACCGATTCCCAGATCGATGCCGAACATCGACGGCGCGTCGACTGGCGCACCCTGTAGTCCGCCGTTGAGTGACGGGTTGCGGAACCAGAACGCTTCGCAGAAGACGGCGAGCGCGAGGGTCGCGACCATGAGCGGTAGCCCGCGGACCCGAAGCGCGGGCAGGCCCACGATGACGCCGATGACCATCGCAGCGCAGGCGGCGAGCAGCGGTGCGAGCGGGAACGGGATGTTCAGGTCGTCGGTGAGTCGGCTGAGCGCGTAGGCGCCGACACCGGCGAGGGTCAGCTGCGCGAGGGACACCTGGCCCGCGTACCCGGTGACGACGACCTGAGACAGCGCGATGATCGCGTAGATCATCGTGGCGATGACTGCCAGGCGGAGACTGCCGGAAGTGGTGACGAGCGCCAGGACCGCGACGACGACACCGACGATTCCCGGGATCAGCAGGTGATCGGGACGCGGCGACCGGCCGAGGTCGTTGCGGGTCACCGCTCCCCGACCGGGAAGTGGACGTCCACGGATGAGCAGGAACCCGATGATGAGGATGAGCGGGACTGCCTCGGCCACACCGGCGTCGGGCATCCAGTCCCAGGTGGTCTGGAGCTTGGTGGCTTCCGACTGCAGCATGCCGATGATGAGTCCGGCGCCGACGGTGATCGAGATCGCGGTGAAGTTGCCGACCAGCGCCGCCGCGAGGGCCGGCACGATGAACATGGTGTAGGCCACCGGGTTCAGCGGAACAATCGGTGCGATCAGTACACCGCCGAGTCCCGCGGTGGCGGACGACAGCGCCCAGTTGGCGACGGCAATGCGGCCCGGCGAGAGTCCGGTGACCAGTGCGCCCTTCTCGGATTCGGCGGCAGCCTCGGTCGCGACGCCGAAGCGTGTGTAGCGCAGGACGAGTCCCGCACAGACGGCAAGGCCGACGATGACCACGGCGAGCATCAGACGGTCCGTCGGAACCGCGCTGGAGCCGATCGTGAACGTGTCGACCTTGAAGATGGGGCCGACACTCGGTGCGTTCTCGCCGACCCGAAGCGCGATGAGTGCCTGGATGACGAGCATCAGACCGATCGCGGCGACGGCCTTGGCCAGGGCCGGGGCGGCGCGCATCGGGCGGAACACCAGCAGGTAGAGGATGACTCCGAGGATCGCTGCGACGACGACGGAGATGAGCAGCGCCCCAGCAACTCCCAGGTCGGAGCCGAGGGAGATGGTCGCCGGGAAACCGGGTATCGGGTTGAGGAGTTCCCCCTGGCGCAGAAACGCATACGTGTACGCGGCGTACAGGGCGACGGCTCCGGTGGCGAAGTTGACGACGCCGGAACTCTTGAACGTCATCACCAGCGCCAGGCCGAGGGCGGCGAAGACGGCGCCGTTGCCGAGGCCGAGGACCAGGAACGCGAGATGGTCAGTCATGGAACTCCCACTGGGAAGTGCGGGGATCGGGGGTCGCGCGGACGCGACCCCCGATCTGGAGAGGAACTAGTTGTTGGTGACGACGGTGTTCTCGAGCTTGGCGTCGGAGGTCACGTCACTGACCAGGATCGCCTTGCTGCACAGCGACGTCAGCGGCGGGAAGGCCTTGCCGTCGCAGGTGAAGGTGATGCCGGGTGCGGCCGGCAGCGGGACGTTCTTCGCCTGCGACAGTGCGGTGGTGAACGTCTGGGCGCTGACGGTGCCCTCGAGCCCGGTCAGTTCGCCGAGAGCGGTCATGACCTGGTACCCGATGTAGGCGAGGCCCGCCGGGTCGGTGTCGGGCGCGTATTGCGCCATCACGCTGCGGTATTGGGTGACGCTCGGGTCGTCGGAGCTGAGGTTGACCGTGGTGAACGCCTTGGCGCCGGAGACCGCTTCGTTGCCGACGGCGTCGAGAACGGGCTTGTCGAGGCAGCTGGCGATGAGGTACTTCGAGGCGTCGGGGGCGACGGTCTGCAGCGTCTTGAGGACCGAGATGCACTGGCGGGTGTCGCCGAGGATGCTGACCGCATCCGGGTTGTCGGCGAGACCGGCGGTGATCTGCGGTGTCAGGTCGGCGGCGCCGACCGGCACGGTGACGACGTTGAGAGCAACACCGGCACGCTGGAACATCGGGTCGCCGAGCGCTTTCACCGATGCGGCTGCGTCACCGGAGTCGCCGATGATCAGGGTGACCTTCTTGAGTCCGTCCTTGGCCGCGGTGGCGGCTTGTCCCGCGAGAACGGCGACGATCCCGCCGGACAGCATGAACGAGCCGGGGGTCGCCATCTCGGCCTGTGACACCGGAGCCTGCGCGACGAACGGGATCTTGGCGCCCGCGATGATCGGCAGCATGACCGCACCCTGCGCGCCCAGCGGCGAGACCACAACCGAAACCTGCTGCTCCACCATCTGATTCGCGCACTTGGTGGCCGAGGCGGGCTCTTCTTGCTGCTTGCACACCACCAGTTCGATCTGATGGCCGCCGATGCCGCCACCGTTGTTGTTCAGGTATTCGACGGCGGCTTCGCTGCCCTCGCGCACCATCGGCGTCGTCACCGCACCGCCCTCGGGGACGATCAGGCCGACCTTGACCGGGTCGCCCGTCGCCGGATTGCTGGGGAGTTGGCTGGTCTCGCCCGCAGTCGAGCTCTCCGAGCTGTCGTCGGCGCAGGCCGTGAGCGCTCCGAGCGCGAGCACCCCGGAACAGCCGATCACCGTCGCGGTCCGAAGCACACGCCTGAGTGAACTGGGTGATTTCATGCGATCCCCTTCGATCGTGATTCGACACGACGCCGTCCCCTGGTGTGGAGATGGGACGAAATGTCGGATTTGATGACTCGGTGGCGACTGTAACCGTCGGGTCGTCGTCGCTGGATGGTTTCGAAATAATCTGTCCTGCAATGAGTCTCGGCCTTCGAGGCGATCCATGCGCACGGCAGCATCGATCGTCGGTCCGGCACCGGAAGACCCCCCGCGGTCGACTCGCGTGGCCTCGTCGACGTGCTGCCGGCGAACTCACTCTGGACTCAGAGGCAAAAGTTAGACGACCATCCAAACTTTGGTGGCGGAATGCAAGAATTGGTCGGTCGGGGTCGCCCCGCTCGTACGGAAGGCACCACATTGACCGAAGCTCCGGCCATCGGCCGCCGGGAACGCAACAAGCAGCAGACGCGTGAGCGCCTGCTGATCGCTGCGCGCGAACTGCTGGCGTCCGACGGGAGCGCCGCAACAGTGGAGTTGATCGCCGAGCGGGCCGAGGTGTCGCGGGCGACGTTCTTCAACTACTTCCCGAGCAAGGACGATCTGCTCACCGAGCTGTACGGGCAGCTGATGGGGACGTTCTCGCATGTCGTCGACGCCATGCTCGGCAAGCCGCTCAGCACGTATGAGCGCGTGGTGGGTGTGTTCGTCGACTTCGCGCGGTCGTCGGTCGCCGACCCGGACTACATGCGGACGGTGACGAGCGAGATCGAACGGATCTCGTCGATGTCCGGGACACTCGGCGAACGCAGCCATGTATTCACCTCGGAGGTACTGCGGCTCATCGAGCGCGGCGTCGAACAGCAGGATGTACGCACCGACCACCCGCCGGAGTTCCTCGCCCAGATGGTGGCTGCCATCTATGTGTCGAGCATGCGGTACTGGCAGATCGATCCCGGCTTCGAGGTGAGCGAGAGCTTCGAGCGGGCCGGCCGCTATGCCGCGGAGTCGCTGCTGCCGCGATAGGACTCAGTCCTCAGGTCGCGCGACGTCGGCCTCCCACCGCTCGCGACGCTCCTCGTCGGTCTGCTCCCACCACGGGGTTCCGCGCTCCCCGAGCGCGACCTTCGCCGCCTGGACGCCCCGACGTGACTCGGGTGCGCCGTTCGTCCGCTTCACGTCCCGACGCCACGCCATGAGGATCGACTGGAGTTCGGACCGGCGGTCGTCCGGGATCAGTGGATCCGTCGCTCGCCACTTCCGGCCGTTGACGATGATGTGGTGGCCGTCCGGGGTGTGCTCGGGTTCGGGCATGTTTCCACCGTGCCACGACCATCTCGGGTGCTGTGACCCGGATCTCTCAGGCCGTGTGAGCAGTGGTTCTGTACGCACTGATCGTGACTTCTCAGGGTCTGCTTAAGTCGCCGTGGGTAACCTCGCCGTGTCCTTGCCGATACCGAACTGTTACCCAAACTGAGATGGACAACGCTTTGCCTCTTCACCGACTGAACACCGACTCTGCGACGCGCCCCGCCACCCGCGCACTGTTCGACTCGACGTCGAGCACTCGGCGCCCCGGACGCCATCGTGCCACCTCGCGTTCTGCCACCCGCACAGCGCTGCACACGGGCGCTCTGGCCGCGTTCGTCGGCGCGGTCGGCCTGACTGCCGGAACCGCCGCGCAGGCGACGGCGCAGCCCGCTCCCCCGCCTGCGCCGAAGATCGCTCTGCCCGACAACGTGAAGCTCCCGGCCGGTCTGGTCCTGCCGCCGGAGATCGACGACCTCGCTCGCGACGTCCTGCCGCCGTCGGCATTCGGCCCGGGCAGCTCCGACCTCCCCGGATTCAAGAAGGCAGTGAAGCCGGTCAGTGGCACCGTGACCTCGGGCTACGGCCCGCGCTGGGGCACCCACCACAACGGAGTCGACATCGCCAACAAAGTCGGAACCCCCATCTACGCCGTGACCGACGGCGTCGTCCTCGAGTCCGGCCCGGCCTCCGGCTTCGGCCAGTGGGTCCGCGTGAAGCAGGACGACGGCACCGTCGGCGTCTTCGGACACGTCAACGAAAGCTTCGTGCACCCAGGCCAGAAGGTCCGCGCCGGTGAGAAGATCGCGACCGTCGGCAACCGCGGCCAGTCCACCGGTCCCCACCTCCATTACGAGGTCTGGGATGCCAACGGCACCAAAATCAATCCGCAGGCGTGGCTCAACAAGCGCGGCGTGCATCCGTGACGGTTGCCTGACCCTGCAGCACACACGATCCCACCGGCTCTTGCCGGTGGGATCGTTGTCGTTGTCCGAGATGGCACCACATTCATCGCGGAACGGATTGCAGCACTGTGGATATCCGAGCTGCGGCGTCGCAGACTCGATTGACTTTTGCTGCCAGCGCATCTCCGGCGAAACCCTCGATCCGACCGCCGATGCTGATCGAGGCGATCAGATCACCCGATCGGTCCGTGATCGGCGCGGCGACGGCTGCCACCCCATCGAGGTAGTCCGAGTCGCTCACGGAGTAGCCGATTTCGCGAATGCGATCGAGGTGGCGAGTCAATGCCGCCGCGTCGGTCAGGGTCCGATCGGTGAATGCGGGCAGCCGATCGTTGATCCATCTGGCGCGCAACGTATCCGACATCGCGAGCATCACCGTGGGTCCAGCTGCCGCGTGATACGGCAGGACGGTGCCCACCGAGATGCCGGCGACCACGAGTGAGCTGTTCCCCTCCACGAGGTCGATACAGACCGCGCCCTGCTCCGCGGGCACCATGAGGTAGGCGGTGTCTCCGAAGTCGCCGGCGAGTTCGGTCATGAACGGCTTTGCCGCGGAGCGAATGTCGAGGTCACTCAAGGCGGCTGAGCCGACTTCGAAGACCCGCAGGCCGACGCGGTAGGCGCCGCCGTCGGTGCGCTCGATCCACCCGGCGTGAATGAGGGTGGCCATGAGCCGGTGGACGGTCGTCTTGTTCATCCCGCTGGCCGAGGTGAGCTCGTTCAGGGTCCACGACGGCCGGTCGGCACTGAAGTGTTCGAGCAGGGTGCAGGCCTTCAGCACGGCACCGACGACCTCCCGGCTCGAGGGGGTCTCGGAATCGGCGAACGTTGCCACGAACGGTGTCTCGCTTCCGGGTAGTAGGGCGACCGTCTCCGACATCTTACGAAGACAACTCTGTACAGGCTTCTTGACATGTGACTCAGACCACCTTAGCGTCTCGTTACGTATTACGATATGCATTCCGCATAACGAAACGGAGATGATTTGCATGAGCGCACCCTCGCTCAAGGAACTCACGTCACGCGGTCTCGTCTATGCCCCCGGTGTCTGGGATGGTCTGACCGCACGCCTGGCCGAGCAGGCTGGATTCAACGCGCTCTGTGCGTCGGGCTTCGCTGTCTCGGCCGCATTGGGTCTGCCCGACGCCGAGCTCTACACGATGACCGAGAACCTTCAGGCCGTCCGGACGATTCGCTCGGCCTCGACGCTCCCGCTGGTCGCCGACATCGACACCGGCTACGGCAATGCGGTCAACGCAGCGCGCACGGCGTCGAAGTTCGTCGACGCCGGTGTCGGCGGGATGTTCATGGAAGACCAGGTCTCGCCGAAGTCGTGCCCGATCTGCGTCGGCGACCCGGTCGACCTCATCAGCGTCGAGGAGGCCACCGGGAAGATCCGGGCGGTACGCGACGCGAGTCCGGCAGACGTCTTGCTCATCGCACGCACCGACGCGCGCGGTGACGAAGCGATGCGTCGCGCGCACGCCTACGTCGAGGCCGGCGCCGACATGATCATGCCGGTCACCAAGACGTTCGAGACCGTCGAAGAATGGGAGCGGTGCCATTCCGAAGTCGGTGTGCCGCTGATGGCAACTCTCACCGCGTCGACCTGGACCGAACGCGAGTTCACCCCAGAAGTGCTCGGCCAGATCGGTGTTCGACTTGCACTGTTGCCCACCCAGGTTCTGATGGCGGTCACCGGCGCCGCCCAGAACACGCTGCGACGACTCGCCGCCGGCGAAGCTCCCGCCGACGTCAGTGCCGACGCGCTTCCGCACCACGAGTTCGTCGATCTGATCGGGTTCGGCGAGGTCGAGGCGATGCAGCGCAAATACCTCCCGGCAGCGCGGTGATGACGATGGGCCACACGATCACCGAGAAGATCCTCGCCCGCGCCACCGGTCTCGAGTCCGCGCGCGCCGGAGAGAATCACGCGGTTCGGCCGTCACGCATGATCGCCTACGACTTCCCCGGGTACACCGACGTCATGTTCAAGCAGATGCGCGACGACTTCGGGATCACCGAGCTCGAGGACCCGAGCAGATATGTCGTGTTCATCGATCACATGCTGACGAAGGGCAACGAACGCGAGGCCGAGGTCCATCAGGTGACGCGCGACTGGTGTGCGTTCTACGGCATCGAGCTGCACGAGGCGCAGGGCATCGGGCACCAGCTCACAGCAGAGCTGGGGCTCGCGATCCCCGGTGATTTCCTCGTCCACTTCGACGGTCACATCAGTGGCGTCGGAGCGTTCAACGCACTCGGCTGGGGCATCCGACGGGACCTGATCGAGGCGTGGGTGACCGGGCAGATCCACCTCGACATTCCGGCGACCACCCGATTCGACCTCGTCGGGGAGTTCCCCGAGGGCGTCGACAGCCGCGACCTCGTCCACACCATCATCGAGATGGTCGGGGCCGACGGTTGCGCCCACCAGGTCATGGAGTTCGGCGGGCCAGGAGCCCGGGCCATGAAGATCGACCATCGCCAAGGCCTGTGTGGGATGGCGATGTTCACGGGTGCGGTCTCGGCGGTGTTCGAGCCCGACGAGTTGTCTCTCAACTACGCGCGGAAGGTCGCGCGAACGGATTTCGAACCCGTCCACCCCGATCCCGATGCCGTCTATGCCGCTCGGCACACCATCGATCTGAATGCACTCGTGCCCAAGGTGGTTCGACCGGGATCGGCGCGGGTTGCCAACACCGCCACCGCCCGCGAACTGGAAGGCACGCCGATCACACGCGCGTTCATCGGTTCGTGTGCCAGCGGCCGGATCGAGGATCTTCGCGCGGCCGCACTGGTCCTCGACGGTCGGAAGGTCGCGCCCACCGTCGAACTCAACGTGGTTCCCACGTCACGCGAGGTCCTGGACCAGGCCGAGAAGGAGGGCCTGCTGGACGTCCTCCGCGCGGCGGGCGCAACGATCGCCATGTCGAGTTGCGACTTCTGCTTCGGTTATCAGCAGCCGCTGCAACCCGGTGAGAACTGCATCTCGACAGGCGTTCTCAACATCAACGGGCGCATGGGCAGCCCGGAGGCGAACATCTACATGGGTTCGCCGTACACCGTCGCCGCCAGTGCCGTCAGCGGTTCGATCGCGGAGTCGGTCCGATGAGCAGCTACCCGCCGCCACCCGAGCTGATCGAGGGCAAGGTTGCGTGGATCTTCGGCGACGACTTCGACATCGATCTGGTGGTCGGCGTCTCCAACATCAAGTCCTACGATCCCGACCACCTTCGCTCGGTGTGTATGAGCGCGTACGATCCCGGCTTCGCGGATCGGGTGAGCCCTGGCGACATCATCGTCGGCGGACGCAATTTCGGGTACGGGCATCCGCACTACCCGCCGATGGTGGCACTGCGCAATGCCGGGATCTCGGCAATCGTCGCCGAATCGTTCTCCCCCGGCTTCTGGCGGGGCGAGACGTTCAACGGCATGCCGCTGATCACGATTCCCGGGGTGTCGTCGGCCGTATCGGTCGACGAGCCGATCGTTCTCGACTGGCGTGCCGCAACTTTGCGCACCCCCGCCGGTGAGGAACTCGTGGGCACCCCACCCAACCCCCGCACGATTCAAATCATCGAAGCGGGTGGCTCCTACCAGCTCCTGCTCGCCGAACACTCCCCCGCACGACAAGGACAGCCCTGATGACCAACGTGGAGAAGCCCATCCGGGCCGACGACCGACCCGCCGGCGCCCCGATGCCGGAACCGCATCGAGCCGGGGAGCCGCAGAAGTCGCCGGCCATGGCGTGGCGGGCCGCGATCGCTGGCGGCGTCGGAACCCTGATCGAGTACTACGACTTCGCCGTCTACGGCTTCCTCGCCGTGGTGATCGCGCCACTGTTCTTCCCGTCGGACAGTCCTGGTACGTCGATCCTCGCAACGCTTGCGGTGTTCGGTGTCGCGTACGTGGCGCGGCCCTTGGGCGGCATCTTCTTCGGCCGTCTCGGCGACCGCCGCGGGCGGCGCTCGGCCCTGGTGGCAACCGTCGTGTGCATGGGTATTGCGTGCGGCATTCTCGGTCTGCTGCCGACCCATTCGTCGATCGGAGTCCTGGCGCCCATCCTGTTGGTCCTGGTGCGTCTGGCTCAGGGATTCTCCGCCGGCGGTGAGGTGGGCGGCGCCGCCACCTACATCGCCGAGTCGGCCCCGGCGCACCGTCGCGGCTTCTTCGGCTCCTTCACCCCGATCGGTTCGACGCTCGGATTTGCCGTCGCCGCAGCTGTCGTCGGTCTCGTCACCCTCCTGACGACCGACGAGCAGATGGAGTCGTGGGGATGGCGGATCCCGTTCCTCCTCGCACTCCCGCTCGCCCTGATCTGCCTCCGGGTGCGCATGAAGCTCGAGGACACACCGGAGTTCGAGGAAATGGCCGAGAAGCAGGAGGTCGCCAAGAGCCCGCTGCTCGACGTCGTGCGCAACAACCCGAGGTCGGTCCTCAAGGTGGTCGGCATCGCGATCGCCATGAACGGGTCGGGGTACATCGGACTGACGTACTTCAACGTCTACCTGATCAACGACCTCGGCTTCAGCAAGGACTCCGTCTACTGGACCTCGGCGATCGCCATCGCGTTGGCGTGCGCCACGTTCCCGATCAGCGGCATGATGACCGACCGCTTCGGGCGCCGACCCGTGTTGCTCTTCGGGTACCTCACCTACATCGTGATCGCGTTCCCCGCGTTCATGATCCTCGGCGCCACCGGCAGCATCGTGGTCGTCGGACTCGTCTACTTCGTCTACATGACGCTCAACGGTGTCGTACAGGTGCCTGCGTTCCCGCTGTTCACCGAGCTGTTCCCCAGGGCCACCCGTTACACCGGTGTCTCGCTCGGGTTCAACATCGGCACCATCGCCGCAGGCGGGACCGCGCCGTACGTGGCGGCCCAGCTCGTCGAATCGACCGGGAACGCCATGTCGCCCGCCTACTGGGTCGTCGGCGTATGCCTGATCGGCACAGTCACGCTCCTCGCCATTCGTGAGACCAGCAGGACTGCGCTGCCTGCGTAGGCGGGGCCTTGTCTGAAGCGACATCCGGCGAGGCGGGTTCGTCGAAACCTGCTTCGCCGGACATCGTTTGAGCGTCAGGATGAGTCGTACGGGGCGACACGACAGCCGCCTCGGTCAAGACTCGCGCTGTATAGGCTGTCCCACGATCAAAAGGTTGTCGTCGCCGAACTTCAAGAACCAGGGCTGTCTACCGTCGTCAGCGGTTACATCAATTCGCGATCCGTCGTCGAATTCTAGTGCGCATCGGTGGGTTTCGTACTCGAAGCGATCGAGTCGCCTCCCTAGGTATAGCTCAGGAACGTCACCTGACTGGACGTCAGACGCTGTACCGTCGAAGCTGCGTTGCCATGGGCACGATACGACGAGGTGCCACTTGCGGCCCGACATGGACCATCCGGGCGGGAAGGTCTGGACGCTGATCACGTCGCCCAGGTGTGTCAATTCCCCGGGTGCGAGTGCAGCCTGATCTGACTTAGCGGCGTCGACCTGGGCTGGTGAACTCCCCAGCAACGTAATGTTCGGGATACGCATTGTCCAGGGTTCGTATGGGTCGTCCGGATCGGCCTTGAGCGATATCCGGGTGCCGTCGTCTAGGTAGAACGTCGGGTCGTCCATATCGGGGTTCGACTCGATAGAGATGATCGATCTGCCTACTGCGTTGCGCTCTATTTCCCGCAACTCTTCCGGTGCGGACTCGTCAGTGAAGATGTGACCGGCGACCTCGATTTGAAAGTCGCACGTGGCGTTCAGATGCCAGCCCTCGCCGGCGAAGTTCATGTTGAACTCCATCAATTCGCAGCTCGAAACAAGCAATGGCAGTGCATGGCGCGCGATTGCGAGTGTGGACATCAGTGCAGCTCCACGTGAGTTCGTTCGCGGACAAACGCCTTACGCTCAGGTTTGGTCAGTCCGCGGGGAGGCTGAACGGGTTTGCCGTCGATTCCGACTGCCTGCCCGTTTGCATTCTCGAAAGACGCCCTCTGACCGGCACCCCCTTGGGTGGTCTGGGCGTCCATGACTCGGACTCTGCTGCCATCGGGCATCACGTACTCCATGCCGTCGTAGTTTCTCGTCGGGCTTGCCGGGAAACCGGCTCGTCTGAATCCGTCTTCGAGGTCAGCCCGGCTGGTCGGCATAACCGTACCGTCCGAGCTGACCACGAACCGCGGTCTGTCGTTCGCAGGTCCGTTGTCGTTGACGGTCGAACAATCGGTTGGCGCGAGCCCCAAAGGATCCGCGCCCACCGCCGGATTGTCCGGATAGGTATGCGGGTTCGGCGCGGGTGCCAGTCCCAGCGGGTCCGAACTCAGGTACCTTCCGGTCCCCGGTTGGTAGTACCGGTAGCGGTTGTAGTGGAGACCGCTTTCGGGGTCCACGTATTGACCGGGAAACGCCCACGGCGTCGAGGAGCCGACCCACGTGCTCCCGCCGTATAAAGTCCTCGCCGAGTGCCCGGCAATCTCGGCGGTGATTGGGTCTACGAGTGCTGTAGGAGACGCAATCTGATCAGTGACGATCGCGAAGAACTCTCGGTCGACTTCGGCCTGCGTCCAGTCGCGCGGTGCATGCGGCGTGGGCGCCCGTGTACCCAGGTTGAGGCTCACTTCCCCATCAGGTGCGCCGTCCTCGAAGTCAACGCTGTCCGACGCCGTGATTGATTCGGTGCTGCGAGTTTGAGCTAAAGGCGTGTACGCGTGGGGCGCGAACGCCCAGGTAGTTACCGCGAGGCCAGCGTTAGACGCGGCTGCCCACGTACCAGGCGCCGACTCCGTCTGCTCGACCATCTGCTCGCCGTGCCAATGGAACCGGGTGACCGCCCCGCTTGCCGTGTTGGTCTTGCTGAGTCGCCGTCCCAAGTGGTCGTAGGTGTAAGTCCACGTTGTCCCGTCGGGAGTGGTCACGCTGCGCAGTCGGTCGTGAGCGTCCCAGACGTGATGCCACACATCGGGTTTCCGCGACAGTCGCCTGCGACTCATCGAAGTGAGGCGACCCGCGGGGTCGTACCGGTACGACGTCCGGCCGCCGTCGACAAGAAGTGTGCCGGAGTATCGCCAGCGGGGACCCTTCGAGGCTCGGCTAGCGCCTCGCACCTCACGGAACGGAGACTCACTGCCGCCTCGCACCTCAGGGAACGGAGGCTCACTGCCGCCTCGCACCTCAGGGAGCGGAGACTGGCTAGCGCCTCGCACCTCAGGGAACGGAGACTGACTGCCGTTTCGCACCTCAGGGGACGGAGGTTGGCTGGCATCTTGCGCATCAGGAGACGTGGCCGCTGAGATCCCGTATACGGTGATGTTGCCGGTTGCGTCATAGGTCAGTTGCTCCGAGCCGGAGACACCGACCGCCGCGGTGATCCGTCCAAGCACATCGACCTGATAGTCAGTCCGGCCGCGATCGGCAAGCGTCGTCGTAGAAGCGGTCAGGATGCCATCAGGGCGGTACGTGTACTCAGCTCGTGCGACAGTTCGTTCCGGTCCCCCGCCAGCCGCGCCGCCAGACCCGAAGTTCAGCGTCGCCGGATTGGCCGAGACCGTCGCAACCGACCGGCCGATGAGCCGACCGACCGGGTCCCACACCGAGTCGATCGCCGTGCCCTCGAAGCGCCGACGCTGTTCGCGCCCTGTGGCGCTGGTGGTGATGTCGCAGGTACGACCCGCCGACGAGATGAAGTCCAGCACGCCGCGCGGGTCGTAGCCGTAACGCGTACGCACTGCGGTGGGCGTCGTCACCGACGCCATGCGGCCCGCGCCGGTCCACCCCGACTCGATCACCCAGTCGGTGAAGCCGTCGTTCACGCCGGTCAGTTGCGGCATACCCGCCGCGGTGTACGTCGAGTGCCACCGCCCGAACACACCCACGACACTCTCTGGCCGGCCGGCGGAATCGTAGCTGTACTCTGTGATCTCGCCGTCGAAGTCAGGGTTCAGCGGGTCGGAACTGCGTTCGGCGACAACGCGACCGGCTGCGTCGTACTCGAACGCCACAGTCTGTCCGGCCGCGTTTGTTCGCGTGGCGAGTCGTCGGCCCGCGTCGTAGGTGTACGTCGTTGTCGCGTTGTTGAAGTCGGTCTCGGACTGCAACGAACCGTCGGCGTTGTAGGAGTAGCTCCACACCAGACCGTCGGGGTTGGTGACCGCGACGAGCCGGCGGGCGGTGTCGTAGGTGAACGCGGTTCGCGATCCGTCCGCATCGACCCGCGCCACCGGCAGGTCATAGTGGCCGTACTCCCAACGAGTCGTCGCACCAACGGGATCGAAATAAGCGATGCAGTTACCTTCGCCGTCGTACTCCCACCGCGACTGTCCACCATCGGGAGCGACGAGCCTGGTCCGGTTCCCCATCGCGTCGTACGCGACAACGGTTCTGGCACCCTCGGCGTCGACGACCTCGACCGGCCGTCCAAACGCGTCGTACGCAATCCCCATCGAGTTGCCCAGCACGTCGATGATCTCGGTGGGCAATCCCGCGGCGTTGTTGCGGTACCGCACCACCACGCCGTCGGGATCCGTATGCGACGTCAGCGCGCCATGTTCGTCGTAGGTGTACGACGTGACCGCGCCGGCATTGTCGGTCACCGTCAGCGGATTTCCGCTGTCGGTATAGGTGATACGCGTCGTCATCGGTCCCGGTTCGACGATCCTGTCCGGGCGACCCGGACCCGCGTAGTTCACCTCGGTCGCCGCGCCGTCCGGACCGACGATCCGCTCTACATCACCGAAGGCGTTGTAGTGCAACCGCGTCGAGACGCCGTCCGCATCGGTGAGCACCAACGGCTGCCGACTGTCGTTGTAATCGGTCCGGATGATCCGGCCCAGCGGATCGATCTCCTGCCGCACCCGATCGTCTGCATCGATGCCGTACAGCGTCGTCGCGCCGACGGCGTCGGTGTAGGTCGTCATCGACCCGGAACCCGCCGTCCGGAGCTGGTAATCGAACCGCCCGGACCAGACTCCGTTCATGCCGGACTGGATGGTCACACGGCCGAGGTCGTCGTATCGGTTCCAGTACTCCATCCCGATCGAGTCCCGCCACCAGGTCATTCGCCCCGCGGCGTCGTAGCCGAAATGCGTTGTCGCACCGACGGCGTTGGTCGACGCGGCGAGATGGCCGCGGTGGTAGGTGAAGGTGCACAGCTGGTGGTCGACGGGGACGCCGTCGACCCCCGCGACCAGGCGGTACCCGAGGATTCGAGCGCCGTCGCACTGCACATCGACGCGATAGCCGGCGGAATGCTCGACTGCCGAGGGCCTTCCGTGCTCGTCAAATACGAAACGGATGCGGTTGTGATGCCGGTCCGTCATGGCGGAGACAGCGATGCTCCCGGCCGCGACGTCGACGCCGTCCAGCTTCGGAACCGGGATGAAGAACCAGCTGATGAGCGTGCGAACATGGGTCAACTGGTAGCCGTCTGTCGCCGTTGCGCGCAGTTCCCAGTCGGTGTCTTTCACGCTTCGCGACACGGAGTCCGCCTGCGGCTTGGGGAAATTCGTCATGGTGCCGTCGGCGTCGACGATGGTCACCAGGTCGTCGGCGACGATGGCGCGGGCGTCGAACGTGGACGGTGTCGTCGGTCCGAGCCAGCGTCCCCACCGGTACCGCGAGCGATGGCGATGGGTGAGGCGGAGCGGCAGTACACCCGGGAGGTCAACGTCGGTCAGCGGAAGGAAGTACTCGCCGGTGGCAACGTTGACCGGCTCACCGTTGCTGCGACACTGCTCGGGAGTTTCGTTGCCTTCGCTGGTGTCGGCGCGTTCGGTCGAGCCCGAGTCGGTGCGGTCGGGTTGCCCGGCGTCGTGTGGTTGGCCGGAGTCGTTGTCGGGAGTGGAGTTGGAGCCGTCCGAGTTGTCGCCGTCAGGTCGGTTCGACGGACCGGGGTCGCGCGGTGATGACGTCGAGTCCGGACTCGCCGGGCGCGGGTTGGCCGCCGAGGGGCGATCCGGTGTGAACGGGCGGTCCGGGACCACGGTCGGTGGGATCGGCCGATCGTCGGGGCCGGTGCGAGGCGGGTGAGGCGCAGAGTCCGGCGCGTTCCGAACGGCGGGTTCGGGCACATGATGGGTGTTTGTCGGCACCGGACGACCGCGGTCGACGTCGCGCGGTGTGGTGGATTCTGGCGTGGTGCGCGCAGGAGGCGTGCGGTCCGGGGTGTGGTCGGGAGTGCGCGGAGGTGCCGCTGGGGCATCCGCCCGGCTCGGAGCGCCGGGAGTGGTCGGCGTCGCGCCCGGCTTCGGTTGCGCAGCATCCGGTGTGGCATGCGGCGTCGACACCGGGTGGTGGCCGGCGACCGGCGCGACGGGTCCGGTTGCGGGTGTGTCGGCATGGTCGGGCGTACGCGTGGGGGTCTCGACGGCGTCGGGTCGAGTAGTGGGCGCATCGGGATGCAGCGGACCGAGTGGACGTGGGCCAGGCGCGTCTGCGTCGGGTCGCACGTGAGGTGTTGCGGGAGTGGTGGGTTCGTCGGGCCTGGGTGGGTGTCCGCCCGTCGGCTCGTCGTGTTTTGTCGGGGCCCGGTCGACGACGGGCTCGTCGGGTTTGGCCGGCGACGGTTCGTGGTGCGTCGGGCTCGGTGCGCCGTCGCGGTCGACGGCGTTGGTGCCGGGGGTGGACTGGCCGGGTGAGTGGTCGCCACCGGGCGCGGCCGCGGGCGTGGTGGTGTCGCCGCGGTCGGGTCCGGGCGGGTCGTCGTCGCCCGGGTTTCGTGGCCCCGTCGGAGTGTCCGCGGGGCCCGGCGTCGGCGATCCCGGCCCGTCTGAAACAGGCGACGGCGCCGGCTCGGGTTTGGGCGCGGCGGCCGGGGCGTCGGGATTGGGGGCGTGTGGGCCGGGGCCATCGACAGGTCCGCCGGCGACGGGCTGATCCGGCGAGGCTGCGTCGGGACGCGGTGCAGGAGGTTCCGGTGTTCCCCCGGTGGGCGGCGGGTCGACGACGCCTGACGGTGGTGCACCGGCGTCGGGCGCGGGAGCCGGATTCGGCGAGCCGTCGGGCGACGGAGGGTTGGCCGCCGGGGCCTCCGGGGTGGGGCCGTCAGCTCGAGGGACTGGAGGTGCGTCGTGATCGACGGGGATGTCGGGACCGTGCCGCCCAGGCAGCTCGGCGCTGGGACTGGCACCAGGTGTGTTGGGCGACGATCCGTGCGGGGCAGTCGGCGGGTGTGGTGGCGCGGGCGGGGCGTCGGGGCGAAACGAAGTCGGGCCGACGTGCGGAGATGGCGACGGGGTCGGGACGTGGCGGGTGTTTTTCAGCAAGCTGGTCAACGCGCCGCCGCCCTTAGGCCCCGGCGCGATCATCATCACCGTATTGCCGATGACGTTGCCCAGCGCCTGCGACGGATCCGTCGACCATCCGGCCCCTGCGAAGTTCCGCACGACCTCGTCGGGATGGGCGACCTGGTGCACGATCCCCGCCACCATGGTTGCCGAATTGCGCATGTACTGATGAGGATTGGCGATGTTGTACGGATTCTGCGGGCTCAGCGCGTTGAGCCCCTTCACGACCTCGGTGACCGACCCGATGACACCGGCTTCGAAGTGGTTGAAGCCGGTGAGCCCGGCAGTCCCGACGTCGCTGGCCGTCATGCGCGCCTGGTCGAACGCCGACGGCATGGGTGGTGCCATGTTCGCGGCGCCGCTGAGTTCGGCCTTGACCCCCGGCGCCGACGAGTTGCGGTGGTCACGTCCGACTTTCAGGACCCGCTCCGCCTCGGCCTTGTATGCGGGCCATGGATCGGGCCCCGGATGTGTGGGCGGGGTGTCGCGGCGATCGTTCTTGTAATCGTCGAGCTCGTCGTTGTAGATGTTGGCCTTGGTGACCCACTCGTCCCGTTTGCGCTCGCCCTCTTCCCAGATGCGTACGGCCTCGGCGGCCTTCTGTTGCGCAAAGGTCACAACGCCAGCCCAACCAGTGAGCGCTGCAGCAGCTTTCGAAGCTGCGTCGCCAGCGGCGAACCACTGTGGAACCTGGCGGCCTGAGGCGTCACGGAACTCCACCGCGCCGGTGCCCGACCAGGTGCCCACTGAGATGCCACGCAGACCCTCACCGGCAGCGACAAAGTTGCCTGGCGAAACCCGTGAACTTGTCGGCGAGGGCGGTGATGCCCGGAGGGTCGCCAAGGATCAGTTCTTTCGGGTCTTTGGTCTGGTCGAGGTTCTTTTCGTCGGGCATGGCGCCGAGCGAGTTTGCGACGTCGTCGCCGAAATCCTCGACGCCGGTTGCGATGCTGTCGAGGCCAACGGCGCGCAAACCGCCGCCGAGTATCTCGGTAGCACCGTCGACCAGTCCCCCGACGAACTCCTTGCCGTCTTCGAAGGCGTCGAAGAGGCCCATTCAGTTGGCCTCAGGCCGTGCACCCGGCCTGGTCTGAGGCCCCGTGTCCGGCGAGTCGGCGGTGAATCCGTCCCGCTCGAACCCGTCCATCGTGTCGGTGACGAGTGTCGACGGGTCGACCTGGTGACGGGCGATGGTCTCGAGGTCCTCGATCAATGTGCCTCTGAGTTCCTGGCCCAACCTCTGGTGTTCTGCCATCTCCTCAGGCGTCAGGGCCCACTGCGGGTCGGTGATGGCGTTCTTGTTGTGCTCCCACAGATCACCCCACGACATGTCTTTGATCTCGTCTGGCGTGAGGCTGGGGTCGCCGAATATGTCCATCGCGTAGTTCTTGATCTGGTCGCCCGCCCACTTCTCTTCACGCTCGTAGTGGCTTGCTCCGAGTCCGAGGCCTTTCGAGATCTCGGCCGCGCCGGTGACCAGCGCCCGCACACCCCATTCCCAGCGGTCGCAGTACTCTTCGAGGCCGCTCTTCGGGTCGGCGTGCCCGATCGTGCGGCCGTCGAGGTCGAGGTCGCCGTATCCCCGACCGAGCGCGGCGCTGTAGTCCGAACCGACGCCGGTGTCGGCGAGCCCGTCGATCACGCCGTTGATGCCGGTGCTGGCCTTGGTGAGGTCGGCGGGGTCGACTCTCAGATTGTCGGTCATCGGACTACCTCGCCCTCGTCGTCGTAGTAGCAGTGAGGCGTCAGCTCGCGGCTCGGCGGGAACGTCATCGTCGACGGCGTCGCGGGGTCGACGACGAGGCCAGTGGGTTCGGGCGCCTGGTCGAGGACGCGGTCGATGAGCGCGTGACCGGGAACGTCGAGGTAGCGGACCTCGTCTGGGTTCCTGTCGGTGAGTTCGGCGAAATCTCGCAGACGCTCCGGTGTCGTGAACGCCAGCATCCACGGGATACCGGCTTCGACCAGCGTGAACAGTCGCCCGTCGAGATCGAGCGGAACGGCGAGGGTGTCATCGCGGAGGGCATCATAGAGCCGAGGTGGATCACCGAAACCGGACAAAAACGCCCGCACCTCACCGACATATGTCGTCATCACCGGACTCCCCCGCAGTCATCACCGTGCCGGTTGATGCTAGATCATGAAGCGGGAGTTCTCGCGTTGGTGTGCACAGGGGAGTCTTCCGCTGACAGTTGCCTTGCGAAGCTGTCGCGCCGTACTAGTCTGTCCGAACGGGGATGGCTGGTCGGTACCGCCGTCGGGAGGGAGACTGTTGACCACACCATTGCCTGGGGGCGACTCTTTGTTGCTGGGCTCTCGCGCGCCCGGCCCCGTCAGCTCCACAAGTAACCAACATGTCCTTCATTCGGAGCGCGCGCAGTGGGAACGACGCTCAGCCGCTGCCGCAGACGCCGCGACCGAGCTGGCGACAGCGTTCCGCCTGCTTTCGAAAACGAGTCGATTTAACTACTTTGGCGAATGCGTGGAAGGCCAGCGGTTCGCAGCGTCCCTCGAACTGGCAGTCTCGACCCTGGCTGAACAGTGGCGTCTCAACGCCGCAACCGCGGCAGACCTTAGCGATCAGTGTCAACGCGCTGCCGATCTGCTAGAAGGTACGGACAACCGGAGCGCTAAGACACTCGAAGCGTGAGTATGCGGACAAGTGCGGCGTCGCTGGCGGCGGTAATAGTCGTCAGTCTGACGGTGGGTGGTTGCGCCACGTCCGGTTCACCTATCCCGACGGTCCATCAGTCATCTTCGTCCACGGCCGGTCCGAGCATTAGGCAGACAGATGATGTGGGGCGCAAACTTCCGTTCGAGAACAAATTTCCGAACCGGTGGAGTATTAACAACGACGGTACGACCTATGAACCGTGCACCGCCCTGTCAAAGAAAATTCTCGTTCGATTCGGACTGAACCCGGAATCGGTGCAAGACGCAGCAGGGTCTGACTTTCAGACGGTCAGGGGTTGCGAATGGGAGTTCATCGACGACGAACTGTCCGCCGTCTCCCAGTATGTAGGGAACATGCAGCGCCCAAACGAAGGCCTGAATGGCTATCGCGAGTCGAACTCGGCGGCCGCGACTTGGCTTCCAGATATAGAGATTGACGGTCGCCCCGTTCTAGTGAACTCGTTCGGTCAAGGAGAATGTGCTGTTCTTGTCGAGTCTGGCCGCGCGATCGTGTCCACCAGTGTGTCGTTGGTCGACTCAACCCCGCCTCCTACTGCGCAAGTGTGTGGCGACGCCGAAGCGGTCCTACGCGCCACAATCGACCAGATTCCGAAGTAGATCCGGAGCCTCCGAGCACGCTGCTGGCCGTTACGCATGGACTTGCTCTTTACAGTTCGTCGAACACGATCCATACCAGTGCTCCGCCGCCACTAGTACGGTCGATTCCTATGTTTCGTTTGGCAGAATGCGGGCATGGTCGAACAGAGCATCTGGATGCAGAAGGTCGCCGAGGATCCCAACCACTCGAGCCGGTATGTCGAACGTTTCCGTGACCTCGCTCGGGAGGGCAACGACCTGGTCGGAGAGGCGAGACTCGTCGACGCGATGGCCGCACGCGGATCTCGCATTCTCGATGCCGGATGCGGCCCGGGCCGCGTAGGTGCCTACCTCGCCGAGGTCGGACATGACGTTGTCGGCGTGGACGTCGATCCAGTACTCATCCAGGCTGCCGAAGAGGACCATCCTGGCCCGCGCTGGCTGGTGAACGACCTCGCCGAACTCGATCTCCCCACCCGCGGCATCTATGAACCGTTCGGCTTCATCGTCTCGGCCGGAAACGTGATGGCGTTCCTCGCACCGAGCACTCGCGTCACAGTCCTCGAGCGACTTCGCGCACACCTCCGCGACGATGGTCGCGCGGTCATTGGATTCGGCGCCGGCCGTGACTATGCGTTCGAAGAGTTCCTCGAGAACGCCGCCACCGCCGGTTTCGTTCAGGACTTGCTTCTGGAGTCCTGGGACGTCCGGCCGTTCACCGAGAAGTCAGAGTTCCTCGTGGCGGTCCTGCGGCCGGCGTGAAACTCGGCAACAAGTCAGCATCCGGGAGCCATTCGGCGAGAGCTATGAGCCATGCAGAACGGATCGGCCGCGGCAGCCCCCGAACGCCCCCCAGTGACCTCGAGGTCAGGCGGCATCGGTTCCCGCGTCCGTCAGCGTTCGGTCAGCTTGAACGCGGCTGTCGCCGACTCATTGCATTCTGCGATGCATTCGCTGTCGTACTTCCCCACCATGACCGTCGCAGTCCGGTCGAGCACGCAAAGAAGCGCAACGACGATCGCCGTCGCAGTCTCTTCACGTCTAAGGGCGACTGACGGATGCATCCCGTGACCCACGTCGAGTGGCGAACCGGGCGTCAGTATGTGCAATGCGACCCTTCAAAGATGTCGGTCAGCGCACCGGCACTCCCGGCGATGGACAGGATGGTGTTTTTATGTGAAGATCCACCGGCCCTGAGTTTCGCGTATCGGTTGACGCAGCGGGGTTCGACCCGTCTACTGGACTAGACGGATACCGACGGGTGCCAGCGCGCTCCTATTTTGGTTCGTGACGCCTCATGTAAATATCATTCGGGACTGTCAACCAATTGCGTAGCAGCGGATTTTGGCGCGAAACTCACCGACGACTAGGTGTACTGACCCGGGACGTTAGGTACGGCGTTCGGCGAGTCGGCGTGACATAGGGAAGACCTCCGAGTGAGGTGTGGAGCTGTCTAGGAACCGCTT
>NZ_JBEPPN010000012.1:0-160924 GCF_040547295.1 Gordonia sp. PvP123 | reverse complement strand
AACCCGGAAGCTAAGCCCTCCAGCGCCAATGGTACTGCACCCTAATCAGTGTGGGAGAGTAGGACACCGCCGAACACAACTTCAGAAAGGCCCCGTATTCGATGAAATTCTTTCGTCGGATACGGGGTCTTTCTCGTGTGTCAGCCGCGCCGGTGTCATCGGCGGTCGGCTCTTCCCAGCAAGGTTCGAGAGCATAGATTGGCAGCTATGAATGATCGTGATCGTCCGCGTCGCGAAGGGCGCGGTCAGCGGGACACCCGCGGACAACGCGACGGCGGCCGAGGCGGCCGTCCCGATCGTCCGGGGCGTGACCGGGGGTCTGATCGTGGCAGCCGGCAGCCCGGACCTCCGCTGCCCGATGACGTAGCAGCATCCGACCTCGATCCCGAGGTGCGGCGTGATCTGTTGACACTCGACAAGGCCAACGCGGAGATCGTCGCGCGGCACCTGGTGATGGTGTCGCGCATTCTGCTCGAGGATCCCGCGCAGGCGCTGGAGCACGCACGCGCAGCTCGCGCCCGCGCATCTCGGGTCGGCGTCGTCCGCGAGACCGTTGGCATCGCGGCGTACAACGCAGGGGAGTGGCAGGAGTCGGCGACCGAGCTGCGAGCGGCCAAGCGCATCACCGGGAACCCTGCTCTGCTTCCGCTCATCGCGGATTGCGAGCGCGGTCTCGGGCGGCCCGAGCGGGCGGTCGAGATCGCCCGTGGTGACGAGGGACGCTCGCTGACCGGCGAAGACGCCACGGAGATGCGGATCGTCGAAGCGGGCGCCCGAATGGATCTGGGCGAACCCGAGAAGGCTGTCGTCACGCTCCAGGCCGAGAATCTCACACCGGGGCAACTCGGTACGGGTCCGGCTCGCCTCTTCTATGCGTATGCGTCGGCACTCGAGGCGGCCGGCCGCCGGGACGACGCGATCACCTGGTTCATGAATGCTGCTGCTGCCGACGTCGACGACGTGACCGACGCCGAGTTCCGTCTCACCGAGCTGGCCAACGACGATGTGCCGGGCGAGAGCGTGTCGATGAACGGCGTCGCTGCCGACATCGACGCCCGGCCTGTCTCCGTCTCCGGCGTCGAACCGGATGCGGCACCCACGTCGGACGTCGCGGCGCCCGTGTCGGCCGGTGAGCCATCTGTCGATCCGGCGACGAGCATTCCGGAAGCCGAGACGCTCCCTCGTGACATCGACACCGTTGCGGGAACCGCCGATCTGTCGCAGACCTCGACTCCGCCCGAGAGCGCAGTGCACGTGGACGAGGACGAGGAGGACGCCACCTCTGTGGTCGATGCGGAAGCGGAAGCCGTGTCCACCGACGAGGTGGTCACCGAGTCGACGATCGTGGCAGGCGTGCCGAGTCCGCTGACCACAGTGGAAGACGCCGACGCACCATCGACCTCGGACGAGTCCGTTGCGGAGGACAACGGCGGTGTCGTCGCGCTCGTCGATCGTCACGATGCACTTCTCCTCGATCTGGACGGCACCGTGTTCGCCGGGCACCGTGCGTTGCCCAATGCCCTCGACGCACTCGCGCGCCTGGCGATACCGCGCTTCTTCGTGACCAACAACGCGAGCCGGCGCCCGTCCGAGGTGGCCGCTCATCTGCGCGAACTCGGGTTCGAGGCGACCGACGACCTTGTCGTGACGAGCGCGCAGTCGGGCGCCCGACTGCTGTCGGAACATCTCGAACCGGGCTCGCGCGCCCTGGTGATCGGTACCGACGGTCTGGCGCAGGAGGTCCGAGAGGTCGGCGTCGGTGTCACGCGGAGTGCCGATGATCGGCCCGCCGCGGTGATCCAGGGGCACTCGCCGGACACCGGGTGGGCGCAGCTGTCGGAGGCCGCCCTCGCGATCCGGGCCGGCGCGCTGTGGATCGCGACGAACGTCGACGCCACCCTGCCGTCCGAGCGTGGTCTGCTGGTGGGGAACGGCTCGATGGTTGCCGCGCTGCGCAACGCGACGGGCAAAGAGCCGATGGTGGCGGGCAAGCCGGCCGCCCCGTTGATGGCCGACGCGATCGCGCGTGCCCGTGCGAGCGCACCGCTGGTCGTCGGGGACCGGCTCGACACCGACATCGAGGGTGGGCACGCCGTCGGTATCGAGAGCGCGCTGGTCCTCACCGGTGTGAGCACCGTCGACGATCTGCTGGCTGCTCCGCCCGAGCAGCGGCCCACCTACGTTCTCGAGGATCTCGCCGGGCTGTTCGTCGACATCGACGCCGTGCGGGTGTCCGACCAGCCCGGATGGGAGATCGAGATCGACGGTTCGACCATTCGGGTCGGAGGCTCCGGGGCGGAGGCCGGTCTGGTGCCCGCTCTCGCCGCGGCGACCTGGTCCGCCGTCGATGCCGGTTCGGCGGATCCGGACGAGTTGCGGGTGGTCGCGGAGGGTGCGGCGAGGACCAAGCTCGAATCTCTCGGTGTCACACTCGTCGGCTAGCGTGGTGCACGATGAATCACCCGAGCGCCTCTCCGGCTGACCAAGGTCCGTCCCGGCCCACCCCGGGTGGGATGCCACGTCGGCAGTTCGATCCGGTGGCCGACGGGTTCGGCACGGCTGATGGGGTGGGCGAGTTGCCTGACGTGGACGCCGAGGTGTCCGAGATCCTCGCGCAGGTCGACGAAATTCGTGAGTCGGTGGGCGACACGTTCTCGCTTGCGGCGCTCGAACGTCAGGCCGGGCTTCTCGAACAGGCCCATGACTCGCTGACCGCAGCCCTCGACGCCGTCGACCGCCGATGACCCCGCCCGGATGCCAGGCGTCGCCGGCGACGCGGTCCTGACCGTGGCCACCAGAGCACGGCTCGATGCCGAACTCGTCCGTCGGGGCCTAGCTCGCTCGCGCGAGCAGGCGCGCGAGCTCGTCGATGCCGGTTCGGTCCGGGTGAACGGGACGGTCGCCTCGAAGGCGGCCACCGGCGTCACCCGTGACACCCCCATCGTGGTCGACGAGGGTCCACGCGACGATTGGGCCTCGCGGGGAGCGCACAAACTTCTCGGTGCCCTCGAGGCCTTCGAGCCGGAGGGTCTCACGGTCGAGGGGCGTCGCTGCCTCGACGCCGGCGCGTCCACCGGCGGCTTCACGGATGTCCTGCTCCGGCGTGGCGCCCGTGAGGTGGTCGCCGCGGATGTCGGTTACGGACAGCTGATCTGGCGGTTGCAGAACGACGAACGCGTCGTGGTCCACGACCGGACCAACGTCCGACACCTCGAGCCCGACGCCATCGGTGGCCAAGTCGACCTGGTGGTCGCGGATCTGTCGTTCATCTCGCTGGGGCTGGTGCTCCCCGCACTGGCCCGGTGCTGCGCACCGGGCGCCGACCTGCTGCCGATGGTCAAGCCGCAGTTCGAGGTCGGCAAGGACCGGGTGGGTTCGGGCGGCGTGGTCCGCGACCCGGAACTGCGCGCCGACGCGGTCCTGGCGGTCGCGACCGAAGCCGCGTCCCACGGTCTACGGACCCGGGGCGTGGTCGCGAGCCCGCTGCCCGGGCCGTCGGGGAACGTGGAGTTCTTCCTCTGGCTGCACAAGGAGCGGGCCCACCGGACAGGCGGGGAGTCGGGGCAGGGCGATAGGGTCGACCGGTCGGACTCGACCGACGCGGATCGCACCACCGGGTCCCCGGACGAACTCCGAGCCATGATCGAACAAGCGGTCGCCGCGGGTCCGCGCTGACCGCTCGGGTCGGTGGCGTCGCCGCTCTCCGACACCGCACTCTTTCCAGGCCGCACTTCGATGGAGGGAACCACCAGTGACCGACGAATCGGTGCCGGACCACGACCCCGGTGCCCGCGAGTTCTTGGTGGTCGCCCATACGGGACGCGAGAACGTCATCGAGACCATCGAGGCGATCGCCCGACGCTGTGCGGCCGCCGACGTCGCGCTCCGCGTGGTCGATCACGACACGCTCGACCGCGACGACCCCGATCACGACGTGCTGTACCGGAACAACGAGGGCGAGTCGCCTCGACCCCCGAACGTCCCGGTCGATCCCGAGTACCTGCGATCGCTGGGCGCCGTCGTCGAGGTCACCACGGCCGAGTCCGCCTCGGCCGAGGGCTGCGAGCTCGTCATCGTCCTGGGAGGTGACGGCACCTTCCTGCGGGCCGCGGAGCTGGCCTACCCGGCCGAGGTCCCGGTCCTCGGTATCAATCTCGGGCACATCGGGTTTCTCGCGGAGGCCGAGGCGCACCGCGTCGACGAGGTCATGAACCAGCTGATCGCCCGGGACTACCGGATCGAACCGCGGATGACCCTCGACATCGCCATCGTCGACCCGACCGACCCGGATCCGCCGACCGCGTGCAGCTGGGCCCTCAACGAGGTCGCGGTACTGAACACGAGCAACAACGGCGTCCTGGAGCTCGTGACCGAGGTCGACGGCCGCCCGGTCTCGGCCTTCGGCGCCGACGGCGTGCTGGTGTCGACGCCGACCGGGTCGACGGCGTACGCCTTCTCGGCGGGCGGGCCGGTGATGTGGCCCGATCTGGAGGCCATCCTGGTCGTGCCGAACAACGCCCATGCACTGTTCGCGCGGCCGATGGTGACCAGTCCGCGATCGCGGATCGCGGTGGAGGTGGACAAGAACGGACGGTCGGCGCTGGCGCTGTGCGACGGCCGGCGCGCGCTCGATGTGCCCGCCGGCGCACGTGTCGAGGTCGTACGCAGCGAACGGTCGGTGCGCTGGATCCGCATCGACTCCGATCCCTTCGCCGACCGACTCGTCACCAAGTTCGCCCTCCCGGTCACGGGATGGCGAGGGAGGCAGGCATAGGCGTGCTCGAAGAGATCTCGATCACCGGTCTGGGTGTCATCGAGGAGGCGCAGGCGCGCTTCCATCCCGGATTCACGGTGCTGACCGGCGAGACCGGTGCGGGTAAGACGATGATCGTCACCAGCCTGCACCTGCTCTCGGGTGCCCGTGCCGACGCTTCGCGGGTCCGGACCGGCGCGGCCAAGGCGATCGTCGAGGGCCGGTTTCGACTCGCGGACAACGGCGCCACGCAGCGGGACCCGGTCGTTGCCGAGATCCTCGACTCGACCGGGGCCGAACTCGACGACGACGACACCGTCATTGCGGTCCGATCGGTCAGCGCCGATGGACGCTCTCGTGCACATCTGGGCGGTCGATCGGTGCCGGTCGGTGTGATGGGTCAACTCACCACCGCGGTCCTGGCCATTCACGGCCAGAACGATCAGTTGCGTCTCCTCCGCCCCGAACATCAGCGGGCCGCGCTCGACACCTTCGCCGGACCCAAGGCCGTCGCGGCGCTCGAGTCGTACCGCAAGGCCCGATCGGCCTGGGTGGAGTTGCTCGACGAGCTCGATGTCCGGCGCGCCAATCACCGCGAGCTCGCGCAGGAGGCCGATCGGCTGCGGTTCGGCATCGACGAGATCGCCGCCGTCGATCCGGTGCCCGGCGAGGACGAGGAGCTGACCGCGACCATCCGTCGGCTCTCCGATCTGGAGTCCATCCGCGGCGCCGCAGATCAAGCCCACCACCTCGTCGCCGGCGACTCGGGATCGTCGGTCATCGAGGGTCTCGGAACGGTGCGGACCCTTCTCGAGACCGCGGCGGACGACACCCTGCGCGACCTCGTGCCGCGCGTGGCCGAAGCGCTCACCGTCATCACCGATGTCGGTGCCGAACTGACCGCATTCACCTCGAGCCTGCCGGCCGACGCCGAGGAGCTCGACAAGTTGCTCGCGCGTCAGGCCGAGCTGAAGACCCTGGTCCGCAAGTACGCACCCGACGTCGACGGGGTGATCGACTGGCGCCGCAAGGCCGAGGCGCGGCTGGCCGAGATCGAGGACCCCCGTGCCTCGATCGAGGAACTCGAGGTCGCCGCGGCGGCTGCGCGCGACCGGGTGCAGACCGCGGCGGAGAAACTCCACACGCTGCGCGCGAAGGCCGCCAAGTCGATGTCCGACAAGGTGTCCCGTGAGCTCAAGGGGTTGGCGATGGGGGACTCGGCGTTGGCGGTCGCGGTCAACCCGGACCCGGCGTCGCCCGATGACCGGTTGGCCGTCACGGTCGGCGGCACCTCGGTGCACGCCGGCGCCGACGGCGCGGACAAGGTCGAGTTCGCGCTCGTCGCCCATCCCGGCGCCACCCCGTTGCCCATCGCGAAGTCGGCGTCGGGCGGCGAACTCTCGCGGGTCATGCTCGCGCTCGAAGTCGTGCTCGCCGCACCGACGTCGGGATCGGTGATGGTCTTCGACGAGGTCGACGCGGGCGTCGGCGGCCGCGCGGCGGTCGAGATCGGAAAGCGGTTGTCGAGGCTGGCCCGGGCCCACCAGGTCATCGTGGTGACCCACCTTCCCCAGGTGGCGGCCTTCGCCGACAACCACCTCGTCATCGGCAAGAGCAAGAAGGGGGCGCTGGTCACCAGCAGTGTGCGCACGCTCGATCGAGACGAGCGGGTCGCGGAGTTGGCCCGCATGCTCGCGGGCCTGGGGGAGTCCGACACCGGGCGCGCCCACGCGGAGGAATTGCTGGCGACCGCGGAGGCGGAGCGCGCCGCCGAGTGACCGCCGACGCGCGGTGAAACACATGGTGCGTGTGTGACAAAAGTTGCTCCTGTTACGGCGCGCCTCCCCGGCTGAAGCATGCCTTCGGCCGATCATGGCCGTCATGAAGATGCCTGCACTGCTCGCGCGTACCACCGAAGAACTGCCTGGCGTGACCGGTATCGCCAGAATCGACAAGAACACGAAACGGCTTCTCAACCGCGTCGGGCCGGGCGACATCGCCATCCTCGACGAGGTCGACCTCGACCGCGTGACCGCCGACGCCCTCGTCGAGGCCAACGTGGTGGCCGTGGTCAACGCCTCGCGGTCGATCACCGGCCGGTACCCCAATCTCGGGCCCGAGGTCCTGGTGGCATCCGGCATCGCGCTGCTCGACGACGTGGGTCCGGAGATCTTCAAGCGGGTCAAGGACGGCGCCAAGGTACGGGTTCACAACGACCGGCTGTACGTCGGCGAGCGGCGGCTGGCTCTCGGCACCGAACTCGACGAGCGCGACATCGCCGACATCATGATCGGCGCCAAGGCCGGTCTCGTCGACCACCTCGAGGCGTTCTCCGGCAACACGATCGAGTTCATCCGTAGCGAATCGCCGTTGCTGATCGACGGGGTCGGGGTGCCGGAGATCGACGTCGACGTCGCGGGCCGCCATGTCGTCATCGTCGGCGAAGGCGCCGACCGCGCCGCCGATCTCCGCTCCCTGAAGCCGTTCATCAAGGAATACCAGCCCGTCATGGTGGGCGTCGGGGCCGGTGCGGACACCCTGATGAAGGCCGGGTACAAGCCCTCGATCGTCGTCGGCGATCCCGAGACCATGAAGACGGCGACGCTGAAATCCGGTGCGCAGCTGGTGCTTCCGGCCGACACCGATGGACACGCGACCGGGCTCGAACGCATCCAGGACCTCGGCATCGGCGCCACGACGTTCCCGGCCGCCGGCTCGGCGGGAGACCTGGCGCTGTTGCTCACCGACTACCACGGTGCCGACCTGATCGTCACCGTCGGCTATCCCGGGTCGCTCGACGACTTCTTCGACCGGTCGCGTCGGGAGAGCAACCCGTCGATGTTCCTGACGCGACTCAAGGTCGGTCAGAAGCTGGTCGACGCGAAAGCCGTCGCCACGCTGTACCGCAGCCGGGTGTCGGGTGCTGCCATCGCCTGTGTCGTCCTCGCGGCGCTGGTGGCCGTGATCGCGGCCGTGATGTTGTCGAACGCGGGCACCGACATCACCGATTGGATCGTCGTGCAGTGGAATGCGCTGCTCGACTGGGCACGAGAGGTCTGGAACAGGTAGCCGATGATCTCGCTACGACAGCACGCGATCTCGCTGGTCGCGGTCTTCCTCGCGCTCGCACTGGGACTCTTTCTCGGGTCGGGTTTCGTCGGTGACCGTGTCAACTCGATGACCGGCACGAGTCGCGACCGCATCGGCGATCTGGAGAACGAGCGCGACGACCTCAATGCAAAGCTCAACGCCTCGAACAGCTTCGACCACGCGATCGCGCCGCGACTGATCGCGGACAAGCTGAAGGGGCAGTCCGTGTTGGTGGTGACCGCGCCCAACGCGGCGGAGGCCGATGTCGATGCGGTCAAGGAGTCGATCTCGGGTGCCGGGGCCCGCTTCGGTGGGCAACTCGCCCTGACCGACGCGTTGCTCACCGACGGCAAGTCCGAGGAGCTGCGGACGATCGTCGACCAGACGATCCCGCCGGGCACGATGCTCCGCGCCGAACTGACCGATTCCGGCGGACGGGTGGGTGACCTCCTGGGCGCCCTCGTACTGTCCAACGAGACGGCGCGTCCGGCGTCGTCCGGTGATCGTCGGACGGGTCTCGGCACGCTGCGCGACGGCGGGTTCATCGATTACGCCGACAACGCCATCACCCCGACCGATCTGGTCGTCGTGGTCACCGGCGACGAGTTCGGCCCGGACTCGGGCGCGCAGGGCGCGCTCGTCGGCCGGTTCGCCGCCGCGATGGCGGCACGCGGCGTCGGCGGTGTGCTCGTCGGACGCACGGGTTCGGCGTCGGGCGGATCTCCCATCGCCATCGTCCGCTCGGATCCGTCGCTGGCCAACGCCGTATCGACGGTCGACAACATCGACCAGCCGACCGGCCTCATCACGACGATTCTCGCGCTCACCGCCGAGGTCGACGGCACGACCGGTTCCTACGGCACCGGGGCCGGGGCGACCGCGATCACCGTCGGCGCCGACGGCCGACCCGCCGCCTAGGCCGGGCTCGCCGCCTCGAACGTCAGTACCGCCACGCCCGCCTCCGGTGTGGCGGTGCGGCGTCGGGCGCCGGTGGTGTTACCCTGGAGTCCCGTAGGTAATCAGGGCATCGGCCCCGATTCGGCCGACGGGAGACACTTCTTTTGCGACCACTTCGCCATGTACACGACACCAAGCACATCTTTGTGACCGGTGGCGTTGCTTCTTCACTGGGCAAGGGCCTCACGGCTTCCAGCCTGGGTCAGCTTCTCACCTCACGGGGCCTCCGGGTCACCATGCAGAAACTCGACCCGTATCTGAACGTCGATCCGGGCACCATGAATCCGTTCCAGCACGGAGAGGTGTTCGTCACCGAGGACGGCGCCGAGACCGACCTCGACGTCGGACACTACGAACGCTTCCTCGACCGGAACCTCTCGCAGTCGGCGAATGTGACCACCGGACAGGTGTATTCGACGGTGATCGCCAAGGAACGCCGCGGCGAGTACCTCGGCGAGACCGTCCAGGTCATCCCGCACATCACCGACGAACTCAAGGCGCGCGTGCTGGCCATGGGCGAGCCGGACGCCGACGGCGAGGTACCGGACGTGGTGATCACCGAGATCGGTGGCACGGTGGGCGACATCGAGTCGCTGCCGTTCATCGAGGCCGCGCGTCAGGTGCGCCACGACGTCGGTCGGGACAACGTCTTCTTCCTGCACGTCTCGCTCGTGCCCTACCTCGCGCCGTCGGGTGAGCTGAAGACCAAACCGACCCAGCACTCCGTCGCCGCACTGCGCAACGTCGGTATCCAGCCCGACGCGCTCATCCTGCGCTGTGACCGCGACGTGCCCGAGGGACTCAAGAAGAAGATCGCGCTCATGTGCGACGTCGAACTCGACGGCGTGATCTCCACTCCCGACGCCCCGTCCATCTACGACATCCCGAAGGTGCTCCACAGCGAGCATCTCGATGCCTACGTGGTCCGCAAGCTCGGACTGCCGTTCCGTGACGTCGACTGGACGGTGTGGGGCGAGCTCCTGCGCCGCGTGCACGAGCCGCGGGAGACCGTCCGCGTCGCACTGGTCGGCAAGTACGTCGACCTGCCCGACGCCTATCTGTCGGTGACCGAGGCCATCCGGGCCGGTGGCTTCGCCTGGAAGGCGCGTACCGAGATCAAGTGGGTGCCGTCGGACGAATGCGCCACTCCGGCAGGTGCACAGGCCGCCCTCGGCGACGTCGACGCGATCCTGATCCCCGGCGGCTTCGGCATCCGTGGCATCGAGGGGAAGGTCGGGGCCATCTCGTACGCGCGCCGGCGCGGGATCCCGCTGCTCGGCCTGTGTCTCGGACTGCAGTGCGTGGTCATCGAGGCGGCCCGGTCGGTCGGGCTCGACGAGGCGAGTTCCACCGAGTTCGACCCGGACACACCGCACCCGGTGATCTCGACCATGGCCGATCAGACCGACGCCGTGGCCGGCGACGCCGACCTCGGCGGCACCATGCGACTCGGTGCCTACGACGCCGTGCTGAAGGCCGGTTCGGTCGTCGCCGAGGCGTACGGGACGCGCGAGGTGTCCGAACGTCATCGCCACCGCTTCGAGGTCAACAACGCCTACCGCGACAAGATCGCCGATTCCGGACTCGTCTTCTCGGGCACCTCACCCGACGGGCATCTCGTCGAATTCGTCGAGTACCCCAAGTCGGTCCATCCGTATCTCGTTGCCACTCAAGCACATCCGGAGCTGAAGAGCCGGCCGACCCGGCCGCACCCGCTGTTCCGGTCGTTCATCGAGGCGGCGCTGAAGTACAAGGCCGCCGAGCGCCTCCCGGTCGACCTGGGTGACGACTACGAGTCGAATGACGCCCCCGCGGATGCGGTGGCTGCCGTCAACGCGGTCACGGTGGAGCCGGTGGCCGGCCTCGGCGAGACGGCGCTCGACGACTCGGCCGGCCGGAGCTGACCCGTTTTGGGCCACGACTTCGAGGTCAAGGACAGCCGCACCGTCTACGACGGCGCGATCATCACCCTGCGGGTCGACGATGTCGAGATGCCTGGTGGGCGCGTCGCCGAACGTGAGGTCGTCGAGCATTTCGGGGCGGTCGCGATCCTGGCGCGCGACGACGCAGGTCGCGTGGCGATGGTGCGGCAGTACCGCCATCCCCTCGGCCACCGTCTGCTCGAGTTGCCCGCCGGGCTCCTCGACCAGGCCGACGAGGAGCCGTTGGCCGCCGCCAAGCGCGAGTTGGCCGAAGAGACCGACCTCGCCGCCGACTCGTGGCACGTCCTCGTCGACCTCGCGCTCTCACCCGGTTTCACCGACGAGGCGTTGCGGCTGTACCTCGCCGAGGGTTTGCACCATCTCGACGCGGCCGAACGCGTCGACGAAGAGGCCGACATGTCGGTGGAATGGGTGCCGCTCGACGACGCGGTCGCCCAGGTGTTCGCGGGGGAGATCGTCAACGCGACCAGCGTCGCCGGGATCTTGGCCGCGGCGGCCGCCCGGGATTCCACGACCGGCCTGCGCGACGTCGACGCACCGTGGCCGGATGAGCCGACCGCGCTGCGCAACCGTCGGGCCGACGATCGGGGCCGCCGGTCGTGACCCTGGCCGCCGACATCTCGCGATACCTCGACCATCTGACGGTGGAGCGGGGTGCGGCGGCCAACACGGTCTCGTCGTATCGGCGCGACCTCGAGCGGTACCGGCGGTACCTCGACCGCCGGGGGATCTCCGCACTCGACGCGGTGGCCGAGGAAGACATCCGCGAGTTCCTCGTGGAGTTGCGGCGCGGTGACACCGACGCCGGGTTCGCGCCGCTCGCCGACAGTTCGATCGCGCGAACCCTGGTCGCCACCAGGCGCTTTCACAAGTTCGCGATGGACGAGGGGATCGTCGCGACCGACGTCGCACATGATGTCCGGCCGCCTCGTGCCGCACGCCGGCTGCCGAAGTCGCTGCCGGTGGACGAGGTGCTCGCGATCCTCGACGCCGCGGGTGCCGACGACCACCCACGTGGTCTGCGCGACCGCGCGCTGTTGGAGTTCCTCTACAGCTGCGGGGCGCGGATCTCCGAGGCCACCTCGCTGGACGTCGACGATCTCGATCTCGACGACATGCGCGCGGTTCGCCTTCGGGGCAAGGGTGGGAAAGAGCGCCTGGTCCCGCTCGGCGGACCCGCCGTCGACGCACTCGAGGCGTATCTCGTTCGTGGGCGGCCCGCGCTGGTGTCCCGGGCGACGCCCGCACTGTTCCTCAACGCGCGCGGCGGACGGCTGTCCCGGCAGAGCGCCTGGCAGGTGCTCGTCACCGCGGCCGAACGCGCCGGACTCGACAAGGCGGTCTCGCCGCACACGCTGCGGCACAGCTTCGCGACCCACCTCCTCGACGGTGGTGCCGACGTCCGCGTCGTGCAAGAACTCCTGGGACACGCCTCGGTCACCACCACGCAGGTGTACACGCTGGTGACGGTGAACACGATGCGCGAGGTCTATGCCGTCGCACATCCGAGAGCGCGCTGACCCCTCGGATGGCCTCGGGCGCGCCGACGCCGGAATGACCGGGCGGGTGTCCTAGGCTGATACGAGGTTCGGCTGCCGACGGGCGGGCCGGCCGCACCACCGAACAGTGGCGACATCGGCAAGACAGCAGCGGCATCGAACAGAAGCGGTATCGAACAGCGAAGGGAGCGGCGGACACGTGACCACTCCGAGCGCACCGCGGTCTGGCGCCCGTCCGGGAGATCAGTACAGCATCCAGGTGTCGCCCGGTAACGACACCGAGGAAGCCGAGCACGACGCCGATGAGATCGGCCCCACCGGGCGACCGTATCGCGACGTCCCCGAGCCGGCTCTGCTCGACCGTCACGGACCCGCCACGGTGATCGCGGTCTGCAACCAGAAGGGCGGCGTGGGCAAGACGACGTCGACCATCAATCTCGGTGCAGCCCTTGCCGAATATGGTCGTCGGGTGCTGCTCGTCGACCTCGATCCGCAGGGAGCCCTGTCCGCGGGTCTCGGTGTGCCGCATCACGAACTGGAGCAGACCGTCTACAACCTGCTCGTGCCGCCGCAGGTGGCGACCGACGAGGTCCTCATGCGGACCCGCGTCGACGGCCTCGACCTGCTGCCCAGCAACATCGACCTGTCCGCCGCGGAGATCCAGCTGGTCACCGAGGTGGGTCGCGAGCAATCGCTCGGCCGGGCTCTGCATCCCGTGCTCGATCGCTACGACGTGGTCCTCATCGATTGCCAGCCGTCGCTCGGTCTGCTCACCGTCAACGCGTTGGCCTGCGCCGACACCGTGCTCATCCCGATGGAATGTGAGTACTTCAGCCTCCGCGGACTGGCGCTGCTCACCGACACGATCAACAAGGTGCGCGACCGTCTCAACCCGCGGCTCGACCTCGGCGGCATCCTGGTCACCATGTTCGACGCCCGTACGCTGCACTCGCGCGAGGTGATGGCCCGCGTCGTCGAGGTGTTCGGCGACGCGGTCTACGACACCGTCATCGCTCGAACCGTCCGTTTCCCGGAGACCAGCGTGGCCGGCGAGCCGATCACCTCCTGGGCGCCGAGGTCGGCCGGCGCGAAGGCCTATCGGGCGCTCGCGCGCGAGGTCATCGCCCGTAACGTCAAAGGCGCATGACGCTCGGCACGGATCAGGCGCCGCCCGACGCCGCGACCCCCGACCTCGACGCACCGGCGGGCGAGGACTCGACCGAGGTCGCCCAGGAGCCCGGCTTCCGGGTCAAACTGCGCAACTTCGAGGGTCCGTTCGACCTCTTGCTGAACCTGATCTCGCAACACCGTCTCGATGTGACCGAGGTGGCGCTGCACGAGGTCACCGACGACTTCATCGCCTACACGCGCGAACTCGGTCCGGAGATGGGCCTGGACCAGACGACCGAGTTCCTCGTCGTCGCCGCGACGCTCCTGGATCTCAAGGCGGCCCGCCTGCTGCCGTCCGGAGAGGTCGACGACCCCGAGGATCTGGCTCTGCTCGAGGCGCGGGATCTGTTGTTCGCCCGGCTCCTGCAGTACCGCGCATACAAGCAGGTGGCCGCGCTGTTCGGCGAACTCGAGGCCGCCGCGCTGCAGCGCTACCCACGCGCGGTGTCGCTGGAGAAACGGTTCGAGGATCTGCTTCCCGAGGTGACCCTCGGCGTCGATGCCGACGGCTTCGCCCAGGTCGCCGCGGCGGGGCTGACGCCCCGTCCGGTGCCGACCGTCGGCCTGGACCACCTCCACGACGTGCAGAAGGTGTCCGTCCCGGGCCAGGCGCGTCGGATGGCCTCGCTGCTCAGCGCGGCCTCGGGGACCTGGCTGAGTTTTCGTGAACTGACCGCCGATTGTGCGAACGGGCTGGAGATCGTCGGCAGCTTCCTCGGGCTGCTCGAGCTGTTCCGCGAGCGGGCCGTCGCCTTCGAACAGCCCGTGGCGCTCGAGGAACTCGCGGTGATGTGGACGGGCGAACGCGGCGCCGACGACCTGCGCATCGACAAGTCAGAGGATTACGGATGACAGACCAGGTTCCCGAGGTCGAGATCCTCGACCCGACCAGGACGGCCGGCGGGGAGGACCCGGGTCCGGACGAACCCGAGCAGACCGCACTCCACGGCGACGGGGAGTACCTCGACGACGATCGGTTGCGCTCGGCGCTGGAGGCGGTGCTGCTCGTCGTGGACACCCCGGTGACCACCGACGAACTCGCGAACGCGGTCGACCAGGACCGCACGCGGGTCCGGGAGATGCTCAACGCCATGTCGTCGGAGCTCACCGCGTCGGGGAGCGGTTTCGATCTGCGCTTCGCCGGCGACGGCTGGCGCTACTACACCCGCGCGGAGTACGCCCCCTACGTCGAGCGGTTGCTGCTCGACGGGGCACGGTCGAAGCTCACCCGGGCGGCCCTCGAGACCCTGGCGGTCATCGCCTACCGGCAACCGGTCACCCGAGCCCGCGTGAGCGCCATCCGCGGCGTGAATGTCGACGGCGTGATCCGCACGCTCGTCGCCCGTGGACTGATCAACGAGGTCGGCACCGAACCGACCACGAACGCGACGACCTATGCCACCACCGAGTTGTTCCTGGAACGTCTCGGCCTGGCATCCCTGGCCGAACTGCCCGATCTGGCGCCGCTGCTGCCCGACGTCGACCTCATCGACGACCTCGACGAGGAACTGCTGTCGGATCCCCGATTCGCCAAACTGTCCTCTCAACCGTCAGACTCGAAGGAACTGATCATCGACGGTGGCACCACCACCGACTCACAGGACTGAGAGAACATGGCATCCGCTGGCCGAGATGGCTCACCGGGAAAACGCCGCAAGGGCGCGCCCGCACAACAGCCGCGAACCAAGAAGACCCACCGCAAGGGGTCGTCGAAGCCGAACGCCGAAGTGGGCAAGATCCGGCTCAACAATGCACGGCCGGCGCGCCACCAGACGCCCGCCGATGAGAATCAGGGCGCCGGAGCCAACTACGTCGAGGACGGCGTTCGGTTGCAAAAGGTGCTCGCCCAGGCCGGCGTGGCGTCGCGACGCGGTGCCGAAGAGCTGATCGCCGCCGGTCGTGTCGAGGTCGACGGTGAGATCGTCACCGAGCAGGGTCTGCGGATCGATCCGAACACCGCCATCATCCGCGTCGACGGTGCACGCGTGATCATGGACGAGACCCGTCAGTACCTGGCGTTCAACAAGCCCAAGGGCTGGCAGTCGACCATGTCGGACGATCAGGGTCGTCCCTGCGTCGGTGATGTCGTCGCCGAGCGGGTCATGGCGGGGCAGCGACTGTTCCACGTCGGCCGCCTCGACGCCGACACCGAGGGTCTGCTGCTGCTGACCAACGACGGCGAACTCGCGCACCGATTGATGCATCCGTCGTTCGAGGTGCCCAAGACCTATCTGGCGACCCTCAAGGGTGAGGTGCCGCGCGGGATCGCGCGACGCATGCGGGAGGGCGTCGACCTCGAAGACGGTCCCGTCCTGGTCGACAGGTTCACCGTGATCGAGGTCCATGAGGGGCAGTCACTGGTGCGGATCACGCTGCACGAGGGGCGCAACCGGGTGGTGCGCCGGATGATGGACGAGGTCGGCTACCCCGTCGTCAAACTGGTTCGCACACACGTCGGTTCGGTGGCACTCGGCGAACAGCGCCCGGGCAGTCTGCGTGTTCTGGGCAGCGACGAGGTCGGTGGGTTGTACAAGGCGGTCGGCCTGTGAGCGAGGGCACGTCGGGGTTCGCAGGCGGGACCACGCACGTCGTCGCCATCGACGGCCCGGCGGGCACCGGGAAGTCGTCGGTGTCGAAACTGCTCGCGGCGAAGGTCGGGGCCAGCTACCTCGACACCGGCGCCATGTATCGGGCGGTGACGCTCGCCGTTCTCGATGCCGGTGTGGCGCTGGATGATCCGGCCGGTATCGCCCGTGTGGCGGCCGGCGTCGACATCGAGTTGGTCCCGGACGGAGACGGTGCCAAGGTCTTCCTCGACGGCCGCGACGTGTCCGGTCCGATCCGGACCGACCACGTCACGAGCGCCGTGTCGGCCGTCTCGGCGGTCGCCGAGGTGCGCACGAAACTGGTTGCGCTGCAACAGCAGAACGCACAGGGCCGGTTCGTGGTCGTCGAGGGCCGCGACATCGGCACCGTGGTGTTCCCCGACGCCGACGTCAAGATCTTCTTGACCGCGACGCCCGAGGCGCGCGCCGAGCGGCGGCACAAGCAGAATCTGGCCGGCGGACGCGACAGCGACTACGACGCGGTGCTGGCGAGTGTGAACCGGCGCGACCATCTCGACTCGACGCGCAAGGTCTCGCCGCTGCGCGCGGCCGACGACGCGACCGTCGTCGACACCAGTGACAAGACCCTCGACGCGGTGCTCGAGGAACTGAGCGGCCTCGTGGCGACCCGGATCGGAGCTGTGGAACGGTGAGCGACAACTACTCGGACGATCTCACCGCGCTGCCCGGTGACGGCACGTGGTCGGACGAATCCGACTGGCAGCTGACCGATGTCGGGGGCGCCGACGACGCGTCCGGCGTCGAACACATGCCGGTGGTGGCGATCGTCGGACGACCCAACGTGGGCAAGTCGACGCTCGTCAACCGCATCCTGGGCCGACGGGAAGCCGTGGTCGAGGACATCCCGGGCGTGACCCGTGACCGTGTGTCGTACGCGGCCTCGTGGTCGGGTCGCCGGTTCACCGTCGTCGACACCGGTGGCTGGGAGCCCGACGCGAAGGGGCTGCAGCAGGCCGTCGCCGCGCAGGCCGAGCTGGCGATGCGCACCGCCGACGCGATCGTCGTCGTGGTCGACGCCACGGTCGGTGCGACCGCGACCGACGAGGCCGTCGCGCGGGTCCTCCGGCGGTCGAAGACCCCGGTCATCCTGTGTGCCAACAAGGTCGACAGCGAACGTCTCGAGTCCGACACCGCGTCCCTGTGGTCGCTGGGGCTCGGCGAGCCGTATCCCGTGTCGGCGGCACACGGCCGCGGGGCCGGCGATCTGCTCGACATCATCCTGGACAAGCTGCCCGAGACCCCGCGGGAGGCACCGACTCTCGGTGGTCCCCGTCGCGTCGCGCTCGTGGGCAAGCCGAACGTCGGCAAGAGTTCGCTGCTGAACAAGCTCACCGGCACCGAGCGGTCGGTGGTCGACAACGTCGCCGGGACGACCGTCGACCCGGTCGACGAGCTCGTCGAACTCGGCGGCAGGACGTGGAACTTCGTCGACACCGCGGGTCTGCGCCGCAAGGTGCGGACCGCGAGCGGACACGAGTACTACGCGTCACTGCGGACGCGGTCGGCGCTCGACGCGGCCGAGGTGGCGATCCTGCTGATCGACGCGTCGGAACCGATCACCGAACAGGACCTGCGGGTGCTGTCGCTCATCATCGAGAGCGGGCGTGCGCTCGTGATCGCGTTCAACAAGTGGGATCTCGTCGACGAGGATCGTCGGTACCAGTTGGACAAGGAGATCGATCGCGAGCTGGCACGCGTGCCGTGGGCGCGCCGGGTCAACATCTCGGCGTCGACCGGCCGGGCCGTCCAGAAGCTGGTGCCCGCGTTGGAATCCGCGCTCGACTCGTGGGACAAGCGCATCTCGACCGGCCCGCTGAACAACTGGCTCAAGGACGTCATCGCCGCCAACCCGCCGCCGCTGCGCGGTGGCCGACAGCCGCGCGTGATGTTCGCGACTCAGGCCTCGGTCCGGCCGCCGACCTTCGTGCTGTTCACCACCGGTTTCCTCGAGGCGGGCTATCGCCGCTTCCTCGAGCGGCGGCTGCGTGAGGAATTCAACTTCGACGGTTCGCCGGTCCGGGTCAACGTCCGTGTCCGCGACAAGCGGGAGCAACGCCGAAAGCGCTGAACTGCTGTCTGTCTGTGGCGCACGACACCCGCTGTGAGATACTGCGTCTCGTGCTCATCCTGGCAATCATCGTATTCGGCATGGTCATCGGCGCCCTCGCGCAGATCCTCCTCGGCGGCAAGAACCTGCGCACCGTCGACTGGGGTCTCGCCCTGGTCGCCGGACTCGTCGGCTCCTTCGTCGGTGGACTGCTCATCAGTCTGCTCTCCGGCGACGGACTCGAACTCCGCCCCAGCGGCATCATCGGCTCCCTCGTGGGCGCGGTCCTGGTGACCGCCGGGTGGATCTGGTTCAAGAAGCGTTCGGCGGTCTAGCAGCCGGTGTCAGATGTAGCGCTCCGTAGCGGTAGAAGCAACGACTCACTACATCTGGCCACCGGCCCGAAATGAGGCCTGACCAGGCGATTGGTTCGGGACCGTGCTCGTCGGCTAGGCTTTACCTCGCTCCGCTTCTCCAGGGAGCAACGGGCTGTGGCGCAGTTTGGTAGCGCACTTGACTGGGGGTCAAGTGGTCGCAGGTTCAAATCCTGTCAGCCCGACAGAAAACCCTGATGAGCATTGCTCATCAGGGTTTTGTTCTGTTCGCCGACTGCACTGCGATTGCACTCGTCACGGTCAGGCCCGAGTCGGCGGGAGCGGTTGGATGTCGACGACATCGTCAGCGAGCGCGCCGGCCCGGCTGCGCAGACCGTCGAGAACCTCGGCCAGATTCGTCCCGCGTCGATGCAGCGTGTCCATGTGCAGGGATTCCCAGACCGGGAACTCGCCGTGAGCGCCGCGCGCCGTGGTGTCCCAGAGAAGTGCGTCGCCGTTCTCGCTCCAGCCGAAGACTGTCAGCGACGCGACGAGTTCCCAGCTGCCGTCGGGCTCGATCGTCCAGTCGAAACCCTCGTTCTGCGCGTCGGCGTAGGCGGCGTGGAACGCGCGGGTGAGTTGCCCTCCGCGCCCGACGAATCCGTCTGCGTAACCGGGCAGGACCGGCGGGTACACGAGCCACAGACCGAACGTGCGCGCCCATCCCGAGTGGCGGATGAAGTCGCGATAGGACGGCGGGAACCCGCCACCGTCGTCGAAGGAGAAGCCATCGAGTCCGGCGAAGTCGATGTGCATCCGAGTGGGTTCGCCGCCTACACGGAGGGCGTCGAGGTTCGCCATGACGATGAGACCAGGACACGCCGTGAACGAGGGGGGCGATCCATTTAGGCTCGCGGCGTGGACGCAGCCGAGTACCGACGCAGCCTGGCACACATCCTTGCGGCGCGATCCGCGGTTGTCGCAGCAACGTTGGAACGCCTCGGCGGCGCGGCGTCCGACGTCGCCGGGGTGATCGACGGGGTGACGATCGACGTGTTCGTCGACCAGGACGCCGAGGGTCCGTTCGATGTGTGGGCGCGATTCGAGGGTGCGGACGCGTTCGAACTGGACCGCCGGTTCGATGACGAGAGACGACTGTTCGGCGTCGAATGGGGCGAACTCGGCTGGGAACCGGCGGTGCCGCCGCGACCGCGGGGGTGGTCGCGCGACGACCTAAAGGAAACGATCGTCGATGTCGTGGCGACGTGGCTCGACACGCTGATCCCCAGTGGGCCACTGGCCTGGGAAATCGGTTCGGGTACAGGCACACTCGACCCACGGCCGGTGGGGCCGAGCGTCGACGGGAACGGAATCGGCTCCACAATCTGACGCCCGGCGCCCGTGTCACCTCAGATGCCGGACGAAGAATCCGGCGGCGGTCTCACCCGCGTACGCCGGGACGCCGGTGTGTCCGCCCATGTTCGCGTGCAGACTCTTCTCCGCCGAACCGAAGGCGTCGAAGAGATCCAGTGCAGCCTGCCGGTCGTTGTGTTCGTCGTCCCACTGCAGCAACACGTGCAGGGGGATCGTGACGCGCTGGGCCTCGTCGAGAATCGTTCGCGGGATGAAGCTCCCCGCGAACAGCACGGCGGCCGCGATCCGGGGTTCGGTCACGGCCAGTCGGACGCCGACGGAGATGACGCCCCCGGAATAGCCCACCGGCCCATCGATGCCGGGCAGCTCGAGGAGCCGGTCCATCGCCGTCCGCCATTCCAGGACCGACTGCTCCACCAGGGGCAGGACGAGCCGGTCGATGATGTCGGCGCTGACCTGATGGCCGGCCTGTAGCGTCCGACGCAGGTCGGCACGGGCGTGCTCGGCGTCCATCGACGTCGGTCGGTCGCCACCGCCGGGCGTCTCGATGGTCGCCGCGGCGAAGCCGTCGGTCACGGCCCGCCGCGCCCGGGCTGCCAATCGTGGATACATCTGTGGAAGGCCGCCGGGGTGTCCGAGCAGGATCAGCGGAACGGGTGACGAGGTCGTCGCGGGAGTCCACAGGATGCCCGCGATGCCGCCGAGGACGAAGTTCCGTTCGACGACGCCGTCGGCGAGGTGGGTCTCAGAGATGAAATGCATGGTCGTGCCTCTCGGGAGTGCGCTTCTACGGCGCGCCCCGGACGACCTATCGCCCGACCGTGACTCCGTAGGGGAGCGCCCACATCGAATCGTTCATGGGTATCGCCTCCTCGGTCTGTCGCACGGACGGTGAACACAGTAGCAGCGGTCGACCAACTGCCACGCGGGAATCGTCGTCGACGCTAGACGGTCAGCGGCACCGCGACGTCGGCGCCGCCCTCTTCGGTGATCCGGGCGCCCATCTGGGTATAGGTGGGGGCCGCGATGAAACCGCCTGCGAAGAGCGCCTCGCCCTGGCGGAATCCGGGGGACTCCGCGAGAAGGTGTTCGGGCACGAAGCCGAAGGTGTCGGCGAGTTCGGCGAGATCTCGCGGCGCGTTCATCCGCATCAGACACAGGTTGTCGCACTGGGACAGGACGTTGGGATGGATCTTGGTCGGTCGTTGCGTCGACAGCAGGAGCCAGAGGCCGAATTTGCGACCCTCGGCGGCGATCTGCACGACGCGATCGATCAGGGTCTGCTCCACCGCATTCGTGGCGAGGGGCGGACAGATGTTGTGGGCCTCGTCGATGACGATGAGGACGGGGCGCCGCTCGTCGCGATGCGCCCACAGGTGTTCGAGCACACTGAGCGCCGCCACCTTCGGTTCTGCCGGGTGGGCGAACCCGCCGAGGTCGAGCACGGTCGCCCGCGGACGGTCGTCGATGATGTCGGTGGCCGCGACGTCGCCCCGCGCCCACAGCGCCCAGTCGAGGACCTGCAGATTCTCGATCCGCTTGGCCAACCGCTGGTGTCCTGGATCCGCCGAACTGCGAAGCGCGTCGAGGTAGGTGGTCTGATCCGACGTCTCGGTGAGGGTGGCGTCGGCGTGCAGCAGAACGTTGTACTCGTCGGCGTCGGCGATCGGATCCAGTTGCAGGACCGCAGCCTTCGCGGTGAGCGGCAGCGAGAGGAACCGCGCCCGCAGTTGCTGTCCGTCGCGCCGCGTGGAGTGGAGTACCCGGATGTCGGTGGCCGCGATCGCATCGGCCGTCGCCGGGTCGGTGGTGCCACGTGTTTCCGGCAACCGTGTGAAGTCCGCGTTCGGATCGAGGATCAGCAGCGGGAGCCGGGTGCGCAGCAGCAGTTGCTCGAGCACCACTCCGAGCGCGTAGGTCTTGCCGGAACCGCTCTGGCCGCACCAGAAGGTGTGGCGGTTGAACTTCTCGGCGGCGAGGAGGACGTCGGTCGTCGCGTTGTCGCGATGGTTTCCCACTGTCAGCTGAACCACGTCCGTACCTTACTGGCACGGGCGGCTTTCCATCGGACTTACGAGCCGGTCAACTCCTTGCGCAACACGAAAGCACGGTCGCCGGTGGCGGGGTCGCGGACCGGGAACCCGTGCCTGCCATAGAAACGATGCGCGTCGACGTCGGGTTCGTCGACCTCGATCTCGAACTCGCCGGCGCCTCGCCGTGCTGCCTCGGCGACGGCCGCGGTGAGGACCGCGCCACCGAGTCCGCGGCTGCGTTCGGCGGGGGTCGTGTACATCTCGTCGAGTAGTGCGATGCCGCCGTCGACCCACACGTTGGTCCGGATGGTGACCAACCCGACGGAGATGACCGGGTCGCCGGCGACGATGGCGAAAGTCGTGGTGCCCGAGAGCAGCTCGCGGAGTCGACGAGCCAGCACCGACGGACCGGGCGACGGCTCGTCGTACTCGCGATTGAACGCATCGAGGAGGTCGGCCATCACCGGCGCATCTGCCGGCGTCGCCAACCGGGCACTGTTGTGGACGTTCACGGGTCCCACCGTAGCGGCGCCTCCGTAGGTGGGCAGTCGTTCCGGTGGTGGGTCAGCCGTCCCCGCCGAACCGGGTGAGCAGGCGGTCGACCGCGCTGCAGTCCTGCAGGATGCGCCGGCGACCGGGGTCCGCGGCGACATCGCAGAGCATCGCATCGCCGCCCGGGATCCGCTCGATGCCGACGATCGCCGACCACACCGCCCCGTCGGTGGCCGTGAACGCGTCGACACCGTCACGCAGGGCCCGCGCCAAGACGATCCGGTCGTCGGGGTCGAGGCGGTCGTGGACCAGGGCGATCATCTCGCCGGCGACCGAGCCGTGTGCGCGCTCGTCACGGCGGTGCAGGGCGACGGTCGCCTGATGGACCGGCTGCATCGACCGGTCGTCGGCGATCAGGGTCAGATAGTCCCCGATGGACGTCTCGGCGACCGTGGCGAACGCGAGAGTCGTAAGCGCGGCGTCTCGTGTCGACTCCGCCCGCGCGAGCGCTTCCCGATGCCGCCGCACCGTCGTCGACGCCGGCAGCGCGGCGTCCGGCAGCGCCCAGCCGCGCCGTCGCCGGGTCAGTGTAGACGCGTTCAGGTGCATCAGCGTGTGGTACTCCTCGTCGACCATCGACTGCACCACGGCCGCTCGACCAGCATCCGAGAAGCCGGTGCCGAACGCGTCTCGGAACAGCAGTCCGAAACCGGGTGTCACCACGTCTTGTTCGATGTCGATGACGGTCTTGTTGTACGCGATCCAACTCCAGGCCAGAACTCTCGACCGGACGTCGTCGTCGAGACGATCCCAGCTCGGATGCCCCGCGAACGGGAGCATCGTCTCGGGGAAGTCGGATCGGGTGTCGTCGTAGAGATCGTCCATCGTCGGGCCGTCGAGTTCGGCCTCGGTGCGCCGCACCGTCGCTCGCCGCGGCCAGCTGCGGACGAGCCCGCGGATCACCGCCGACTCCACCGGGTCGGAGGCGTCGTGGTCGGGCAGTCCGCCGGTCACGGCACCAGTCCGTCGAACAACCGGGCACACAGCGCGGCATATCCGTTCGCGCGGGTGCCCAGGGGGGCGCCGGCCCGGGCCAGCAGTGCCGCGAACTCGCCGGCGTCGCCGTGAGTGCCTGTGCCGGTGCCGTCGGCGCAGGCGGCCGACACCCGGGAGACGGCCCGCGACAAGGCCTCTCGAGCCGCCGGCGCACACGGATTCGACTCCTGGATGTCCCGGTACACCTCCGGCGTCCCGCCGGTGATCCGGGCCAGCATCGCCGACATGGCCGTGAACGGGGGAGTGGCCAGCAGCGCGGTGTCGTCGGCGTCGACTCCCAGGTCGGCGAGCGCTGTCCCGAACGACAGGATCGTCGCATGGGTGAGCGCCTGGATCGACGCGCACAGTCGGTCGTGTCGCTCCGCGGTGGTGACCTCCGTCCGGGCACCCCACCGGGCCAGGTCGTCGAGAAGACGGTCCGCGCCGGGTCCGTGGTGATGGACGACGACCGCGACCACCCGCCCGGGCAGACCGAGGGACGGCGCGAACATCGGATTCACCCCGACGGTCGGCCCGCCGGGGTCGATGTCGGCCAGCGCCGCCGAGAACCGCGTCTTCACCGACAGCGTCTCCACCAGCAATGCCGTCGGGCGCAGCACGGACCGTACCGTTCCCACCGCGGCGAGCGCCACGTCCTCCGGTACCGCGAGAACCAGGACATCGGCGTCGCGCATCCGCGCGGTCGCCTCCGGAGCCGGGGACCGGATGTCGTCGCCTGTGGTGGCGTCCAGGACGTGGACCATGTCGCCGTCACCGCGCCACCGATCGGCCAACATGGTTCCCACCGCCCCCGCTCCGCCGGCCACGACCACCGACCGCACACCGGGGGCGGTCGACGCGGTCACGGACTGCTCTCGGCGGCGACGGACAGGCAGCGACGCATGGTCAGGGCCTTGACCATCGTCTCCTCGTATTCCTCGTCCGGATCCGACAGCGCGACGATGGCCCCGCCGACCCCGAACGTCACCTCCGACTCGGTCGCGACCATCGTGCGGATCACGATCGACAGGTCGGCGGTACCCGTCAGCGAGAAGTAGCCGATGGCGCCCGAGTAGACACCACGCGGACCCGCCTCGAGTTTGTCGATGATCTCCATCGTGCGGATCTTCGGCGCGCCGGTCATCGAACCGCCGGGGAACGCCGCCCGCACGCAGTCGACCGCCGACAACCCCTCGCGCAACGTCCCGCGCACTGTCGACACCATCTGATGGACCGGCGCGAAGGTCTCGATGTCGAACAGGGACGGCACATGCACCGAGCCCGGCTCGCAGACCCGCGACAGGTCGTTGCGGACGAGGTCGACGATCATCAGGTTCTCCGACCGGTCCTTCTCGCTCGTTCGCAGATCGCACCGCAAGTGCTCGTCCTCCACGGGATCCGCCGACCGGGGCCGGGTGCCCTTGATCGGTTTCGATTCCACCGTGCGGTCCGCGGCCACCTTCAGGAACCGTTCGGGGGACGCGCTGAGCACCGACAACCCCGAGAACTGCAGCAGCGCGCTGTAGGGCATCGGGCTGATCTCGCGCAGACACGAATACCCGGACACGGGGTCGAGCCTGCGATGCACCGTCGCCGAGTTGGTCAGGCACACCTCGTAGGACTCCCCGGACCGGATCTCCGCCAGACAGTCCTCGACGAGTCCCAGATACGTCTGATGGTCGTGCCGGAACACGATCGGCGCCTCCTGCGCCACCGGGACCAGCGGCGGGGTCGACGCCGGGTCGGCCAGTGGCACCGGTGACTCCCGGATGGTCGACGCCGTCGCATGCAACCATGCCGCGGTATCGGGGCCTGACGTGCCGGTTTCCGAGCGGTCGACCGGTTCCAGTGCGAGAACGTACGCGCAGTCGCGCCCGTGGTCGATCACGACGGCGCGGTCGGCGAAGACCAGTGCCGCGTCGGCCTGCTCGGATGCGTGCGCCAACTGTCCACCGGTGTCCGCCTTGAGCTCATAGCCGAGATAGCCGACGTAGCCGAGACCGAACCCGCCCGGCAGGTCCGACCGCGGTGCCACCGAGCGTTCCCGCAGTCGCGCGCCGAGATAGTCGAAGAATGTGCTGCGGACCACCTCGCCGGAGCCATCCGAATGTTCCACTCGTACGGTCATTTCCGGCACGCGGTAGGTCACGTACTCGGCGAGCGGGCCCGAGCAGTCGCCCATGACCGAGAACCTGCCGTCCTCGTCGTCGGACGCCGAACCGTCGAGCCAGTAACTGTTCGGACCGTCGGCGAACAACCTCTCGTACACCGCTTGCGCGTCCACCGCCCGGTCGACCCGCACCGACCGCACGCGGTAGCGGTGTCCCGGCATGTGCGACGGCATGCGTTCTGCCGAGACGCTTGTCGTCGCCGGCGACGTCCTCGATGCTGCCCGTCCCCGCCGGTGCGCCCGCACCGGGGTTGCCGCGGCGAAGTTCGCCAGCAGTTCCCGGCCGTATTCGCTGCAGATCGACTCCGGATGGAACTGCACCCCCCACAACGGCAGATCCCGGTGGCGCACCGCCATCAGGACGCCGTCGTCGGACCAGGCCTGCTCCTCCAAGTCGTCGGGGACGTCCATCACGGCCAGTGAGTGGTATCGCACCGCGTGGAACGGGGACGGCAGCCCCGCGAAGAGGCCCCGGCCGTCGTGGTGCACGGCGCTGACCCGCCCGTGCCGCGGCTCCGGGGCCGCCACCACCGGACTGCCGAACACGTGGCACAGACCTTGGTGCCCCAGACACACCCCGAGCGCGGGTAGCCCACTGTCGGTCAGAGCCCGCGCGCTGATCCCGAAGTCGCGGACATAGTCCGGTCGGCCCGGGCCGGGGGAGACCACCACATTGTCGAAAGCCGTCAGATCCACCGACGCCCACGGCACGTCGTTGGCGACGACAACCGGCTCCCGGCCGTTGACGTCGGTCAGCAGTGCGAACAGGTTGTAGGTGAACGAGTCGTAGTTGTCGATCAGCAGGGTGCGCACCGCGGCCACCTCAGTCCGTGCTCGACCCGGCGGCCGCGCGCCGGACAGGGTGACGATCCGGCTCTGCGTCGGGCACCGGATCGCTGATCGCCCGCCGCGGATCGGTTGCCACGATCAGGTCCTCGACGCGGCATGTCTCGGCGATCAACAGGTCGTAGAGGGCGTGCAGGAAGTCGGGGGAGAGGTCGTGTTCGACGGCGAACCGGTGGGCGTGTTCGTGCACGACCCCGACACGACCCGGCTGCATCACCGCGATGGCATGCCGGCGTTTGAGTCGCGCGATGCGGGTGCACACCTCGATCCGGGCACGAACGGTGTCGAGCAGTCGATCGTCGATCCCGTCCAATTCCGTTCGCAATGCTTCGAGTTCGCGTGCACCGAGGTCGTTCTCACCCAGCGCTCGCCCGTCGATGTTCGTCGTCTGGTTCACGGCGCGACCACCTAGAAGTGTCCGAATGTGCGGCCCGCCGGCTTGAACCGCCCCGAGATGCGGCGCCGCCCCGTGGGTCCTGCGCCCGGGCTCGCGTCGACGAACCCACACCCCGACTCGGTCCATGGTCGCACCGACTGCGAGATCTCGAAGGCGTTGACGTCACCAGCTGATCACGATTCATCATCGACCGGGACGTCACCGTGGCGAGATGCGTTGTCCGGGCGGCAGTTCGATTGCGGCAAGTCCGACCTTCCGGGCGGTGCTCCCGCCGAATCCTTTGCCGCCCTCACTTTCCCGCGTGCCGCAGGTGTCCGTACAGTGCGGCGCGATAACCGCGGGTGTAACTGGGTTCCTCGTCATCGGGGTGGGGTGGACAGGCGAGCGTCGACGACGCGAGTTGTCGAGCCCACGGCGCCGGCAGGGCGTCGAGATCGGCGGCGGCGTCGAGGAAACCCTGCTGGAACAGATCCGGGTCGAGATGTTCGTCGAGTTCGGCGTCGAAGATCGGGAACGACGTCGGCAGTCGCGTGACGATGCCGTGCTCGGTGACGATGTCGAGCTCGGGAAGATCGGGGTCGGGAGTTTTCAACGGACCGAACGCCTTTCGGCGAGCGTGCGGTACAGGGTCGCCCGACTGACGCCGAGCTCCTGCGCGATCTTCGGTACGGCGACACCTCGTGCGCGCATCTGCTCGGCTCGGGCCACCTGCTCGGCGTCGAGCGCTCGTGGTCGACCGATGGTCGAGGTCGATCCGCGCAGCGTTCTCGGTGTCGAGCGGTCGGTCGGTGTGCGCGTGTCCTCGAGTTCGGCCAGCGACGCCAAGACCCCGACGATCATCGCTCCGGCCGGGTCGGCGGTGTCGATGCCCTCGCGTAACGAGCGCAGTCCGATGCGGCGTCCGGTCATCTGGTTCGCGATCTCCATGATCTCGGGCACGGTGCGGCCGAGGCGATCGATACCGACCACCACGGTGACGTCTCCCGCACGCGCGTAGTCGAGGAGCGCGGCGATGCCTGGGCGGTGGCCGGCGGGGATGGACCGGTCTGTTGCGTCGGTGTAGATGCGTGCGGGATCGACACCCGCCTCGGTCAAGGCATCGATCTGCGGCGCGAGTGGATGGGTGCCGACCGTTTCGCGGGCGTAACCGAGGGCCATTCCCGACGGTTGTGTTGGATCTGCTGTCACCGTGGCAGCGTATCTCAAAAGTGTTTCGACATGATTTCGCGACACGCCGAGATTCGAGACTGCTCGTCGCTAGCAACCAGCCATTAGTCGGTCGTGCTGTCGCAAAATAAGAAAGCTCGTCCCGAAACAAATGAGACAATTTGAGACCCCGAGCCCGGCGCGCCGGGTGGTCCACCCCACTTCGGGGGTAGCGCCGAGCGCATCGTCGTCCGTTACATGTGATCTGAACCGCCGAGAGAAAGAGGTTCCGCCCAGGTCAGAGTTCGGCGATATCGACGTTCGGATCGAAGACGGTGTTTTCACGATCGAGATAGGACGACTCGATGCGGCGACACACAACGGGCTGTCCCGGGTGTTTCGCGCAGCGCACGAGTCCGATGCCCAGGTCGTGGTGGTGACGGGCAAAGACCACACCTTCTTCAGCCCGGACAAGTACGACCCCGACTACATCGTCGCGGCGGGAGCCCGAGACGCGATGCTCACCATGTACAAGGAGGGTGAGGCGATCATTCGTGACTCGATCTCCTGTGAGAAGCCGATGGTGGCGAAGGTCTGGGCGCCGGGCGCGCACAGCCTGGGTGCATCCCTCGCCTTGGCCTGCGATTTCGTCTATGCCGCCGACGATGCGACGTTCAGCGATCCGCACCTCTCCGGCTTCGCGGTCCCGCCCGGCGACGGTGGCGCGCTGCTGTGGCCGGCACGAATCGGACTGACTCGGGCACGTGAGTTCCTGCTCACCGACCGGGTGGCAACTGCCGACGAGGCCGTCGAGATCGGCCTGATCAACAAGTCGGTACCGGCGGAGTCGCTCGACGCCGAGGTGGACGCCCTGGTGGCGAAACTCAAGTCCTACGACACGTTCGCCCTGAAGATGAGCAAGAAGTGGCTCAATCAGTATGTGCTGCAGGATCTGAACACCGTCGGACTCGGCATGCTGACCGCCGAGGGGATGCTGTTGGCCGGTGGCGCACTCAGCTCCGCCGGCGACTTCCTCGACACCCAGAAGTAGGCGTCGCAAGGACGACTCGATGGCACCGGCACGCCGTGCCGGTGCCATCGGTGGTCGAGGGGCCGTCCGAGACCCGGGGCGTCCTACGGGAGTAGGCCGAGCCTGCGGGCCTGCACCACGGCTTCATGACGACTGTGCACCTCGAGTTTGACCATGAGGTTGCGCATGTAGGACTTCACGGTCTCCGGGCTCAGGGACATCCGCTCGGCGATCTCCGCGTTGCGGCAGCCGAGCGAGGCGTGAGCGAGTACGTCGGATTCACGCCGGGACAACCGGACCGTCGGTGCCGGATCCGGATCGGCCAGGCGGCGAAGCCGATCCTCGACGGCGTGGATCTCCGCGCTGAGTGAATCGTCACCCAGGCGATCGGCGATGTCGCGGAGCGCCAGGTAACTCTCGGTGATCGCCTCGGACACCCGCAGCTCACGTGTCGGATCGTTGCCGGTTGTCCGTGGTGTTGCCGACAGGATCCGAACACGGCGGTCGACCTCGTCGCGCATCGCGAACTCGCGCGCGAGCGCGGTCGCCCCGGCGACGACGGGTTCGACCGCTCGATCGCCCAGATCGGAGTCCAGGCGGAGCCCGCCGTAGAGCACGCCGCGGGTTTCTCGCCGGACGACGACGGGCACCGCGAGCAGGGTCTGGATACCCTCCGTGCCGACGTGATGGTCGTACTCGTGTGTGATCGTTCGTGAGTGCGCGTAGTTTCGGACACCGACCGGACGCTGTTCGGCGATCGCCCGCCCGCCCGCGCCGCACTCGGCGTGGATGACCAACCCGCGCAAGATCTGGCTGCGGGTGCCGACCAGTCCGGACAGCTTCAGATCGCCCCGGTGAACCATGCCGCCGAACAGGACCGGGAAAGCGGTCCGGCGACCGAGGTCGCGCAACTCGGCATGGATGGCGTCCTGGTCGGAGGGCCGCAGGGCGTCGTTCACGACTGTTCGTCTCCTACTTCTCGGCTGCAATAGTCGAGTGTCCCCCGTCACATCCGATGGGGTCAGCGTAGCAAAGTGTCCACGAACGGATCAGTTCTGCTCTCGCAGAGCGTATTTCACGATCTTGCCGGTCGACGTGCGTGGGAGCTCATCGATGAACACGATGTCATCGGGGACCTTGAACCGGGCGAGGTGGCGGCGTACGTGATCGCGCAGTTCATCCGCGGTCACCGTGGCCGACGGCGCGACGATCACGAAGGCCTTGGGCCGTTCACCCCATTTCTCGTCGGGGACACCGATGACGGCCACATCGAGCACCTCCTCGTGGCTGACGAGAACCTGCTCGATCTCGACGGTCGAGATGTTCTCGCCCCCGGAGATGACGATGTCCTTGGCTCGATCCTTGAGCTGGATGTATCCGTCGGCATGCATCACACCGAGATCGCCGGTGTGAAACCACCCGCCCGCGAAGGCAGCTGCGGTGGCCTCGGGGTCGCGGAAGTACCCGATCATGACATTGTTCCCGCGAAGCACGATCTCGCCCATGGTCTTTCCGTCCGCCGGTACATCGACCATGTCCTCGTCGACCACCCTGGCGGTCTCCGCCTGCACCATGCCGACGCCCTGGCGGGCGAGCAGCGCGGCCCGCTGGTCTGCGGGCAGGTCCGACCACGAATCCTGATGCTCGCAGATCGTGTACGGGCCGTAGACCTCCGTGAGTCCGTAGACGTGCACGATGGTGAACCCGAGCGCTTCGAGCTGACCGATCACGGTCGGAGACGGCGGCGCTCCGGCGGTGGTGATGCGCAGTTCGTCGACACGATGAGCCCCTGGCGCCTGGGCGATGGTGGAGCAGACCGCCGGTGCACCGCACAGATGTGTGATGCCGAGGTCGTCGATCGCCTTCCAGATGTCCGCACCCCGCACAGCGCGGAGACACACATGAGTGCCCGCGGCCTGCGTGACCGCCCACGTGGTGCACCATCCGTTGCAATGGAACATCGGCAGCGTCCACAGGTATCGGGTGTGGCCGTCGAACCCGTTGTGGAAAGTCTCGCCGAGGGAGTTGAGGTGGGCGCCGCGGTGGGAGTACAGAACACCCTTCGGGTTACCTGTCGTCCCCGAGGTGTAGTTGATCGAGATCGGCTGGTTCTCGTCGTCGACTCCCCAGTGGATGGGGGCGGTGTCGTCGGCCGCGGCGGAGAGGAAGTCCGCGAAGTCCTCGGTGCCGCGGGTGCCGGCGTGATCGTCGGGAACGGTCGGATCGACGACTCGCACGACGCTGTCGAGGGACGCCACCGAACTCCCGAAACCGTCTACCACCGAGGACAACTCGGCATCGACGAACAACAGGACGGCCCCGGAGTGGTCCAGTATGTACTCGAGTTCCCTCCCGGCCAGTCGAGAGTTCAGTGCGACCAGGACACCGCCGGCCAACGGCACCGCGTAGTGGGCGAACAGCAACTCCGGCGTGTTCGGTGACAGGAACGCCACCCGGTCACCTGGCCGGATGCGAGTCCGGATGGCTCGTGCGAACTGTTCCACGCGGTGCCCGAACTCGCGGTAGGTGAGCTGCCGGTCGCCGTGGATCACCGCGAGGCGGTCCGGGAACACTCGCGCGGAGCGCTCGAGAAACGACAGCGGGCTCAGCGGGGTGTCGTTGGCCGGCAGAGCGTTGTCGGGAGACATGCTGAACCTCCGAATCGTCGGGTACGAGACGTAATCGGTGCCATCGTGCGCGGTCGCCGTGACCCTTCGCTACCCCCGAAAGTGGGTCTGCCCTGCCCCCGGGGCGCGACAGGGGCTTCGCTGTTGGGGGCGAGCGTCATCTCTTTGTTCGGGTTCGTGCGCTTTCGCCGCGAGAGCCCGGATCCGGCGTTACCGTCGCACCACCTGTCGTCGGCGGTGGAGGCATGTTGATGGGACTGGCAGACTCGGGCGCCCACGCGTCCGGACCGCACCTTGTCGATACACCGTTGGGACCGGTCGAATCCGTCGATGTCGGGTCGGGCCCGCCCGTGCTCTTTCTGCACGGGTCGCCGGGCGGTTACGACCAGGGCGTCCTGATGACGCGCTTTCTCGCCGGGTCGCATCGGGTCATCGCGATCTCGCGGCCGGGGTACCTGGGCACGCCGCTCACGCACGAGACGAGTGCTCCGGCGGCGCAGGCGGAGCTGGCCGTGGCCGTGTTGGATGCGCTGGAGATCGAGCGGTGTGCACTGATGTGTTGGTCCGGGGGCGGACCCGCCGCCTACTCGCTCGCCGCTGCGGTGCCGGACCGCGTCGCATCGATGGTCGCGGTCGCCGCGGTCAGCACGCGGTTCGACCCGCGGAGCAGTCTGCGCGGCCGACTCGAACTATCCGAGGAGAGGCTTCTGTTCAGCCGCTTCGGCCAGTGGCTCGCGACGACGCTCGCCGCCAAGGCCCCGTCCACGGCCATCTCGACTCTGCTGTCGGGGGAGGGCGATCTGTCGCGCGCCCAGATCCGGGAGCTCACGGCGGGCATCGTCGCCGACGACGACCAGCGCGCGCTGGCGACCGATTTGTTCGCCACCGTGTCGGGGGGCCGAAAAGCAGGTTTCGACAACGACTTCGACCAGTTTCGCGAGCTCGACCTACCACTCGCGGCCATCACCGCGCCGGTGCTGGCGATCCACGCGCGCACCGACGCCGACGTCCCCTTCGACCAGAGTGTCCATGCCGTGGACACCCTGGTCGATGCTCGCCTCGAGGCGATCGACGAAGGCACCCACCTGTCGATGTGGCTCGGCTCCGACGCGTCGCGACTCCAGGCGTTGGTCGGTGAGCACCTGGCCGCGGTGGAGTGAAGGGCTTTCCACTCTCGGTTGCCCGGACCCTTCGTGACGCGCCCTCCGCAAGCTCCGGGCGCTCCTCAGGGGGCAGGGCAGGCGCCCTCCGCAAGCTCCGGGCGCTCCTCAGGGGGCAGGGCAGGCGCCCTCCGCAAGCTCCGGGCGCTCCTCAGGGGGCAGCGGGGCGGTCGCGCGTGGTCGCCTGTCGGGCGGCCGTCAGAACAGCGTCGGCGGGAGGGCGCCTTCGAACTCGAGCAACCAGCGCTTGGTCGACAGTCCCTGGCCGGTCACGCCTCCCGAGTAGCCGCCGAGACCGTCACCGGCGACGACGCGGTGGCAGGGGATCAGCAGCGGCACGGGATTGATGCCCATGATGGTCCCGACGCCGCGCGCGGAGACCCGGGTGCCTGTCATCGCGGCGAGTTCTCCGTAGGTGACGGTGTCGCCATGGCCGACCTCCCGGTGCAGCGTGGTCAGAACCGCACGTGCGGCATCCGACATCCCGCCGAGGTCGACCGGGAGGTCGAATTCGGTGAGCTCGCCGGCAAAATAGGCGCGGAGTTGCCGGGCGGCTTCGGGGAGAACGGGATCGACGGAGTCGATGCCGGCCGGTGCCTCGACGTCCGCTGGCCAGGCCACGCGCACGATGGCCGAGCCGTCGCTGTCGACGGCCAGGGTGCCGACAGGCGTCGGCACGAGAACACTGTGTGCTGGGGGCATCGCGGGGTCTCACGGTCGGAGTCGGGGTGCGGTCACAGTAGCGCCAGAGTCGCGCCCTTCGGTGGAGACAGCTCCGGGAGTATCTGGGAATATTCGGCTGGGCCGTCGTGTTCCGCCCACCATGAGTGCTAATGCAGAGTTGAGTCCTGAAGGCTGGGTCCGCGAGCAGACCGAGAAGATCCTCGAGCAGGGCACCACCGACGGTGTGACCGTGATGGACCGTCCGATCGTGCTGTTCACCACCACCGGCGCGAAGTCGGGCAAGAAGCGCTACGTGCCGCTGATGCGGGTCGAGGAGAACGGCAAGTACCTCATGGTGGCCTCGAAGGGTGGCGCACCGGAGCATCCGGCGTGGTACCACAACGTGAAGGCGAACCCGCAGGTGACCGCGCAGGACGGCGCCGAGGTCAAGGAACTGACCGCTCGCGAGCTGAGCGATGGCGAGGAGCGCGACCACTGGTGGGAGCTCGCCGTCGCCGCTTTCCCGCCGTATGCGGAGTATCAGACGAAGACCGATCGGCAGATCCCGGTGTTCGTGCTCGAGTGAGGGGCGCGCTTCACCGTTGGAGCCCCCGGCCGCGGCCGGGGGCTTTACGCTGTCTCAGGCAGTGAGGCGGAAGGAGCGTCATGGGGAACGTCGTCGATTTCAAGGATGTCTCCACCACGGGACTCGACAGTTCACCGGTCGCCGAGGCGTTGGCCGGCCTCCGGGCCAACGAGGCCCGGTATTACAAGACGAAGTACGGGCACGATTTCGTCGTCGTCCCGGCATCGGAAGCACCCGACATCCTCGACCGGGTGACCACGATCCTGGCGAACGAGCGCGACATCACCATCGCGTCGCCGGCTCTTGAGGTCAGCGACTTCGAGGTGGGCCCGGACGACGGCAGACTCCACATGTCGTACGTGTTCTACGAGTCGGGCCTGGCCGTCAACGTCATGTACAGCATCGACCCCGCCGGGAAACGTGCTGTCGGGTTCAAGCTGTCCGAGGGTATGGACGTCCCGGCCGAGTTGGAGGCGAAGTTCAAGTTCGCCCGCCAGAAATCGAAACTCGCCGGCGTCATCCGCGGGTCCTACTTCGTCATCAAAGGGGAGTACTGACCCCGACGGTCACTTGAAGCGGATGTTCAGGGTGGCGAGACCGAAGATCTTGCGGCCACCCGACTTCGCCACCACGATGACGACGCCCGTTCGGGTCGCCGGATCGAGCGACTTGATCCGCCCGCTGTACTCGATCTCCCCGCCCTCGGCGCGGGACACGACGGCGGGCTGGGACAGGCGCACCGCGTAACGGGTCACGGCACCCGGATCGCCCGACCACGAGGACACGTACGCCGCCCCGAGGCCCATGGTCAGCATCCCGTGGGCGATCACATCGGGGAGGCCCGCGAGCTTCGCACTCGTCTCGTCCCAGTGGATCGGATTGGCGTCGCCGGCGACACCGCCGTAGTTGACCAGGTCGCCGCGGGACAGTCGGATGGTGTGCGGCGGCAGCTCGTCGCCGACGCTCAGGTCGTCGAAGCTCCGGGCCCCGGAGGTGCGACCCGTGTCATCGGCGGCCGGGACATCGCGCTCGGGACGAACCGATTTCACGTAGCGTTGGGCAGCCTCGTCGTGGCTGAAGATGTTGACGTCGTGCATCATCACCTTGCGAACCGCACTGCTCAGTTCGGGATCGACCTCGTCCGCGGTCACGCCGACGACCGTGGTGTGCATGGTGTGCACTCGTTCGCCCGCGGCGTCGGTCATGGTGTTGGTCACGGTGATCAGGTCTTTGCCCGCGATCCGACGAACGCTGCTCAGCTCGACGTCGGTGGTCAGTTCGTCTCCGGCGACGATCGGCCGGTGCTGTTCGAAGACCTGCTCGGTCTGCACGTAGGTGTCATATCCGACGATGACCTTCTCGAAGAGTTCCCGGTTGGCCGCCATCGCCGGGATCGAGGTGAAGGTGAGCGGCGTGACGAGTCCCGAATAGCCCAGTGCGGCTGCGGCTTCGGGTTCCCAGTGCGCGCCGTGGTAGTCCTGGACCGCGCGGGCGTACTCGCGCACCTTCTCGCGTCCGACCTGGTACGAGCCGTCGAGGACGTAGTAGTGCCCGACTCGGGATTCGATCCCGGCGGGATCATCGGCGGTCGTGGCGGTGGTCGTCGGAGTGTGCGTCACCCCGAACACGCTAACGGTGTACCGATCCGAGTCCAACTCCGGAGTAAGTTTGCGGCCGTCGCGCGTCAGCGTCGGAGCCCCTTGCCGTGGGCGTACTCCGCCGGCCGCCCCGAGGTCTGCCAGTCGTGCCAGTTCTCCCGGTGGCGGCACATCCACCGCTCGTGCAGACGGCGGAATCCGGGTGAGATCCGACGGGCGGTCTCGATGGCGATCACGGCGGGGAGACGGAGTGCGATGACGAGTATCCCCGGAACCGGGCTCGGCATCCGGTAGCGCACCCGCGTCATGGGCAGCATGTAGATGCTCGAATATGCCGCGTACATGGCCGCGTTGTATCTGCCGCGCAGTCGCTGCAGTCCGGTCGAGCCGCTCTTCGCGAACGCCGCCGGAAACGACTCGATGAGCTCGGCACCATCGTCCCCGGCGTCGTACGTGCGGGTGGAGGTGACGAAGGCCAGCAGCCGTAAGGAGTCGGCGATCGTCTCGGGGTACCACTGCGTGCGCACACCGAGCAGGTGGCCCAGGTAACGCTGGTAGTGCAGCAGGACGCGGATCTCGCGGGGTGTCGTCTGTACTCCGGTGAGCCACAGCGCCATCGCCGGCACCACGCTGCCGCCCAGCAGGGTCAGCAGTTGATACGACTGACTGATCGGATCCCCCCAGCGTTGCCGATCCCATTCCGGATGCTCGGCGACGGTGCGACGAACCCACACGTGCATGACCCGAACGCGCATCGCCGTCGCACGACCCTGCGACCCCGGTGTGAGCAGCGCCCCGGGCTGTGAGACGTCGATCCAGAAGCGCGAGGTCTCCAGGAACCGGCGCAGCGCGTTGTCGCCTGCATAACCGCCGGCCAGTGAGAGCGGTTTCGCGACAGCGGCCTCGGTGTACATCTCCAGGGTGATTCCGCCGGCGACACTGAACAGGCCGGTGCCCCACCGGCGCCAGATGGCCTCGCCCTCCGCGATCAGCTCGGGGTCGACCCAGTCCGGGACGGTCTCGAACTCCTCGAACAGGTCGACCAGAGCAGGTGGGGGATCACTGATGCTGTCGAGACCGTCGGTGAGTGCCTGATCGAGGAGCGCCCGCGCGGTCTCACCGCCCAGCGTGCCGTACACCTCGTCGACGAAACGTTCGGCGACCGGGTCGGTGCGCAACATGTCCTCGGCGAAGGTGCGCAGGTGCTCCGGGTCCGGGAAGAGGTCCTTGCGGGTCGCTCGCCGGACCAGGGTACGGACACGTCGCAGACGGCGGTTCGACATCGCGGACTCATAGGCGACCGCCGCGGGAAAGGCCGGAGCGTCGGGTGGCGGCGAGAGGGACACAGGAACTCCAGACGTGAGACTGATCATCCCATTTGTATCACCCGCATTAGCCGGTCGGTGACTATATGCACTGACCCAGGACGTTGGATACCGCTTTTTGAGTCGACCAGACATAAGGGAAGACCTCCGGGTGAGGTGGAGCTGTCAACGAACCGTCTTCCTCAACCGGAGGCCTTCATGTCTCGCCCGAATTCACCGATGTCACCAGTTGGCGCGTTGCGTCTGGCTAGGGTGTTGTGACGACCGGTGGCCCCTCGCCGCGCGGCAGACCGGTTCAATCTGGCGGTCATGTCGGTCACCCCGGCAAACCGGTGAGCGCATCGCTGCCGCGACTCGGGGTCAGTCGGGTGGTCGACCGGTCCAGCCGATCGCGTTCGTGTCCCCCTCGCGACAGCCGTCGCCAGGAGCGCCAGTCGTCGAGTTACGCGGCTCCCGCCGCTTGGGCCCGGCCTGCTTCGGGTTCACCTGGGGTTGAATATCTCGACGGTGGACCGGATCTTGACCCGGCACCGATGCCAGCGGTTGTCGTGGACCGACCCCGGCGACCGGCGCGTGGGCATGTCTTGTGCGGGTACGAACGCCAGAAATCCGCGACCGTGTTCATGAATCGGATATTGGCGAACTGCAACCGCTATCGGTGTCAGCACCACGCGGGGTGATGACGGATAGTGGGTCGAGTTACTGATCCGAGCACTCGGGGCTTGGTTCCGTTGTCTGCCACAGCACCGCGAGTCAGCTCACCCGCCGACTGCGTACGAAACCGGTCGGATCAGTCCAACTAGGCAGGCAGTCACTCATGCGGTAAACGGTTGTGCGTCCGTCCTAGCTCTATGGGAGCTCCAACGATAGGTTTGCGCCTACTTGGTGCTCATTGTCTCCCCGTCACTAGTAATAATTAACTCTGGGAAACTATCTCGGATTGCTTCCCTAAGCCGAACAAAGCGTGGATGGTCTATGGGTATGCTCGATCTTTGGTAAATGCGGAGCGCGCGTAGGTACCGCGTCTTTGCTCGCTGCCTACGCTCGAACTGAAGGTCATTATCGGCTGCAGGAACCAGCATATGGCCGACTTCGATGTGCTCAGAACCAAACAGTTTCTCGGCTATTTTTATCGCGCGCTTGTGATGATTCTGGGCTGATTTATATTTCTTCTGATGAGTTTCAGCCATTGCGAGACTAGATAGTGTATAGACTAGGGCTAAGTCGGCATTTGCTGCTCTTTCGAAATAGTTCTTCGCTTTAATGAGGTATGGGTAGGCCCCCTCTGCGTCTCCCCTATAGAGTTTACAGTTGCCCAGGTTGAGGTAAGATGCGCCGTCGCGAGTGACACCTGGTAATGCTTCTGAAACCGCAAGCGACTCGGCGTAGAATGGCTCGGCCTGATCTATTCTGCCCATCTCATACAATGACATTCCTGTGCAATTCAGTTCTCGCGCCAACAAGCGGTGCGCACCCACAATTTTTCTTAGCTGTTTAACTAACTCATTCTGAATAGAAAACGATTCTTCGTATTTTGCATTCTTGTAGTAAGCGTAACCCAAAACATGCTTGATCTCAGCAGCTATCCTCGAAAATTCATCAGTCGCAATAGGAATATTATTGTGCTCGACGAGTAGATTATTTGCTTCCGTTGCGAAAGCGAGTCCCTGGGGGTAACGTCCGGAATCTATGTGCACGCTCGCGGTTGTGCATATGATCTCGGCGCGCACTAGAATATCAATTCGGGGGTCGTCGTCAGCAATTTGTCGCGCTCTTCGTACGAGTTTGATCGCAGTACCATATGCGCCTGCTGTGCTCCACATTTCCGCCAGTCTGCTAAGCGTTAACGCTGTGTTCGGATCGTTCCTTGAATAGACGCTTTCCCTGATCATTAAGGAACGTTGGTATAGCTCAAGGGTCAGGTTCCCGTGATTAAGCTCACGCCAACTCGCGCCCAGGTCTTCCAGAATATTCGCTACTTCGACACTCATTGCCCCGTGCTCACGCTCCACAAGGCGCAACTGGTGTTGGAGCAGCGTGATGAGGTCGGAGTCCCTATAAGACTCACGGCAAGCCTCTACTGAGAGACTCAGCCACTTGGCCGCTGGATCGCCTAAGTCACTAACTTTCGACCATACGGTTTCACTTAGTTCGAGAAGCCCACGCTCCTGAGCGCAAAATCCTATGCGTCCAAGCGATTCTGAATCATCGAGGGAGATCGCTTGCTGGATCGCCTCTTTCCATACTAAAACATTGGCCGCATTTTGTTCACTGTAAATTGAGGGTGTTAAGACTGCATTGAGGGCGATAGTATTCTCTCTGAAATTATCGGCAGGACCGTCTCTGGTTAGTAGCGACAATCCGCCGAGGATTGGTAGGGTGGCCCAATCAATAGCAGATTGGAGGTGTTTCATTCCTATCGTACCGTCTGCTGGAAGACCCTTAAGAATAGATTCTAATATTGAGACGGAAAGCTCTTGGTTGGTCCCGGTTTGCGACCAAGTAGAAGTGACAGCGAGAACATTTCGTGACACGCTGCACCCCGAATTATCTGCCTCAAACTGGCAATGAGTATTGCCTTCGGCCATCCGATCGAGGAGGGTCCGATGCGCGGTAAATGCGACGGCGATTCCTCCTGAGCAATCATAATTCGGTATCTTTCTTCGGGCCTCTTCTAGTTCAGTATTGGAGGGAGGTCTAGGGATTACTAATGGTTCACCTAACAATGAACGTGTGTGGTTATAGCTGCTAGCCCAGGTGCGAAATAGCAACCCCGAAGGGACTGTGGCTATTACTCTGAGGTGGGCGAAGTGATTCTTTAACCGCTTAATCACGAGCGCGATACTGTCATCGGGGGTCGTATATCTGTGAATTTCGTCTAACCACAAGACCGCGCGTTGTGTTCCTTCAAGGAGAAGGTGGGCTTCCAACTCAATGAATGCTTGCTCGAGCCCGGAATCGGCTGCTGGTGCGAGGATTAAATAGTTTGGCGAGGTAGCTGCCGCAATTTCATACGCGGTGCGAGTTGCCCCGCTCGCTGGATCGCCGACGATCAACAGCGCATCGAGACTGTTGACTTTGGATTTAGCAACTGACTCGATATCGCGAGTGACATAGTTCTCGTCGTCCTTCGATTCTTGCTTGGCATCTTGGAACGGTACCTTGACTCCGATCGTCGCTCGATTGACTTCAGAGACCTTTGGAGGAGGCCATTCGGTCGAGAAAAGATAGTCCAGGTGTGCGATTCTGCGACTTAGTTCCCTGTCTTCTTGGGCCTGCAGGGCAGAATTCGCTGACGTGTTGTCGAGTACCTCTTTTTGATACTTCGCGCGCTCAAGGGCTACAGCGACCGCTACACCAAACAGGATCGCCAATGCTCTGGCCCAGATCGGGGCCTCTAGCATCGTTAGTGCCGCAAGAAGGCTCGTTGACAGGGCTGCACCGACCGCATACACCGCCACCGATGGCAGGCTCAAAAGTTGCCGTATTGGCTTTACGCCGGCCCTTCGGGTCACTTGAGCTCCCTACTGTTCGGGTCCACCCGTCCTTTCGACGTTTGAAACCGTTTGTTGTCGGAATAACGGCGTGCCGGGATGTTGCTGGCCCGGAACGTGGGGCGGCGCGCGGCAGGCCTTCGACCGCGAAGCTACTCGATACAGGATGACATGAGTCTCGCGCTGCCGCCCGTGCGTCACAGAATGCGCCCCACAGTGTGCAGTTCATTCTGGCCGAGCCAGATCTTCAAACCTGGCTCGCACGTGCACCGGCTATTCGAGCAGAGGCCTTCGCGAGCGCGACGCACATTGCGCCGACTCGCGCTCGGCTTCCGGCTTACTGAAGCGATATGGTCTCGAACGACTAGTGCGCGACTTAGTCGTTCATCGGCTTAGGACCGTCACGATCCGAAATCAAGCGGCTGTCCGGACCGGTCTGGACCTCGCGGCCATCGGGAAGATCACCTAGTCGAACAGACGCCGGAACAGGTTGGTCTCGGCGAGGTCGATGAGTTCGTCGCCGCGCCCGGACAACACGGTGCGCAGGGCGTAGAGGGTGAAACCCTTGGCCTGGGCAGCGGTGATCGCCGGCGGGATGGACAGCTCCTGCCGAGCGGTGACGACGTCGAGCAGCGCCGGACCGTCGTGGGCGAGAAAGTCGTCGACCGCGCCGGCGAGGTCGTCGGGCTGCTCGACGCGCCGGCCCCGGATACCGAGCGACTCCGCGAGCGCGGCGAAGTCCGGGTTGTCGAGATCGGTTGCGTAGTTCACGAATCCGGCAGCCTTCATCTCGACCTCGACGAAGTTCAGGGACGCGTTGTCGAAGACGACGATCTTCACCGGCAGCTTGTTCTGCGTGATGGTGAGCAGTTCGCCGAGCAACATCGCGAGCCCGCCGTCGCCGGCCAGCGCGATGATCTGGCGGTCGGCGAAGGCGGTCTGTGCGCCGATCGCCTGGGACACGGCGTTGGCCATCGAGCCGTGGGTGAACGAACCGATCAGTCGCCGGGTGCCGTTCATCTCGAGATAACGCGCCGCCCACACCACCGGTGAGCCGACATCGGGGATGAACACCGCGTCGCCACTGGCCTTTTCGCTGATCAGGCGGGTGAGGTACTGCGGGTGGATCGGTGCCCGGTTGCGGTCGTTGTCGGCGAGATCGTCGAGGCGGCGTCGCGCCGTGGCGTAGTGGGCCAGCGAGGTCGACAGGTGTTCGCTGTCGCGGCCTGCGGTGATCGACGGCAGCAGGGCCCGGACGGTGTCGCCGACATCGCCGACGAGAGGCAGGTCGACGGGACAGCGTCGACCGATCTGTTCACCGCGGATGTCGACCTGGATGATGGTCGCCTTCGACGGATAGAACTGCTCGTAGGGGAAGTCGGTGCCGAGCATGAGCAGGGTGTCGCATTTCTCGATTGCGCGATACCCGGATGAGAAGCCCAGAAGGCCGGTCATTCCCACGTCATAGGGGTTGTCGTATTCGATGAACTCCTTGCCACGCAGGGCGTGGACGACGGGTGCCTGCAGTACCCGCGCGAGCTCGACGACCTCGTCATGCGAGCCCTGAACGCCCGCGCCGGCGAGTATGGTCACCCGCTCGGCGGCGTTGAGAGTGTCTGCGGCACGGGCGATCTCCGCATCGGTGGGACGGATGACGCGCGGGATGTGCCGGATGGGGGCGCCGGCTCGTCGCTTGGGGCAGGGCGCGAGAAACGTCTCGCCCGGGATGACGAGCACCGCGACGTCCCGCTTCTCGACGGCGGTGCGCAGCGCGATGTCGAGCAGGCGCGGCATCTGGTCGGGGGTGCTGACCATTTCGCAGTAGGCGCTGCATTCCCGGAACAGTTGCTCGGGGTGCGTCTCCTGGAAGTAGCCGGTGCCGATCTCGGTGGCCGGGATGTGCGCGGCGATCGCGAGGACGGGGACACGGCTGCGGTGTGCGTCGAACAGGCCGTTGATCAGGTGCAGGTTTCCGGGTCCGCAACTTCCGACACACACCGCGAGTTCGCCGGTGAGAGCGGCTTCGGCGGATGCGGCGAAGGCGGCCGACTCCTCGTGCCGGACGTGCCGCCACGAGATGGCGTCGTTTCTGCGCAGGGCATCGGTGAAACCGTTGAGCGAATCACCGGGAAGCCCGTGGACGCGCCGGACTCTGGCACGTTCGAGTTCCTCGACGATTCTCTCCGCGACTGTGGTGGACATGGCGATCCGTTCGGTCGGGGTCGGTGTGTCCCGACTATAGACGCGAGCCGGGGGACATCGGCCCCGCCGGACTTCGGCCCACACTGATTTTCCGGCGTCGTCCGGCCGCCCGCGGTGTGAGAATCGACGGCATGCCACGACGCGGTGAACCCCTCCGAAAGCTCGGATTCCTGACCATCGGACGCTTCGACGGCGACGATCCCCGCCCCGGCCATCTCGAAACCCTGCGGATGATCGAGCTGGCCGAGGAACTCGGCTTCGACAGCGTGTGGGTGCGCAACCGCCATCTCCAGTACGGCATCTCCTCGCCGGTGGCCGTGCTGGCCGCTGCCGCGGTGCGTACCAGCCGCATCGAGCTGGGCACCGCGGTGATCCCGCTCGGCCTGGAGAACCCGCTGCGGCTGGCCGAGGACCTGGCGACCGTCGACGTCCTCAGCGCGGGCCGGCTCAATCCGGGTGTCTCCGTGGGCGTACCGATGCGCTACGACGACTTCAAGACCTCCCTGTACCCCGAAACACATGCGCTGGAGAACTTCTCGAAGGATCGGGTGGCGCGGCTCCTGGGCAACCTGCGCGGTGAGCCGGTCAGCGACTTCGAGGGGACCGTCGGGATCGAGACGTTCTCGCGCCGTGTGCAGCCGCATTCGCCCGGACTGGCCGACCGGGTCTGGTACGGAGGCGGACTGAGCTCCGCGGTCTGGGCGGGTCGGCAGGGGATCAACTACCTGACCTCGTCGGTGGTGACCGTCGAGGGGACGCGGTCGCGGGACTTCGCGACCATCCAGGCCGAACACATCGACGCCTACCGCACCAGTCACGTCGATCCCGACCGAGCGCGGGTGTCTCAGGGGCTGGTGGTGATCCCCACCGACTCGGCGACCCCGGATCAGGTACGGAAGTACCGGGCGTACGCCGAGAGCCGATCGGAACGCACGCGCACCCCGCAGGGACCCCGCGGCCTGCTGTTCTCGCCCGACTATGTCGGTCCGTCCGCCGAACTCGCCGAAACGCTCTACGAGCACGCGGGATTCCAGCGCGCCACCGAGGTGGCCTTCGCGTTGCCGTTCTCCTTCGACGAACCGGACTATCTGCAGATCGTGGGTGATCTCGCCGGACGGCTCGGGCCCGCGCTCGGTTGGACACCGGCCGGGGCACAGACTGCGGATTCGTAGCGAAAGTGCGTGCCATGTGGCGTCTTTCGTTACACCGTCCCGGTGGTCGTCGTCGCGGATCCGACCGGTTGACGCAGGAGGGTGCGGAGCTTGTCCGGCGCGACCCGACGGAAGTCGCTGAAATAGATCTCGTGGTGCCGGCCGCGCATACGCAGGCCGTTGTCCGGGATGAATCGATCGTGCATCTCGGCCAGCACCGGGCCCTCGTCGTCGAAGGAACCGTGGTGAAGCGTCTGTACGCACAGGCCCTCGTCCAGGGATGCGATGCGGAGGTCGTCGAGCCGCGGGGGCGACTTCTTCGTGCCCGCCTGCACGACGGCGGCGTCGAGCATGCCATCGTCGATCCAGTCGGGGACCATCAGCATGAGAGTCCAATTCCAGCGGCCTTTGTCGCGAGCCCCGGTGAAGGCGCTCATGTCCTCCGCCCACCAGAGACCCTCGAGCGGCGGCACGACGTAGTCGCGGCCGAGTTCGCGGCTGCTCGCGAACTTCAGCGCATAGGCGACCGGGTACAGCGTCTCGATCGTCGCGGCGAACTGCGACGTGGTGTTGGGGTCGCCCGACCCGTCGATCATGACGTAGCGCATCACGGGTATTTCGAGAACACGTATCCGGCCCCGGCGGGCCTTGTACGCGTCGAGCGTCTTCTTGAAGTCGACCTTCTCGGGCACGTCGACGACCTTATCCGGGAATACGCCGCCGCTCATGGGTTCGGAGGGCGAGGGCATACGACGCCCCGCCGATGACGACGCTCCACACGAGTGCCGCGGCAACGCTCCCCACCGGGACCGGGGCGTCGGTGAGGGTTCCGCGCAGCACCTCGATGACGGGGGTGAACGGCTGGTACTCGGCGAACTGCCGAAGTCCGGCGGGCAGGGACTCGGCCGGCACGAACCCCGTGCTGAGAAACGGCAGGATCGTGAGGAACATCGGTGTGTTGCTTGCGGTCTCGACGCTCTTGGCCGCCAGCCCGAGATAGACCGACAGCCAGATCAGCGCGATCGAGAACACGGTGGTCACGCCGAGCGCGCCCAGCCAGTCGAGCAGTCCCGCCGACGGACGGAAACCGATCGCGATGGCGACGGCCAGGACCACGACGATGCTGAACAGCGCCTGCAGAAGGCTGGCGAGCACGTGGCCGGTGAGGACCGCCGAGCGGGCGATGTCCATGGTGCGAAAGCGGTTGATGATCCCCGATGTCATGTCCATCGCGACGACGATCGCGGTGCCCTGGACCGCCGAGGCGACGGTGACCAGCACGATCCCGGGCACCACGTAGTCGAGGTAGGCGGTCCGACCGGTGTCGCCGGACTGGTTGGTCATCCCGGCGCCGAGCTGACCGCCGAACACATAGACGAACAGGAGCAGGAAGACGACCGGAATCCCGACCAGCATCACGGTGAGGACGGGGAACTTGATGAGCCGCCGAACGTTGCGGCGGACCATGACCCGCGCGTCCGACACCGTGTGCGCGAGGGCCGTCATGACGTTCCGCCGAACTCATCGGGGTCGGTGATCGCGGGAGAGGGGTTGCCCGTGAGGGCGAAGAACACGTCGTCGAGGGTCGGGGCATGGACTCCGACGTCGGCGACCCGGATCCCGGCGGCGTCGAGTCGGTTCAGCGTGTTCCGGACAGTGGCGACGGTGTCGTCGGTCGCGATGTCGAGGCGACGTGCTTCGGGAACAGGACGCGCATCCGGCAGGAGCGAGGCCGCCGCGTCGAACGAGTCGCGGTCGGGGAAGGTCAGGCGCACCTCGGAATCGTGGACCCGGCTCTTCAACTCGGCGGCGGTGCCCTCGGCCACGATGTGTCCATGGTCCAGGACGGCGACCCGGTCGGCGAGCCGGTCGGCCTCCTCGAGGTACTGGGTGGTGAGGAAGATGGTGACACCGTCGGCGGCCAGGCGAGAGATGGTGTCCCACAGCATCCGTCGGCTTCTGGGGTCGAGTCCCGTGGTCGGCTCGTCGAGGAAGATGACCCGCGGGATCGACACGAGCGTCATCGCGAGGTCGAGCCGGCGGCGCATTCCGCCCGAATACGTCGACACCGGCCGGTCTGCGGCGTCGACGAGGTCGAACTGCTCGATCAACTCCTGCGCACGTGCGCGTCCACCGCGTCGGCCCAGCCGGCGCAAATCGGCCATGAGAACGAGATTGTCTCGTCCGCTGAACAACTCGTCGACCGCGACCGACTGACCGGTGACGCCGATGATCGCCCGGACCTCGCGCGCCCGCGCGACCGTGTCGTATCCGCCGATGGTCACCGTCCCCGAGTCGGCGGGGAACAGGGTCGACGCGATGCCGACGGTCGTGGTCTTGCCGGACCCGTTCGGCCCCAACAGGGCGGTCACGCTTCCCGCGGGTACGTGCAGGTCGATGCCGTCGAGAACACGATGCTCACCATAGGTTTTCGTGAGCGCGCTGATCTCGATGTCAGCGGCGGTGGTCAACCGATCGGGCCCGTCGCGCCGCGGGGGTCGATCATCGATCCTGTGCGTCGAGCCGCGCCGCGACGTCGGCGGGGAACCCGCCGGTGGCGATCGGACCCCAACTGGTCGGGGTGATGCGGATCAGCGACTTGCCCTGGGTCCGCATGGCGGCGCGGTATTCGTCCCAGTCCGGATGTTCTCCGGAGATGCTGCGAAAATAGTCGACCAGCGCGTCTTCGGCCTCGGGCATGTCGAGGACCTCGGCATCGCCGTCGACCTGGACCCAGGCACCGTTGAACTCGTCGGACAGGACCACGACCCCGGCGACGGGGGTGCGGCGGAGGTTCGCGGCCTTGGCGCGTCCGGGGTAGGTCGAGATGACGATCCGCCCCTGCTCGTCGACGCCGCCGGTGACCGGCGACATCTGCGGACTGCCATTGGATCGGACGGTGCTGAGGATCATGTGGTGACGCGGCCGGATGAACTCGAGCAGTCCGGCACGGTCGATACCATCGGCTTTCGCGACTGTTCTGGCCATGCGCCGACCTTACGCCCGGACGGGGTGATTCAGGGCAGTGCGGCGATGAGCGCGGACTGCACCGCGGAGACCGGGGGCGTGGACTTGCCGTCGACGGTGACGGCGTCGTCGGTGTTGATCACGATGATGATGGTCGTGTCCGAGTCGTACTCGTGGAACAGCGAGGTGTTGTATCCGGGGAAATCGCCGTCGTGGCCCCACCATCCGTCGCGGTTGCCGATTCCGATGCCGTATCCCGAGGTGGCGGTGTTGGGCGGTGGCGAGGTGAGGATCGAATCCCGTCGCAGCTGCTGGGTGGCCGGATCGAGCACCCCGCGTCCGGTGAACAGCGCCTCGCCCCAGGTCTGCAGGTCGTCGATCGTCGAGATGACGGCGCCCGCGGTGGAGGCGAACGAGGGGTTCCAGCGCGTGGAGTTCACCGTCTGCCCGTCGGGCTGACCCTGGTCGGTCAGTCCGTCCAGGTGCGGATCGGGGATCTCGACCGACCCGCCGGGCCAGGAGGATTCGTCCATCCCCAGGGGTGTGAAGATCCGGTCGGTGAAGACCTCGCCGATGGGCTTCGCGAGCACCTTCTCGATCACTTGTCCGAGCAGGACGTAGTTGGTGTTGGAGTACTCCCAGCCCTGCCCCGGTGGGAAGCTCGGCGGCAGCGCCTTCGCGGTGTCGATTAGTTCGGCGGGCGTCCAGACGGTTTCGGGGTCGGCGAAGAACTTCCGGTCGAAGGCCTCGGACGCGGTGTACGAGGGGATGCCGCTGGTCATGTCGGCGACCTGCCGTAACGTCGCGGAGCCGTTGGGTGCGCCCGCGACGTACTTGTCGATCGGATCGTCGAGGGAGACCCGACCCTCCTGCACGAGTTGCAACAGGAGTGTCGCGGTCATCGTCTTGGTGAGAGAACCGATACGCGTGTGGTCTCCGGACTCGATGGGTTCGTCCCCGCCTGCCGCCCGCACACCGGATGTTCCCGTCCAGGTTCCGGCCGGCGAGATGACCCGGGCGATGACCCCGGGGAAGTCGCCGGCGGCCCGCGTGTCGTCGATCGCCTTCTGAAACGCCGCCGCGGCGTCGGCGGGCACCGATGTCGGCTGCCCCGTGACCGATGCCGTCGACGATCCCGCACCCGAAGCCGTCTCCGCTGGCGAGCACGCGACCAGGCCGAGTGCGGCTGCCGCGCCGAGCGTCGTCATGCGGAGGAGGAGCGTGGCGCGCACAGGCTTTCGGCTCATCCGCTCACTGTATCGGCAGACCGGCGCGACGAGGCGGTTTGCCGCGAAAGCCGAGTGGCCATGGGGGAGCTCAGATACGGTGTGCCAGCACCGGCGGGACCGGGTAGATGTCGACCGCCGTGGCGAGCTTGGCCGAGACCGCTCGGTCGCGCGCGATCGCGTCGAACCCGTGACCGTTCGGCCGGCCCGGGACGGTCGTACCGGAATCGACGACGGTCCAGTCGGAGCCGGCATCGATCAGAGACCGGTGCTTGGTGGAGTAGTACCCCGGCATCGCCACGACCGCGACCCCGGGATCGCCCGCGGCCGCGGCCATCAGGTGCGGATGGAACCGAGTGCTGATCCACGTGTTGCGGTGCCCGGCGGGCAACCCGCCGAGCCAGACATCGCGGAAGTTGAGCACGGTCGCCCCGTCCAGGCGCGAGCCGAGCAGGAACGGGACCTCGTTGTCGTGTCCGGGGATTCCCTCGACGACGGTCACCGCCGAACCGGGCACGTCCCACGCGTCGAGCGTCGTACGCACGAAATCGGCCAGCGCCTCGACGCCGGTCGATCGCGGCCCGGCGAATCTCTCGGTGAGATCGGATTGCAGGCAGAGCACGACGCCGTGCTCGGCCGGCGGATCGGTCTCCCGGTACAGCGGAGGTCGGGGCCGGTGCAGAGCCAGCCACGCGTCGTCGCCGGAATGCCGTGCGCCGCCGATGTCGGCGATCTCGGCGTACGACGCGGTGTCACGCACGTCCACGATGTCGAACGCGGCAAAGGCCTCGGTCAGCGCCGCCCAGGCCCGGCCCTGCAGTGTGGGCACGAGTCCTTGACCGGTCGCGGCGAGTCGGGCGCCAGATGCCCGAGCCACTGCGGCAGCGGCGACGAACAGCGAGACATGGTGCGGCCATACGGTGTTGAGGTAACCACCACCGAGTAGATGAATGGAAGTCGCCGAGTGCAGCAGATCGATGCCCGCGGTCAGACGCGGCGCCAGGCCGGCGTCGCTGACGGCAGACGCGACCCAACTCCACGGCGACTGCGATTCGGCCTCCGCCGCGTAGGTGGTCATCTGCCACAGGGTGTCGACGACGAGCAGGTCGGGGTGGGCATCGCGCAACAGCGTCGTGGCCGTGCCGGGGCTGTGGCAGTCGAGCACGACCGTGGCGTTGGGCCGCACCCGTGCCAGGTGCCGCAGCCACGTCCTGGCGATGAGTTCGTCGCCGTAGTTGGGATGACCGGCCGGCGCCACCAGATAGATGACCTCGTCAGCCCCCATCTCGCGGGCGAGACGGGAATCGGCGGTGCGGTGCCGGACCGCGGTGCCGATCCGATCGGCCAGGATGCCCGCGGTCCGGAACAGCGGGCGGGCGGTCGCCGGTCGTCTGGTCACGGTCCCCAAGGTTACGGCGTGCGCGCGAACCCGGTGCCGCCCGCACGGTGGTCGGGCAGGTGGTCCGCGAGAGCTACCGGAACGTGCCCTCGAGGTAGGCGAGCGCGCCCTTGGTGTCGGTGACGGGTCCGCGGTATCCGACGTAGCCGTCGGGGCGGATGACGAACACCGTCGAACCGTCGGGGAGGTAGCCGTCGGCGAACCGGCCGTCGGTGTCGCGCAGCAGCGGCAACTCGGTGCTGCCGACCTGCGCCGTCGGTGCCGCGACCACGTGGATGTCGATGTGGCCGTGGGCGTTCGCGGAGACCTCGTCGGCGAGCGACTCGAGAACGGCGACATCGCCGGTACCGGCGGCGGCGTCCGCATAGAGGATGAGGGAGTGGTCGACGCCACCCAGCACGTCGAACAGACGAAGCGCGTGGTTGACCGACTCGCGACTGAGGCCTGCGGCGTCCGGTGCGCGTTCACCTGCCCGCGGCGCGGCGGGGGCCGACGGAACCGTCGACCCCGCGACGGCGGGACTGTCGGCGTAGGAGATCAGCAACTGCGCCTCGCGCCGCATGACGAAGTCGATGTCGGTGGAATCGGTACCGATGCCCTCGCGGGCGTCCCGGACGGTGCGGCCCACGACCTCTTCGCCGACGGGCCGGCGCTCGAGGTCGTAGCTGTCGAGGAGTGCTGCGGAGGCGTCCCCGGCCACGGCGAGCGCGAGCTTCCACGCGAGGTTGTGTGCGTCCTGCACTCCGGTGTTCATGCCCTGCGCACCCGTCGGCGGATGAATGTGTGCGGCATCGCCGGCGACGAACACGCGTCCGCGGCCGTAGGAGTCGACGATGCGATGACTGATCCGGAACACCGAGGACCATCGCAGGTCCGAGACCGCCGCAGGTTCCGGCGCGAGTCGATCGACCACGGCCTGGATGTGGGACAACTCCGGTGCCCGGGTTCCCTCGAACCCGTGCGCCACACCGTCTCCGCCGGTGGTGGGCGCGACGGCCAGCTCGTCGGGGACCAGCATCGACATCCGGTAGCGGCCACGGCCGGGCAGCGGGATGCACACCAGCTGGTCGTCGGTGGTGCCGTCCGCGGTCTGATGCATCGACCGGATGGCGTATCCGCGCGGCATCGACCAGTCCACCACGACGTCACCGAGCATGTACTGCTCGGTGAAGGCAGCACCCTCGAAGGTCAGCCCCAATCCCTTGCGCACCACACTGTGCGCACCGTCGGCGCCGATCAGATAATCCGCTCGGACGGTGGTCTCGCCGTCCGGACCCGTGAGGGTGACGGTCACCCCGTCGGCGTCCTGCTCGAACGCCGATACCGCTGAGCCCCGGTCGATCTCGGTGCCCAGATCGGAAAGGCGCTCGCGCAGGATGCGTTCGGTGGCGTACTGGGGGAGCAGGTGGAAACGGTAGGGGACATCGGGCGGTGTCGTGAGATCGACTCGCGAGACCTGGTTGCCGTTGACGTAGACGAGCTGACCACGCATCTCCAGGCCCGCGTCGAGCACCGATCCCACGATGCCCATGCTCTCGAACACCTCGAGGGTGCGGGGTTGGATGCCCACGGCCTTGGCGTACTGCGGGGGCTCGAGAAGCGGGTCGACGACACGTACTCGCACTCCGCGTCTGCGCAGTTCGACTGCAGCGGTCAAGCCGATGGGTCCGGCACCGGCGATCAGGACATCGACTTCGGTCATGGATTCCTCCCGTTGTCGGCACTCGCCGACGCTGTGAGGATTATCGACCGACCGGACGCCGACGTGATGCGAGATCGGAGAAATCGGACGCCCGAACAGTCCTCGTCACAGCGGCGGACTACCTCGGGATGGCCCCGGGACCGATTGCCCGGGCGCCCAGTCGCGCCACCCTGGCCCGCAACTCGCGGTCGGCGGTGACCACGATCCGGTCCCGGTGCGGGTCCGCCTCGGCGACGACGTCGACGATCGTGTCGTCGCCCACGGCGGATGCGTCGACGACCCGGACGTGTTCGCTCGCCTCGACACCGCGGGCCCGTCCCTCGACGACGAGCACCACCTCGAGCGGTCCCGGCAGTCCCTCGAGGCCGCCGGCCGCGACGGACTCGAGTCGCGAACGCAACCTCTCGGCGGCTCCGCGACGGTCGCGCCACCACCCGTCGGGCACCGATCCGACGACGTTGGCGCCGTCCACGATCAGCAGGGGTGTGGGTGCCGCGCAGGGGGATCGGTCACCGGACGGGTCGGACATGGAACCATCAGCCCACACCCGCGCGTCGAGGGCAAGCGCGTTCCGGTTGCGACCGTCAGATGTCGCCGTGACAGAAGCGGTTCGCGGGGTCCAGGGCAGCCTTGATCGCGTCGAGCCGTTGCCGGTGGTCGGCGCTGAACGCCTGGGCGGCGCGGGCCACCCGTTCGGTACCCGAGGTGAAGTTCGGATAGGCGGCGCCGGTGACGTACGGCGCCAGCTCGGTGCGGGTCACCCGCAGCGTCGACTCGACCGCCAGCGCGATGTGGGGGTCGGGCACCGCAGCGACCAGTTCGAGGAGGAATCGTCCCGCCCGGCCCCGGTCATTGGGTGCTTGCCGCGCCCCGCGCGCGATCGCCCCACCCGCGTGGCGGATTTCGCCGCACACGATGAGCGGCGCGGATGCGGGGGCCGGCCGGACCCGGCCGGCGACGATGTCGATGGCGGCGTCCGGGAGATCGTCGAACCACTCGGTGGTGACCATCACCGGCATCGGATCGGTCGGGTCCATGCTGACGGCGTCGATCGCGGCGAACGGCAGCACATTCCACGCGTCGACGATCGGCGCGCGCCACGCCCGCCACTCGTCGAGGACCGCGCGACCGGCGTCGAGATCTCCGGACCAGCATCCGCGCACGACCGCGAAGCTCCGGCCGCGCAACGGTGCCGGGACGTCGTCGGTGGGTGGCAGGTTGACGATCGCGACGGCGGACGTCAGCTCGTCGGACTGCGCCGGTGCCCAGTCCCGGAAGCGGCGGATGATCTCCTCGGCGTCGGCGATCGGGTAGAACAGGTTGCCCGCGTACACGGTCGACACGTCGACGAGGCCGATCTCCATGGACGTCACGACCCCGAAGCCGCCTGCGCCGGCACCCTTCAGCGCCCAGAAGATGTCCGGGTGGCTGGTGTCGGTGACCCGGATCGGTGTGCCGTCCGGGGTGACCAGGTCGACCGAGCGCACGGTGTCCGACGCGAGACCGAAGCGTCGGCCGAGCCAGCCGAAACCACCGCCCAGCGTGTAACCGACCGCGCCGACACCGCTCGCCGAACCCATCAGCGGCGCCAATCCGAACGGGGCGGCGGCGTCGACAACGGTCCGCCACGTGGCGCCGGCGCCCACGCGCGCGGTCCGGGTGATCGGGTCGACGCTCACCGAGGACAGTCGGGAGGTGTTGATCAGCAACCCGCCGTCAGCGACCCGCCCGGTGCCGTGGCCGGTGGCCTGCACCGCGACGCGCAGGTCCTCCTCGGTGGCGAACCGGACGGCTTCCACGACGTCGAAGTGATTGGCGGGAACGGCGATCACGGCGGGCCGATGCACGTCGAGCCGGTTGAATCCGGACCGTGCGTCGAGGTAGCCCGCGTCACCGGGACCGTAGACGTCGCCGGCGATCCGGTCGCGGAGTTGTGCGAGCACAGAGGTGCGGGTGCGGACGGTCAGTCGCTCGGTGTGCTCGGGCGAGGAGGCGGGGGTTGCGGTCATCGGCAGGTCCTCGGTTGCGGCCGGATCGATCCGGCGGGTTCGACGGTCTCCGGGCGGTGCCGGATTCCCGACCAGGGTCGCCGAGGGTCCTTGACAGCGACTTGAGACGGACTTGGTGCGCCTCAGGCGGGCGAGGTGAGTCCCCAGGTCGTCGACAGTGCGTCGATCCTGCGGACCAGCCCCGCCGCCTCTTGCGCGAGTGCGGTGTCGCGCGCGGCGGACAGGGTCGCGGCCACCACCGAGGCCGGACGACCGTTGGCGTACTCGTAGCGTGCGCGGACGACGAGGCGGTGGGCGTCGGCGTACCGTTCGCCGGTCCGGTCGGCGACGTCGGCGGCCCGATCGAGGAGTGTCGCGGCGTCGGTGAGCTTGCCGGCGACCACGAGCACCTCGGCATGCAGACCGAGCCAGTAGCTCTCACCGGTACGCGGATGGTCCTCCATGGCGGGGTCCTGGGTCCCCAGCCGGTCGATGTGTTCGAGGGCGTCGTCGAGGTCGCCGGTCATGGCCCGCGCCCACCAGTACATGCGTTCGCCGCCGCGGCGGAGGTAGGCGAGCGCGGCGGCGCCGTCGGAGGTGATGGCCGGGCCGGCTTCCAGAACCCACTCCGCGTCACCGAGCATGGACGCCGCCCCGACCGCGAAGATCGCCATGCCGAGCTGCGACCGCGGATCCGGGTGCGCGTCGGTCATCGTCGCGAACACTGCTCGGCCGGCAGCGCTGCCGAGATGCACGGTCGCCGCCCAGGCGCGAAAGCCGCGGGCCATCGCGAGCTGGTCGTCGCGGAGGCCCTCGACATCCACGTCGATCGGCGCGTAGGTCTCCAGGATGCGATGCGCCGCACCGAAGTTCCCCCGGTGGAACTCGTCGATGGCCGCGGCGTGCATGCCCAGGTGGGTGACGACCGGGTCGTCGGACCGTTCGGCGCGACGACGCAGATCGAGCGCGAGGCGGTGCCCGGTGTGCGTGTCCGCGATCTGGATGTGGGCCGCGCAGCGTGCGTAGTCGAGTGTCGCGAGCAGGCGCGTGTCGCCCAGAGTGGATGCGAGCGTCCGGGCACGGTCCTGGAGATCGGGGTCGGCGGCGAAGTAGCCGTGCGCCGCGACCTCGCCGGCCAGCTGTGTGGTGATCGCGACGAGCTCCGCCTGCTGGTCGCCGGTCGCCCGGGCCAGCGTCGCCGCATCTCCGAGATGCCGGCGCGCACCGTCGAAGTCGTAGGTGCGCAAGGCGATGTCGCCTGCGGTGAGAAGGGCGGTGGTGGTGCGTTTCCGGTCGGCCAGCGGACCGGCGGACCACAGATGCCGGGCGACCCTGGTCACCGCATGGGGTGAGGAGTTGCCGGCGAGCGCATCCGCGATCGCGAGATGCAGTCGCCGGGCGCGCATCGCGGCGATACCGTCGGCGATCGCCTCCCGGATGATGTCGTGGCTGAACCCGAAACCGAACGGGTCGTCGGGTCCGAGATCGATGACGCCCGCCTCGCCCGCGGGTTCGAGCAGGTCGAGCGCCTCGTCCACCGGCCGACTCGCGGCGGCCGCCACCAGGACGAGGTCCACGCGGGTGCCGATGAGCGACGCCAGTTCGAGGAGTTCCGTCGTCTCCGAAGACAAACCGACCAACCGCTGGCGGATGACGTCACGGACACCGGAGGGGACCGCGCTGCCCGCGATGGACCCGCGATCGGCCAGGATGCGGGCGAGTTCCCGGACGAAGAACGCGTTGCCCCCGGTACGTCGCTCGATCGAGGCGACGGTGGCGACCTCCGGCCACTGGCGGGTCTCGCGCCGGATGAGTTCGGAGATGTCGTCGCCGTCGAGCGGGCCGACGTGGAGACGCCGGTGCTCCGGAAGCCGGGCGAGCGTGGCCAGCGTGCCGGCGACGACCGGTCGGGTGGACGGCGCGCGCAGCGACGCGAAGAAGGTCACCCCGGCGGTCCGGCGCGCGGCCATGTGTGCGAACAGTTCCAGCGATGCACCATCGGCCCACTGCAGGTCGTCGAGCACGATGATGAGCTTCGACGTCGCGGCCACGCCGTCGAGGAGATCGGCTGCCTGGTCGTAGAACTGGAATCGTGCGGCGGCGTCGGGCATCTGCCGCGGCGGCGGGATCACGTTGACGCCCTCGGTCACCATCCGGCCGAGCGAGCTGTCGAGGAGTCGCTCCCGATCGGCCGGATCGAGTCGGGGCAGCACGGCACCGAGGATCTGGACCCACGGCCACATCGACGGGGCCGCCGGGTCGTCGACACAACGGCCCCACAGCACTCGGAGATCGGCGGCACCCGCGGCACGGCGGCCGGCTTCGTCGATCAGCGCGGTCTTGCCCGCGCCCGGCTCACCCTCGACCACGACGACGCCGCCGTGCCCCGACATCGAGGCGAGCACCGCTCGATGCAATGCGGCCAGTTCCTCGGTTCGGCCCACGATCGACGGCGCCTCGTCGGGTTCGGGGTCGCGGACGTCAGGGTCGTGAGCGGGGCCCGCCGGGGTCGTCAGGCCGTGTTCGGCGACGTCCGACACGGTCGTCGTGATGTCCCGACGGGCGGCGGTGGGGAGATCGAGATGCGGGGCGTGGTCGAGGATGTCGCTTTCGAGGGTCCGCAACCGAGGCCCGGGGTCGACGCCGATCTCGTCGGCCAGGACTCGGCGGGCGGTCGCGATCGCGCCGAGCGCGTCGGATTGGCGACCGAGACGGTAGAGCGCGGTCGCGAACAGGACCCATAGTCCCTCGTCGAGAGGTGAACGCTCGACTTCGCTCTCGAGCTCGGTGACGAGCAGACGGTGGTCGCCGTCGGCCATCCGTGCCTCGAACGACAACTCCCGGGCGGCCTGCAGCATGCGGTCGAGTTGGTCGGCGGCCTCGTCCCGGAAGGCCAGGCCCTCGAACTCCGGCAGCAGCGGGCGATAGTCGTCGAGCACCTGCGCCAGCAGCGGGGCGGCCGCCGCGGCCTCGCCCTGCTGCATCAGAGCGCGCGCGGTGACGACGCGGGTCGTCAACCGGCGCACGTCGACCTGCTCGCCGGTCACGGGGAGGCTGTATCCGGTGCCGTGGGTGAGGAGGACCGTGGAGGGAGTCCGTGGCCTGCGGTGTGGTTCGAGGGCCTTGCGCAGACCCGAGATGTAGGACTGGAGTGACACGTCCGCGCGCTCGGGTGGCGAATCGCCCCAGATGCCCTCGATCAGACTGTCGGCACGCACCGGCGCGCCCTCGGCAAGGATCAGCTGGGCGAGCGTCGCCCGCTGCTTGCGCGTGCCGAGTTCGACGGCATCGGAACCGATCTGGGCGCCGAGACCGCCCATGATCGTGTACGAGAGTTCGGGCATCAGCGTGAGTCTAGGTGCTGCCGGCGACCTTCCGGGCGAGTAGTGGCGAACGTGCCCGGCGATCCGGCCCCCGATCGCTCGGGAGATGTCGGCGGTCGGGAGTAGCTTGACAGCCATGACTCTCGCACTGGGCATGATCACCGTCGACGCGCTTGCACCGGCGCCGCTGGCGAACTGGTGGGCCGACCGGCTCGGCGGCCGCGTCGTCGAGGACAACGACGGGTACTTCGTCGTCGTCGCGGTCGGGGAGGGCGCGCCGCTGTTCGCCTTCCAGAAGGTCGCGGACCCCACACCCGGGAAGAACCGCATCCACCTCGACCTGACGACCGACGATCTCGAGTCGGAGGTGGACCGACTCGTGGCCGCCGGCGCGACCCGGATCGCCGATCGTGAGATGCCCGGGTTCGCGTGGGTGACGCTCGCCGACCCCGACGGCAACCAGTTCTGTGTGTCGGCCAGGCACGACGCGGAGGCGGCATCCTGACACGTCGCAGCCTGCGCCGGGCGTACGCCGGACGGCGCTGATGGGTTTCACCCGAGCCGAACTGCTCGCCTTCCAGGACCGCACCGTCGACGACCTCGTGGGTGCGGACTGCAAGCTGCTGTTCGTCGGGATCAACCCGGGGCTGTGGACGGCGGCCACCGGAGCGCATTTCGCCCGTCCGGGCAATCGGTTCTACCCCGCGCTCGCCCGGGCCGGCATCGTCGACCACGTGATCGACGCCTCCGGGGGGATGGCCGACGCCGATCGGACCCTGCTGCTCGACCGCGGCGTGGGAATCACCAACGTCGTATCGCGGGCCACCGCGACCGCCGCCGAACTGACCGTCGACGAGTTCCGCGACGGCGGACGCCGCCTGCGTGAGCGGGTCCGCGTGATCGGCCCCCGCGTCGTCGCGGTCGCCGGTATCACCGCCTATCGCAGTGCGTTCGGCCACCGCGACGCGGTGGCGGGACGGCAGGACGAGACGTGGGACGGCGCGCAGTTGTGGGTGGTCCCGAACCCGAGCGGGCTGAACGCCCACGAGACGGTGGACACCCTGGCCGCCGCCTACCGTCGAGCCGCGGTCGCCGCCGGGGTCGTCGACGACCTCAGAAGTCCTCCGAGCTGACGACCCGGCGCCGCACCGACAGCAGTTCCACCTCGGGATGACCCGCCGCTGACCGCTCGACGGCGTCGAGCACGTCGACGACATGTCCGCGGTCGGCGGCCACCGCACTGACCCCGATGACGGTCCGACGATGCACGTCCAGGTGACCGACTTCGGCGGCCGAGACCGTGTACCGCTTACGGAGATCGGCGACGATCGGCCGTACCACCGACCGCTTCTGCTTGAGCGAGTGCACGTCGCCGAGCAGATAGTCGAACTCGCAGAACCCGATCCACATCAGTGATCGGTGCGGATCAGCGTCGCCACGTGGTCGGGTACGTACTTGGACAACGAACGCGGTGGGCGGTGATAGTTGCCCGACTCGATCGGATGCTTGGGGAGGGTCACCTTGGGGCGCGGGACCTCCGTGTAGTCGATGGTCGACAACAGGTGCGAGATCATGTTCAGCCGCGCATGCTTCTTCACATCGGATTCGACGACGTACCACGGACTCAGAGCGGTGTCGGTGTGGACCATCATCTCGTCCTTGGCGCGCGAGTACTCCTCCCACCGGTACACCGACTCGAGATCCATCGGACTCAATTTCCATTGCCGCACAGGGTCGTTCATACGGGACCGGAACCGCTTGAGTTGCTCGTCGTCGGATACCGAGAACCAGTACTTGCGCAGCAGGATGCCGTCGTCGATGAGCATCTGCTCGAAGATCGGCGTCTGTCGCAGGAACCGTGAGTGCTCCTCGGGCGTGCAGAAGCCCATCACCTTCTCGACGCCCGCCCGGTTGTACCAAGACCGGTCGAACAGCACGATCTCACCGGGAGCCGGTAGGTGCGCGACATACCGCTGGTAATACCACTGCCCGCGTTCACGATCCGTCGGGGCGGGCAATGCGGCGACCCGCGCGATCCGTGGGCTGAGGTACTCGGTGATCCGTTTGATCGTTCCGCCCTTGCCCGCGGCGTCGCGCCCCTCGAAGACGACCACGACGCGAGTGCCGCTCTCGCGGACCCACTCCTGGAGCTTCACGAGCTCGGTCTGCAACCGGAACAGTTCCGCCTCGTAGACCTCGTTCCCGACCTTGGGCTGCTTCGCCTTGTCCTTCTTCGACATGAGCAGAAACACTACGGGGTGCGGACGGCCTCGCGCTCGGATTGCAGTTCGGCGACCGACGCGTCGATGCGGGCCCGGGAGAAGTCGTTGATCTCGAGACCCTCCACGATCTGCCACCGGCCGTCGACCGAACGCACCGGGAACGAGCAGACGAGTCCCTCGGGGATTCCGTAGACGCCGGGCGACGGCAACGCCACCGACGTCCAGTCGTCCGGACGGGTGCCGAGAACCCAGTCGTGGACGTGGTCGATCGCGGCGTTCGCCGCCGACGCGGCCGACGACGATCCGCGGGCCTCGATGATCGCGGTGCCGCGCCGGGCGACGGTGGGGATGAAGTCGTCGACCAGCCAGTCACGGTCGGCGGCGATGTCCGAGCCGCTCCGATGGCCGACCCGAGCATGGAAGATGTCCGGGTACTGCGTCGCGGAGTGGTTGCCCCACACGGTGACCCGGCTGATCTCGGCGACGCCGGCGCCGGTGCGTCGGGCGAGCTGCGCGATCGCGCGGTTGTGATCCAGACGGGTCAGGGCCGTGAACCGTTCGGCCGGTACCTCGGGGGCGTGGGCGGCGGCCACCGCGGCGTTCGTGTTGGCGGGGTTGCCCACGACGATCACCCGGATGTCATCCGCGGCAACCTCGTTGATCACCGAGCCCTGGGCGGCGAAGATGTCGGAGTTGGCCGCCAGCAGATCGGCGCGCTCCATGCCCTTGGTGCGCGGTCGGGCCCCGATGAGCAGTCCGAAACTCGCGCCGTCGAACGCCTTGCGCGGATCGTCGAGGACGTCGACCGACGTCAGGAGGGGAAAGGCGCCGTCGTCGAGTTCCATGGCGGTGCCCACCGCACCGGAGATCGCCTGCGGCAACTCCAGGAGCCGCAGTGCGACCGGCTGGTCGTGACCGAGCATCGCGCCGGCGGCGATGCGGAACACACTCGCGTATCCGATGCTGCCGGCAGCGCCCGTCACGGTCACCGTCACCGGCATCCGCCGGGTCACGCGGGCTTCTCCGTGAGGAGGACCTGCGCAGCGGGCCCGACGAGGACGAGGGCGTGGCCCACCGAATACCAGGTGAGCGGTTCCTTCGTGAACTCGGTGACCCAGGCGTCGGCGTCGGCGCGCGGGCCGGGGCAGGCCATCATCGTCGAGGCGAGGGAGCCCAGGCGCAGCAGCGAGTTGTCGACGCGGAGGTCGCCGATGTGCCGGTTGCAGCCGGCCGACAGGGCGATCCGATTGGCGGCGGGGAAACTGACCTCCAGCGGCCCGCCACCGGGGATCTGCTCTCCGGTCACCGCCGTCGAGGTGTAGGTCTTGCCGACGAAGCCGGGGACCGGGGGAGCGGCGGATGCGGAGCCGGTGCCGACGATCGTCGTACCGAGGGCGACGATCACCGCGCTGAGCAGCAGCGCCATGCGTAAGCTGATGCGGTGTTCGCGGGCTGGGTGACGGTCGTGTGCGGATCGACGTCCCCATACGGGTTGACGTCTCTGCGCCGGTTGACGGCGTTCGCCGGAACTCACGTGCACAACGGTAGCCGACCGGACAGGGGTATGGATATGACGAATGTGGGTGCTCCATGGTCCCGGTGACCTGCCGGACCGAGTTCCTGACCGGTCGCCACCATCGTTCGGCGACCGCCGCCTGGCTCCTCATGGTCGCCGGCATGGTCGCGCTCGTGGCGCTCAACGTCGCCGGCGTCGACGGCCTGGTCACCTCGGCGGTGGTCGGCGGGGCGCTCGTGGCGTCGCTGCTCGGCGCGGCCTACGGGCGACTCGGCGAACGAGGTGCTGTCCTGCTGACCGTCGACGAGGACGCGGTCTACTTCGGCAACGAGGACCGCACGCTCGTCAGCTATCCGCTCGATTCGCTGGTCACGGTCGCGGTGGGCGGGCCGGCCGATGCCACCTCGGACATGACGGGCGAACGCGCCCGGCACCTGACGGTGCTCGGGCAGAAGTACCTCAAGCTGACCTTCGCGACACAGGACGGAAAGCCGGTCGCCGCCGAGGCGACCCGACGTGACCGCGAGAACGGCGCCGACTCCGCATCGGAGACGGACTTCTGGCGGGTGGCAGTGGTCGAGGGGGACCCCGCGGTGGCGGAGATCCTGGCCCGCCTTCGGCGGCACGCTCCCGAACGGGTCGCGACGAAGAAGAAGGCTGCGACGCCGTCCGGGCCGAAGCCGGGCACTGAGGCGAGTGGTGCGGCGGACGACCCGGTCGACCTGACGCGGCCGCCGTCGGGCGGTCCACGGATCGCCGACGCGGGGTCCGACGAAGCGGCGCAACGGTTGTGGGAGGAAGCGGCGCGTCGCCACGACGAGGTCCTCGGCGCCTACGGCACCTATGAACTCGATCCCGCCATGCTGCTGCGGTACCCGGCCGTCACCGACGTGACCGTCGACCAGACACAGACCTTCCATCTCGCGCTCGACGAGGCGATGGCCCTGCGCACCGACGAGTACCCGGGGAACCGCTCGCGCGCGGACGCCTATCAGCAATCGGTCGCCAGGCTGCGGCGGGCCTGGATCGCCTGTGAGAAGAACGGCCGGCGGGTGGGCGCGAGCTACCTGGAGCAGAACGATCAGGACGACCTCGATCGCGCGCTCAAGCTGTACAACCACGCAGCCGCCAGCAGTACGCCCGCCGAACAGGCGACCTACTACGGTCGCGTCCGCGACATCGTCAGCACCATGACCGATCGCGGGGTGCTCCACCCACCCGAGGCGGCGGTCGCCGAGCTGCAGGCGGTCACGAGAAGGGCGCTCGAAGCGGGTACGCCGAAGGTGTGAGGGCGACCCCTGCGGTCGTACCGGCGGGGTCCGGCCTCAGTACCGGCCTTTCCTGATGAAGAGTCCGTCCAACGAGTAGACCGCCTCGGCGTCGTCGGTGTTGGCGATGTCCATCCGGATGACGAACTGCTGAGCCTCGTCGACGCGGTTGCGTTCGACCTCGACACCCACCGCATTCCGGTCATACTCCGGAACCGAGGCACGTCTCATCAAGTCGGCCCTGACTCGGTCGAACGTGTCCGCTGAGATGCTGTCGAAGCGGAAGCCCTCGCTTCGATAACGGCCCGCACTGGTGGTGGCCACCGGAAACTCGCCGGGTGCGACGGCGACTTCGCCGCCGCGGTCGCCGAGCCGGTACCGGACCAGGACCCCGCCCGAATTCTGGATGACGCTTGCCGTCACCGGGGAGACCCCGTCCGCGATCCCCTGGATGATGAACTCCTCGATGACGGGCGCGTTCAGTGGGACCCTCGCTGCCACGAGCTCACGCCGCGCCAACTCGAAGGATTTGGCGAAGTCCGCGGGGTCGAAGAACTCGGCGACGGTGCCGTCGGGGGTCGCCTGGACGACGTAGTCGTCGACGACGCCCTCACCCGGTTCGATGGTGCCCTCGATCAGGACCGGGCCATCCGGTCCGCGCCGTTCGATCTCCACCTTCTCGAGTTCCGGTTCGGTGGAGTACGGCCGGACCGCCGCGGTCATCGGGTCAACCAGCGCGCCGAGGACGTTCGGGTCGATGGCCGCTGCGTCGAAGGTCTTGTTCGCCCGTTCGGTGTTGGGCACGATCGATGAATTCGAGTACCCGTCACCGATGTTGATGTTCGTCGCGCGGCCGGTGGCGGGATCGAAGACGCGCGCGTAGGCGGAAGGAGAGTCGATCTGATAGTTGAGTGACAGGACGTTGCGCACACCCTGCGGGCCCACTTCTTCGGCGATCGCGTCGAGCATCCGGCGGTGCTGGTCGGCGAGACTCGTGGCGTCCTCCTCGTCCGACGACTCGTCGTCGGAGTCGACCGCCGAGTCGAAGCCGGACAGCGAGGGCCCCTCCACGTGCCACCCGCCGGCGACGCCGAACAGCAGTGCGCCGGCCACGAACAGGGTCACCGCCGGGTACGCGAGCGCCCAGCGCCCGGGCTGGTCGTCGAACTCGGGGGTGTCGGTCTGATCCCGCGGCGGAAGTGCGTCCGGCGGCAGGGTCGTGAACGGGGTGTCGGTCAGCGACTGGAAGTTGCCCTTGGTCATCGAAGTGATCCAGCGGGCCCGATACGCGGTGTCGTCCGGCGGGTTGATGGTCGCGGTGACCATCGTCGGCTGCACGTCGTCGGCCGTGAGGCTGCTGCGTGTGAGTGCCTCCACCTCGACCTGCGGGGCGTCGGGTGAGGTGGCTCGCCTGAATTCCGGCAGCTCCGACACCCGCGACGCGCGCGGACTGATCGCGATACCGGCGAACACCAGCGGGATCCCGAAGAACAGCGCCACCCACCAGTCGTTGAACGCACCGAGGCCCACACCCACCGCGATCAGTGATCCGGCGACCACCGCCCGGACGAGGCGGCGTCGAACCCTGTTCCGGCGAGTCCTGGTCATGGGCCGTCCTTAGTCCTCGAGCCGAATCGGTGGACTGATCATAATGTCGGCGTCCTCGGTCGACCAGCGGCCGCGTACCGTTGTTGCTGACCTGGCCGCCGAGAGTGGGCGGGTCGCGACGCAAACCGGGAACGATCAGGAGAAATGTTTCGGTGGGAAAGCTGAGCAACAGCATGTGGCGACTTCTGGGCGCCCAGTCGACTCGCAATCAGTCGAAGTCGTTGGGAGTGATCAAGGACGCCGAAGCCCACACCGACTGGGCCGCCGACCTCGCCGACGACGCGTTCGGCGCGGAGGCCGAGAAACTCGACATCACCGAGAAGCCGGCCGACCGCGCGAAGTTCCTCGCCCTGGTCCGGGAGGCCGCCGACCGCGCCCTCGACCTGCGACCCTTCGACGTCCAGTTGCAGGGCGCCCTGCGCCTTCTCGAGGGCGACATCGTCGAGATGGCCACCGGTGAGGGCAAGACGCTCGCCGGCGCGATCGCCGCGATCGGTCATGTTCTGCAGGGACATCAGGTCCACGTGATCTCGGTCAACGACTACCTGGCGACCCGCGACGCGGAGTGGATGAAGCCGCTCTTCGAGGTCTTCGGCATCACCGTGCACGCGGTGTCGGAGAACTCCGACCGGGAGGAACGTCGCCGCGCGTACGCCGCCGACGTCACCTACGGGTCGGTCAACGAGATCGGCTTCGACGTCCTGCGAGATCAGCTCGCGCTGTCCGAATCGGACCTCGTGTCGCCCACACCCGACGTCGCGATCATCGACGAGGCGGACTCGGTTCTCGTCGACGAGGCGCTGGTGCCGCTGGTCCTCGCCGGGTCGACCGAGACCGAGGTGCCCGACGAGGCGATCCACGACGTCGTGTCGCGGATGAAGAACAAGCACTACGAGGTCGACGCGGAGGGTCGCAACGTCACCCTCACCGACGAGGGTGCGGCGTTCGTCGAGGAAGAACTGGGCGGTATCAACCTCTACAGCGAGGAGCACGTCGGCACGACCCTCGTGCACGTCAGCATCGCGATGCACGCGCACTACCTCCTCGAGCGCGACATCCACTACATCGTGCGCGACGGCGGGGTGCACCTCATCAACGCCTCACGCGGCCGGGTCGCCCAGCTGCAGCGCTGGCCCGACGGCGTGCAGGCCGCGGTCGAGCTCAAGGAGGGTCTCACCCAGACCGATTCGGGCGAGGTCATCGACACCATCACCGTCCAGGCGCTCGTCGGCCGCTACCCGAAGGTGTGCGGCATGACCGGCACCGCGCTCGCCGCGGGCGAGCAGTTCCGGCAGTTCTACGAACTGCGCGTCTCCCAGATCCCGCCGAACACCCCCAACGTCCGGACCGACCTGCCCGACCGGGTCTACGACACCAAGGCCAACAAGGTCGAGGCGATCGTGGCCTACGTCAAGGAGATCCACGAGACCGGACAGCCGGTCCTCATCGGCACCCACGACGTGGCCGAGTCCGAAGAACTCGCGTACTTCCTCGACAAGGCGGGGGTGCCGTCGGTCGTGCTGAACGCGAAGAACGACGCGGAAGAGGCCAAGATCATCGCCGAGGCCGGTGCGCGGGGGGCCGTGACCGTGTCGACCCAGATGGCCGGCCGCGGCACCGACATCCGCCTGGGCGGCTCCAAGGACGATGCGGACGCCCACGACGAGGTCATCGAACTCGGCGGGCTGTGCGTGGTCGGAACGGGCCGGCACGACACCGAGCGACTCGACAGCCAGCTGCGCGGTCGCGCCGGCCGTCAGGGTGATCCGGGTACGTCGGTGTTCTTCTCGAGTCTCGAGGACCCGGTCGTCACCAAGAACCTCGCGTTCAAACGAGACCCGGTGTCGCCCAACGAAGACGGTTCGATGGGCAGCAAGGGCATCGATCTCATCGAGCAGGCCCAGCGGATCGCCGAGGGCGTGATGCTCGAACTCCACGCGAACACCTGGCGCTACAACAAGCTGGTCAACCAGCAGCGCGACATCATCGTCGAACGCCGGATGCAGATCCTCACCACCGACGTCGCACTCGACGAACTCGCGGATCTGGAACCGGAACGCTATGCGCAGCTGACCGGCGAGACGACGACCGACACGGCCGACAGCGACAAGTCCGACGCCGACCCCGGCACGACCGATCCCGGCACCGCCCGGGCGGTGTCACCGGTCTCCCGGGAGGTGCTGTCGCAGGTCGCTCGCGAGATCGTGCTCTACCATCTGGACCGCGCCTGGGCCGACCATCTCGCGTTCGTCTCCGACGTGCGCGCGAGCATCCACCTGCGGTCGCTGGGCAAGGAGAGCCCGCTCGACGAATTCCATCGGCTGATCCTCGCCGAGTTCGCCGACCTCCCCGGCACGGCGCTCACGAAGGCGCGTGAGACGTTCCGGGAGGCCGACATCACCCCCGACGGCGTCGACCTCGGCTCCGCCGATCTGCACCGCTCGACGACCACGTGGACCTACATGGTCCACGACAATCTGTTCTCCTCGGGCGGAGCGAAAACACTGCAGGGCATCATCGGGATCTTCCGGTGACCGAGCCGGAGGCGGCGATCACGCCGGCTCCGGACCGGATCGTCACGGTCCCGAACGCGCTGAGTGTGCTTCGGCTCGCACTCATCCCGGTGTTCGTGTGGCTGCTGCTCGTCGAGAAGGCGGACGGGTGGGCCTTCGCCGTGCTGATGTTCTCCGGCTTCTCCGACTGGGCCGACGGGAAGATCGCGCGTCTGCTCGATCAGTCGTCGCGGATCGGCGCGCTGCTGGATCCGGCCGCCGACCGGCTCTACATCGTGATCATCCCGATCGCGTTCGGCATCCGGGAGTTCTTGCCGTGGTGGCTGATCGGTGTGATCATCGCGCGGGACGTCCTGCTGTTCGCGTCGGCGCCGCTGTTGCGGTCGCGCGGGGTGCTGGCGCTCCCGGTGCTCTACATCGGCAAGGCCGGGACGTTCGCGCTCATGAGTGCCTTCCCGTGGCTTCTTGCCGGACAACTCGATTCGATCGTGGGAACCATCGCTTACCCGATCGGTTGGGCTTTCATGATCTGGGGTGTCGGACTGTATCTGTGGTCCTTCGTCCTGTACTGGTATCAGACGATCCTGGTGGTGCGGCGCATGCCGCCGCGTCACCCGGCAGGCGCCTCGGCAGACAGCAGGGTCTGACCGAGAACGAAAGGGGTTCGCGTGACCGACAGCAAAGTGCCAGAGACCTTGCGCTACACCGCGGAGCACGAGTGGATCGAGCGACTCGGGCCGACCACGGTGCGCGTCGGGATCACCGACTACGCGCAGGACGCCCTCGGCGACGTGGTGTTCGTGCAGTTGCCGGAGAGCGGCGCCGAGGTGACGGTCGGGGAGTCGTTCGCCGAGGTCGAGTCGACCAAGAGCGTGTCGGACATCTTCGGTCCCCTTGCGGGCACGGTGTCGGCGGTCAACGAGGCGCTCGACGCATCGCCGGAACTGGTCAACTCCGACCCGTACGGGGAGGGCTGGCTGGTCGAGATCGAAGCCGCCGACGAGGCGATCCTCGACGAACACCTGGGTGAGGTACTCGACGCCGCGGGCTACCGCGCCGTCATCGAGGGGTGAGTTCCCGACGGCCGTGAGCGGCCGGTGACCCGATCGGCCCGGCTGACGGCTCTCGGAACGATATGATCGTCGTTGCCGGAGTCGACTCGCCCGCCGGTGCGATCGGCATGACCGGTACGGTTACGGCAGTGGGAACGAGGCGCGGCGTGACACCGATGCTCACGATCTCGTGCCGAGAACTACCCGGCCGCACAAGTCATGTAGATTCGACCGGCCGTCGCGGTGACATCGGGCGGGCATCGTCCCGGGCTGTTCCGACGGTTCCGAGGACGCGGTTGACGACTATGCGGTTGGCACTGACGACGACGAAGGAGAAGTGGTGAGCGAAAACGACAGGGACTTCGAGGCGCCGGTGGAGACCACATCGGTGTTCCGGGAGGAGTTCATCAACGAACTCGACGCCGGGACCAGCACCTCGAGTGAGCCGGCCGACACGGGGGTCGAGCGACTCGCTCCCGGGACCGCGCTGCTTGTCGTGAAGCGAGGACCCAACGCCGGGTCGCGGTTCCTCCTCGATCAGCCGACCACCTCGGCCGGTCGACACCCCGACAGCGACATCTTCCTCGACGACGTGACCGTCAGTCGTCGTCACGCCGAGTTCCGTCTCGGCGACAACGAGTTTCAGGTCGTCGACGTGGGCAGCCTGAACGGCACCTATGTCAACCGGGAACCGGTCGACACCGCGTCCCTGAGCAACGGCGACGAGGTCCAGATCGGCAAGTTCCGCCTGGTCTTCCTCAGCGGTCCCCGCGACGAAGCAGACGCCTGACACCCGTGACGGCGTCCACGGCCCCCCGCGGCGAAGGATCGATGTCGATCGGCACGGTCCTCGCCCAGTTGCGTGATGACTTCCCCGACATCACGATCTCGAAGATCCGATTCCTGGAGTCGGAGGGTCTGGTGACCCCGGAACGGGCACCGTCGGGGTATCGGCGGTTCAGCCAGGCCGACTGCGATCGGTTGCGGTTCGTGCTGACCGCCCAGCGGGATCGCTATCTCCCGCTCAAGGTGATCAAGGAACAACTCGACGCGATCGACAACGGGAACGGCGGCTTCGGTCCCGGCGGGACGCGGGTGCTCTCCGCGGCCCGGGGGACCGTGGCGCCGGCCACCGATTTCGGTGCTCGAGCCGGGCGTGTGTCGCGCGAGACGCTGATCGAACGCACCGGCGTCGACTCGGCGTTCGTCACCGAGTTGCAGCGCAACGGTCTGCTGATCGCCGGCCCGGCCGGCTTCTTCGACGAGGACGCGGTGCGGCTCGTCGAGGCGGCGGCCGCATTGGCCAGCTACGGCCTCGAGACCCGCCATCTGCGGGCCTTCAAGGTCTCCGCGGATCGGGAGGCGGGTCTGGTCGCCCAGATCGCCGGCCCGATCGCGAAGGGCAAGGGCACGGGTGCGCGGGATCGCGCCGAGGAACTCGTACGCGAGATCGCCGCGCTGTCGGTGACGCTGCACACGCAGTTGGTCAAGGCTGCGGTCAAGGGCGCGCTGGACTGAATTCCCGGCGCGTCGTCGGCCTCCGGTGCGCGTCGTCGCACCGGACTGAACAGCAACGACCGTCGGAAGACCGCCGCGAGTCGGCCGCCGCTGTTCACTCAGTCGGTGTAGCGTCGAGGTCACTGAATCGAGCGCCGTACAAGGCGTCTGGGAGGTGCGAGATGAGCGAGATGCGTGTGGTGGGCATCAGGGTCGAACCCCCGCAGAGCCAGCCGGTGTTGTTGCTGCGTGAGGTCGACGGCGAACGCTACCTGCCGATCTGGATCGGCCAGAGCGAAGCGGCGTCGATTGCATTGCGACAGAAGGGGATCGAGCCTCCCCGCCCTCTCACACATGACCTGATCGTCAACCTGATCAAAGAGTTCGGGCAGACCCTGCTCGAGGTCCGGATCGTGGACATGCAAGAGGGCACCTTCTATGCCGAGATGATCTTCACCGGCGATCTGCGTGTGTCGGCGCGGCCCTCGGATTCGATCGCGGTCGCCATGCGCGCCGAGGTCCCGATCATCGCCGACGAAGAGGTGCTCGCCGAGGCCGGCCTGCTCATCCCGGACGAGGACTCGGACGAGGCGCCCGAGGCGCAGGCCGACGAGGTCAAAGAGGACGAGGTCGAGAAGTTCAAGGAGTTCCTCGACAACGTCTCGCCCGACGACTTCAAGGCGAGCGGGGCCTGAGCGGTTCGTTCCATAGGTCGGAGCAGACTTGCCGGCTGTGCAGCCGAAAGCCAGATCACAGAATCGACACCGGCCGGTCACCGATTGTCTCGATCTCAAGTTGAGGTTCAGTGTCGTGGCGAGTCGCGTTGATCCCCGGTCATCCGCCGCATAGCGTCATCAGCGACATCGAGCACCGGACACGGGCCGATGAAGATGATCGGCCGACCGGAAACAGCCTGGACCGCGTACTGTGGACGTGGACGTCAGGCACCGTGGTGCGGCGTCCGATCCGAGCTTTGCGAGGGAGTCAGAAGTGGGCGATCGTCCGGTCGACAACGAAACGACGTCGAGCGACCAGTCACCCGATCGTCCGGTGACCGAGCGTGTAGACGCCGTCCCGACCCAGGGCAGTCTCGGAGACATCGCCCCGGGCCTGTTCCCGGACGACACCGTGCCCGACGAGCTCGTCGGCTACCGCGTGCCGAGCGCGTGCCAGATCGCCGGGATCACCTACCGTCAGCTCGACTACTGGGCCCGTACGTCGTTGGTCGTCCCGTCGATCCGCGGAGCCGCGGGATCCGGCAGCCAGCGCCTGTACTCGTTCAAGGACATCCTCGTCCTCAAGATCGTCAAGCGTCTGCTGGACACCGGCATCTCGCTGCAGAACATCAGAGTCGCCGTCGACCACCTGCGCCAGCGCGGTGTCGAGGACCTCGCCAAGATCACCCTCTTCTCGGACGGCACGACGGTGTACGAGTGCACGTCGGCCGAAGAGGTCGTCGACCTGCTCCAAGGCGGGCAGGGCGTGTTCGGGATCGCGGTCAGCGGCGCCATGCGTGAGCTGACCGGCACCATCGCGGATTTCCCCGGCGAACGGGCCGACGGCGGTGTCAGCGAGACCGCGCCCGAGGACGAACTCGCGGCGCGCCGCAAGAACCGCGCCCGTCGCACCGGCTAGTCCGCGTTCCGCGTAGACTGGCCCCGCGTCGCTACGCTGCGGGAGAGCGCCGACGGCAGAGATGCCGGCGGCCGCCGAAGGAGCAACACCTCTCCGTCAAACTCTCAGGCACCCAGGACCGCGGTGGTGACGACGTCTCTGGAAAGTGACGATCCGTCGTCCGCCCACGGTGAAAGGTCGTCGCGCAGCGCTGCGGGGCACCGAATCTCTCAGGCGTCACATCGGCTGCCGCCGACGACATGACAGAGGGGGAGGGCCAGCAGCCGGTGCGCGCACCGGCGCCTGCGAGAGGTGCCCTCCACCCGTGTCCACCACCGATGCGACCCCGTCCGACACCCCGGACCCGTCCGCAGCCCCCGCCCCCGGGGTCTCGGCCGCCTTCGTCGACCGCCATGTAGGCCCGGACGCCGACGAGACCCGGCGCATGCTCGAAGCGATCGGCGCCACCTCACTCGACGACCTCGCCCACCGCGTCATCCCGGCGGTCATCGCCGACGAACTCGACTCCGACGTACTCGGCGCACTACCCGAGCCCCTCAGCGAGAGTGCGGTTCTCGCTCAGCTCGGCGACCTGGCCGCACGCAACACCGTCGCTCGGTCGATGATCGGGCTCGGCTACTACGGCACCCACACGCCCGGCGTCATCCTCCGCAACGTGCTCGAGAATCCGGCCTGGTACACCGCGTACACGCCCTATCAGCCCGAGATCAGCCAGGGACGTCTCGAGGCGCTGCTCAACTTCCAGACCATGGTCGCCGACCTCACCGGGATGGAAGTGGCCAACGCCTCGATGCTCGACGAGGCCACCGCGGCCGCCGAGGCGATGACGCTGATGCGCCGTGCGGGCAGGTCCAAGTCTCCGCGCGTGGTCGTCGACGCCGACCTCTTTCCGCAGACGCGTGCGGTGCTCGACACGCGCGCCGAGCCGCTGGGCATCGAGATCGTCGAGGCCTCACTGCATCCCGAGCTCCCCGGATGCGGACTTCCCGACTGCGAGTTCTACGGCGTGATCCTCCAGGTACCGGGTGCGTCGGGTCGCATCGTCGACGCCACCGCGATCATCGACGCGGCGCACGACCGCGGCGCACTCGTCGCGGCCGGTGCCGACCTCCTGGCGATGACCCTGCTGACACCGCCCGGCGAGCAGGGCGCCGACGTCTGTTTCGGCACGACGCAGCGCTTCGGCGTGCCGATGGGCTTCGGCGGGCCGCACGCCGGATACCTCGCCGTGGGCTCGAAGCACGCCCGGCAACTCCCGGGCCGTCTGGTCGGGATCTCCAAGGACGCCGACGGCAACCTGGCCTACCGGCTCGCGCTGCAGACCCGCGAACAGCACATCCGCCGCGAGAAGGCCACGAGCAACATCTGCACCGCGCAGGTACTCCTGGCGGTGATGGCCGCCATGTTCGCCTCCTACCACGGCGCCGAGGGGCTGCGCGCCATCGCGCGCCGCACCCATGCCGCGGCGGCCCGGCTGGCCGACTCGCTCGCGGCCGGCGGATTCTCGGTCGCGCACGCGAACTTCTTCGACACCATCGAGGTGCACGCCCCGGGTCAGGCCGATACCGTCGTTGCCCGGGCTCGCCAGGAGGGTGTCAACCTGCGCCGGGTCGACGCCGACACCATCGGCATCGCCTGCGATGAGACCACGGTCGATGCCGACCTCGATGCGGTGTTGCGTGCCTTCGACGTCGCCGGCGTCACGCCGCGTGCGTTCACGCAGCCGATCGAGAACCGCACCAGCGAGTTCCTCACCCACCCGGCGTTCAACCGGTACCGCACCGAGACCGCGATGCTGCGGTACCTGCGAGCCCTGTCGGACAAGGACATCGCGCTCGACCGCAGCATGATCCCGCTCGGGTCGTGCACGATGAAGCTCAACGCCACCACCGAGATGGAACCCATCACCTGGCCCGGCTTCGCGCAGCTGCACCCGTTCGCTCCGGCCGACGACACCGCGGGGATCCGAGAGCTCATCGCCACCCTCGAGAACTGGCTCGTGGCGGTCACCGGATACGACCGCGTCAGCCTGCAACCGAACGCGGGGTCGCAGGGAGAGTTCGCCGGCCTGCTGGCGATCCGGGGATACCACCTCAGCCGCGGCGACGGCGACCGCGATGTCTGCCTGATCCCGTCGAGCGCCCACGGCACCAATGCCGCCTCGGCGGTCATGGCGGGAATGCGCGTCGTGGTGGTCGGGTGCCGAGACAACGGCGACGTCGACCTCGACGATCTGCGCGCGAAGATCGACGCCAACGAGGGTCGCATCGCGGCGATCATGATCACGTACCCGTCGACGCACGGGGTCTTCGAGCACGACGTGCGTGAGGTCTGCGGCGCCGTCCACGACGCCGGCGGACAGGTCTACGTCGACGGCGCCAACCTCAATGCGCTGGTCGGCGTGGCACGACCGGGTCATTTCGGTGGCGACGTCAGTCACCTGAACCTGCACAAGACCTTCTGCATCCCGCACGGCGGCGGCGGACCGGGCGTCGGACCGGTCGCGGTCCGGGAGCACCTCGCCCCGTTCCTGCCGGGACACCCGCTCGCCGACGAGCTGCCCGGCTCGGCGACCATCGCCGCCGCACCGTACGGCTCGGCGGCGATCCTGCCGATCACCTACGCCTACATCGCGATGATGGGGGCAGACGGGTTGCGCCGGGCGACGCTGACGGCCATCACCGCTGCCAACTACGTCGCCAAGCGGCTCGGTGAGCACTACCCGGTGCTCTACACCGGCGAGGAGGGCTTCGTCGCCCACGAGTGCATCCTGGATCTGCGGGCCATCACCAAGGCGACCGGCGTCACCGTCGACGACGTCGCAAAACGGCTCGCCGACTACGGTTTCCACGCCCCGACCATGAGCTTCCCGGTTGCGGGCACCCTGATGGTCGAGCCCACCGAGAGCGAGAACCTCGACGAGATCGACGCCTTCTGCGACGCGATGATCGCGATCCGCGGGGAGATCGAACTCGTCGGACGAGGGGAGTGGCCCGCCGAGGACAACCCGCTCCGCGGTGCCCCGCACACCGCCGAGTCGCTGGTCGGTGAGTGGGAACATCCGTACTCGCGCGAACTCGCCGTCTACCCGCAGGGGCTGCCGTCCGCGGGTGGCCGGGCGAAGGTGTGGCCGGCCGTCCGGCGGATCGACGGGGTGTACGGCGATCGCAACCTGGTGTGCAGCTGCCCGCCCATCGAGGCCTACAGCAGCTGACCCGACGCTCGGGAAGCTCCTCGCCTGCTCGTTGAGTAGGTGAGGAGCGTAGCGACGAGCCGCTTACTGCTCGTTGAGTAGGTGAGGAGCGTAGCGACGAGCCGCCTACTGCTCGTTGAGTAGGTGAGGAGCGTAGCGACGAGCCGTATCGAAACGACCCCGGCCGTCGCTTCTAACCGCCCGCGGTTCCCGACGGCACCGACGATGCCGTCGAGCTCGCCGGGACGCTGGCCGGCCCGTAGACCAGCCGGTTGATCGCGACGATCGCGCCGTCCTCGGGGGTGGGCATCGGGTTCGGAGTCCGGGGGAAGGTCACCGTCGGCGTGGCCGCGGGCATCGGGGCGTCGCCCCGGAAACCGAGCTCGGTGAGCAATCGGAGCTGCTCGGGTTCGGAGGCGAACTGGATGAACTCGGCGACGGCATCGGTCGCCGATTCGGTCACCTCCGGTCCCGACAGACGGATCACCGGATAGTCGGCGATCGGTGTCGGACCGGACGGGATCAGTTCGGCCAGCCGCGCACGGTCGTCGTCGCGGGTCATCTGGAACAGGCGCTGCTCGGTGATGGGTACGACGTGGATCGGCGCCCGAGCGGCATCGGGGGCATCGGCGATCGTTGTCGCGGCGCCCTGGGGTGTCCCGTCCGGGGAGAGCGGGGCGCCCTCGAGCATGGCGCGGACGCTGGAGCTCACCCGCGGGGACTCGGCGTCGGCGGTGGTCAGCGGACCGGTGGTCCGGGTGACGCGGGTGGCGACCGCCTGGGCGGCGAGTGCGCTCGCGTCGGACTGTGCCCCGATCGGCATCGCCATCCGCAGCGACCCCCAGCCCTGGAGGCCGAAGTCGGTGAGCGAGTTGTCCCGACGTTGCAGCGTGGGGATCTGGGACCAGTCGAGACGTCCGTCGAGGGCGGTGTCGAGTTCGGGCGACACGGCCAGAACGACCGGTGTCGAGACCAGGGAGCGTGTGTTGCCCTCGATCGCATCGGGTCTCGCCGCCGCGAGATCTGCCGACCACACCGACGACTGCGGGACCCAGGCGGCCGGATGAGCGCCCATCGACTCGGTGTCCCACGACCCCGACAGACCGTCGAGGGTGATCTTGGCGTCGCCCGGGCGGACGTCGACGGTGACGCACTTGTCGCGTACGACCGGATTGGTCGCACCGAAGTTGCGGGCGACCGCGGCGAGTCCCGGCGCGATGTCGGGGTCGGCGATGATCGGGACCGACTCACGGCCTTCGACGCATTGCGCGGCGGCCTGTTCGGCCTGGCGATCGATCCGATCGCCGAGGTCTCGCCAGGTGACGACGACTGCGGCGATGAGCAGGATCGACAAGAGGGCGGCGACGACACCTCGGCTCACGCCGCGGCTACGGATGCTCTCCCCGCCGCTACTCCGATGATGTGCCAACGCCGATGCCCTCCCTGCTCGGTGCGTCCCTCGCCCGGTCGGCCGTGGCGACCCGGTGCGCAGTGCAGGGTACGACGATACGCCGTGCCGATCCTGGGCGGTTCGGCACGGTCGTATCGCCTACGTCGAGGCCGGCGCGATCAGCCCGCCGGGTTCGCCGCCTTGTACTCGCGGCGACGGCGGTGCAGGATCGGCTCGGTGTAGCCGCTGGGCTGTGTCGTGCCCTCCAGGATGAGCTCCTTCGCTGCCTGGAAGGCGATGTTGGAGTCGAAGTCCGGCGCCAGTGGACGGTAGGTCGGGTCGCCGGCGTTCTGACGGTCGACGACCGGGGCCATCCGCTCCAGCGATGCGACGACGTCGGCTTCGGTCACGATGCCGTGCCGCAGCCAGTTGGCGAGCAACTGACTCGAGATGCGCAGTGTCGCACGGTCTTCCATCAACGCGACGTCATGGATGTCGGGCACCTTCGAGCAACCGACGCCCTGGTCGATCCAGCGGACGACGTAACCCAGGATCGACTGACAGTTGTTGTCGAGTTCCTGCTGCTTCTCCTCGTCGGACCAATCGGTCTTGGGGGCGAGGGGAATCGTGAGGACGTCGTCGACGGAGGCGGGGTCGCGCTTGGCGATCTCGTCTTGGCGCTCGAACACGTCCACCTGGTGGTAGTGGAGCGCGTGCAGGGTGGCGGCGGTCGGCGACGGAACCCATGCGGTCGTGGCGCCGGCCTTCGGGTGCCCGATCTTCTGCTCGAGCATGTCGGCCATCAGGTCGGGCATGGCCCACATGCCCTTGCCGATCTGCGCCTTGTGCTGCAGGCCCGCGTGCAGACCGGTGTCGACGTTGAAGTTCTCGTAGGCACCGATCCAGGTCTGCTGCTTCATCTCGCCCTTGCGCACCATCGCGCCGGCTTCCATCGACGTGTGGATCTCGTCGCCGGTGCGGTCGAGGAACCCGGTGTTGATGAAGACGACGCGCTCGGAAGCCGCGTTGATGCACGCCTTCAGGTTCACCGTGGTGCGGCGCTCCTCATCCATGATCCCGACCTTGAGCGTGTTCTCGGGCAGGCCGAGAACCTTCTCCACGCGGCCGAACAGTTCGACGGTGAAGGCGACCTCGTCGGGCCCGTGCATCTTCGGCTTCACGATGTAGACCGAACCCGTTCGCGAGTTCTGCAGTCCGTCATCGGACATGCCGTGGATGCCGATCAGCGACGTGATCAGGCCGTCGAGGATTCCTTCCGGGACCTCGTTGCCGTCGGCGTCGAGGATGGCGTCGTTGGTCATCAGGTGTCCGACGTTGCGGACGAAGAGCAGCGAGCGGCCGTGCAGGTCGAACGTGGTGCCGTCGGGCGCGGTGTACTCGCGGTTGCCGTTGAGCACACGGGTGAAGGTCTTGCCGCCCTTGCTGACCTCTTCGGCGAGATCGCCCTTGTTGAGGCCGAGCCAGTTGCGGTAGCCGATGACCTTGTCCTCGGCGTCGACCGCGGCGACGGAATCTTCGAAGTCCATGATCGTGGTGATCGCGGACTCGACGACGACGTCCTTGATGCCTGCCGGGTCGGTGGAACCGATCGGCGACGACGGGTCGATCTCGATGTCGAGGTGCAGTCCGTTGTTGCGCAGCAGGATCGACGTCGGCGAGGCGGCGTCGCCCCGGTACCCGACGAAGGCGGTCGGGTCGGCGAGAGTCGACGTCTTGTCGCCGTCGAGCTTGACCTGGAGCGCGCTGTCGACGACGGCGAAGGACCGCACATCGGTGTAGCTGCACTGTTCGAGCGGCACGGCCTTGTCGAGGAAGTCCTTGGCGTAGGCGATGACCTTGTCGCCGCGGACCTTGTTGTACGACTTGCCCTTCTCGGCTCCGTCGGTCTCGGGGATCGCGTCGGTGCCGTAGAGCGCGTCGTAGAGCGAACCCCAGCGTGCGTTGGAGGCGTTGAGCGCGAAGCGCGCGTTGAGGACCGGGACGACGAGCTGCGGCCCGGCGGTGTCGGCGATCTCGCGGTCGACGCCGGCGGTCGTGATCTGGAAGTCCGCGGGCACCTCGACGAGGTAACCGATCTCGGTCAGGTACGACTTGTACGCGTCGAAGTCGGCGGACCCGGGGGTGAGGTCGGCGTCCTTGTGATCCCGATGCCAGGCGTCGAGCCTGCTCTGCAGGTCGTCGCGGACGGCGAGGAGTTCGCGGTTGCGCGGGGCGAGATCGGTGATCACCGATGCCGCGCCGGCCCAGAAGGCGTCCGCATCTACACCGGTACCGGGCAACGCCTCGTTGTTGATGAAGTCGTGCAGGACGGTAGCGACCTGCAACCCGTTGACGGTGATCCGGTCAGACATGGCAGCCTTTCTCGAGCGAAATGACAACGCATACATGCTACTCGTCGGTAACGGTGGGCGGCAGGCGCCTCCCGTCACGTGTGGTGAGCGCGCTCCGCGAGCTCGGTGCAGAGGGTGAGCAACCGAGACCGCAGAGTCGTCCCGAGCTCGGCGATCGCCGACTGTTCGCGGACGTAGTCGGCCCGGCCCGCAGGGGTCTCGATGCGAACCGGCTCGTACCCGAGGCCGCCGAGGTCGTACGGACTGGCTCGCATGTCGAGGTCGCGCGCGCGGAGGGCCAGCGCGAAGCAGTCGAGAGTCAGGTCCGATGGCACGAGCGGCGACAGGGTGAAGCAGTACCGGTAGAGATCCATCGTCGCGTGCAGGCAACCGGGTTGTTCGTGCTCGATCTGGGACGCCCGGGTGAGCGTGGCGTCGTTGCGCGGCCGCGCCGGGTCGGTGAAGAACCGGAAGGCGTCGAAGTGCGTGCACCGCAGCGGCATGGATTCGACGACGGCATCCGTGCCCGCACCCCCCAGACGCAGCGGGAGATCGTGCCGGGTGTCGTCGGTGCGGTAGACCATCGCCCACTCGTGCAGGCCGAAACAGCCGAGCCGGACGGGCCGCCGGGCGGTGGCACCGAGCATGTCCACGGCCGCGACGAGAGCGTCGGCCCGGTGCCGGAGGTGCGCTGCTCCGACGCGCACCCCGGCGTCGGTCTGTTCGTAGCCGCGCAGGCCGAGGAATTCGTCTGCGTCTTCCAGGACCACGCCGTAGCCGGGATGCCAGCGCAGCACGTGCGCGGGTCGCGAGGAGTAGTAGGTGAACAGGAAGTCGATCACCGGATGTCGGGCACCGCGGCGGCGCGCGTCGAGGTAGGGACCGATCAGTTCGTCGACGGCCCGGTGATGCGCCGCACGCCGCGATCGCCACTGGTCGGCCGTCAGGACGGAGGCGCCGCGAACCGGGGCCGTGGACGGCAGTCGTGAACTCGCCACCGTCGTCACACCCGATGGGTCTCGTCGCGGACGTTGCCGACGAACTCCTCCACCAGATCGGCGAGGGGGACGATGCCGATGGTCCGGCCGCTGTCGTCGACCACGGCGCCGAGATGCGAACTGGACCGACGCAGCACCCCGGTGGCCTCGTCGAGCGGGGTGGTCGAGTCGATGACCGGCAACGGCCGGATCTTGTCGACGCCGATGATGGTGTCCGATCCGATGTGCTCGTCGAGGATCTCGTCCAGCACGTCTTTCAGATGCAGGTAGCCGGTGAACGTGCCGTCGGGCCCGCGCACCGGGAATCGGGAGAATCCGGTCTCGGTGACCGCCTTCTCCACTGCGCCCAGCGTCGGCCCGATGCCGCCGGTGCCGGACACCTGCACGCCGACGCTGCGCATCTGTTCGAGCGGGATCATCACCTCCGACACCGTCCGGCCGATGGACTGCAGGGCCCGGGTTAGACGTTCGTGCTCCTCGGCGTCGAGCAGACCCTCCTGCTTGGACTCGCCGACCATCTCGGCCAGTTCGCCGAGCGACACCGTGGATTCGAGTTCGTCCTTCGGCTCCACGCGGAGGAGTCGCAGCGAGATGTTCGCCAGCCAGTTGTAGAAGGCGATCAACGGCCGGACCAGCCGGATGAACAGCAGGTGCGCCGGCACGAGCAGCATCGCCGACGACTCCGGTCCGGCGAGTGCGATGTTCTTCGGCACCATCTCACCCAACAGGATGTGCAACACGACGACGAGCGACAGTGCGATGGCGAACGAGATCGGGTGTAGCAGGGCGTCGGGAACGTGTGCGAGGTGCAAGGGTGCCTCGATGAGGTGCGCGACCGCGGGCTCGCCGACCCGGCCGAGCAGGATCGAGCAGATCGTGATGCCGAGTTGTGCCCCGGCCAGCATCAACGACAGCCGCTCGCCGGCGTGGATCACGGTGCGCGCACGGGACTTCCCGCTCTCGGCGAGCGCTTCGAGGCGGTCGCGACGTGCCGAGATCAGGGAGAACTCGGCGCCCACGAAGAACGCGTTGCCGGCGAGGAGGACGACGGTCAGGCCGACCGCCCAGAGATCACCCACGGGGGTTCCCCTCGTCCGTCGGCACGTTGATGCCCTGGTGGGCGGGCACCGGGAGATCCTGTCCCTCCGGCGCGGGCCGGATGGCGACGACGTCGACCCGGCGTCCGTCCATCTGGGCGACCGTCGCCCGCCAGGTGATGTCCGGCCCGCGGTCCGGCGACTGTGAGGTGTCGTCGTCGGTCTCGCCGACGGGCGACCGGCGCGGGAGGTCCACCGCGTCGTCGACGGCGGGGATGCGCCCGAGGCAGTACATGATGAGCCCACCCAGCGTGTCGTACGGCCCGTCGGGCGCGTGGTAGCCGGTGGCGTCGTACAGCTCGTCGATCCGCAACAACCCGGCGCACAGGTAGCCGTTGCCGTCGACAGCCACGTCGGCTCGTTCGTCGTCGTGTTCGTCGGTCACGTCGCCGAGGATCTCCTCGATGAGGTCCTCGGTGGTGACGATGCCCGCGGTGCCGCCGTATTCGTCGATCACCACGCACAGCTCCATGCCGTCTGCGCGGATCCGCTCCATGAGCGCATCGCCGTCGAGGCTCGCAGGCACCCGCGGGACCGGTCGGGCGATCGAGGTGACCGACGTGGTGGCCTGCCGCTCCGGTGCGACGGTGAAGGCCTGCTTGATGTGGACGACCCCGACGAGGTCGTCGAGGTCACCGTCGATCACGACCGGGAACCGGGAGTGGCCGGTGCGCGACGACGCCATGACGAGGTCGCGGACGGTGTCGGCGCGATCGAGGCAGTCGATCGTGACGCGGGGGGTCATCAGATCCTCGGCGGTGAGCTCGCCGAAACGCAGCGACCGGTCGACGAGGGTCGCGGTCTGCTGATCCAGGGCGCCGCGGCGGGCCGAATTGCGGACGAGCGAGACGAGTTCCTGAGGCGACCGCGCCGAGGCCAGCTCGTCGGTCGGTTCGATGCCGAGACGGCGCACGATCCAGTTCGCGGTGCCGTTGAGTCCGTTGATCGCCCAGCGGAACACCGCCGAGAACACGGTCATCGGACCCGCGGTGGCCCGTGCGACCGCGAGCGGCTTGGCGATCGCCAGGTTCTTCGGGATCAGCTCGCCGAGGACCATCGACAGCGAGGTCGCGATCACCAGCGCGAGGATCAGCGACGTCGCCGACGCGACGGAGTCGCCGACCCCCAGTGCGTTCAGTGGTGGTCGCAGGATCCGGGCGAGGACCGGTTCGGCGATGTAACCGGTGATCAGCGTCGTGATGGTGATGCCCAACTGGGCGCCGGAGAGCTGGAACGACAAGGTGGAGTGCGCGCGCTGGACCATCCGCGCTCGTCGGTCCCCGCGATCGGCGACATCGGCGGTGATGGTCGAGCGTTCCAGCGCGGTCAGCGAGAACTCGGCCGCCACGAACAGGGCGGTCCCCAGCGTCAGGGCGATGAATCCGACGAGACTCGCGACCAGGAGGAGGATCTCCACGTCACCACCCGCCCGGCAGGGGTCGTCCTTCGGCGAAGCCGGCGGGCGACTGGATCCCCAGCACCACCTTGTCGTGCAGTTCGCGTAGGTTTCGCGCACCGGTGTAGGTGGCGGTGCTGCGGACACCCGAGCAGATGTGATCGATCAGGTCCTCGACGCCGGGACGCTCCGGGTCCAGACGGATCCGCGAACTCGAGATGCCCTCTTCGAACAAGCTCTTGCGTGCCCGGTCGTAGGTGCTGTCGCCGCTCGACCGCGCCGCGACCGCGCGCTTCGAGGCCATGCCGAAGCTGACCTTGTACGGGCCCTGCGCATCGACGAGCAGGTCGCCCGGCGACTCGTGGGTGCCGGCGAACCACGAGCCGACCATGACGTTCGACGCCCCCGCGGCCAGGGCCAGGGCCACGTCGCGTGGGTGCCGGACACCGCCGTCGGCCCACACCGACGCACCGTGTCCGGCCGCGACGGCGGCACACTCGGCGACGGCCGAGAACTGGGGGCGTCCGACGCCGGTCATCATCCGGGTCGTGCACATCGCGCCCGGTCCGACACCGACCTTGACGATCGACGCCCCCGCATCGATGAGATCGAGGGTGCCCTCGGCCGAGACCACGTTGCCCGCGGCGATCGGAACGCCCAGGTCCGCGCCGGCGACCGCCGACAGCGCCGTGAGCATCTTCTCCTGGTGACCGTGCGCGGTGTCCATGACAAGCAGGTCGGCGCCCGCGGCGACCAGCGCTCGAGCCTTGCCCACGACATCGCCGTTGATGCCGACGGCCGCCGCGATGCGCAGCGAGCCGGCCGCGTCGACATTCGGGGTGTAGATCGCGTGGCGCAGGGCGCCGACCCGATTGAGGACCCCGGCGAGCCGACCGTCGGGTTCGACGAGCACCGCGAGGCCGAGGTGCAGATCGCCGAGTGCGTCGAAGACCTCACGGGGCGGGGTGTCGACGGGCAGCGTCACGATGTCGGGGTCGGCGACGTCACGCACTCGCGCGAACCGGTCGACGTCGCGACAGCGCTTCTCGGTGACGACCCCCACCGGGCGGCCGTCCTCGACCACGACGGCCACCCCGTGTGACCGCTTCGGGATCAACGCGACCGCGTCGGTCACCGACGCCCCCGGATCCAGGGTGACCGGGGTGTCGGCGACCAGATGCCGCGACTTCACGTACGCGATGGATGCGGCGGCCGCCTCGATGGGCAGGTCCTGGGGGAGAACCACGAGCCCACCGCGGCGGGCCACCGTCTCGGCCATCCGCTTGCCCGCGACCGCCGTCATGTTCGCCACGACCAGCGGGATCGTGGTCCCGCTGCCGTCGGACGTCGACAAGTCGACGTCGAAGCGCGAACTGACGTCCGACCTGCCCGGGACGATGAACAGATCGTCGTACGTCAGATCGTGTGTCGGCCGGTGGCCTTCGATGAATCGCACTGGAGTTCGCAGGCTCCTATTCGGTCACTTCCGAGCGGTCACCGCTCCACAGGGTGTGGAACGTGCCCTCCTTGTCGATGCGCTGGTAGGTGTGCGCGCCGAAGTAGTCGCGCAGACCCTGGGTCAGCGCGGCCGGGAGGCGGTCGGCACGCAGACCGTCGTAGTACGACAGCGACGATGCGAACGCCGGCACCGGGATACCGAGGAGGGTCGCGGTCGAAACCACCCGGCGCCAGCTGTCGATGCCGACCTCGACGGCCTCGCGGAAATACGGGGCGAGCAGCAGGCTCGGGAGGGCGGGGTCGTCGTGGTAGGCCTCGCGGATGCGGTTGAGGAACTGCGCCCGGATGATGCAGCCGCCACGCCAGATGGTGGCCAGCGCGCCGCGGTCGACATCCCAGCCGTATTCGGCGCTGCCGGCGGCGATCTGATCGAAGCCCTGCGCGTAGGCGACGACCTTCGAGGCGTAGAGGGCGGTCTTGATGTCGTTGACGAAGGTCTCGCGATCGGCGGGGGCCGAGCCGAGGTTGCCCGACGACAGCCCGCGGGCCGCGACGCGCTGATCGGTGGCGCTCGACAGCGCGCGGGCGAAGACGGCCTCGGCGATCCCGGTCGTCGGGATACCGAGATCGAGGGCGGACTTCACGGTCCAGCGACCGGTGCCCTTCTGGCCCGCGGCGTCGACGATGACGTCGACCAGCGGCTTGCCGGTCTCGTCGTCGACCTGGCTGAGGACCTCGGCGGTGATCTCGATCAGGTAGCTCTCGAGTTCGGTGGTGTTCCAGTCGCGGAAGACGTCGGCGATCTCCGAGACCGGCATGTCCAAGGCCTTGCGCATGAGGTCGTAGGCCTCGCCGATGAGCTGCATGTCGGCGTATTCGATGCCGTTGTGCACCATCTTGACGAAGTGGCCGCTGCCGTCGGGGCCGATGTGGGTACAGCACGGCTCGCCGTCGACCTGGGCGGCGATGGATTCGAGGAGCGGTCCGAGCGATTCGTACGACTCGACGGGGCCGCCCGGCATGATCGACGGGCCGTTCAGCGCCCCCTCTTCGCCACCGGAGATGCCGGCGCCGACGAAGTTGAGTCCTCGAGCCGACATCGCGGCCTCGCGACGGATGGTGTCGGTGTAGAGGGCGTTGCCACCGTCGATGATGATGTCGCCCGGCTCCATCGCGTCGGCGAGTTCTTCGATCACGGCGTCGGTCGGGTCGCCGGCCTTGACCATGATGAGCACCCGGCGTGGGCGCTCGAGGGCCGCCACGAACTCGGCCACGGTCTCGGTGCGGATGAATTCACCGTCGCTGCCGTGGTTCTCGAGCAGTGCATCGGTCTTGGCGATGCTCCGGTTGTGCAGCGCGACCGTGTACCCGTGACGGGCGAAGTTGCGTGCGATGTTCGAACCCATGACGGCCAGGCCGGTGACACCGATCTGGGCCTTCGCGGAGGAGGACGAGGAGTCGACGTTGTTCATGCGGACAGCCTATTGCCTCTGTGTCCGAACCGGCGATCTGCCTCCGCGTGTGATGCCGGTCCGACGCAGCCGGGTGCGACGGGCGGTCAGAATGCCGACATGAGGCGGTTGAGCTCGGTGAGCCACGGGATGGCGACCGCGAGGGTCGGGAGCACCAGGATCGCGGCGGCCGCGACGTAGGCGCCGGCGGCGACGACCCGGGCGGGGCGGTCGTCGCGCAGACGGTGGACGCGCGTAAGGGTGGTCGGTCCGCCGACCGCCATCGCACCGCGCGGGGCCACCGCGTCGGCGCAGGCGACCAGGGCTCGGCCCAGCGTGGTCGGGGTGGTCGCGCGAACGGCCTGATCATCGGCCAGCGCCTCGACGAGGAGCTCGGTCGCGCCGAGCGCGGAGCTGCTGCGCACGAATCGGGGGAACGCCTCGTGCAGGGCGATGAAGGCCTCGAGCACGAGGTCGTGCCGGGCACGCAGGTGGGCGCGTTCGTGGGCGATCACGGCGACGAGTTCGTCTCGGGTCAGGCGATGGACGACGCCTTCGCTGACCACGACGCGCTGCCGCAGGCCCGGCAGGCAGTAGGCGAGGGGCTGCTCGACGTCGATCATCCGGACGTCACGAGCGTAGAGCGGGTCGTCGGCGTCGTCGGTCCGATCGCAGCGGTCGAGGATGTCGATGAGCTGGCGGTGTGCCTTGCGTCGGGCGCGGGTGCGCACGCCGACGCGGATCACCGTGTAGAACAGGCGCGCGCCGACCAGGAGGGTCAGGACGAAGACGCCGACGCAGAGGAGCCACAGCGGCCAGCCGAGCCGCTCGATCTCGCGGACCGGGTGGGTGGTCGGCGTGCCGTCCGGACCGATCACGAGGATGTTCGCCGCGATCGCCAGACCACAGCTGAACGCCGACAACACGGCGGCCAGGGCAATGGCCTGCCACAGCGTCATCGCCGCGCGTGGCGCTCGGATCGGCCATCGTGCCCGCGACAGTGCCTCGGGTACGGGTCCGGCGAGCACCAGGCTGACGATGCCGAAGAGCAAGGCGGTCATCTGGTGATTCCTAAAAGTGGGCTGCGAGTGGTGGTGTCGCGAATCTAACCGGTGTCGCTCGTTCCGCGTGCGGCTTCGAGCTCATCGAGTGCGGAACGGAGGGCGGCCGCCTCGTCGGCGCCGACGCGGCCGACGAACGACACGAGCGCCGCGTGACGCGACCCGGGTGCATCGGCCTCGCTCAGCGCGTCGACCATCAGACTCGCCACGAGGTCTTCGCGAGGGTGGGTCGGTACGTACTTGTGCGCCCGGTCGTCGCGGATCTGCGTCACGAGGTTCTTCTTCGCCAGCCGCTGCAACACGGTCATGACGGTGGTGTAGGCGAGGGAACGGTCACGCGACAGGTCGGCATGCACCTGCCGCACCGTCTGCGGGGCAGAACTCTCCCACAACGAGTCCATCACAGCGCGTTCGAGGTCGCCCAGGCCATTCATCTTTCGCATTTTACTGCTCTGCCTCCGATAGTGGGTCCGCTGGATACCCAGTTGTTGCTCACATGCGTGCCGTGCCCGTGTCCGAGGAGCGATCACGCCTCTGACGTGGACATTCCCGCGGCGCTTGACACGTTGGTAAGGCTAGCCTACATTAAGTGTCACGTCGGACCGCGTGAGAGTCCTGAGGGCTGCAGAGACCCCCGGTCCACGGCACGGAAGGCCCCGCATCTCCCAGAGGTGCGGGGCCTTTCGGTATCCACAGATGGACAACGGCCCGCCCCCTCCTCGTGTTCCCGCGGGGGCACCGATCGCGAGCCGGACTGGTGTCGCGACGTCCGAAGGCTTCATGCGACTGTTGACGTCATGACTGCGAACAGTGCGGACGAGGTTCTCCGGGATTCATTCGGCAAGGGACTCGACGGCGTCCTCGGACTCGGGGTCGTCGAGGCGGGGCCCGACCGGATCGTGGCGACGATGGAGATCACCGAGAGTCACCATCAGCCGTTCGGGATCGTGCACGGCGGGGTCTACTGCGCGGTCGGCGAGAGTGTCGCCAGCATGAGCGGCTTCCTGTGGCTGCAGGACTCCGGTATCGGCGGCACCGCCGTCGGGGTGAACAACAACACCGACTTCCTGAGGTCGGTACGGGCGGGCACGGTCACCGCGACGTCCACCCCGATCCACCGGGGCCGCCGCCAGCAACTCTGGGCCGTCGACATGGTCGACCAGGACGGCGCGCTGCTGGCCCGGTCGCAGGTGCGACTGCAGAACATCGAGGTCAAGTAGGCCGCTGAGGCCCGCGTCACGCCGGCGTCGCTCGGCGCGCCAACCCTGTCCCGGCATGGCAGGATGTCTCCTACTGCCCGGCCGGACCACACCGATCGACCGCCGGCCGAACACCCCCGAGGAGCGCTCCCGGTGCGATTGTCGCCCCATGAACAAGAACGGCTGCTGATCTCGTATGCGGCCGAACTGGCCCGCAGGCGGCAGGCGCGCGGTCTGAAGCTCAACCACCCGGAGTCGGTTGCGCTGATCACCGATCACGTCCTCGAAGGCGCCCGTGACGGCCGCTCGGTGGCCGAGCTGATGACCTCGGGACGCGAGGTCCTGCGGCGCGACGACGTGATGGACGGCGTACCGGAGATGCTGCACGACGTCCAGGTCGAGGCGACCTTCCCCGACGGCACCAAGCTGGTGACCGTGCACGACCCGATCGCCTGAGCCCCGACCGAACGAGACAGGTGGTGGACGGTCCGTTCGCGACCCGTCCCGTCCGCCGAACCGCAGCATTCCAGGAAGGACCGAGATGTCGGGTACGCACTCCACCGGCCCGCGATCGACGATCGTGCCGGGCGAGGTCATCGCCGCCGACGGGACCATCGAACTCAACGCGGGCGTCGACGCCGTCGAGCTCCGCGTCGTGAACTCCGGTGATCGCCCGGTGCAGGTCGGCAGTCATGTGCACTTTCCGCAGTCGAACGAGGCGCTTGTCTTCGACCGTGCGCGGGCCCACGGCCGCAGGCTCGACATCCCCGCCGGCACCGCGGTGCGCTTCGAGCCGGGAATCGAGATGACCATCGGCCTCGTCCCGCTCGGCGGCACCCGCGAGGTGTACGGGATATCCCTCGATCCTCCCGGCGCCTGCGGCCCGGTCGGCGCCGTCCCCAGTGACGAGAGTGAGTGACGCATGGCCATCCTGGGACGCGACCGCTATGCCCAACTGTTCGGCCCGACGACGGGCGATCTGATCCGGCTCGCCGACACCGACCTGCTCATCGAGGTGACCGACGATCTGTCGGGTGGGCCGGGACGCGCCGGCGACGAGGCGGTCTTCGGCGGCGGCAAGGTGATCCGCGAGTCGATGGGACAGAGCCGGGCCACCCGCGCCGACGGCGCTCCCGACACGATTATCACCGGTGTCGTCGTCCTCGATCACTGGGGAATCATCAAGGCGGATCTGGGTATTCGCGACGGCCGCATCGTCGCGATGGGCAAGGCGGGCAACCCCGACACCATGGACGGGGTGCATCCGGACCTCGTCATCGGACCGTCGACCGAGATCATCGCGGGCAACGGCAAGATCGTCACCGCCGGCGCGATCGACTGCCACGTCCATTTCATCTGTCCGCAGATCATGGACGAGGCGCTGGGCAACGGGATCACCACCGTGGTCGGCGGCGGGACGGGACCGGCCGAGGGCAGCAAGGCGACCACCGTGACGCCCGGCGCGTGGCACCTGGCGTCGATTCTCGCCGCCACCGATCACTGGCCGATGAACATCGCACTCCTCGGCAAGGGCAACACGGTCAGCGCCGAGTCGATGCACGAGCAGATCCGCGCGGGCGCTTCGGGTTTCAAGCTGCATGAGGACTGGGGCAGTACACCCGCGGCCATCGACGCCTGCCTGCGGGTCGCCGACGAGACCGGCGTCCAGGTCGCGTTGCACTCCGACACCCTGAACGAGGCCGGGTTCGTGGAGACCACTCTCGGCGCGATCGCGGGCCGGGGCATCCACGCCTATCACACCGAAGGCGCCGGCGGTGGTCACGCGCCGGACATCATCACGGTCGCGGCATACCCGAATGTGCTTCCGTCGTCGACGAATCCGACTCGTCCGCACACGGTCAACACACTCGACGAACACCTCGACATGCTGATGGTCTGTCACCACCTCAATCCCACGGTCCCCGAGGATCTGGCCTTCGCCGAGAGCCGGATCCGCCCGTCCACGATCGCCGCCGAAGACCTGTTGCACGACCTGGGTGCCATCTCGATGATCGGGTCGGACTCGCAGGCGATGGGCCGGATCGGCGAAGTCGTGCTGCGCACGTGGCAGACCGCCCACGTGATGAAGCGCAAGCGAGGGTCCCTTCCCGGCGACGGGCGTGCCGACAACACGCGCGCACGGCGCTACGTCGCGAAGTACACGATCTGCCCGGCGCGCGCGCACGGCTTCGACGACGAGATCGGCTCGGTCGAGGTCGGCAAGCTCGCCGACCTGGTGCTGTGGGATCCCGCGTTCTTCGGGATCCGGCCGGATCTGGTCATCAAGGGCGGCGCCATCGCCTGGGCGGCGATGGGCGACGCGAACGCCTCGATACCCACGCCGCAACCGGTCTTCCCGCGCCCGATGTTCGGCGCCGCACCGAAACTCGCGGCCGCCACGTCGGTCAGCTTCGTGGCCCCGGGTGCCGACGCCGACCTCGCCGGCCGGATCGGCGTCGACCGCAGGCTCGTTCCCGTCAAGAACACCCGCGGCGTCGGCAAGGCCGACATGATCAACAACGACGCGTGCCCGACGATCGAGGTCGATCCCGACACGTTCACGGTGAGGGTCGACGGTGAGGTCTGGGAATCCGAACCGGTCGCCGAACTCCCGATGGCGCAACGGTATTTCCTGTTCTGATGCGATCCGGCGACACCACCTCCGCGCCCCTGGCGATGATGCTCGCACTGGCGGATTCGCGACTGCCGGTGGGCGGGCACGTGCACTCCGGCGGGGTCGAACAGGCCATCGCCGACGGATTCATCCGCACTGCAAGCGATCTCGCATCCTTCCTGTACCGCCGGGTGACCACGAGTGGTCTGGTCGCGGCGTCGGTGGCGGCGGCGGTCGCCGACGGTGCACTCGACGTGTCCCGCGCCCAGCGCGAGACCGACGCGCGCACACCGTCATCCGCAGCGCGGAAGGCGTCGCTCGCGCAGGGCCGTGGCATGGCGCGCCTCGCACGCCGGATGTGGCCGGACACCGACTGGTCGGCTCATCGGCCGGCGACGCATCTCCCGGTCATCAGCGGGTCGATCGGCGCCGTGTCGGCGCTCTCGGGATTCCACACCGCGCTGATCCTCGTGTACACCACGATGAGCGGGTCGGCGACCGCCGGTCAGCGTCTGCTCGCACTCGACCCCGCCGACGTGTCGATCATGATCGCCGAACTCGGCGCCGAGTGCGAGCGGGTCGCCGCCGAGGCCGCGGTCGGTCTGGCGGACCTGTCCGACCCGGTCCTCGACATCTTCGCCGAACGTCATGAGCGGCAACCGATGCCGCTCTTCATGTCCTGACCCCGCCCGACCTGACCAGACGATGTCGCGCAACCGGACATCGCCGACCGAGAGGAGTTCCCATGCCCCCGCATCTCATCGACGGGCAGCCGCACACCCACGATCACGACCGGCCGCGCCGTAAGCGGGAACCCGGCGAGGCCCTGCGGATCGGCATCGGTGGCCCCGTCGGGTCCGGCAAGACCGCGCTGGTGGCCGCGCTGTGCCGGCAGCTCCGGGACGAGTTGTCGGTGGCGGTGCTGACCAACGACATCTACACGACCGAGGATGCCGACTTCCTCCGTCGCAACGCCGTTCTGCCCGATGAGCGGATCACCGCTGTCCAGACCGGCGGATGCCCGCACACCGCCATCCGCGACGACATCACCGCCAATCTCGACGCCATCGATGATCTCGTCGAGGCGAACCCGCCGCTCGACCTCATCCTGGTGGAGTCCGGCGGCGACAACCTCACCGCAACCTTCTCGACAGGTCTGATCGATGTGCAGATCTTCGTGATCGACGTGGCCGGCGGGGACAAGGTGCCGCGCAAGGGCGGTCCCGGCGTCACGTTCTCGGATCTGTTGGTGATCAACAAGATCGATCTGGCCGAACGTGTCAACGCCGACCTCGACGTCATGCGCCGGGACGCGGCGAAGGTCCGTGACGGCCGGCAGACCGCCATGATCTCGCTGACCGAGGATCCCGCCGCGACCGACGTACTGGCGTGGGTCCGGACCCAGCTGGCTGCCCCGGTCGTCGCCGGGTGACCATGCGCACCGAGGTCGACATCGTCGCCACCGTCGACCGCGGTGTGCGCCACCGGGCGGTCGGGGGCCTCGGCGTGCGGGTCACCGCTCCCGGCCATGTGCAGCTCATCGGTACGGCCGCGACACCGTTGGGCGGCGACGAGATCGTGGTCCGTATCGAGGTCGAACCCGGCGCGCACCTACGGGTGAGCAGCGTCGCCGCGACCATCGCACTGCCCGCCCGTGACCGCGCCGACTCGTCGGCCCGGTGGGAGATGGAGGTCGGTGACGGTGGCCGGTTGCGCTTCGACCCGCAACCCACCGTCGTCGCGGGCGGTGCCCGGCATCGGTCCGACGTCACGGTGCGCCTGGCGTCCGGCGCCACCCTCGACCTGCACGAGCACGTGCAGATAGGCCGGGCTGCCACGATGACGGACTCGACGCTGGCCGACCGCGATCGGGCGGGTGCCTGGACCGGGGGACTGCGGGTGGACGTGGACGGCGAGGTGGTGCTGGCGCATCGCCTCACGCTGGGGCACGGCACCCCAGCCGGCGCGGCCGGCCACCGTGCGGCCAGCAGCGTCTTTCGCTACCCGGACGACCGGTCGGGCGAGGTGCATGCGACGGAGTTCGCCGCTCGGCTCCAGCTGGCCGGCGGAGCCAGCCTGACGACGGCGCTCGCACCATCGGTCAGCGATGCGCAGCGGCTGGCCGACGACCTCGAGATCAGATCACTGGTCCCGGTGCAGTAGCGGCCGGTGCCGAAGCGCCTCAGCTCGCCTCGGCCTCGGATTCCTTGCCGTCGGCGTCCTTGCCCTCGGTGGGCACCGAACCCGTGGTCTCGGGGCCGGTCGACGCCGAGTCCACGGTCCCGGAATCGGTCTTGGCCGACTCCGACTCCGACTCCGAGGAGGTCCCGGCCTTCTCGAGAGCCGACAGCTGACCGATGGCGGTACGCGCGTAGACCTGCTGCTCGGTCACCGCGAGCTGCGAGCGACCACGCGTGGTGAACGCGAAGAACCAGTTGATCAGCGTGTTCAACCGGTTGCGGAACCCGACCAGATAGACGAGGTGCAGTGCCAGCCAGCCGAGCCACGCGAAGTAACCCTCGGTCTCGAACGTCTTCTTGATGCCCGGGATCGGGACCTGCATCACCGCGGAGTACCGCGAGATGGTCGCCATCGACCCCTTGTCGTAGTAGCTGAACGGCTTGCGCTGGTCGGGAGTCTGCCCCTTGAGCTCGGCCTTGATGGCATCCGCCGCATACCGGCCGCCCTGGATCGCGCCCTGCGCGACACCCGGCACCCCGTCGACGGCCATCATGTCGCCCACGACGAATACCTCGGGGTGACCGGGGATGGTGAGGTCGGGGAGCACCTTGACGCGGCCGGCGCGGTCGAGTTCGACACCGGACTGCTCGGCGAGCTGCTGGCCGAGCGGGCTGGCCTGGACACCGGCCGACCACACCTTGCACTGCGATTCGATGCGGCGGGTGGTGCCGTCCTTCTCCTTGACGACCAGGCCGTCGTAGTCGACGTCGACGACCATCGCGTTCAGCTGGATCTCGACACCCATGCGCTCGAGGCGGGCCGCGGCCTTGCCGCCCAGCTTCGGACCGAACGGCGGCAGGACGGCCGGCGCGGCGTCGAGCAGGATCACCCGTGCCTCGGTCGGGTCGATGTTGCGGAACGCGCCCTTGAGCGTCTTGTCGCTCATCTCGGCGATCTGCCCGGCCAGCTCGACGCCGGTGGGGCCCGCGCCGACGACCACGAAGGTCAGCAGCTTGGCCCGCTCGGCGGGGTCGTGCGACAGCTCGGCCTGCTCGAAGGCGCCGAGGATGCGGCCGCGCAGTTCGAGGGCGTGGTCGATGGTCTTCATGCCGGGTGCGTATTCGGCGAAGTGGTCGTTTCCGAAGTACGACTGGTCGGCGCCCGCGGCCACGATCAGATCGTCGTACGGGGTGACCGTGATCCGCTCGAGAAGCCGGGAGGTCACGGTCTTGGCCTCCAGGTTGATGTCGAACACGTCGCCCATGAGGACGGCGGTGTTCTTCTGCTTGCGCAGGACCACGCGGGTGGCCGGCGCGATCTCGCCCTCGGCGACGATGCCGGTCGCGACCTGGTAGAGCATCGGCTGGAACAGATGATGCGTGGTCTTCGCGATCAGGGTGACGTCGACGTCGGCCTTGGCCAGTCGCTGGGCGGCGAACAATCCGCCGAAGCCCGAACCGATGATGACCACTTTCCGGCGGGTCGTGGCTGCTCCAGCGGGGGCCTGGACGGCGGGGCTGCTCATCTCCAGACATCTCCTTCTAGGTCGTTGGGCGACGGTCGTGCGGACTTCGGCGGACCCGGTGGGGGCGCTACCCGGGGGAGCCGCGTAGCGCCGGGGCCGGAGTACGACCGTGCATGTTCTCAACGGTAGTCAATGATGATCCGATGGGCGCGGCCAGAGGGGTGTTGGGTTCACGCGGTGAGACCACCGGCCGCCGACCAGCGCTGGGACCGCTCCTGCCAGTCGGCGCGCAACAGCTCGTATTCGACCTCGGACCGGTCCCGGTCCGGGTGGATGGTGAGCAGTTCGGCCGAGTCGGCCGCGTCGTCGCACAGGTGGATCGCGCAGAGGGTCATGCCCAGCTTCTCCATCACACGACGCGAGGAAGCGTTGCGCGCGACGGTGCTCGCGAACACCCGGTCGGTCCCGAGGTGATCGAAGGCGAAGGCGACGAGGGCGAACGCCGCCTCGGTGGCCAGTCCACGACCCCACACCGTGCGGCGGAGGCGATAACTCAGTTCCAGTTCCGCGCGACAACTGTGGCGGGGGGTGCGCAGCGAGATCCAGCCGAGGAAGGCGGTGGTGGCGGGGTCGCACAGCACCCAGGTGCCGGTGCCGTATCTCCGGTGCTCGGTCTCGGCGCGGGGCACCACCCACTCCTCGATGACGGCGCGCGGTGTCGCGGCGCCGCCGCTGACAAAGCGCATGACCTCGGGATCGCTGTCGAGATGGACGAGCTCGTCGACGTCGACCGCGGACACCGGGCGCAGACGAGCCCGTGCCGTGTCGATGTTCACCCGAGCCCCTCACCGCGCGCGGGGGTGCGCGCACCGATTCGCTTGTCGTCCTGCCCCGGCGAGTGAGTCTACGGTCTGGATGACGGTGACTCCTGCAGTTCGTCCCACGCGTGTCCCGCACTAAGATCTGCGCCGTGGCCCTCGACCCAGACGCCCTCGATACCGACGCCCTCGATCCGAACGCGCGCGCAGCCGGTTCCGGCTATCACCTCGACATCCCGGTCGCTCTGCGCTGGGGCGACATGGACATCAACAACCACATCAACAACGTGCAGATCTCGCGCATCTTCGAGGAGAGCCGCGTGCGATCGTTCTTCGAGTGGATGCCCGACCGGCCGCGGAAGTTCTCGTTCCTCGTCGCACGCCAGGACATCGAGTTCTCCGCGCCCGTCCACTACGCGCTCGACCCCGTCCACGTCCGCACCTGCATCGGACGCGTCGGCCGGTCGTCGTTCGTCATGGCCCTGCGCCTGTTCGACCAGTCCGGGACGTTGTGCGCCACCGCCGAGACCACGATGGTCGTCGTCGACCCGGACACCGGCAGGCCGACCCCCATCCCCGACGACGCGCGGGGTCTGCTGTCCGCGCGGCTCGGGGAACCGGTGCGGTTCCACACACCTCGGACGAACGCAGCGGGCTGACCGGCCCGCGCCCGACCGGCACACCCACCCGATGCTGATCCTGCACCGCGCCGAACGCACCGACACCCTGGCCGATGCGCTGGCCGAGGTGCTGGCGCGTCCGCTCGGCGATCCCATGCGGCCCGAGATCGTCTCGGTTCCCGCTGCCGGGGTCGAGCGATGGCTCGCCCAGCATCTGGCGCGACGGCTGGGAACCGGGACCGGCGAGGACGGTATCGCCGCGAACATCGACTTCACCGGGCCGTCCCGGCTTGCGGATGCGATCGGCGCCGCGGTGCTCGGCGATACCCGTCTGCACACCGCCGCCTCGCTCACCGCGCCGGACGACCCGTGGCGCGCGGCCGAGCTGACATGGCCGGTCCTGCGTGTCCTCGACGACCGCATCGACGATCCCGCTCTCGACGTCATCGCGCGGCACATCGGTGCCGGCGACGCCTCCTCGCCCCGGATCGGACGCCGCTACGCCACCGCACGGCATCTGGCCGAGCTGTTCGACCGCTACGGGCGGTCGCGACCGTCCCTGATCGCCGACTGGGCCGCCGGTCACGACCTCGACGGCGCCGGTCGACCCCTGCGGGACGATCTCGCCTGGCAACCCGCATTCTGGCGCGCGGTCCGCGACGAGATCGGCCGCCCGCATCCCGCGGAGAATCTCCCCGCCGTCTGCGATCGCCTGCGCACCGACCCCGAAGCCGGGGGACTGCCGGAACGGTTGTCGGTGTTCGGGCCCACCCGGATCACCGAGTCGTTCCGTCGGATCGCCGCCGCCGCGGCCGTCCACCACGATGTCCACCTGTTCGTGCCGCACCCGAGTCCCCGGTTGTGGGAGGAACTCGGCGCCCTCGTCGATGCCGATGCCGGCGAGGGGGTCCCGCCGCGGCGCGGGGAGCGCGAGCTCCCCGAACTACGAAACCCGTTGCTGGCCGGCCTCTCCCGGGATCTCCAGGAACTGCAGCTGCGTCTGGCCCCGATCGTGGACCGGGATCTGCACCATGCCCCGCGGCAGCCGGTTGTGGCGGATACGGCACTGCACGCCGTGCAGTCGGGGATCCGCGACGACCTGGCCCCCGCGGCTGACCTCACCGCCGCCTCGGCGAGCTCGAACATCCCGGATACCGCGGACCCGTCGGTCGAGGTGCATGCCTGTCACGGACCCGAGCGCCAGATCGAGGTGTTGCGGGACCGATTGCTGCATCTGTTCGCGGCCGATCCGGAGCTGCAGCCGCGGGACGTCCTCGTCATGTGCCCGGATGTCGAGACGTTCGCGCCGCTGATCCGTGGCGCGTTCGGCCAGGCGGGTCTGCCGCACCCCGCCTTCGATCTACGGGTTCGCCTGGCCGACCGCGGAATCCGTCACGTCAACCCGATCCTCGACGTCATCGTCGGGGTCGTGGAGCTGGCCGCGGGTCGCGTGACCGCCGGCGAAGTCGTCGACCTCCTCGGCGCCCCGCCGGTACGCACCCGGTTCGCGATGACCGACGACGACCTCGACCTGATCCGGGAATGGTTGGCGCACAGCAACGTCCGCTGGGGCCTGGGTGTCGCCGAACGGGCCCGGTACGGCCTCGAACGATTCCGGCAGGGAACCTTCGATGCCGGTCTGGATCGGATCGCCCTCGGTGTCGTCGCCGAGGAGGCCGACGACGAGTGGCTCGGCACCGCACTGCCGCTGGCCGGCGTCGAGAGCACCGGGATCGACCTCGTCGGCCGGTTCGACGAGTTCCTCGACCGCTTGGGTCGGGTGCTGGCCGAACTGCGGGAAGCAGCTCCCGCACACCGCTGGGCCGAGACGCTCATCGACGCCGTGTCGTCGCTCACGGCGACCGAGCCCGCCGACGATTGGCAACGCGCCCAGGCCATCCGGATGCTGAGCGAGGCCTTCGGAGACACCCGGCCGGTCGAACCGGAGGAGGTGCTGCGGCTGGCGGACGTGCGAGACCTGTTGGCGGCACTGGTCGCCGGCAGACCGACCCGCTCGAACTTCCGCACCGGAGAACTCACCGTCTGCACGATGGTGCCCATGCGCTCGGTGCCGCACCGCGTGATCGTGCTGCTCGGGGTGGACGCGGAGGTCTTCCCACGCGTCCAACGGATCGACGGCGACGACGTCCTCGGGGTGGATCCGCTGGTGGGCGAACGTAATCCGCGGGACGAGGACCGGCAGTGTTTCCTCGACGCGATCTGCGCCGCGCAGGACTCACTTCTCGTCTTCTACAGCGGTGCCGACCCGGTCTCCGGCCGGCGGATCCCGCCCGCCGTCGTCGTCAGCGAGCTCGTCGACACACTGACCGGCCAGACCGGCGCCGACCCGGTCCGTCGACACTCTCTGCACGGATTCGACGCGCGGAACTTCACTCCCGGTGGCGTTCGAGGGATCTCGGGACCCTTCAGTCACGATTCGTCGATGCTCGCCGGCGCCGAGGCGCTGCGCGAGCCGCCGCGACGCCCGGTGGTGGCCGCGCGCGAGGTCCTCCCGGCGCCGGAACGCACCCTCGACACCGACGACATCGACCTCGCCACCCTCATCGACTTCCATGTCGATCCGATCGTCGCCTTCATCCGGCAACGGCTCGGTGCCCGCATTCCCGACGACGACCGGCCGCACGACGATCAGCTCGACGTCGAACTCGAACCGCTGGACAAGTGGGGGATCGGCGACCGGTTCCTCTCCCGGATGCTGACCGGGGTGCCCATCTCGGACTGCGAGGCCGCCGAGCTCCGGCGCGGCACCCTGCCCCCGTTCGCCTTCGGCACCCGCGAGCTCCGCGCCATCTCCCGGGCGGTGACACGCCTGCACGGTGTCGTCGAGCCGTTGCGGTCGGGAACTCCCCGGACCCTGGACATCCTGGTCCGTCTGCCCGACGGGCGGCGGGTGCACGGGACGGTCGGCGAGGTGTTCGGCGACTCCGGGCCGGCGGCGGTGGTGCGGGCGACCTATTCCAAGCTCAAGGCCAAACAGCAACTCAGCGGGTGGATCACGCTGCTCGCGGTCGCCGCCGCGGCGACCCAGGGCAACGACGCGGCCGGGTCGGTCGAGTCGGCGGTCCTGGTCGGGCGCGCCGCCCGCGGCGGCGGGACCAGCACCGTGCGATTCCGGCGCCCCGAGGACCCGGTCCCGCTGTTGTACGACCTCGTCCGACTCCGCGACGAGGGTCTGCGTCGTCCGCTGCCGTTGCCCCTCGAACCCGCGTGCACCTTCGTCGAGAACGACGGTCCCGGTCGGCGCAGTACGTTCTCGCTGGCCAACGCGCGCAGGAACTTCGAGGACAGATTCGGTCCCGCGCGCGACCCCCATGTGCGGTTGGCGTTCGGCGGAGACGTGCTGGCCGACGTCGAATTCGACGACCTCCTCGCCTGTCCGCCACCCGAGGACCGGACGGTCGGCGGTGTCGATTCCGGGCCTCGCACGCTCGGCGGGGTCGAACTGCCGATGGCCGACGGCGAACCGCTGTTCGCCGGCCTCGCGCGCACTGTGTGGGTGCCGCTCAACCAGCATCGGGAGGGCACATGAGACGCCCGGCCACGTTCGACATCACTGCCGACCTGCCGGACCACACCACGGTCCTGGAGGCCAGCGCGGGTACCGGAAAGACCTATGCCATCGTCGGTCTCGCCGCCCGGCACATCGCCGAAGGCGTACCCATCTCGGAGATGCTGCTCGTGACATTCAGTCGGGCCGCGACCGCCGAGCTGCGGGAACGCATGCGAGACCGCGTGCGGGAGTTGCTCGACGGGCTCGGCCGCCCGGGCGCGGACACCGGTCACGACGCGCTGCTGCAGATGCTGGCGCAGGGCACACCGGACGAGGTCGCCGCGCGGCGTCGCAATCTGGCCCGGGCCCTGAGCGACTTCGACGCGTCGACGATCGCGACCACCCACACGTTCTGCAATCGGATGCTGGAGGCGCTCGGGTTCCTCGGTGAACGCGAACTGGTCTACTCGATCGTCGAGGAGGTCGACGAGCTCACCGAAGAAGTGGCCCTGGACCTCTACCTCCGGGGTTTCTGGGCAAGCGACACACCGGAGTTCGACTTCTCCGAGGCCCGCGCCATCGCCCGCGACGCGGTGCGTCAGGCGTCGGTCGCGTTGGCGCCGGACGAGTCCGAGGCGACCGACGGGCCCGCCGCCGACGCGGTCGCCGCCCGCCGGGTGAGTTTCGCCTCCGCGGTCCGCCGCATCGTCGAGACCCGGAAACGCGATGCGCGGGTGCGGACCTATGACGACCTGCAGGCCATCCTGCACCGGATCGTGACCGACCCGGTGGTCGGCGAGCGCGCGTGCCGGCGGATTCGCGACACCTTCACCGTCGTCCTGGTCGACGAGTTCCAGGACACCGACCCGTTGCAGTGGGAGATCGTGCGGCGCTGCTTCCACGGTCACCGTCGCCTCATCCTCGTCGGCGACCCCAAGCAGTCGATCTACGGGTTCCGCGGTGCGGAGGTCCTCAGCTATCTCGCCGCGGTGTCCTCCGCCGACACCCTCCAGGCGCTCGACGTGAACCGTCGGTCCGACGGCGCCCTGGTCGACGCGCTCGGTCACCTGTATGGCGAAGCAGCGCTGGGACATCCGGGCATTGTGGTTCATCCGGTCTCGGCCGCCCATCCGGGGAGCCGTCTGGACGGCCGCCCGCCGTTGCGTATCCGCGCGTTCCTGCGCAACGACTTCTCGTCGCGCAACTCCTACAACCTGCCCTCGGTGAAGGACGTCCGGACCCGGATCGCGATCGATGTCGCCGACGACATCGCACACACACTCGCCCAGGGGACCAGGATCGAGGTCGACGGCACCTCCCGCCCGGTCGACCCCGGTGACATCGCGATCCTGGTGCGGCTCAACAGCACCATCGAGCCACTCCAGCGGGAACTCGCCGAGCGCGGCATCAACTCCGTCATCGGGTCGGGGGTCAACGTGTTCTCCACGACCGCGGCCCAGCACTGGCTGTGGGTGATGCGCGCCGTCGAGCAGCCGTCGCGTGCCGAGCGGGTGCGGCTGGCCACACTCACGACGCTCCTCGGCTGGTCGACGGAGCGGGTGGCGACCGCGGGCGAACCCGAGATCGCCGAGCTCGGGGCCGAGATGTCGTCGTTGGCACGCGTGTTCGGGCAGGGCGGATTCGCCGCGATGGCACAGCGGCTCCTCGATTCGCACGGGGTCGCCGCCCGGGTGCTGGCCACCGAGAACGGCGAACGTGTCCTCACCGATCTCCTGCAGGTGTCCGCGCTGTGCAACAAGCACGTCGTCGAGACCTCGGCCGGACTCAGCGGCCTCGTGGAGTGGCTGGCGGAGCGGATCACGGACACGTCCGCCCGACAGCGGTACGAGGACCAGAGCCGGCGACTCGACCGTGACACCCAGGCGGTCCAGATCATGACCGTGCATGCCAGCAAGGGTCTGCAGTTCCCGATCGTCTACGTGCCCTATGGCTGGGACGGGACGTGGATCGGCGACCGCGGCAACATCACCTACCACGACGAGTCGGGTACGCGGCGGCTCGACGTCGGCGGTGGGCAGGCCCCCGGGCGTGCGGCCCGACGCAAACGGTACGCCGAGGAGACCGCCGGCGAGGATCTCCGACTCCTCTACGTGGCGCTGACGCGGGCGCAGTCGCAGGTCGTGGCGTGGTGGGCGCCGTCGATGAACACCACGAGTGGACCGTTGCACCGGCTGATCTTCGGGCGTGACACCGCGACACGGATCCCGTCCGAGACCGGAGAGTCGGTCTGGGCGGTCGCTTCCGACGTGCCCATCCCGGACGACGACCCCACCTGCGTGAGCGTGCTCCGCACCCTGACCGAACGCGACGCGGCGATCTCGGTCGAGCCCGCCGGCCGCATCGAGGCCGTCGGGGTGACGACGCCGGCGCAGGCCGTCGACGAGGCAGCGTCGCTCGGGGTGGCGCGGTTCCGGCGCGCCATCGATCAGGAATGGCGTCGGACGTCGTACTCGGCCATCGTCGCCGACGTCGCGCACGGCGCGCCGGGAGCGCCCGGTGGCCCGGTCGTCACCACCGGAAGCGAACCCACCGAGGACATCCTGAACGACGAGCCGGCCGTCGACCCGGCCGACATCGACGAGGCCCCGGATGGTGAACGGACCGGTACGCCGTCGCTGATGAACGGGCTGCCCTACGGTGCGGCGTTCGGAACCCTGGTGCACGAGGTCCTGGAGTACGTCGACACCTCGGCACCCGACATCGACGCGCATGTGCGCGAGTTGTGTTCGCGCGCACTCGGGGTCCTGCCGGCCGACATCGACGCCGACACCCTGGTCACCGCGCTCGTCGGCGTTCTCACCACGCCACTCGGGTTCGGGGACCTGTGGGGTGTGGAACCAGGTGATCGCCTCGCCGAACTCGACTTCGAGCTCCCGCTGGGACCGTCGGACCGCACACCCGGCGGTGCCGGGGCGACGCCGGGTGGGTTCGCCGAGCTCCTGGACCGACATCTGCCCGACGACGATCCGCTGCGGGACTACGCCGAACACCTCCGCGAACTGCCCGCCCGGGAGCTGCGCGGGTTCCTCACGGGCAGCATCGACTCGGTGCTGCGGACCCCGGATGGGCGTTATGTCATCGTCGACTACAAGACGAACCGGATCCGTCCGGGCGACCTCCTCGTCGAGGACTTCGACACCACGGCGATGGCGGGCGAGATGACCGCCGCGCACTACCCACTGCAGGCGATGCTGTATTCCGTTGCGTTGCATCGCTATCTGCGATGGCGTGTACCGAGTTACGATCCGGTCCGGCACCTCGGTCCGGTGCAGTACCACTTCGTGCGGGGAATGGCCGGTCCGGACACGCCGCCCGGTTGCGGCGTGTTCGAGTGGGCGCTGCCCGCGGAGCTGGTCGTCGACCTGTCCGACGCGCTGGCAGGGGTTTCGCGATGAGCATTTCCGATGTCCAGGTGACGGAATGGGCCACTGGTGTGCTCGCCGAGTGGAACGAGGCCGGGGTGCTGGCGGCCGCGGACGTGCACATCACCGATCGTCTCGTCGCCATGTGCGCCGAGCCGGTGTCCGAGACCGCGCGACTCGGCGCCGCGCTCGCCGTACGTGCCGTGCGCCTGGGTTCGACGTGCCTGGCGCTGGATCGGCTGGATGAGCTCGCCGGCGAAACCATCCCGGATCTCACGGTCCCGTCGTCGGAAGCGGTCCTCGACGCCTTGCTCGAGAGCCCGCTGGTGGCCGGCAGCGAGGCGGGTCCGTTGCGTCCGTTGGTCGTACGGCGCTCCGTCGACGGCCCCCTGGTCTACCTTCAGAAGTACTTCCGGCAGGAGCAGACGATCCGGGACACCCTGGCCCGGCGTGCGCAGACCTCGCCCGTGGTCGACGCGGGCGCGCTGCGCGCCGCGATCGCCGCGGTGTACACCTCGCCCGAGGACGGGTACCTGCAGAAGCTCGCCGCCGCGGTGGCCGCGACCCGCTGGACCACCGTCCTGGCGGGCGGCCCGGGCACGGGCAAGACCTACACCGTCGCACGCATTCTCGCCGTCCTGGACGCGCTGCAGGGACCCGGCCTGCGGATCGGGTTGTGTGCGCCCACCGGCCGCGCGGCGGCTCAGCTGCAGGCCTCGGTGGAGGCGGAGTCGACTGTCCCGGTCACGGCACACGCCGTCACGTTGCATTCGCTGCTCGGATGGCGCCCGGGAGCCAACCCGAGATACGGCCGCGGACGTACGCTCCCACACGACGTGATCGTCGTCGACGAGACCTCGATGCTGTCGATGACGGCGATGAGCCGCCTGCTCGACGCCGTCCGACCCGACGCGCGGGTGCTCTTCGTCGGTGACCCGCATCAGCTCGCCTCGGTGGAGGCGGGGGCGGTGCTCGCCGATCTCGTCGAACGAACCGATGTGACCGGGGCGCAGGAGGATTCGGAAACCGCCATGGCGGTGTCGTGGACCGCGCTCGAGGCGGTGGGCGCGGATGCCGACGACGAACCGGACCCGGCGGACAGGGATCAGCTCGCCGACGGCGTCATCACCCTGCGTCGGCAGTTCCGTTTCGGCGGCGGTATCTCACGAGTGGCCGCCGCCGTGAATTCCGGTGACGCCGACGAGGTCCTGAGGCTCGTGGCGGCAGCGGACGTCCCGAATGTCGAGCTCGTGGCTCCCGACGAGCTCGACGATGTACGCGCCGATCTCGTCGAGTGGGGGAGGACGCTGCGTGTTGCCGCCCGCCGTGCCGATGCCGCAGCTGCGCTCGATGCACTGGACGCCCACCGCGTGCTGTGCGCGCATCGGGAGGGATCGTCCGGAGTCCGAGGGTGGTCGGCCAGGATCACCGAGTGGCTCGGTACCACGGGTGCCGAACTCGCCGGATGGTATCCGGGACAGCCGATCCTGGTCACCGCCAACGACCGGCAGACCTCGACCTTCAACGGCGACACGGGAGTCGTGATCGCCGACCCCGAGGGACGGATGTCCGGAGTCGACGCCGTCCGGGTCGCCTTCCGGCGTGGCGGGACGGTGCGACTGTTGCATCCGACGCAGCTCGCCGACGTCGTGTCGGTCCACGCGATGACCATCCACCGCAGTCAGGGGAGTCAGTTCCGACAGGTGACGGTGATCCTCCCGCCCACGGGTTCGGAGCTGCTCACCCGCGAGCTGCTGTACACCGCGATCACCCGTGCCCGCGAACACGTGCGGATCGTCGGCACGCCGGAGGTGCTCGCCGCAGCGGTCGACCGTCGCGTGCAGCGAGCAAGTGGTCTGCGATCGACGGTCACGCCGTTCGACGACCGGGATGATCGATGGTCGCCACCTTCCGGCACACCCACCCCGTCTCCGTGAACCCACCCGGTCCGAGCGCGGTGAGAATCCGGACAAGGAATGGGTGTGCGGGCGCGGCGATGTGACTGCGCGATGTGTTCGTCGACGTCCTAGATGAGGTCGCAACCACCGGGGACGAGGTCCCGCCGCTGATAGCACTCGACGCCGAGCAACTTCTCCTGGATGTCGTCGGGCAGCGACATGAACCCCGAGATGGCCCGGCTGCGATCGATCTCGGAACGATGCGCGGTGACCGCGGCTCGCTTGCGGGCCGCGAGGTCGGACACGTCGACGACCACGTCGATCTCGGACTCCGGCGTCCCGGGCAGCTGCGCCCGGGGGATGTCTGCGAACAGGCTCTCCGCGAGGATGTCCATCATCCATTCCGGGATCGTGGCGAAGTACAGCGAGCGGACTCGCCAGGCAGGCCCGGCACGGTGGTACAGCTTCGTCGACGCTGCGGCGTCGGCGGCCGCGCATGCGAGTCGATGAGCATGAACATGGTCGGGGTGACCGTAGATGCCCAGCGGGTCGTAGGTGATCACGATGTCGGGCTGGAGGGCACGGATGTGGTGGGTGAGTGCCCGGACCTGTTCGTCGAACGACGCGGCGCACAGTCGTTGCGCGTCGGGGGCCGATTCGGGTCGCCGGTCGTCGGCGTAGCCGAGCATGATCGGTGGCCGGGGCATGCCGAGGATGGTCGCGGCATCGGTGAGTTCGCGGTGCCGGACCGTGCCGTCGGTCCAGGTGCACATCACGAGGTCCACCTCGCCGCCGGCGTCGGTGTGACGCGCGATGAGGCCGCCGGTCCACAGGGATTCGTCGTCGGGGTGCGCGTGCACCAACAGCAGTCGCGGTGTGCCCATCCACCTGGCTTCCTGATCGTTCCCGCACGGCACGGATGTCGTCCGGGTTAGTCGGTCCCCGACCCAGGGTAGCCACACCACCTCTCGGTAAAGTCGGTGTCCGTCCCCACGTGTCGCACCGGGGCGGGGATCCTCGCCGCACGGTGCACGAGAACAGAACATGGAGGTCTGCGATGAGCGCTCAGCCCGAAGTCCACGAGTTCCAGGCCGAGACCCGGCAGCTGCTGGATCTCATGGTGCACTCGATCTACTCCAACAAGGACAGCTTCCTGCGCGAGTTGATCTCGAACGCATCCGACGCGCTGGACAAGCTGCGGCTCGAGTCCCTGCTCGACAAGGATCTCGACGTCGACACCTCCGACCTCCACATCACGCTCGACCCGGACCCGGAGGCCCGAACGCTGGTCGTCGCCGACAACGGGATCGGCATGACCCGGGACGAGGTCGTCGGACTGATCGGCACGCTGGCCCGGTCGGGCACGGCCGAGCTGCGCCGGTCGCTCGCGGAAGCACGCGCGAACGGGGTGTCCGACGCGGCCGCCGAGGAGCTGATCGGCCAGTTCGGCATCGGCTTCTACTCGACGTTCATGGTCGCCGAGAAGGTCACCCTGGTGACCCGCAAGGCGGGGGAGAGCACCGGTACCCGATGGGAGTCGACCGGCGACGGCACGTACACGATCAACGATGTTCCCGACGCCCCGCAGGGAACCTCGGTCACGTTGGCGCTCAAGCCAGTCGACACCGAGGATCACCTCTACGACTACTCGGATCAGTCAAAACTGCGTCAGCTCGTGAAGCGGTACTCGGACTTCATCGCGTGGCCGATCCGGATGGACGTCGAGAAGACGGTCCCGGTCGAGACCCCCGCCGCCGAGACCGAGACCGACGAGTCGGACGAGCCGAAGACGCCCGAGACCAAGACGGTCGTCGAGTCGGAGACGATCAACTCGATGAAGGCGCTCTGGGCGAAGTCGCGCTCGGAGGTGACCGACGAGGAGTACCAGGAGTTCTACCGGCATGTCTCCCACGCCTGGGATGCGCCGCTGGAGACCATCACGCTGCAGGCCGAGGGCACCTTCGAGTACCAGGCGCTGCTGTTCATCCCGACGCAGCCGCCGTTCGATCTGTTCATGCGGGACAGCAAGGTCGGCATCCATCTCTACGTCAAGCGCGTGTTCATCATGGACGACTGCGCCGAACTGATGCCGGAGTACCTGCGGTTCGTCAAGGGCGTCGTCGACGCGGCCGACCTGTCGTTGAACGTGTCCCGCGAGATCCTGCAGCAGGACCGGCAGATCCGTGCGATCCGTCGGCGTCTCACCAAGAAGGTCATCTCGACGGTCACCGAGATGCGCGCCGGTCGCCCGGACGACTACCGCACCTTCTGGGATGCCTTCGGCCGGGTGTTCAAGGAAGGTCTCGTCAACGATCCGGACAACCGCGATGCGCTCCTGAAGGCGTCGTCCTTCGCTTCCACCCACTCGGAGGACGAACTCACCACACTCGCGGACTACATCGGCCGGATGAAGAGCGGTCAGGAGACGATCTACTACATGACGGGCGAGTCCCGTCAGCAGATCGTGAACTCGCCGCACATGGAGGCCTTCCGCGCCAAGGGGATCGAGGTCCTCGTCCTGTCCGATCCGGTCGACGAGATGTGGGTCTCGGCGGGTGCCGAATTCGACGGCAAGACCTTCCAGTCGATCGCCAAGGGCGCCGTCGATCTCGAGGGTGACGACGAGGACACCGACGATTCGGCCAAGGAAGAACAGAACAAGACCTACGCCGATCTGCTGGGCTGGCTCACGACCACCCTGTCCGACGACGTCAGCGAGACGCGGCTGTCGTCTCGGCTCACCGAGTCGCCCGCCTGCCTGGTCGGGGACACGTTCTCGATGTCGCCGCAGTTGGAGAAGCTGTACCGGGCGTCCGGGCAGGAGTTCCCCAAGTCGAAGCGGGCCCTCGAGCTCAACCCCGATCACCCGCTGGTCGCCGCCCTGAACAAGGCCTACGGCGACGGTGATCACGAGCAGTTGGTGCCGACTGCGAAGCTGCTGTACGGCATGGCCGTCATCGCCGAGGGCGGCGAGCTCGACGACCCGGCCGAGTTCGCGAAGATCCTCGCCGGCCGCCTCACCGACTCGTTTGCCGGGAGCGGGTCGTCGGCCGGCTCGGAGTCCTGATCCCGTCCTCCCGACAACGGACGTCACGCCGGTGAGCCGCCGGAGACGAGTGATCGTCTTCGGCGGTTCGGCGGCTGTGCTCACAGTCGTGCTGGTCGCCGCGCTCGTCGTGGGTCTGGCCCGAGAGGACGACCACGCGGCCACACCCGTGGACGCGGTGCGGACCTACCTTCACGCACTTGCCGACGCCGACGCCGACTCCGCCCTGGGGGTCATCGCCCCCCGCCCTGACACCAGGTTCCTGACCGACAATGTCCTGCGCGCACAACGTGCAGCCGCGCAGCTCACCGACATCGAGGTCCGGCCTGCGGCTGAGGGCGAACCGGAATCGGATGTCCCAGAAGCCGATGGCCAAGAAACCGACGTCCCGGCGCGCTACCGGATGGGGACGCGGGTGATCGACACCGAGATCCGGACGACGCGGGTCGCCGACGGATGGGCGGTCGTCGACGGCGCGGTCGCGGTGCGGATCGCATCACTGCACGTCGTGCAACCGACGCTCTTCGGTGCCGAGGTCGAGGAGGGCGACACGGTCCACCTGTTCCCCGGGCCGCAGCGATGGGGTTCGCGCGACACCGATTTCACCGCGCGGGCATCGGACGACGATCATCCGACCGCGCCCCGGGGACCCATGGCGGTGCGGGTCGTCGGCGAACTGAGTGCCACCGGAGCCGGGGCCGTCAGCGATGCGGTGTCGGCCCACCTGGCCGTCTGTGCGGCGTCGACCGATGCCGAGGCGGGGCGGCAGGTCGAGGGCTGCACCCAACGGCTGTACCGCTCCGCGGTCGATGGCAGTGTCCGGTGGACGGCCCCGCGAAATCTGTCCGGGCTGCGCTATCTGCTTCGTGATCCGGACCCGGGTGCACCCGCGAGCCAGGGCACTGCGGGCGGCCCGGACCCGGGCGTCGTCGACGTCGTCGGGCCCGTACGCTGGCGCGTTTCCTACACCCCGGACTACGACGCCGACGGTCCGCGGGTCGAGACGACCGACGAGCAGTATCTCGTGGGCCATGTCGACCTGACCGAGAGCCGGCCCGAGTTCGTCACCGACGGCTGACCGGCAACGGGTCAGCGAGGCCGCAGACGGAACACCGGGATACGGCGGTCGGTGCGCTGCTCGTACAGATCGAAGTTGGGCCACACCGAGCGCAACGTCTGCCAGGCCGCGTCCCGCTCGGCATCGAACAGCTCCGTGGCCACGGCCACGGACACCTCACCGTGCACGATGATCTCGATCTCGTCGGCAGCACGGACATTGAACACCCACGCCGGCATCGTCGGCCCGCCGAAATAGGAGCCGGCGATCAACCAGTCCGAGCCGTCCGGGACGGCGAGCAGTTGCGTGGTCCGAATCGCGCCGCTCTTCCGTCCCGGCACGCGGATCGTGATGTTCGGCAGGTCGCCGATGTCGAGCAGGCTGAGCCGGTGGCCCGACACGGATTGGATGACGCTGTCGCACTTCACGATCTGCGGGAGAAAGCGGGGCATCCAGGTGATCGAACCGATCTTCACCGCGAGTCCGCGCCGCACCTTCATCCGCCCAGTGTGCCATGACGTTCCGGCCCCGGCATCGACTCCCCGGACCTCGTGACGGCGTGTCGACGTGCCCGCAGACGGCTCGGCCGGTGCCGCCGGACCGACGTGATGCCCTCCGGGCCGGCGGACATCCGGGTAGCGTTGCGCACCGTGACGACCGGTGACAGCGCGACGCGGATCCTGATCGACGGTGGCCAGACCGGGACCCGTGTCCGGGTCGAGTCGGCCGTCGACGCCGCGGACCACGACGCGTCGCCGATCCATACGGACCGACCGGTCGTGGAACAGATAGCCGCGACCGTGCGGGACATCATCGAGGCGGGGACCGAAGCGCCGGGACACGACGATCCGTCGGGCCGGTGGAGGGTCGCGGCCGGCGTATCCGGACTCACCCCCGGCGCCTCACGCCCAGTCGACCTTCTCGAGGCGCTCGCCGGGGCGGGTGTCGTTTCCGTTGCGCTGGCGCACGATTCGGTGACCGCGTACCTGGCTGCGAATCGGCACGAGTTCGGCGCGGTCACCGCGGTCGGGACCGGCGTGGTCACGCTCGGCGTCGGCCGGGGCGGTGTCTGCCGCGTGGACGGTTGGGGTCACCTGTTCGGTGACGCGGGCAGCGCGTATTGGATCGGACGCGCGGGCATCGCGGCGGCCCTGCGCGCATTCGACGGCCGGGGACCCGACACGGCACTCCGCGCGGCCACCGAGGAGGCATTCGGTCCGCTGCCCGAGTTGTACATGTCGGTGCAGGCCGATCCCGATCGGGTCGCCCGCGTCGCCGGTTTCGCACGGACCGTCGACGCCGCGTCGGAGGACGGGGATGCGGTGGCGCAGCGGATCATCGACGACGCCGCCGACGAGTTGGCCACGTCGGCGGTCACCGCAATGGACCGCAGCGGACGCGAAGCGGGTGATCCCGCACGCGTGAGCTGGGTGGGCGGCGTGCTGTCGGCCAGTGACCGACTTCGAAACCGGTTCGTCGACAACGTGTCTCGTCGTGCCCCCGGGGTGTCCGTGGCGCCGCCGCACGGCCGGCCCTTCGACGGCGTCCGACTCCTGGCCGACCTCGACGCCACGCACCCGCTGTCCGGGGAGGTGTACCGCGCGGGGTGACCTGTCGGCTCAGCGACCCTTGAACTCGGGCTTGCGTTTCTCGAAGACGGCGGCGATTGCCTCGGAGAGGTCTTCGCTGGGCAGGAACGCGGAGTTCCACGCGGCGACGTAGCGGAGGCTGTCGTGGACGGCGGCACTGCGCGAATGGTCGAGGACGGATTTGATGCCGTGGACGACCAGCGGCGGATTGTCGGCGATCTCGCGGGCGGTCGACCGGGCGAGTTCGAGGACGGCGTCCTGATCGTCGGCGACGTCGTTGACGAGACCGATCTTCTCGGCGCGGGCGGCGTCGATGTCCTTACCGGTCAGCGCCAGCTCACGCAGGTGGCCGTCGCCAATGATGAACGGAAGGCGAGCGAGCGTCCCCACATCGGCGACCATGCCGACCTTGACCTCGCGCACACTGAACTTGGCGTCAGCGCTCGCGTAGCGCACGTCCGCCGCGCAGATCAAGTCGACGCCGCCACCGATGCACCAGCCGGACACGGCCGCGACGACCGGTTTGCGGCAGTCGGCAACCGCGGTGATCCCGGCCTGCAGCTTCCGGAGCGAGTCGAGGAACTCGGTGCGCGGCGCTGCCTTCGCGTCACCGGCGAGGACGCCCGACAGCGTTCCGCCCATCGCGACGAGGTCGAGGCCGTAGGAGAAATTCTTGCCCGACCCGGTCAGCACCACCGCGCGCACTCCGGGGTCGGTGTCGAGGTGTCCGAACAGCTCGGGCAGTTCCTGCCAGAAGTCCGGCCCCATGGCATTGCCCTTGCCCGGGCCGATCAGGGTGATCTCGGCGATGTGATCGGAGACGGTGACATCGAATGCGGTCCAGGCGCGGTCGTTCCAGGCGTGGTCTGTCATGCGAGGGAGCCTACTCGGCGGTCAGAACCGCTCGTGGCCGGATCCGACCCGCAGCGCCCCGGTTCGGGCCAGGTCGTCACCGGGCACCGACGGTCACACCGCGCCAACCCTGTTAGATGTGGACATGAGCGGATACATCCAGGAAGACATCGACCCGGAGGAGCTCGCGCACCGGACCGAACTCGCGTCCGCGATCGCGGGCAGCGTCCGAGAACTGATCGATGCGACGGTGCGCACCGAGGTCGGCGAAGCCGATATCGCGGAGGCGAGGCGCCTCATCGCCGCCGCCACCGACATCCTTCGGAAAGATCAGCTGCCGGGGCCGTTCGGCATCCGGTTCAACGCGGACGGGACCAAGCGGTCCTGGGGCAACGCCGTCCTCGGCCGGCGTAACCCGATCGCACCGCCGGTCGAGATCCGTCACGAGACCGACCACAGCTGGCTCGAGGTCGACCTCGGTCCCCAGTACGAGGGGCCGGCCGGACTCGTTCACGGCGGTGTGCTCGCGCTCGTCTTCGACCAGTTGCTGGGTTCGGCCGCGGAGTTCCAGGGTGTGCCCGGTATGACCGGGACCCTCACCGTGCGGTACCGACGCGGCACGCCGCTCGGCCCGATCCGCGGCGAGGCGAGGGTCGATCGGGTGGAGGGTGTGAAGACCTTCGTCACCGGGACGATCTCGGTCGACGGTGAGGTCACCGCCGAATCCGAGGGCATCTTCATCCTTCCCCGATGGGCCCGCGGCGAGGTGCCCGAGGCCATGCGAAAGTCGGTCGGCGAGGGCTGAACTCGTCGGTCGAGGACCAAGAGCCGCTCGGATCTGTAGCCGGTCGGATCCCCGATGCTCAGACCTGGGCGGGTGCCGATCGTGGACCGACGGGCGAGTAGCGCGCGCACAGGAAGGCGCCGTTGCGGTCGAATTCCCGGAGCTCGAAGTCGTACCGCCGCGGGAAGAGTGGCCGTCCCGATCCGAGGGTGACGGGTGCGATCGAGACCACGACGTCGTCGAGCATGCCGGACTCGGCGAACTGCGCGGCCAGGTCGCCACCGCCCACGATCCAGATGTCACGACCGCCCGCGGCGTCGGTGAGACGGTCACGAAGGTCCGCGGGGTCCCCGCCCACCACCGTGATGGTGTCCGACACCGGCGTGAGGGGCCGATGAGTGAAGACGAACGTGGGGATCTCATATGGCCAGGGTTTCCCGTCCGAGACCTCGTGGTCGAGGATCCACTGGTAGGTGGTCGCACCCATGACGGCCACCCCGACATGCCGGAAGAAGTCGTCGTAGTTCATCGGGCCGCCCTCTTCCTGCGGTTGACTCAACAGCCAGTCGAGGCTGTCGTGGTCGTCGGCGAGGAAGCCGTCGAGGGTGGTCGCCGTGTAGTAGCGGAATGCCATCAGAATCCTCCGGAGTGTCTGCGATGCCACATGATCGGGTCGGGGTCGAGGGTCGGCGCGGACACGTCGACGCCGGACTCCCGCAACATCCACCGGGCGATGAGCCGACGGTGTGCGGAGAACGTCAGGACGTGCGCGACGATCTGCGAGAGCAGGAACGATTCGGGTGGATCGCACAACGCATCGATGACCCGGTCCTGCCATGCGCCGCGGCGATCGATGTCGCGGACCAGAGCCAGCCAGCGCGGTGCGATGTCGCGATGGAGGTCGACGAGGTCGGTCAACTCGGTCGGCGCAGCCGGCGGGAGGTCGGCTCCCTCGATCGTCGACAACCAGGGGAGCTTGTCCGCGACCAGATGCGAGATCACTTGAGCGAGATTCTCTTCCGGCCCACTCCAGGACAGCAGCTGGTTCCCGGCCAGGCGCGGTGCGGTCCATGATGCGACGTCGACATTCTTCGCGGCGTCCAGGAGCGCCTCGATGTCGTCGAGATCGTGGCGAACCATGAGCATCACCACGTTGCCGGCGTCCTCGGTCGTGGGTGAGCCGCTGTCGACGTAGAGCGCAGTGGGCGAGTGGAAGTGGATGCCGTTCGGCGCAGGCAGCCAGTGGCTGTGCTCGCCCACCGCGCCCATCCGGCCGGGACTGTGCCCGAAGGCGCGGCTGAACGCGCGTGCGAAGCCGTCCACCGACGAGTACCCGGACTCGAAGGCCACATCGGTCACCGACTGCCCGCGCTGCAGTAACCACGCGGCACGTTCGAGGAGCACCCGGCGGCGCAGGGCCACCGGTGCCTCGCCTGCGCCGCGCCGCACCTGCCGGGTGAAGTGGAACGGCGACGCATAGGCGCCCGCGGCCATGTCGTCGAGCGACGTGTTGTCGTCGGACAGCACCGCATCGAGTAGTTGCCGGAGGCGGTCACGGTCGGCCGGGGTGGAGGTCACCATCTGAGTATGGAACCGCAGGACCCCCGCCCGCCCGACCGAAATTGCTCCACCGGCCTCGGCGGCGGATCAGTCTCTGGTCAGCAGCGGGATCAATCGTTCGGTCTTGGCCTCGGTCCAACCCGGTGGCTGCAGGATCTTGGCCCAGGCGGCGGGGATCGCGGACAGGTAGTTGTGGCCGTGCCCGTCGGGGACACCGACCGAGACGGCCATGTCCGCGCTGACCTGGAGGAACGTCACGAACGGAATCCAGCGCATCGCCGACAGCACGTCGCGGCCGGGATCCTCCTCGAGCCAGTCCGGTTCGCGCAGGATCAACCGCGGATTCCACCAGGAGATCGGATCGGAGGCGTGTTGCAGATACACCGCGCGACCCGACGGTGACACCCATTCGGCGGTCGGCTCGTCGAGGTCCGGGGCGTCGGCGATGAATCGGACCTGCCGGCCGTCGTCGTAGGTGGGCAACACCTCCGGGGTCCCGTCGTCTCGTGCCCCGGTCGTGTCCACCCACAGTTTGTTGTTGAAGGTCGGGCCGCTGAACAGGGCGCCGTCGGTACGCGCGCTCAACGCCGGGATGGTCCCGAACGCGGACTCGGCCGCAAAGGATCCGAGGCTCTCACCGAAGACGACGAGCTTCGGGCGCTGGGCCTCGGGCACCTCGCTCACCCGTTCCGAGACCGCTTCGAAGAGCGCCTGTCCTGCCTGCCGGGCACGTTCCTTGTCGACGAGGAACGACAGCCAGCTCGGTAGGTACGAATACTGCATGCTGACCGTCGCGGTGTCGCCGTTGTACATGTACTCGAGGGAGTCCACGGTGGCCTGGTTGATCCAGCCCGTTCCGGTGGTGGAGGCGACGGCGATGAGTTTGCGTTGCAACCCACCGGCGCGAACGAGTTCGTCCGCGGCCAGTTCGGCATTGGCTCGCAGGTCGCTGCCCGACCCGAGTCCGACGTAGGCGCGGATCGGTTCCATCGCAGGCGTTCCGTTGAACTCGCTCAGCTCGGCCACCGTCGGCGACACGGATACGAAGATGCGACCTTGACGCCCGAGCGAATCCCAGGTCACCAGCGAGCCCGGTCCGCCCGAACGCAGCGGGGTCGTCGGCGGGTTGGAGTCGGCGGTGGTCTCGTCGTTGACCGCGGCGAACGACGAGTTCAGGGCCTGCATCCCGTAGTTGGCAACCACGCCATTGAGCACCAGGACCGTGACGATGATGGCGATCGTGGCCGCTGCGAATGCCGAGATGCGCGGAGGCGCAACACGGTTGAGCTTCCGGACGAGCCACACGACACCGTCGCCCCACGCCTGTCCGATGGTCATCAGCAGGGCGAAGACCACGACGGCGATGAGTAGGATCTGCGGGTAGGCGGTCCACGACAGGAGATCGACGCCCATCATGGTCCGGACCTGGTCCTGCCATCGCTGGAATGCGACGAGCATGACCACCGTCCCGGCGATCGCCGCCAGGCCGAGCGCCACCCAGAGGCGGCGCATCGGTGCGGCCACGGATCGTCCCGGGAGATCATGTAGCGGATCAGCCACGAGACGCCGACGCCGAGGCCGTACCCGACGGCCGCCGAGGCCCCGCTCACGATGCCTTGGAACAGCGGACCGCGGGGCAGGAGCGACGGTGTCACCGCCAACCAGAAGAAGAGGAGCGCGACCGTCAGCCCGACACACGAATACCGGTGGAGTCGGCGTCGCCACCAGGACGGCTTCGACTCGTCGGCCGGACCGGTGACGCCGACGCGCTCCGGGACCGGCGACTCATCCGGTTCCGGAGCGGCGGGTGGCTGCGCGGTGGGTGTTGTCGACGACACGGGTTCCTCTTTTCTCGAGAACCCGAAAACCGTAGCACCGGTCGCGGTGTGGCAGCGGCGCTTACGGCGACCGTGACCGTCGTGCCACCGGTCGGCGTCCGTTACTTGACCTCGGACCTCAGGATTCGCAGGACACCGACACCGAGGGGCAATCCGATCCAGATCACGGCGGAGACCAGCATCCTCGCCCATTCGCCCCCGGTTGCCCAGTCGGCTTCCTGGAAGGGCACGTTGGTCAGTCCGGTGTCGACCCACTGCCCGAGGTTGTCGTTGAACCAGGGAACCAGCTGACTCACCACGGTCAGCGCGGTGGGCAACGCGAAGTAGGCGACGATGGCGCCCGGGGTGTTCAGGACAAGAGCGGCGAATCCGAACCCGAGCAGCAAGCCGAAGGTCTGCGACACAAACGAATTGACGAACCCGGCGACGGTGAGGTCCCAGGCGCCCGCGGGATCGGCGAACGCCAGACCCGCGATTCCGTTGCCGATGACGCCGAGGATGAGCGCGACCGCGACCGCCGCGACCGCGGTGAGGAGCGCCGCCACCAGTTTGGCCCCGATGACGCGCTGGCGTCGCGGCTCGAGTGTGAACGTCGTCAGGGCGGTGCGCTGACTCCACTCGCCGGTCACGAGCAGGATCGCCAGGATCGGCAGGATGATGCCGGTCGGGATGTTCATCATCCCGAAGAACTGTCCGAGGTTGAGGTTCTCGGGGCTGTTGCGGTTCGCGATGAGCATCGCGACCACCACGACGGCCGCGATGACCCCGATGGAGGCGGTCAGCCAGAACCCGGCACGGGTGTCCACGAGCTTGCGGAGTTCGACCCGGACGAGCCGGGAGAACGGGATCCCGGGACGGTTGACGTCGATCGCGTCGGCCGCCGGTACGGGCGTACCGAAGTCGGCGAGGGTCATCGGTTTGCTCCTTCGAGAGTGGTGTGTTCGCGCTGGGTCTCGGCGGTCAACTGCAGGAACATGGCCTCGAGTTCGGCGCCGTCGGCCGGACGCAGTTCGGTGAGGACGACCCCGACAGCGGCCGCCGCGCGGCCGACGTCGACCGGATCGGCATCGACGTCGAGTCCACCGGAGGTGTTGCGTTGCACGGTGATACCGGCGGCCACGAGCGCCTCACCGAGAGTGGCGTCGTCGAGCGACCGGACGCGTGTGCCGGCGCCGGCGAGCAACTCGTCCTTGGTGCCCTGCGCCACGATCCGGCCCTGGCCGATCACGACGATGTCGTCGGCGACGATCTCGATCTCGTGGAGGAGATGCGACGACAGCAGCACCGTCCCGCCGCGGTCGGCATAGCCGCGCAGCAGGGTTCGCATCCAGTGGATACCGGCCGGGTCGAGTCCGTTGGCCGGTTCGTCGAGGATGAGGATCTTCGGATCGCCGAGCAGTGCCGCGGCGATGCCGAGCCGCTGACGCATACCGAGGGAGTAGTTGCGCACTCGTCGTCCGGCTTCCTCCGGGGTGAGGCTGACCAGTTCGAGCATCTCGTCGACGCGGTCGCGGCCGATGCCCATCGTCATCGCCGACAAGCGCAGCACCTCTGCGCCGGTTCGGCCGGCGTGCTGTGCCGAGGCGTCCAGGAGGATGCCGACCTGCGTCGCCGGATTCGGGATCGTCCGATAGTCGACGCCGTACAGCTGGGCCACTCCGGAGGTCGGTGGCGTCAGTCCGGCGATGATCCGCATCGTCGTCGACTTCCCGGCGCCGTTGGGGCCGAGGAATCCGGTCACCTGCCCGGGGCGGCAGGTGAAGGACACGTCATCGACCGCGACGTAGTCGCCGTAGCGCTTCGTCAGATTCTTCACAGTGATCATGTCGTCCATCGTGTCGTTCCCGCGTGAAGCGCACATCGGGCGTCCGGACACCGCCGTATCGGCCGAAAGTCGTAGGGGTGGGCACCCATCGGTCGGACGCAGACCACGTCGGAGTACGACTACGGTGACGGTGTGCGTCCCGAGCAGTATCAACCCCCGATGACGTGGACCGGCCGACTGTGGCGGCTCGCGGTCATGCTCGTCGTGTCCGGGGTCGCCTTCGGGACCCGTGCCGCCTACTTGTGGGACAACGCACGCTGGTGGTTTGTGATCGATCTCGCGTTCGGGGTGTTGTCCTACATCGTGATCTGGTGGCGGCGTACGTATCCCGTACCGGTGACCACGTTCACCAACATCGTCGGCATGGTGTCGTCGACGACGCTCGGACCGGGCCTTCTCGCGATGGTGTCCCTGTCCTCTCGACGGCGGTGGGTCGAGATCATCCCGCAGGCTGTCCTGTCCTTCGGAGCCGGGATGATCGCACTCACCTTCTTCGCGACCCCAGCCGAACAAAACGGCCCGATCATCGTCCAGTACGCGGTGACGGCGGTCGCGACAGCGGCGATGGTCGCCTGGGGCCTCTACATCGGTTCGCGCCGTGAGCTTCTCGCCAGCTGGCAGGCGCGCGCTCTCGCGTCCGAGGCGGAACAGCAGGCGAAGGTCATGCAGGCGCGTTCGCTGGAGCGGGCGCGGATCGCCCGGGAGATGCACGACATCCTCGCGCATCGCATCTCGGCCATGAGTATGTCGGCAGGTGCGTTGGCCTACCGCTCGGATCTGTCCGGCGAGCAGATCCGCGAGACGGCGCAGACCATCCAGGAGACCTCACATCTGGCGCTGACCGAGCTCCGGGAGGTGCTCGGGGTTCTGCGCGAAGGGCCCGGCGACGCCACTCCGGAAGAACCGCAAGGGGTGCCCGACCTGTCGGCGCTGATCGAGGAGGCCCGCCGGTTGGGCATGCGTCTGGAGAGCCGCTGTGACATCGACGTGAGTTCGTTGAGCCCGGGGATCTCGCGGACGTTGTACCGATGCGTGCAGGAGGCCTTGACCAACGCGCGCCGCCACTCACCGAGTGCGCCGGTGACCCTGCACATCCGCGGCGGACCGGAGCACGGGGTGGACCTGCTCGTCGAGAACCCACTTCCGCTGTCGATGGGTTCGAATGCTTCCTCACCCGGATTCGGCCTCGTCGGCCTGGCCGAGCGGGTGCAGCTGCACGGCGGCCGGCAGTCGGCGACGGTCAGTGAGGACAAACGCTTCCTGCTGCACGTCTGGCTACCGTGGCAGTCATGACCGCCCGCATCATGATCGTCGACGACGACCCGCTCGTCCGTTCCGGACTCCGGCTTCTCCTCGGGGGCGATCCAGGTCTCGACATCGTCGCCGAGGCCGGCAACGGTCAGGAGGCCCTCGACATCCACGGCGCCGCGCCCGTGGACCTCGTGCTCATGGATCTGCGGATGCCCGTCCTCGACGGGATCGCGGCGACCGGCCGATTCAAGGAGCTGACCTCACCGCCGGCGGTCATCGTCCTGACGACCTTCGACGCCGACGACTATGTGGTCCGCGCACTCGCGATGGGCGCCGACGGCTTTCTCCTCAAAGACACACCGCCCGACGACATCGTCGCCGCCATCCACGAGGTTCTCGACGGTCGGCCCGCGCTCAGTCCCTCGGTGACCGCCGCATTGATCAAGCAGGTCGTGAGCACCGGTGGCAGTCGTGCGTCGTCCGCGTCCGGGCGGGTCGACCAGCTCACGGCACGTGAACGCGACGTGGCCGTCGAACTGGCCCGCGGCGCGTCGAACGCCGAGATCGCCCAACGCCTCTACATGAGTCTCGCGACCGTCAAGGCGCACATCTCGCACATCTTCACCAAGCTCGATGCGACCAACCGAGTCCAGGTCGCGATCCTCATGCACGATGCCGGGATGGTGTGAGCGCGTGGGTCTGCCGAGAACTACCGTCGCCTGGCGCTCACGTGCCGGTTGAGCCGCTATCTGCCGGTTGAGCCCTCACCTGCCGGTTGAGCCCCTATCTGCCGGTTGAGCCCCCTATCTGCCGGTTGAGCCTGTCGAAACCCCTGGTCCCGTCACCAGCGGGAGGTCGAGTGTCGTGCGAAGTCCCGGGGGTCCGTCGACGACGGCGGGGATGGCGTTCACGATCCGGCCCGCGGCGGCGACGATGGCGGCGTGGTTGTGGTCGCCTTTCCGGCTCGTCGGGCAGATGTCGACGGTGTACGACGGTTCACCGGTGATCTCGACCCGATAGCACCCACCCGGCTGGGCGGGTTGGGCCCAGTCCGGCCGGAGGTCGCCCCGGAGCCGCGTCACATGCTCGATGACGATCACCGGTTCGCCGGCCACCTTGCCGATGATCTCGAAACGGACGGCAGCCCGGGTGCCTGCGGCGATATGGCCGGCTGCGATGTCGAAATCTTCTGGGGCGGGCTCGCTTTCGGAGACCTCCTCGATGTCGTCGACGACGACGCCGAGACCGGCGGCCAATTGCCGGATCGTCGTCCCCCACGCAAGTCCGAGCACACCCGGCAGGAACAGCATCGGCGTCTCGTCGATCGGTTTGCCGAAGCCCATGACGTCGAACATCACCGTGGCCCCGTCATACGTGGCGTAGTCCGCGATCTCCATGCAGCGCACCTGCTCGACCCGCTGGCAGGTGCCCGCGAAGACGAGCGGGATGAGGTCATTGGCGAAGCCGGGGTCGACGCCGGTCACGAACAGGCCGGCTCCGCTGGCGGCGGTGGTCTCCTCGATCTTGGCGATTGCCTTCGCGGGCATCACGTCCCAGGGGTACTGCAGGGTGTTGGGGGAGGACCCGACGACATGGACACCGGCGGCGAGGATGCGCACCACATCGTCGAATGCCTCGACGGGACGGGTGTCGCCCATGGCGCAGTAGACGACGCAGTCAGGTTTCGTGGCGATCGCCTCGTCGACGTCGCCCACCGCCAGGACTCCGGTGGGCGTATCGACTCCGGCCAGCGTCGCGGCGTCGACTCCGACCTTCTCCGGTGTGGACACGGACACCGCCGCGAGTTCGAACCGCGGGTCCTCGATCAGCTGGGTGAGACACAACCGGCCGACGTTGCCGGTTCCGACGAGAGCTACCCGGATGGTCATGGCGTGGGACTCCTTGCATTCGGTTGTCGCCGGTAGGCGCGGTGTACACCTGTCCGGACGTTTGTCTGTTCAGTAGACCATTTCTCGGTGGAACCTGTTCTATTTTCGTTCCGGTCGCGGTAGCGTTGCCGCCCATGGGACGCGTAGACGACAAGGTTGCAGTGATCACCGGCGGTTCACGGGGCATGGGTGCCGAGCACGCCCGTGCCCTCGTTGCCGAGGGCGCGAAGGTGGTGATCGGCGACATCCTCGACGACGAGGGCAAGACCCTGGCCGCCGAACTCGGGGATGCGGCACGTTACGTCCACCTCGACGTCACCTCGCCCGAGGACTGGCAGACGGTGGTCTCGACCGCGGTCGACGAGTTCGGGAAGCTCAACGTCCTGGTGAACAACGCGGGCATCGTGAACGGGTCGACGATCCAGAAGTTCCGGCTCGACAAGTGGAAGCAGATCCTGGACGTGAACCTGACCGGCACGTTCCTCGGCATCCAGGCGGTCGCCGACCTGATGATCGACGCGGGCGGGGGGTCGATCATCAACGTGTCCTCGGTGGAGGGCCTGCGCGGAAGTCCCTGGGCGCACGGTTACGTCGCGAGCAAGTGGGGTGTCCGCGGTCTGGCGAAATCGGTTGCGCTGGAACTCGCCCCGCACAACGTGCGGGTCAACTCGATCCACCCGGGTCTCATCCGCACCCCGATGACCGAGGGGATTCCCGATGACATGGTGACCGTCCCCATGGGCCGGGCCGCGGAGTCACGCGAGGTGTCGACTTTCGTGGTGTTCCTGGCGAGCGATGAGTCGTCGTATGCGACCGGTGCCGAGTTCGTGATGGACGGCGGCCTCAGCGCCGACGTGCCGCACAAGTGAAGGCCCACACCAGGACGACCATCCCGATCAGTTCGACGAGCGTCTGCGTGATGACCGTCGCCGCGGCGAGTTCCGCGCCGACCGGCACGGCCAATGCCAGTGGGAGGACGACGAGCGAGTTCCGCGTGGCACCGGAGAAGACGACCGCGGTCGCCGGTTCCGGCGCCAGTCGGAACAGGCGCGCCACCGCGAATCCGATCGCCACCATGATGACCAGGAATGCGGCGTAGACCGGGATGACGCCGGCGATGTCGGCGAACCGCGAACCGACCAGGGGTACCTGAGAACTCACGGCGACGAACAGCACGGCCACCATCAGAGGAACCATGGATGCGTCGGCCCCGGCCGACATCCGGCGGCCGGTTGCAGACCGGTTCGCCCACGCCTGGGTGGTCCACGCCAAGGCCAACGGGCACACGATGAGGATCAGGAACGCCCACAGGAAGGGTTCCGGCTCGATCACCGATCGCCCGTCGCCGAGCAGCACCAGCAGGTAGAGCGGTGTCAAGAGCATCTGGGCGAGGAGCAGCAGCGGCGTGGCCGCGAGGAGCCGGCGGGCGTCGCCGCCGCCGAGACCGGCGAACACGACGACGTAGTCGACACACGGGCACAAGAGGACCAGCAGGGCGCCGAGGCGTATCGCATTGTCGGCGGGTAGTCCGAGGGACAGCACGGCGACCACGAGTGGGGCGACGACGAAGTTCACCAGCAGCACGGCGAGCATGAACCTGCGGTCGCGCCACGAAGCGAGCAGGTCGGACAGGCGGATCTGCAAGAAGGTGACGTAGAGCAGAGCGGCGAGCAGCGGCGTGATCGCCGCCTCGAGACCTTCGGCGGCGCCCGGTGCGAGCAGTCCGGCCCCCAGTCCGGCGAGGATGGCGGCGAGATACAGCGCGACCTGATGGCGTTCGAGACGATCGACGACGGTCGCAGGATCGGGCACCGCATCATTCTGCGACACCGCACACTCGTTCATCGACACCGCGGTGGCGCGGTACGGCAGACTCGACGGGTGACCACCCCGTCCCGGCGTACCGACGCCGCGCTCCTGGTCGTCGTGGTCGCGCTCCTCGTCGCGGTGAACATCGGCGCGCATGTCGCCGACGGCGTGTTGTCGGTGGCGATCGTCCCGGCTGCAGCCGTAGTGGCCGTGGTCATCGCCCGCCTGGCCGGCCTCGGCTGGCGCGACCTCGGCCTGAGCCGCGCCGAACTACGCGCCGGCATCCCGGTCGCGGTTGCTGCGGTCCTGGTGGTCGCCGCCGTGGTCTCGACGGCGGTGGCCATCCCGGCGACGCGCGAGTTCTTCCTGTCCGACCGATACGACGACACCTCCGAGGCACTCCTCGCGGCGTTCGTCATCATTCCGCTGCAGACCGTTCTGCCCGAAGAAGTTTTGTTCCGCGGTGTGCTGCAAGGAGTTCTGGGCCGGTTGTTCGCCCCGTTGACGACGCTGGTCGTCGGCGCGGTCGCGTTCGGCCTGTGGCACATCCTCTCCTCGACGGGCCTCACCGCGGGCAACGAGGGCCTGAGCGGCATCCTCGGCTCCGGGATGCCTGCGCAGATCGCCGGGATCGCGGGTGCCGTCGTGGCGACGGGGGCCGCGGGTTTCGTACTCGGCTGGCTGCGCCAGCGCACCACGAGTCTCCTCGCGCCGATCGCGCTGCACTGGGCCTTGAACGCGACCGGGGCCATCGGCGCCGCGGTGGCGTGGCAGGTGTCGTAGACCGGCAAGCCTCCGCTCCGTCTTCCGGCAGAACGCAAAACCTCAGGGACCAGCGACCGCCTCACTCGCGTTCGGCACGATCAAGCGGTTCCGAAGATGCGGTCTCCCGCATCACCGAGTCCTGGACGGATGAAGCCGTTGTCGTCGAGTTCCCGATCGACCGCGGCCGTGTAGATGGGCACGTCGGGGTGCGCGCGGTGGAGCACCCCGATGCCCTCCGGGCAGGCGAGCAGACAGACGAACTTGATGGACTTCGGACCGTACTCCTTGATGCGGTCGATCGCGGCGACCGCTGAATGTCCGGTCGCCAGAAGCGGATCGACGATCACGACGTCACGTTCGGACAGCTCCGACGGCATCTTGAAGTAGTACTCGACGACCACCATGGTCTTGGGATCACGGTAGAGGCCGATGTGTCCGACTCGCGCGCCGGGAACCACGGTCAGCATGCCGTCGGCGATGCCCGCACCGGCACGAAGCACCGCGGCGAACACCAGCTTCTTGCCGTCGATGACCCGCGCGGTGGTGGTCTCGAGCGGTGTGTCGATGGTGATCTCGTGCATCGGGATGTCGCGCAGGACGTCGTAGGCCATGAGGATGGAGATCTCGTCGAGGAGGCGACGGAAGTCGTTGGTCGACGTCTCCTTGCGACGCATCAGTGTCAGTTTGTGTTGCACGAGCGGATGGTCGATGACGGCGACGCTGCTCATGGAAACCTCTCGGTCGTCGGTAGATGAGGTGTGCGGATCCGGCCGTGTGCCGATGCTGCGCTCAGAACACGGTGCCGGTACTTCGAATCGACAACGGCGGCAGTCCGTGTCGAAGCCGGCCCGCCAGGATCCGGCCGGCCGACCAGGTTCCGCCCTCGAGCACGCAGGCAAGGGGCATGGTGGTCGTATCCGCGCTGAAACGCGCGCGCACGCGGTCGGCGACCTCGTCGATGAGCGCGACGGTGAGCGCGCGCCATTCGACGACGAGTTCGTCGCCGACCTCCCACTCATGGTCCGCCCAGCTCGCGTCGCGGAGCTCGAGCACACCGGAGTCGAGCAGCAGGCCACCGTTGCGGTACTCGGGGAGACCGGTCAGCTCGTCGAGTCCGGTCACCTGGACACCGGACCACCGAAACGGCTCGAGCAGTGAATAGGTCAGCCACTGCGACAGTTTGTGGAACGGCACCCAGCCGGCGGTGCGGCCCGGACCGACGACCGCGTCGTGGTGCCAGCAGTCGCCCAGTGGATGGGCGTCGATCGCGTTGTCCGACGGCCAGATCGCGCCGAGGTGGTCGAGGACCGCGTTCAGGATGTCCACCGCGGACACCTCTGCGCGCCCACCGCGGGTGAGGTGATCGAACAGGCCGCCGGGTCGTGCGTCCGGACCGAATATCTCGGGCCGGCCGGCCAGGACCTCGCCCAGGCGACGCAGGAGGTCGGCCCGTCCGGACAGTCCGGTGAGGGAGTTGTCGGGACCCACCTGGAAGGCGGCGCCGAGAGCATCGGCGCTGATCCGGTTCAGGCCCGCGGCATCGACCCGTAGCGGATCCGCCGGGTCGCTCGAGAACAGTCCGTCACAGAACGCCGCCCAGCTCGCGACCCCGAGTCCTTCCGAACGCGTCAGGACGAGCCCGGTCGACTGTTCGCGAAACGACCACTCGGGTCCGGCCCCGGCATCCAGCAGAACACTGACGAGCACGACGTCGATGAGGGCCCGGGCCCGCTCGGCCGAACCGGCCGTCGGCAAAGCGGCGTCGAGAGCGCCGAGACGGTCGACGCCGCCGGCCTCGAAGTGTCGCCACCGGCTGTGAAAAGGTATGTCCCCGTTGGGATACCGGGATGCGGTCGTCTCCGCGACGAGGTCGGCCACCGCGTCCAGTTTCACGTCGTGGACCACGAACCACGGGGAGTCACCGGCCCGCGCCCGTTCGAGGAGTTGTCGCGACCGGCTCCGGACGGTGGCGGTCGACCGCAGCAACCGGGCCGCCTGCGACGCCGACAACTCCACCTCTGGCGCGCCGGTCATCACAACCCCCGGCCCTTGACCTGCCGCAACTGCTCGGCGTCGGGGACCGGTCCGGGGGTGAAGTAGCCGGCGGCCATCTTCGCGTCGATCTCGACCCGGGCATCGGCGGGGACCAGTTCGTCGGGGATGTTGACGCGCTCGCCGACCTCGATGCCCGAGCCGGTGATGGCGTCGTACTTCATGTTCGACATCGACACCAGGTGATGGATTCTGGTGATGCCGAACCAGTGCAGGACGTCGGGCATGAGCTCCTGGAACCGCATGTCCTGCACGCCCGCAACGCATTCGGTGCGTGCGAAGTACTGGTCTGCGGTGTCACCACCGAGCTGCCGTTTACGTGCGTTGTAGACGAGGAACTTGGTGACCTCGCCGAGTGCACGCCCCTCCTTGCGGGAGTAGGCGACCAGGCCGACGCCACCGCGCTGGGTGCCGCGGATGCACTCCTCGATCGCGTGTGTCAGATATGGACGGCACGTACAGATGTCCGAGCCGAAGACGTCGGAGCCGTTGCATTCGTCGTGCACCCGTGCGGTCAGTTCCACCGAGGGATCGGCGAGGTCGCGGGCGTCGCCGAAGATGTAGACCGTCTGTCCGCCGATCGGTGGCAGGAAGACCTCCAGGTCCGAGCGCGTGACGAGTTCGGGGTACATGCCCCCGGTCTCCTCGAACAACACCCGACGCAGTTCGGCTTCGGAGCAACCGAAACGATCGGCCACCCCGGGGAGGTGCCACACCGGTTCCACCGCCGCCTTGGTGACCAGGGCGGCGCCGTTGGGCAGCAGGACCTCGCCGTCGGGGACGAGACGGCCCTTCTCGATGGCCTCGGCGATCTCGGGGAGGATGACGTGGGCCTTGGTCACCGCGATGGTCGGCCGGATGTCGTACCCACGGCGGATCTCGTCGGGGAAACTCTCTGCGACCGTTGCTCCCCAGGGATCCAGCGAGACGATGGCGCGCGGGTCACCCCATTGCGGATACGGCCCGATGTGGTCGGTGGGTGAGGTGTTGGTGAGATCGGCCCGGTGTTCTCGTGCGAGGGCGCCGGCGGCGACGGCCAGTGCGCGATAGACGCTGTAGGAGCCGCTGTGGGTGCCGATGACGTTGCGATGCGCTCGCGTGCCCGTCGTCCCGATGACGGGACCGCGGTCGGCCGCGGTGCCGGCCCCCCAGCGGATGGGCGGCGCGTCGATCCCGCCGCTGTGTGAGGTCAGTCGGATGTGGCCCAGGGACCTGTGCTCGCCGGACATCGTCGTCGTCCTCACCTTCTGTCGAGACGGTCACCCGCCACTTCAGGGAAAGCGCCAGCATAGTTCCGGATGCCCGTGTCCGCCGGGTGATGCCGAACGGCGATGCCGAACGCCACGGCGGCGGCGCCCACCGAGGGTGCCGCCGCCGCGTCCCGGACGTCTCGACCAGATGTGCCGGCTTCCGTCAGACGTCGAACCGGTCGAGGTTCATCACCTTGTCCCAGGCCGCGACGAAGTCGTTCACGAACTTCTCGGCAGCATCGTCGGTTGCGTAGACCTCGGCGAGGGCACGCAACTGGGAGTTCGACGAGAACGCCAGATCGGCGCGGGTGCCGGTCCAGATCTGCTCACCGGTGGCGCGATCGCGACCGATGTACACGTTCTCCTGATCCGACGCCGACCAGGCCGTCGACATGTCCAGCAGGTTGACGAAGAAGTCGTTCGTCAGGACGCCGGGGCGATCGGTCAGGACACCGGCGGTCGAGCCGCCGAAGTTGTTGCCCAGCACGCGGAGTCCACCCACCAGCACGGTCATCTCGGGAGCGCTGAGGGTCAACAGCGCCGCCTTGTCGACGAGGGCGAACTCGGCCGGGAGGACGCCGGCCTTGCCGACGTAGTTGCGGAACCCATCGGCCTTCGGTTCGAGGTGCGCCAGGGAATCGACGTCCGTTTCCTCCTGCGAGGCGTCGGTACGCCCCGGTGTGAACGGCACGGTGATGTCGATGCCGGCGTCTCGCGCGGCCTTCTCCACGGCCGCCGCGCCGCCGAGGACCACCAGGTCGGCGAAGGAGATCGTCGCCCCGGACTCCCCGGTGAACGAGTCCCGGATGCCCTCGAGCGTGCGGACCACGGGTGCCAGCTCGTCGGGTTCGTTGACCTCCCACGAGGACTGCGGCAACAAGCGGATGCGGCCGCCGTTGGCACCACCGCGCTTGTCGCTACCGCGAAAACTCGACGCCGCCGCCCAGGCGGTCTTGACGAGTTGCGCGACAGTCAATCCCGACTCCAGCAGCGTCGCCTTCAGGTTCACGACGTCGGTCGCGGACACGACCGGTCCCTCGTGCGCCGGGACATAGTCCTGCCAGAGGTAGGTCTCGGCCGGTACCAGCGGTCCGCGATAGCGGACGGCGGGTCCCATGTCGCGGTGCAGGAGTTTGAACCAGGCCTTGGCGAACTCGTCGGCCAGCTCCTCGGGATGGTCCAGCCAGCGACGGGTGATCTGCTCGAAACCCGGGTCGTACCGCATCGCCAGGTCGGTGGTCAGCATCGACGGGTGGGTCGTGTCCTCGCCGAACGCCTTCGGGACGGTGCCCGCCCCGGCCCCGTCCTTCGGACGCCACTGGTTGGCACCGGCCGGGCTCTTGTAGAGCTCCCACTCGTAACCGTAGAGGGTCTCGAGAAAAGCGTTGTCCCAGGTGGTGGGGGTGGGATTCCAGATCACCTCGAGGCCACTGGTGATCGCGTCGGCGCCCTTGCCCGTCCCGTGTGAGCTGGTCCACCCGAGGCCGGCGTCCGCGACGCCTGCTGCCTCGGGCTCGGGACCCACCAGTCCGGCGTCACCGGCGCCGTGGGTCTTGCCGAAGGTGTGGCCGCCGACGATCAGGGCGGCGGTCTCGACATCGTTCATCGCCATGCGCGCGAACGTCTCCCGGATGTCCACCGCAGACGCGAGAATGTCCGGATTGCCGTTCGGCCCTTCCGGATTGACATAGATGAGACCCATCTGCACCGCGGCAAGCGGATTCTCGAGGTCACGGTTGCCCGAGTACCGCTGGTCGGCGAGCCACTCGAGTTCGGGTCCCCAGTAGACCTCGTCGGGCTCCCACTCGTCCACGCGCCCGAAGGCAAAGCCGGCGGTGGTGAATCCCATCGACTCCAGAGCGACGTTCCCGGCGAAGACCAGCAGGTCGGCCCAGGACAACGCCGTGCCGTACTTCTTCTTGATCGGCCACAGCAGGCGGCGCGCCTTGTCCAGGTTGGCGTTGTCCGGCCAGCTGTTGAGCGGGGCGAATCGCTGCATGCCGGCACCGGCGCCGCCGCGGCCGTCCTCCACCCGGTAGGTGCCCGCGGCGTGCCAGGACATGCGAACGAACAGGCCGCCGTAGTGGCCGAAGTCGGCGGGCCACCAGTCCTGGGAGTCGGTCATGAGTGCGGTCAGATCGGCGCGCAGCGCTTCGACGTCGAGGGTTTCCAGGGCCGAGTCGTAGTCGAAGTCGGCGTCCATCGGATTCGCGACATCCGGATTGTGCTGCAACACCTTGAGATTCAACTGGTTCGACCACCAGTCCCGGTTGCCGCCGCCCTGGGTGGGGGGTTTGAGCCGGCCGTGCGCGACCGGGCATGTGCCCCCGCCGGCGGGCTCGGTGTTCGCCTCGGCGATCGGGGGATGCTCCCGGGCTTCCGGGGAAGGCGGAGCAGAGACGGACGAGGGGTCGTGCGGTGCCATCTGGGTTTCCTTTCGGGCACGATGAGAACTGCGATCGCCGGGGCGGTGATCACAGACCGGGAGCGGAGTGTGTTGTCGGGCTATCGGCCGGAGCCGGGGGTGCAGTCGGGGCAGTAGCCCCAGTAGATGACCTCGGCTTCGTCGATGACGAAACCCCGGTCGTCGGACGGGGTCAGGCACGGGGCTTCGCCGGTTGCGCAGTCGACGTCGCCGATGAATCCGCATGTACGGCATATCACGTGGTGATGGTTGTCCCCGACGCGTGACTCATATCGAGACGCGTGGCCCGATGGTTGGATACGCCGGATCAGCCCGGCTGAGGTCAGCACGCCCAGAACGTCGTACACCGTCTGTTGCGAGACCTCGGGCAGCCGTTCGCGAGCGGCACGGAGTACCTCGTCGGTGTCGGCATGGGGGTGGGCACGTACGGACTGCATCACCACGATGCGTGGACGGGTCACCCGCAAACCGGCCGCCCGGAGATGCCGGGTGCAGTCGTCGTCGGTGAGCATGGCGTCCATCGTGCCCATTTTTCTGGAATCATTCAAGTTTACCGAGAAAGTGAGGTGCCGATCACGCAGGCTCGGCGTCGTAAGATCGGGCCATGCCGACTGCGACGCCGACTCGTGCGCGGGTGACCCGGTGAGCCGATTCGACGAGATCGTCGACGAGCTCTACGGTCTCGCGCCCGACGCGTTCGTGAAGCGCCGGAACGAACTCGCTCGCGAGGCCAAGGCGGACGGTGATCGTGAACTCGCCGGGCGGATCGACAAGCTCCGTCGACCGACGCAAGCGGCTTGGGCCATCAATCAATGGGTGCGCGCGCATCCCGACGACAGTGCGCTCATCGCCGAGTTGGCGTCGGAACTGACCGTGGCACAGCGTCGCTCGGCGGTCGACAAGATGCGCGCGTTGTCCCGACGCCGCCAGGAACTGATCAACTCGTCGGTGACCGCGGTTGCGAGGGCCGCGGCCGACCGTCGGGTGCGGCTGGCAGACAGCGCCATTCGCGAGGTCACGCAGACATTGCGCGCCGCAGTGGCCGACCACGACGTGCTCGAGCAGGTGTTGCGGGGCAACCTCACCGCATCCGCCGAGTACAGCGGCTTCGGACCCGCCGGGGTCTTCGTGGTTCCGGAGCCGTCGCCGGAAGCCGATCGGAGCGAGGCCGAGACGCGCGACGCGTCAAGTGCTGCCGACGATTCGGAACCCTCGTTGTCCGATGACACCGACCGCGAATCCGACCGCGAACGTCGGGAGCTCGAAGCCCGGTTGACCGACGCGGAGGCGGGCGAGCGGGCAGCGCGATCTCACCTCGAGGATGCGTCGGACACGGTGGACGGCGTGTCGTCGGAGGTCGACGAGATCGGCGGCCGAGCCCAGGAACTGCGGGCGGAGCTGGCGCGGTGCGAGGAATCGTTGCGCTTTGCGCGGCAACGTCTCTCGACCGCCGAGCAGGGGCGGTCCGAGGCGCGGATCGCTCTCCGTGAGGCGGTCGCGGCCACCAACGAGATCCGCGCGGCGCTCGCCGAGCTCTGAGGTCGCCGCGGTGCCTCCGCGTCGCCGTTGCCGTAGGTCAGCGCGTCAGATGGAAGCGCAGCAACTCGGTGCTGCCGTTGAGCGCGCGACCCCAATACCCGCCCCGGCCGTCGGCCCGGAGTTCGTCGCGCACGAATCCGACGGTTGTCCCCGAATAGTCCACGACGATGACGGGCGCGCCGTCCTGCACCGAGCGGCCGCGGTAGACCGCACCGGGGAAGGCCCAGCCGACCGCGGTGTTGTTGACGACACGCGAGCCGGTGAAGTTCTTGCCGAACCACACGGTGTCGGCGATGGGTGCGCTGGTGACGTTGCCGCGGTAGTACCCGCTCGGCATCGGTGGGGCGGCCAGTGCTGTCCCCGGGGCGACAAGGGTGAGTACTCCGGCGATCGCAACCGCGGCCGCCGGTGCGGCGCAGTGCCTATATCGAGAGTCGAGTGTGGTGCTCATCTGTCCAGCGAACGCCCGTGCCATCTCCATGACCTGGGATCGGCCATGCCGATGCGAAATCGAAAGCGACGGTCAATGGCCGAGGAGGCGGAGCGAGTCGTCGCGTCGGAGCACGAAGAAGTACGGCTTCGGCGAACCCTTCAGATCCATGGCGCCCAACACGGCGTCGTCGGAGATCCGGTGGAAGACGTCGTTGATCGGCAACTGGTCATACGACATCGTCGCGGTGTCGGTGCCGCGGTACCGGGTGGTGCGCAACCGGGCGCGTGACCGCCGGGTCTGGCTCAGCAGACGGGTTGCCGCGATCGGAGTCGCGAAGGACATCGACGTGACCCCCGGTGCCTTCTCGGCGACGCCGAGTCCGCCGAAGGCGATCGCGGGGTTCATCGCCCACAGCGCCGAACCGTCGCGGGTCGGGAAGAGCAGGGGGTGCACGGTCTCGGCATCCACGAACTGTTTTCCCCACCAGCCGCTTGCGGCCAGGAACCCGTCCAGCGGGTGATCGGTCGGGAGCTCGGCACCGCGCCAGGTGCCGATCATGAAGTCGGGTTCGACCGCGGGGGAGGAGTCGAACAGGTCGAGCGCCTCGGCGGTCGTGGTCGGTGTGGTGGGCAGGATCTCGCGCACATGCATGTCGACGATCGTACGTGCAAAGACACAGGATCTGAAGAATGTCGCAACGATGGCCCGGCTGGGCGATCGCGGCATGGCGGCCGACGTCCCGGAATAGCCGTTCCGCTCGCCGGGTTGCCGCAGGCATGACCCACTCCACGTATGACCCCCGTGATCTCCTCGCCGAAGGTGGTCTCGGTGTCCTCGCCACGATCAAGGCATCGGGACTTCCGCAGCTGTCCCCGGTGACCCCTTTCTACGACCGCGACGCCGAGACCATCTATGTCTCGATGACCGAGGGCCGGGCCAAGACCGCGAATCTCAGGCGCGATCCGCGCGCGGCCCTGGAGATCACCGGGCCCGACCGCTACACCTGGGCGACCGCGGAGGGCACCGTCACGCTGATCGGCCCGGGCACCGAACCGGACGGACCCGAGGTCGAGGCGCTCGTGGACTATTACCGCAAGGCCGCAGGCGAACACCCGGACTGGGACGAATACCGCAGCGTGATGGTCGCCGACCGTCGCGTTCTCATGGTCATGTCGGTGGACCGGGTGTACGGCGAACGTCTTCGCTGAGGTGGCGGCGCCGGGGTCGACGAGATTGCGATGACGAATTAGGACACGGGCTGTCCTCGCGATGACGCAGAGTGGTTCCCATGGCGACAGACATTCAGGTGACGTTCGATTGTGGTGACCCGGCTTCGTTGTCGGGGTTCTGGGCCGAGGTGCTCGGCTACCGGCTCCAGGACCCACCGCCCGGCTTCGACAGCTGGGATGCCGCGCTCGAGGCCTTCGGTGTCCCGCCGGAACGCCGGAACGACGCGTCGGGCGTGATCGATCCCGACGGACGCGGGCCCCGGTTGTTCTTCCAGCGCGTCCCCGAGGGGAAGGCGGCGAAAAACCGGGTACACCTCGATGTTCGTGCGGCGCCCGGTCTGCGCGGCGATGATCGGATGGCCGCCTTGGAAGCCGAGGCAGACTGGCTCGTCGCGTTGGGCGCGACCAGGGTCGAACGGCACGACCCCGCACCACCGCTCGGCGAGGGGCACATCGTTCTGCAGGACCCCGAGGGCAACGAGTTCTGCCTGGACTAGGGGTCTGGACGCGACAGAGCGCGCTATGTCCGCTCTGTCGCCACGGAATCCGGTGTCAGGGAGATGTTTCCGGCCCTGCCCAGCGCCCCGTCGAGGTCTGGTTGTTCGAAGGTGACCTCGGCGGAACGCCCCTCCACCGAGAGCGTGGCGATGGTGTTGCCGAACAGTGGGCCGAGAGTGTTGCGCCAGGCGACCGGTAGGTCGGGCGATCCGCCGCGACGGGCCCACCGACGCACAACGGAGGCGAGCCGAGTGGACCACCCCACCCGGAACACCACCTTGATATAGGGCGGGATCGCGTTGTGCACCGGCGAACACACCAACTGGTGCACGTCCGCACTGGTCGCATCCGAAAACGCGGCACGCGCCGCATAGCTGTGGTGGACATCGCCGGACAGCACGCTGATCGTCGCCGGTCCCGGGTCGCGGCTCGCGACCCGGCGGATCATCTCGCTGAGCCGGACGAAGGAGTCGAAGAAGGCCGGCCAGTGCTCGAGGTCGGCCCCCTGCCGGATCTTCTCGGCCAGTCGTCCTCGACGCCCCGACTGCCGGGCGCCGATCTCGTTGAGGGTCTCCGCATCACCGATGACCGGAGGCAGCAACCACGGCAGCGACGAACCGAGCACGAGGTGGTCGAGCCGTTCGAGATTATCCTCGACCTGGTTCTCGACCCACTCGAATTCGACGTCGCTCAACATCTTCCGCGTTCCGCCGGAGAGGATGCGCCCGTTGCGGGAGTCGATCATGACCAGCCGGGTGTTGCCCAGATCCCAGCGGAAACTGAACCGGATGCCCTTGGTCCCGTCGGTCTCGCGATCGGCGCGATCCGCAACGTCGACGAGGTGGGGCCAACAGTCGCCGTCGATGTCGCGGACGCGGCGGTAGTCCTCGGACTCGCGGAGTTCGGCCGGGGAGAGGTTGCCGAGATGCTGATACACCCAGTACGAGGCCAGGCCCGCACGAATCCGGTCCTGCCACCAGGGCTTCTCACCCATCTGTCGACGCCAGGTGTCGGAGGTGTTCCAATCGTCGCGGATGTCGTGATCGTCGAAGATCATGGCGGTCGCCACGGTCGAGAGGATCCACCGGATCTCGGGGTCTCCCCAGGTGTGTCGATACAGGCCTTCGTACTCCTCGAAGTCGACGACCTCGTCCGCCGGTCCGGCGGTCGACGTCCGACTCGATTCGAGCGACTCCTTCACCTGCGGGGTCAGCTCGTCGGCGTACACCTGGTCGCCGAGCAGGATGAGCGTGTCCGGCCATTCTTCGACGGGGAGATGGCGCATGCGGATGGCATAGCAGTCCAGCGCGTCGAGTCCGAGTTTCTCGTCGAGCTTCGGATCCTCGGCCCGGGGGTACCGGCAGGATCCGAACACGAAGCGGTGCCGGTCTGCGGTCTCGGGGCCACGGGTCCGGATGACGCTGGGCGGGAACTCCGTGTCGGGGAGCGGCCACTCGAGGGCGCCGTTGACGCGGACCTGGTACTCGGTGGTGGTGTCGGGTACCAGGCCGGTGACCTCGACCAACGCGAAATGGTGACCGGATACCTGGAAGGTCCGGGTTCCGCACCCGAGGACTTCCACCTCGCCCGGTTCGTCGGTCTGCACCCAGACCAGCGCGGAGGTCTCGTCGACGTGCCGGAGGATCGGACCCAGAACCAAAGCCATTCGATCAGAGTAGGCCGTCGCGTCGGCTCGTGCGGCCACGTCGATCGGTGCGATGACTTCGCCCGGGTCGACGAGTCTGTACTCCTGGTGCGTCTGCCTGCAGGGGTGCAAGCCGACGCCGGCAGGGCAGGTGTATGGCGAATCGAAGGAGGAACAAATGGTGATCGTTGCCGGCTGTCTTCGGGTCGACCCGGGCGGGCGCGCGGACTACCTCGCAGGATGCGAGGGCGTCGTCGCAGCGGCCCGCCGGGCACCGGGATGTCGAGACTTCGCGATCAGCGCGGACTCGACGGACCCGGGCCGCATCAACATCTTCGAGCGGTGGGACTCGCAGTCGGCTGTCGAGGCCTTCCGGGGTGCCGGGGTCGGCGACGACCAGGCGCGGGCCATCCTTTCGGCGACGGTGGCCGAGTACGACGTCGCGGACATGCGGGTCCTGGCGGGTGCGCCGGACTGACGGCCGGCTCAGTCGCCGATGGCCGTCGTAGGCTGTGCACGCGCCACACAAGGGAGGGGCCATGACCAGGAGCACCGACATCGAGCCGACGCTCACCGAGGTTCTCGGCGAGCTGCGAGCACTCGACGATCCGAGAATCCGGGCGGTCAACGAGCGGCACGGTGATGATCACGGCGTCAACCTCACCAAACTGAGGGCGACGGCGAAGCGGCTTCGGACGCAACCCGAGCTCGCGGCGGCGCTCTGGGCGACCGGGGACACCGCGGCGCGGCTGCTCGCGCTGCTGATCTGCCGGCCGAAGGCCTTCGACGCCGTGGCGCTCGACACGATGGTCCGCGAGGCCGATCGGCCGAAGGTGCACGATTGGTTCGTCAACTACGTCGTCAAGAAGAGCGCGCACGTCGAGGAGTTGCGGACGTCGTGGATGAACGACCCCGATCCCGTTGTCGCAGCGGCGGGTTGGGCCCTGACCTCCGATCGGGTGGCCAAACGTCCGGATGATCTCGACCTCACCGCCCTCCTCGACACCATCGAGTCCCAGATGGCGGAAGCTCCGCCACGTCTGCAGTGGGCGATGAACACGTGCCTGGCGACCATCGGCATCGAGAGTCCTGACTCTCGCTCCCGCGCGGTCGACATCGGAAAGCGGTTGCGGGTGCTGGAGGACTATCCGACCTCGCCGGATTGTACATCACCGTACGCGCCGGTGTGGATCGCCGAGATGGTTCGACGCCGAGCCGTGTGACCCGCGCGCTCGTCATCGAAAGATGTTCGCGTCGTCAGCATGGCGGACCTGTCACCCGGCTCTGCCTTCGGAACCGGACATCCCCGGATGTGATTGTCTGGCAGTCGTGTCCCGGCGCTCGACCGCGGCGTCGATGTCCTTGATCAGCCCTCGAATCATTCTGCCTTACGGACCTTCTGGCAAGTCAGCCGTCGCTCGGGCCGCCGCGGCCAGATGCCGGCGGGCCGAGTCGAAGGACCCCAACCGCCGATGATCATCGGCGAGGTTGAGGTGGAGAGAGGGAAGGAAACCTGCCACGGAGAGTTCGGCGTGGTGAGACCGCACCCGCTCATCGGTCAGTGCAAGGGCGGCGTCGAGCGCACGTACATCCCACGCGAGCGAGTCCGCCGGGTCGCTGTACAGGTCAGCGAGATGATGCGCGAGAGTGCATCGATGGAGCGCGTCACCGTCGACGCCGATCGTCTCCCACAGGGCGAGGAGTCTCTCTCGAGCCCTTGCCGTCTCGCCTTCCCGTCCGAGGGCCACCGCCTCGGTCAGTTCGTGCATCGTGGAGTCTTCGACGGGTTCGGTCATGTCACCGGCCCCTGTCTTGGTGATCGATCGATGCGGTCGGGTGCCAGACCGGCATGACGATCGTTGTGAGATCGCCGCCGTCGGCGGAACGAATCGTCATCGGCAGGTCGGCGGCCCGCACGTCGAGCAACAGCTCGGCGCCGATGGACACACCGACCGCGGGGAAGAGGGTCGAGACCTCGAACCACATCTCGACCGGCGGCCCGTGGATGTCGGCGGGCAGGGTGGTGACCCCCACCGACGCTGCGTCGCTCAACACCAGTGCTGTCGACGTGAAGTCCAGGTGTACTCGCTCGTCGACGCAGCCCTCCAAATACTGCAGCACACCGGATGTGGCGACGCTCGCGCGCGTGGTCACCGGTGGCAGTGCGTCGACCATGGCGTGGTGAGAGGGGAAGGGGTCGTCGAGCAAGCGGCACCACAGATCGTCCCGACCGGTGAGTCGGAACCGTACCGCGCGGGTCCCGGCCTCGATTCCGACAGCGCCACCCCGGGCCAGGTCGGACAGACCATCGCGGAGGTCCCCGGCACACAGCGTTCCCGACCACCGGGTGTCACTCGGTTCGCCGGTCGGCAGTGACCGCGAGGAGATTCGGTAGCGATCGGTCGACGTGAGGGTCACCGCCCCGTCCTCGAAGCGCAACTCGACGGCGTCGAGTACAGGGTGCTCGGCGTCGCGTGCCGTGGCGGTGAGCACCTGGCCGATTGCGGCTGCGAGTACGGGCCCGCGCACGGACGTGAGCAGTGTTGTTGCTTCTGCGGCGATGGCCGTCGTGATGGCCGCGGCCTCGCGCCGGGTCCGGGCGGCGTCCGTCATGACTGTTCGCACATGGTCGTCGATGAGTTCGCGCGCGGCGGTCGGCTCGGCGTCGAGGACCGTGCGGATGTCGGCGAGGGACATCCCGATCTCGCGGAGTCGGCGGAGTGTGATGGCCCGGGTTTCCTGCGCCGTGCTGTACAGGCGGTATCCCGTCGACGCGTCGATGCTGGCCGGGGTGAGCACCGCCGAGTCGGCGTAGAACCGCAACGCGGAGGCGGTCAACCCGGTGCGCTGCGCAAACGCGCCGATCGGGACGAGCTCGCCGTGTTCGGTGACGGAAGAAGGCATATCGGAGATCATCCGGCTTCGACCTACCTGAAGGTCAAGTGTCGACTGATGTCCGAACCCCGCTGATGTCCGAACTCCGGTGTCGGGTCAGATGAGACCCAGTGCGAGCATCGCGTCGGCGACCTGGGTGAAGGCCGCGATGTTGGCTCCGGCCGCATAATTGCCGGGCGCCCCGTACTCGTCCGCCGTGTGGAGGCAGTGATCGTGGATCGACGTCATGATCTCCGACAGCCGCTCCTCGGTGTGGCTGAACGTCCACGAATCTCGGGAGGCGTTCTGCTGCATCTCGAGTGCGCTCGTGGCCACCCCGCCCGCATTCGCGGCCTTGCCCGGCGCGAAGCTGACGCCTGCCTCGGAGAAGATGCGCACCGCCTCGGGGGTGCTGGGCATGTTCGCTCCCTCGGCCACGATGCGGCAACCGTTCTTCGCCAGTTCGGCGGCGTCGACCCCGTTCAGCTCGTTCTGTGTCGCGCAGGGGATGGCGATGTCGGTGGGCACGTTCCACAACGAGCCGGATGCGATGTGGCGGGCAGTATCGGGGCGGGCGTCGGCATAGTCCGAGATGCGTCCGCGCCGAACGTTTTTGATGTCCTTGAGCAGATCCAGGTCGATCCCGGCCTCGTCGACGACGTAACCCCCGGAGTCCGAGCAGGCGATCACACGGCCACCGAGCTGCTGCACCTTCTCGATGGCGTAGATCGCGACGTTGCCCGAGCCGGAGACGACCACGGTCTTGCCGTCGAGACCGTCACCGGCTGCGGCGAGCATGTCGCGGACGAAGAACACGACGCCGTACCCGGTCGCCTCGGTACGCACCTGCGACCCACCCCACGCCAGCCCTTTGCCGGTGAGGACGCCGGATTCGTAGCGGTTGGTGATGCGCTTGTATTGACCGAACAGATAACCGATTTCGCGGCCGCCCACGCCGGTGTCGCCGGCGGGTACGTCGGTGTACTCGCCGATGTGGCGGTAGAGCTCGGTCATGAAGGACTGGCAGAAGCGCATCACCTCGCCGTCGGAGCGTCCCTTGGGATCGAAGTCGGCGCCACCCTTGCCGCCGCCGATCGGGAGTCCGGTCAGGGCGTTCTTGAAGATCTGTTCGAATCCGAGGAACTTGACCACGCCCAGGTAGACGCTCGGGTGGAAGCGCAACCCGCCCTTGTACGGGCCGAGAGCGGAGTTGAACTCCACCCGGAACCCGCGGTTGATCTGTACCTGACCCTGGTCGTCGACCCACGGCACCCGGAAGATGATCTGGCGCTCGGGCTCGGTCAGTCTCTTGATGATCCCGGCGTCCGCGTAGTGGGGGTGTTTCGCCAAGACCGGACCCAGACTGTCGAAGACCTCCCGGACGGCCTGATGGAATTCGGCCTCCCCGGGGTTTCGCGCAACAACCTGCGCGTACAGATCGCTGATCTTCTCGTCGAGCACGGCCACGATGGCGACCACTTCCTTCTCCGATACGTGTGGGACGGCGACGTACCCGGATGGGCACGTCGCCACCCGCACCCTATCGAGTGACAGGAATTCGACCGCAGACCGGTCCGACAGACGGTGACAACGGGTGTGTCTGCGGTGACCTGATCGGGGTGAGGTGGTCGGGGGCCGCTCGTTTCCGACACGCAGTCAGGTCGCACCGTGGTGCGCCATCACGAAGGCGCGAGAACAGGTCGTCGCACCTCGAGCGACGGATGGCGGGTCACGATCTCACGCCTGGACCTCGGATCGGCACCGGTGGTGAGAGTCAGGATCCACGGCACGGACTCGGTGTCGTCGGACACCCACGGATCCACTTCGAGGTGGCTCAGGATGTCGCGTGACAGACTCTCGAGTCTCGCGACGGTCAACCGTCCGGACGAGTCCGCGAAACCGAAGCACACATCCCGCCCCTCCGGCACTCCGAACACGTCCACGTCGTTCTCACGGTGCCATTGGCGTCGCAGGAGCAACGAGTCCGACCCCTCGACGACAATTGAACACCTCGCGGGGTGGGGAAAGGCGTCCCGAGCGCGAATCGACGCTCGATCCACGAATTCCTTCACCCGACCGGGGGAACCGCACACGCGTATCCGGCACTCCATCACAACCGCTTTCACGGCCACGCTTCCTTTCGCTGTTTCCGGCCATCTGCGACCGGTGCCATGGACTCTAGCCCAGAAATAAATAAAAGCCAGTCCGGCGTTTGTCGCGAACCTGTCGGCTACGAAAAATGATGTGCAACACCGAATTAGAGCGGATTAGATCGTAGGAATGTGGGTGGGCTGGACTTCTCTGGTTTCTGGGCTATGGTCACGGAGGTGAGCGGGACCGACCCGTTTGTAGAAGACAACCCATCGAGGAAAAGTGGCAGAAAAGAATTCGAGTTCGAAAAAGCGTCGACAAGAACTCAAGGAACGCCGGGAGCGAAAGCGGGCACGCGACGATGTCTCGTTGATTCGGAAGAGAAAAAGTGCGCGTTGACGATGACTCGTGTCAGCCCGAGCTGTTCAGCGCCCGGGCGATCGTGGGCCAGGCTCGATGCAGATCCTGATTCCAGTAACCCCATGAGTGGAGACCGGCACGGAAGTCGTAGGTGATGTCGACCCCGGCACGGTCCGCGCGACGCTTGAAGCTCTCGGTGCATCGGGCGACGATGCCTTCGAGGACGCCGCCGACGGGTGACGCCAGCCCGGCCAGTCCGAGTGCTGGGTCGGGCAGGCCGTTGCCGACCGCGACGTACACGGGCTTACCACGCAGCGCGGACACATGATCGGCGGGATTGTGGGCATCCCAGGTGTCGTGATCGAGCGGTCCCCACATGTTCTCCGGGTTCCCACCTCTCGTGCTGACCGATGTGGCGGTCGCCTGCCGGAACTCCGGCGAACCCTGATCAAGACACCCGCTGAAGGCGACGACGCCCCGGTAGAGATCCGGATTGCGCACGGCGATGGACATCGCACCCAGCGCCCCCATCGACAGCCCGCCGATCACGTTCCGCCCGTTGCCTCGGAAGCGTCGGTCGACCAGTGGAGGGAGTTCCTCGGTCAGGAAGGTCTCCCACATGTTCCGGCCCAGGACGGGGTCGAGTCGGCGCCAGTCGGTGTAGTACGAACCCGTACCCCCGATGGGCAGGACCACGTTGACCTTCTTGTCGGCGACGAAGCGCGCGAGGTCGGTCTGGAACGTCCACCCACTCTGCGTGTAGTTGGTGTAGACCCCACCATCGATCCCGTCGAGCAGGTAAACGGTGGGCCGGGGCCCGGTCCGGTCGCGGGGGACGAGCACACTCACCCGAACAGGCCGCTTCATGGCCGCGGAGTACACGGTCATCGTCGTCCGCGTCGCGGTCTCCGGGGACACCGCGAGAATCCGCGCCGTGTCGGCGAGCCTCGGTGGAGTCGCCCCCGCCGGTTGCCCCGTCGACAGGCTCGCGACGACCGCGATCAGAAATGCACAACCGAGCCCTACGGCCCGCTGCCAGCGTGACACTCTTCGTTCCCCCTCGGGCACTGCCCGTCACGAGCCGGCGACCCACCCCCAGGTCGACGTCCGGCGTTCATCGTGTGTCGGTCGATCACCGGTCCGAACACGGACCGCGGACCCATTAGAACAGGTCGGCGGCGCTTGTGGGCCCGGAGCGCGCCGACGGCCGGGTTTTGGTCCATGCGATCCGGGTACCCGAACGATTCCGGGCTGTCGACAGTCGGGATTCTCAACGACAGAGGAAGGTAGGTGCTCTGTGAGCACATATGTCACCGCGAATCCGACCACCGGTGTCACCGACCGGGAGTTCTCCGGGCTCGAGGACGCCGAGGTGGCCACGGTTGCCGAACGATCCCTGGCCGCGTATCAAGACTGGCGTTCGACCGAAGCGTCCGAACGTGCCGCGGTGCTCGCGCGGGCTGCTGATCTGTACGAGAAGCGAGCCGGCGAGCTCGCGTCCGTGATCACGACCGAGATGGGAAAGCCCGCCAAGGAGGCGGCCGGGGAGGTGCAGCTCGCCGCCGACATCTACCGCTGGTACGCCGAGCACGGGCCCGATCTCCTCGAAACCGAGGCGCTCGCTCGGCAGGGTGCGGAGTCGTCGATCGTGCAGGTCGCTCCGATCGGTCCGCTCGTCGGCGTCATGCCGTGGAACTACCCGTACTATCAGGTCGCGCGATTCGCCGCGCCGAACCTGTTGGCGGGCAACACCGTCATCCTCAAGCACGCGTCGATCTGCGCGGCCTCGTCGGCCCTGATGGCCGAAATCCTGCACGACGCGGGCGTGCCTGGAGACGCGTACATCAACGTGTACGCGAGCAGTGATCAAATCGCAGACCTGCTCGCGCACAATGCGATACGCGGTGTGTCGCTCACCGGAAGCGAGAAAGCCGGTGCAGCCGTGGCCAAGGTGGCGGCAGCGAACCTGAAGAAGTCCGTGCTCGAGCTCGGGGGATCCGACCCGTTCATCCTCCTCGATTCCGCCGACATGGAACGTACGACGAAGATCGCGGCCCGGGCGCGATTGTCGAACGCCGGGCAGGCCTGCAACTCACCGAAGCGCTTCATCGTGCTCGATGACCTGTACGACGACTTCGTCGACGGGGTTGTGAAACAGTTCGAGTCGACCGCCGTCGGTGATCCGGCAGACGAGTCCACTCAGATGGGACCGCTGTCGTCGCTCTCGGCACGCGATACCGTCGCCGAGCAGGTCGACACGGCCGTGAATCAGGGTGCGACGTTGCGGACGGGTGGCAAGCCGGTGCAGCGCGACGGCGCGTTCTTCGAACCCACCGTTTTGACGGACATCACCCCGGAGATGGACGCATACTCCGAGGAGATCTTCGGTCCCGTCGCGATGATCTACAAGGTCGCCTCCGCGGAGGACGCCGTGGCGCTCGCCAACGACGTCGAGTTCGGCCTGAGCGGGTCGGTGTGGAGCGACGACATCGACAGCGCCGAGAAGGTCGCCGACCGGCTCGAGGTCGGGATGGCCTACGTCAACGAGCACGGCACCACGTTGCCGGGCCTCCCGTTCGGCGGGGTCAAGCGATCCGGTTACGGTCGTGAACTCGGGCGCTGGGGTATGGGCGAGTTCGTCAACACCAAGCTGCGTCGGACAGCCTCGGCATAGACCGAGCCACGCCGGCGATCATCGGTGGGGACGCCACCAAGCCGTGAGGGCGGGGCGACGCGACACGCGTCGGCCCGCCCTCACGTCTGTCTGCGGGGTCAGCCGCTGGTCTCGCGCGCCCGGGCCACCGCGACGTCCACTCCGTGATGCCACGGCACCCCATGACCGGGAAGGAGGGACTTCGCCTCCGTCGCTGCCAGGGCATCGAGCGACGTTCGGTTGCGACCGAGGTCGGCGGTCGCGGACCCGGCGATCATGCGGGGGCCGGTAGCCGCGGTGTAGGGATCGAGAGTCACCAGGGCATCGCCGGCGATCACCGCATCACGTAGCGGGAAGTGAAGTGACACATGGCCGTACGTGTGGCCCGGGGTGGGTATCACCTGCGCGCCGCCGGGGAGTACCGCGGCGTCGCCGAAGCTCGTCACGTCCATGTGATCGACGCCGCGGACTGTGAACGCGCCCGCCACCGCCATCCGCCCGAGTAGGGACAGAGACCGCGGATGACGAAGGGGCACTCCGAATCTGGTGGCGTTCTGATGTGCATAACGGTAGGGGTGCGATGCCAGCCAGGCATCGTCACGGTGAACGTGGACTGGTATCCGCCATTCGCGCGCCAGACGGCGCGCCGTGCCCACGTGGTCGAAGTGGCCATGGGTGATGATCAGATCGGAGACGGCGTCGGTGTCCCGGCCTAGTTCGCGGATGGCCCGGACGAGGGGTTGATACGACCGGGGGAGTCCGCAGTCGACGAGGACCAGCCGGTCTCGGTCCTCGACGATGTACTGATTCGTGTGCGCGTGTTCCAGCCAGTGAATGCCTGGTACGACGTCGCGATGGAAGGTCATGCTCGGGCGCATACCCGCTGGGGGCAGCCGCAAACCGTGGCACGACCGTGGAAGTTTGGACAAGACCGGGGGTTTCTGTAATCACCCCGGCCTCTGGCTCGACATGCGGGTTACAGCACCGCGTGAGCGTGATAACGACACTATCAGTGTTGCCGCACAGAAAGCCAATCGCGGACATCGGTACCGGTGTCAGTCGACGGAGAAGGCCAACCAGCACAGGTCATTCCGGGCACGCTGGTCGTCGAGTACCAGCTCGCGCAGCCGGTCCGGGAGTTGTTCACGCTGCCAAGCGCATTCGAGCTTGCCCGCATCGGTCCCGTGCTCCGCTCGCACCGCCTTGATCGCGTAGGCCGCGGCGCCCAGATCGTGCGATGCGACGTGGGCCGTCACCGCCGCCTGCCCGGCGGCGTATGCGGCGAAGCGCGGTGCACCACGCAGGTCGCGTGCGGCACCCATGGCATGTCCGCCGGCGGCCCGCGACGCCATCATCGCCAGCTCGCCCCGGGTCCACGCGCGGACGGCGGCAATGGCTTCGCGGGGTCGCGCGTCCTCGGGACGGGCCGACTCGAACAGGGGGAGGACGTGCTCGGCGCATGTCGCTGCCCAGAGCGCAAGGGAGTGATGATCGGCGTCGGTCAGCGTCCCGCCACGACGGATGGTGACCAGGCGAGGATCGAAGATCGTGGGCAGGATCATTCCGACCGCTCCGGTCGGCGCGGGACCGGGCGGGTGCGCCGGGCGACACGCACCTCGACGTCCTCGGGTGAGAGCAGGGCAGTGTGTTCGGGGACGACCCCGACCCGAACGGGGGCCTGCTCCGTGTCGGTCACGGTGAGTGGCGCACCGCCGGGTTGGAGATGGTCGTTACCCCACTGCATCAACGACATCACCACCGGAAAGAGGTCGCGGCCCTTGTCGGTGAGCTGATACTCGAACCGTTCCCGCTGACCGGCTTCGCGGTAGGGCACCTTGGTGAAGATCCCGGCCTCGGTGAGTTCTCGGAGGCGGCTCGACGCGACCGCGTCGGTGATCCCGACACGGCGACTGAACTGATCGAACCGGGTTGCGCCGTAGAAGGCCTCGCGCAAGATGAGGATCGCGGACCGGGTCCCCACCAGGTCGATCGCCTTGGCGATCGAGCAGTCGCTCGCCTCCCAGCTGTCGCGCTCGGCGAGCGGTCCCTTCAGGTGCATCATGACCCCACTCTACCCTGACTTGACAGAACCATAGTCAGAGCGTAGTCCTGACTATGGCAGACAAAAGTCAGCCGGTATCCGGGCCGGCGCCTGTTCCGGCCCGCGCACTGATGGAGGATCAGTCATGAGATCAGCGGTCATCGTCGACGCCGTTCGTACGCCCATCGGGAAGGGCAAGCCCACCGGCGCCTTGCACGACGTCCACCCTGTCGACCTCCTCGCGCACAGCCTGCGCGCGATCGTGGACCGCTCGGGTGTTGAGCCCGGACGCGTGGACGATGTGATCACCGGAGTCGTCAGCCAAATGGGGGAGCAGAGCTTCAACCTCGCGCGGCGGGCGCTCCTCGCCGCGGGCTATCCCGAATCGGTGCCGGGGGTGTCTGTCGACCGCCAGTGCGGCAGTGGTCAACAGGCCATCGCTTTCGCCGCGCAGGGCATCATCGCGGGCACCTACGACGTCGCGGTCGCGGCGGGGGTCGAATCCATGTCCCGGATACCGATGGGCTCGGCCGCGGCCGGCACCGCCGATCTGAACGGGCGGGCGTTCGAGGAGCGTTACCCGGAGGGGCTCGTCGGGCAGGGCATCTCGGCCGAACTGATCGCAGCCCGATGGAACATCTCGCGACGAGAGATCGACGAATTCTCGCTGCGGTCACACGATCTGGCCGCCACCGCGACCAAAAACGGACTCTTCGACGACGAGCTGGCTGTTCTTGCGGGCCTGACGTCGGACGAGGGAATCCGTCTCGGAGGCAGTCTCGATGATCTGGCGCGGTTGAAGCCCGCCTATTTCGACGAGACGATCGCACGCCGATACCCCGAGATCGGCTGGGAGATCACCGCCGCGAGCGCGAGCCAGATCAGCGACGGATCCTCGGCGGTGCTGCTCATGAGCGACGAGAAGGCCGCCGAACTCGGTGTGCGCCCGCGCGCCCGGGTACACACCATCGCAGTCGCCGGCGACGATCCGCTGCTGATGCTAACCGGTATCATCCCGGCGACCCGAAAGGCGCTGTCGCGCAGTGGACTGCGTTTCGAGGACATAGACCTGTTCGAGGTGAACGAGGCCTTCGCGCCGGTGGTGCTGGCGTGGTCTCGGGAGTTCGGTGTGGACGTCGACAAGGTCAACGTCAACGGTGGTGCGATCGCGCTCGGTCATCCGCTGGGTGCCAGTGGTGCCCGCCTCGCGACCACCGGACTCAACGCCCTCGAACAACGCGGGGGTCGCTACCTCCTGCAGACCATGTGTGAGGCAGGTGGACTCGCCAACGCGACCATCTACGAACGATTGGGCTGACCCGGAAGGCATGCGACGCGCGAACGGTCCCGGCTTCGAAGGAAGCCGGGACCGTTCGACCTGGTTATCGGAGGTGTTCTATCGCTCGGTCGAGCCTGCCTCGACGAGTTCCTCCTCTTCCGGCACGTCCTCCTTCTTGGCCAGCGCACTGGGCCACCACACCGGTCGGCCGATGTCGTAGACGAGCGCCGGGACCAGGAGCGTCCGGACGATCAGGGCATCGAGGAGGACGCCGAAGGCGACGATGAACGCGATCTGCGCCAAGAAGATCAGCGGAATGACCGCCAGGGCGGAGAACGTCGCGGCGAGGACCACGCCGGCGGACGTGATGACTCCGCCGGTCACGGTCAGTCCGCGGAGAACGCCTCGGCGCGTACCTATCTGGAGAGCCTCCTCGCGAACACGGGTCATCAGGAAGATGTTGTAGTCGATGCCCAGGGCCACCAGGAACACGAACGCGAACAACGGTACGACCGGATCGGCACCGGGGAACCCGAGGATGTGGTTGAACACGATCGACGAGATTCCCAGTGTCGCCGCGAAACTCAAGATGACGGTGGCCATCAGGAGGATCGGCGCGACGATCGCGCGGAGCAGTGCGCACAGGATGAGCAACACCACGATGCTGACAATCGGGATGATCAGATTCCGGTCGTGGATGGCGGTCGTCTTCGTGTCGAGGTCGACGGCTGTCGGTCCGCCGACGAGTGCCTCGGCGCCGTTCACATTCCCGACCGCGTCGCGAAGGCGCTCGATGGTCTCCTCGGCGGCCAGCGAATCCGCCGGGTCGGTCAGGGTTGCCTGTAGCGCGACCCGTCCGTCGACCGTCTTCGGTGCGCCACCTGGTTCGGTGACCGGGACGACCTCGGCGACGCCGTCGACGCCTGTCGCCGTGCTCTGAACCTGCTGGAGCGATGCGCCGTTGGCGATGATGACCGCGGGCGAACCATCTCCGGCGTCGAAGTGGGCGGAGAGAACCTCCTGGCCCTCCTGTGATTCCACCGGCAGAAGGAAGGTGTCGGACTGTGCGACCCCGTCGGCCTTGAACTGGGGGAGGAACAGCGCGAACAAGACGAGCAACAACGTCGTGGCGACCCAGAAGCGGCGGGGGTGTCGTCCGATGCGGTTGGCCAGGGCGCCCCAGAATCGATGGTTGCTGCCGTCCTCACGCTGTGCGGACTCCGGGTCGACGACGGGCCGCTTGGGCCAGAAGGCGGTGCGCCCCAACAGTGTCAGAGCGGCCGGCAGGAACGTCATCGACGCCAGGAAGGAGGCCGCGATACCGATGGCGGCAACCGGGCCGAGTCCACGGTTGGAGTTGAGATCCGAGAGCAAGAGGCACAGCACACCGGCGATCACCGTGCCGGCGGAGGCAGCGACCGGTTCGAGGGTCGCGCGCCACGCCGCCTTCATCGCGGCATATTTGTCGTCGGTCAGTCGTAGCTCCTCGCGATAGCGAGAGACCAGTAGGAGGGCGTAGTCGGTGGCTGCGCCGAACACCAGGATGAAAAGAATGCCCTGGCTCTGACCGTTGAGGGTGAGCACATCGTTCGATGCGAGCACGTAGACCAGGAGGCTCGCGAGCCCGAGCGCGAAGACGGCGGAGACGATCACGACGAACGGAAGGATCGGACTGCGATACACCACGATGAGGATGAGGATGACGACCGCGCCGGCAACCAGCAGCAGCAGTCCGTCGATGCCGCCGAACGCGGTGGTGAGGTCACCCGCGGTACCCGCCGGTCCGGTCACGTACACCGACAACCCCTGGGGCGGGCCGTTCGCGAGTTCGGTGCGCAGGGCCTCGACGCTTTCCGAGACCTCGCCCGAGGAGTCGACGGGCACGATCATCTGGATCGCCTGACCGTCCTGCGAGCGGATCGGCGGGGAGGTTCGTTCAGAGATCCCGTCGGTACCGGCGACGGTGGCCACCGCATCGGAGACGAATGCGAGGTCGGCGTCGGTGATACCGCTCGTTCGCTCGGCGACGACCACGGCGGGGATCTCCGAGGAGTCCACGAAATCGGCTTCGAGGCGGGAGACCTCGGTGGCCTCCGCGGACGCGGGCAGGAACGAGGTGTTGTCGTTCGCCTGCACGTCGCCGAGTTTTCCGGCGAAGGGTCCGCCGACAGAGCCCAGGGCCAGCCATCCGATGACCAACAGGGCTGGCAGAATCCATCGCAAGCGACTGACTCGTCGAGCAGGAGTGGGTGGGTTCACGGAGCTTCCGTTCGTTGGTTGCGGCTGACTCGGGACAGCACCATGATGTTCAGCAGGCTGAACAATTGCAAGTCTGTGGAGTGTGACGTAGAGAATCGGCAGGACGCGGTGAACAACGGGAACGACGGGATGGACGGCTGGCCGACGGGTCGGCTGCTGTCGGCGGCGGCGAGAATGGTCGAACACGCGTGGGAGGCGGTACTGCGGGAGTACGACATCTCCAGCGCCGGACTCGTCGTTCTGCATGTGGTGAGTACGGGGCCTGCCACTCAGCGGGAGATCGCCAGGAAGGCGCGGGTGACGGATCAGACGGCGAGCCGCACCATCGAACGACTCGAACGCATGGGTTATGTACGCAGGCAGGTCGACCCCGACGACGAGCGGCGTAAACACGTGAGCTCGACTCCGGCCGGGACCGAGGTCTATCACGCACTCCTCGAGCGAGAGCGAACCGATCCGGCGCTGATCGCGTCCATCGGTGAGTCGGAATCACAACTTCGTCGGTTGCTGCTCGAACTGATTCGAGCGCAACAGGATCGGACCGCAGGACCACCATGACGGGCGCGGCCGGACTCAGCCCGCGTCGCGTGCGGCTTCGAGGCCGGCCACGAGAGCGTCGACCTTCGCCCGGTTCTCCGCCGATGTCATCAGCCCGACGAACGGCGGACGCGAGAAGGTGAGGGTCACCTGGAGGAGTTGTTCCCGTTCGCCGCCGAACAACTTTTTCCGCCGATCGGTCTCCGTGACCTCGGCAGATACGAACGACGCCGCCGGCAACCGTGTCTTGGAGGTGCCGCCCCGGAGCTTCTCGAACCACTCCCCGTCGAGCACGACCGTTTCATTCGACAGACCATGGATCTCGAGCACGTGATACCCCTTGTCCCTGCGGATGTGTCGTGATCACGATATCCGCCGGGGACGTCGACGCCGGGGTTTGTGCGAGATCGAAATACCCTTGTCCATCGGGACCCGTGCCTACTACTGTGCCGGGCGTGCATTCACCGACCCGTGGACCGAGATCCCCCTTGATGACGTATGGCTGAGGTGAGGCTCCGACAGGCCGACGGCGCGGACACGGACCGACTGGTGGCCGTGTGGCGCTCTGCGGTCGAGGCAACGCACCACTTTCTGACTCCCGCTGACATCGACGGCTTTGCCAGTCGACTCGCGCGGGATTTCTTCCCCGCGGTGGAATTGGTCGTCGCTGAGGTCGGTGGAGTCATCGTCGGCTTCAGCGGGACAGCCGACAACCGGCTCGAGATGCTGTTCGTCGATTCTGCCGCCCACGGCCGGGGCATCGGCACGGTGCTGCTCGATCATGCGGTGGAACGCGTGGGCATCGACGAGCTCGACGTCAACGAGCAGAATCCGGGTGCCGTGGAATTCTATCGGCGCAGAGGTTTCGACCAGGTGGGGCGTTCGCCGGTCGACTCGGATGGCCGGCCGTTCCCGCTTCTACACCTGCGCCGCCGCGCGGTTCCATAGCGACACTGCGCGCTGTTTCCGATGTGTTCGACCATCTGGTCGAGACTGCGTCCGTCCGCGGGCACATGGGTCGCGAATCGGTCCTCGCTGAGCGCTGCGACGGGCCGGGCCGACGTTTGCCGCCGGGGTCAGGAGTCGTGTCGGCGGTCCTTCTTGGTCTGGCGGCGTGCGCCGGCCGCGATGGTCGACGCCTCGTACTTCTTGCGGCCTGGCGAGTCGCGGGTGTCGTCGGTACGGATTCGTCCCGACGAGGCGACCTTGCCCTTGCTGTCGTTCTTGTTCTTGCGGGGCTTGCCGCCGTCCGTGGATGGTTCCGGGTTCTCGGTCCGTGCGCGTGCCAATCGCTCGGCCTTCAGCTCGAGGGCCGCGTCGCGGGAAACCCGGGCCAATCGCCTACTCACCCGGCTCAGGGCGTCCTCGAACACCTCCGCTTTGGCGGCGTTCCGGACATTCGCTGCCTTGGCGCTCCCGCGCCCGCCTTTGGCCTTGACCTTCTCGGCCCCAGCTCGTCGGTACAAGGTGACGTGTTTGTTCCGAGCGCGCCGGATGCGGGAGTGGAGGTCGATCAAACCGTCCTCGTCGAGCCCGGCCATCTGCGACTTCTTGGTCTCCCGGACGAGGAGATATTCGCTCTCTGACAGAGAATTCAGAGTCTTTTTCATGCCGGTCCTCTTTCACCACATCGTCCGGTTGGTGCACCTGATGGTAGATGTCGGCGTCTGTTTCGAGCTCGGTTTCCGCCTGATTCTCGCGACACGAGGAGCGGTTCAGGTACCCGAGGCTGCCGGTGGCGCCCCCATCGGCCGGTCGTAGGCCTTCTCGACCTCTGGGCGGAGTCGGGCGTCCTCGGTCGCCTTGCGGGCTGCAGTGGTCCACATCTGGGTGACCATCGGCAGATAGTAGGTGGCCGGAGACCCGAGGATGTACGTGGCGTTGCCCTCGACGAAGGTCTTGTTGGCCGGATCGTGGAGTCCGATCATGCTGTAGTCGTTATGCACGGGACGGCCTTCGCCCTGTCCACCAACAGAATTCGACGCGCTGTGGTTTCGACGAGCGGCGTCGGTCATCAGATCGCGGTTGGGTGCGTCGGCCCAGTAGTCGTACTGCCTCGCAACGATCTTGACGGTGTATCGGGTGTTGTCGGGAAAGTTGTTTCCGCCATAGTCTGCTCGGCAGCCGCCTTGATTGGCGCATCCGTTGTATTTGGATTCGAGATCACCGGTGAGTACGAACATCACTGTGGCGGGGTCGATGTCGCTCGTGGGCCCATAGGTGCGCAGCCAATCGTCTTGAACCTGCGCACCCTGACTGTGACCCACTACGATCTTCCGGCCCGGGATCTCGTGCAGCATCTCGTTGAGCTTGTCCCGCCCGCGGTGGGTGTTCGTCGCGCCGGGGAAGTTGTTATAGGGCACCTTCACGACGCGATTCGGTGATGCGAACAACTCGCCGCGCAGCCAATTCATCGGCAGGGAACGGAATGCAGGGTCGAGCGTCAGGACGGTCGCGCCGCCCGGATCCGGGACTGCACCGGCGACCGGTGACCATTGTCCGATCCCGGCCGCCAGAATGAGCACTAGAATGGTCCGCAGATATCGCTTCGTCATCGATTCGCCGCCTCACGGTCTCGACACTGTCTATCACATGGATAAATGGCCGCAGGACGATCAGAAATAGGGACGGCGGTCCGTATGTGAACGAATCTCCGCTACGTGGAGCACCCGTGAACCGTTGACGACGGGCCGTCAGGTGAGCGATGCAATCGCCCTGTCGGCGGCCGTCGGTGCGAGATAGTCGATGACAGGCAGCAGCGTGCGTACAGCTGCCGGCGCCACCGAGGTCGGACGATGGGTGATCGCGCGGACGATCCACCGCCCGGCTTCCTCGACGGTGAGTGCCGGGGTGTTGTCGTAAGCGGCTGTGGGAGCGATCATCTCGGTTCGCACGAGGGGGAAGTAGACGTTCGTGGCCCGAATCTGTGGATGGGGATTCTCTGCGTTGAGGCTACGGCCGAAGATGGCCAGCGCACTCTTCGACGCGGCGTATGCAGAGAACCTGGGAAAGGTGTTCGCCATGATGCCCCACGTGCACACGTTGACGATATGTCCTGACCGACGGTCGACCATGTCCGGCAACAGGCCGAGCGACAGTTGAACGGGGGCGAGGTAGTTGAGACGCATGGTGCGCTGGTAGTCGTGGAGCCGGTCGGTGGAGTCGAGGATCGTCCGACGGATCGAATGGCCTGCGTTGTTGACCAGCACGTCGATCGGTTCACTGCGAAGTTCGTCGATCAACGCCGCGGTCGACACCTCGTCGGAGAGGTCGCAGAGTGTGTGGTCACAACCTGTCTCCTCGGACAGTTCGATCAGTTCCTGTCGGCGTCGTGCGACGGCTATCACGTGCGCGCCGCGGGCGGTGAGCTGCCGCACCGATTCCCGCCCGATCCCTGCCGATGCGCCGGTCACCACCACCGTCAGCCCCTGGACATCGCGCCCGTCACCGGCGATCGCCTCGGAAACCACGCGGGGTAGCAGGGTGCGGCGTTGTAGCGCCATCCCGACGCTCCTGCCGAGAACCGCTTGCAGCTCGGTGCCGATCCTGCTCATCGGATCTCCTTCTCTGTTCACGGTGCCGAGTCGACCATCGCGCACCCATGCCGACGACGTGACAGCGGCGTTGACTCTACGGTAATTTACTCTCAAGTCAACGAGGGTGCGGCAGCTCATCGTTACGTCACGGGAGGAGAAGTGATTGACGCTCGCGGGAACAAAAGGTGTGCCCCGTGCGGTGCGGGAGCAACAGATCATCGATGTCGCGACGGCGGAGTTCGCCGAACGCGGTTACGCAAACGCCTCCCTGGTCGACATAGCGGCGACGGCAGGTATCTCGAAGCCGTTGATCTACACCTACTTCGGGTCGCGCGATGGTCTGCACGCGGCGTGCGTTCAGCGGGCGGGGGAGCAACTCGTCGAGGCGGTGACCGCTGCGCAACAGGTGCAGGGGGCCCACCTGCGCGCTCTGGCGACATTGACAGCGATCGTCGAGGCGCTCGACGGCGGTACCGAGAAATGGCGGGTGCTCTACGATTTCACCCCGCCCAAGCCGAGTGCCGCACATGACCGAACGCGCCACTACCAGCAGGCGCTCAACGCCCTGGGTTCGCAAGGGGTGGCCGAGGTCCTGTCGGTGCGGGCTGGTCCGATGTCGTCAGAGACACATTCGCTGTTGCTCGCATGCTGGTTCAGCGTCGTGTCCGCGGTGATCGACTGGTGGACAGAGCATCATGACCTGACCGCCGCCGAGGTCACCCGTCACTGCCGGCAGTTGGTCGAGGCGATCCAGCACCCTCGCTGAAGTACTTCGGTCCCCGACACCTCACCGGCCATCAGCGAACTCGACGTCGTGCTGAATCTGACTCACCGTCAGTCACTCGCCGCCACTCGAGCTGCCGCCCGCTGAGTCGGAACCGCCGTCACCCGACCACCCGCCGTCGAAGCCGAACCAACTCGAGGACGAATCGGAACCCTGGACACTCCGGCGTTGGTGCGCCGGAGTCGGACGGGGACTCTCGGAATCCTCGAAATCTGGCCGGTCGGCAGCGCGCTGCGGATCCGGCCTGAATTCTCGGATCGCCGTGGGAAGCACAAGGGCGGACACGCAGAGTCCGGTGAGTACGACGACGATCAACCAGTCGGGTGCCCCGAGCAGGGCGACGATCATCGTGCTTCCGATCGCGACCAGAACGAGAATCGCACCAAGGGTTATGCGCGGCACCTTGTCCTCCTCACGGTGTAGCGCACCGAGTTGACGGGCGCTTCGATGTCGACAGGGTATGGGGTTTGACGATCGACACGCGCCGGGTCTCCACAGGCATGAGGCGACGTCGGCGGACCGAGGAGGACGATCACCGATCCCGCCGCGTCTTGCGGAGCGCTCGTCGAGTTGACGCGTTCGGGATCATGGAGTCATGGAAACCCAATACGAGGCCTGGCCCGCGCTACCGGTTGATTCGTGGAGCGACACCAGGGACACGGTGCAGTTGTGGACCCAGATCGTCGGTAAGACGCGTCTCGCTCTCGGTCCCGAGATCAATCACTGGTGGGGCGTACCGCTGTATGTCGACGGGCGTGGACTCACCACCTCGCTGATGGCCGTCGGAACTCGCGGGCTCGAGATCCGCTTCGATTTCGTGGACCACGAGTTGATCTTCCTGGTCACCGACGGAACCACTCGTCGGATGAAGCTCGAACCGCGGACGGTGGCCGACTTCTACGCCGAATACACCGGCCACCTGACCGACCTCGGTTTCGACATCGACATCGTCGGGACCCCCGTCGAACTGCCTGACGCCACCCCGTTCGCAGAGGACACAGTCCACTCGTCCTACGACCCGCAAGCCATGACGAGGTTCTGGTGGTCGCTCGTCAGCGCTCAGCGGGTGTTGTCGACGTTCCGTGGTGAGTTCAGAGGTAAGTCGTCGCCTGTGCATTTCTTCTGGGGCGCTTTCGATCTGGCGGTCACTCGTTTTTCGGGGCGGAGCGCGCCGCAGCATCCCGGCGGGGTTCCGAACTGTCCCGACTGGGTCATGCACGAGGCCTACAGCGACGAGGTGTCGAGCGCGGGATACTGGCCGGGAGGCGCCGAAGAAGGTGCCTTTTACGCCTACGCGTATCCGCATCCCGAGGGATACGACACCCACCCTGCGGTGGAGGCCCCGGCGCACTGGGATGCCGCGCTGGGGGAGTACGTCCTGCCGTATCACCTCGTTCGCCAAGCGCCGGATCCGGACGCCGTGGTGCTGAAATTCCTTCGCCAAACCCACCAGGCGGCGGCCGAGACCGCCGGCTGGGAGTGAGCGCGACCGGTCCCGGAGTTGCTCGGACCTCGGCGTCGTCGACCGAGTCCTGACGGCGCCCGGTTACTCGCCCAACAATGCGTCCAGCGTCTCGAACGCCGCGCGCCATCCGGCGGCGGCGTACTCGTACTGCTCGTCCGTGAGGTTCCCGCCCGTCTGACCGAATCGGACCTCGGTGCCGGCGTCGACGGCGAGAAAGTCGGCGGTGAGGCGTTCACGCGCGTCCCCGGGTTCGTCGGTCATCGTCAGGACGAGCCTGGTCGGTCGATGAACCTCGATGTACTCGCCGCGCCAGTGGAATTCGGGCATGTCGTCGCTGACGATCATCGTTGCCGTCCAGGTGCCTCCGGGGCGGGCGTCGAGCGTGACCGAGTCGACGGGCACCTCGTTCGCTCCGCCTCCGAACCAGGTCGCAAAGGGCTCAGGTGTCGTCCACGCGTCGAAGACGGCGTCGGGTGAAGCGGCGAAAGTGTAGGTGAGGGTAGCCCCGGTGGTGTCGGTCATCGTGAACCTTCCTTCTGGTCGTCGACGTCCGCGGACATCGGTGCCTCGGTGCGGACGACATTGTCCGCACCGAGGCAGACCCTCGGGATGGTCAGAACTCATCGGCACTTGCAGCCGCGGAGGTGCGCAAGCGGTCACACCGAGACCGTTGCAGGCCGTAGCTGTCGGGTCCGCGTCTCAGTGCTGAGCCATGGATGGCTCGGGTGCCTGTGGAACAGTGCCCGAGCCAGTCGTGTTCGCGGGTGTCGCTCGACCGCGTAGACGATCGAGCACAGGCTGCACAGCCAGCTTTCCGGGCCCGATCACGACCAGGATCAGGAGCGCCCAGCAGAAGAGCGCCGAGGACTCGCCGTCGTTTTGAACCGGCAGCAGGCCATCGCCCTGGTGCTTCCAGAAATATGCGACTGCCATGCTTCCCGCGCTGACGAAGGCGGCAACCCGGGTTCCCACGCCGATCATGATCAGCAAACCGCCGACCACTTGGATCGCGGCGGCCCACCAGGATGGCCAAGCGCCGAATTCCGCAGTCGCGCCACCGTACGGTTCGATCGGCCACGCCCACAGCGTTGTCGTCCCATGACAGAAGAAAAGGAAACCGATGACCATGCGATAGACGCCGATCAACCACGGACCGGCGCTCTCAGTTAAGGCAAGCATTGCCTAACTATTGCACGGTCGTGCCGCTTTACGATCTTGGTAGCGACTCACATCACAGAGGCTGCAGTCGTGGTCCGCCGGGATGATGCCGGGCGAATCGTCGATTCACCGGGGAGGTCGCTCCGACGGAGGGAGTGATGGACAATCGACTCGCTGACGATCGAACTGGAAGTGATTGCCGTGAACGACAACAAGCGCAACCGAGGCGCAGCGCCGACGATGAGTCCGTCGGCGGTACCGATCGGGGAAGCACTCGACCGGGCGGTTGGTCCGCGTCGAGGTGAGGCCGACGAACTGCTCTCGTTGTTGTCGGAGGTCACCGGGAGGGAGCCCGTGGTGTGGGCCGGCCGGATGGTCGGCTTCGGCGAATACGAGTACCGGTACGCCAGCGGACACTGCGGCCGGGCACCCGAACTCGCCTTCGCAACAGGGCCCAAGAATCACACCATCTACCTGGTGAGCGATTTCGCGACCCGGTGGCCAGATCTCGTCGAGACGCTCGGAAAGAATCGTGTAGGAAAGTCGTGCCTGCATCTGACCCGCCTCGACGACGTGGATCGTGCGGTGTTGCGAACGCTTCTCGAGCGATCTCTGGCGGAGACGCGTGCAACCCACGAAGGTTGAGGCGTACACCGACTTGCGGGTGAGCAGATGACACGGACCCGAAATAGGTTCGTCGATACCTTTCGTCGGCTTCGTGCTGACGAACGGGTTCACGATCTGGCTGCTGTGGCGGATCTGGGCAAGGGGCCGCACGGTTTTCGCGGGCGGATGACGTGGTGGTCGAACGTCGGTGCGCCGAAGTCGAACTCGTGTCGAACGAAGCTCGTCGGTGATCAGTGGCCGGGGCGATGGCCTTTTTCGATGGTCATGCGAGGCCAAGGCGGTTGCCGCAGGACCGCGGCCGATCCCAGTGCTGCTGCGACGAGGCCGGTGATCACCCCGATGAGGGCTACCTGGCCGCCGTCGACTGCCGGGGTCCAGGTCGTCGCGCCATCGGTCACCGTATAGGCGCCGATCGCAACCGGTCGACCGCGGAACCCGCTGCGCGACACGGGGATCATCGTGGTGCGCTCATCGATCGATATCGGGTCGCCGAAGAATGTGCCGCGGCCGCCCGCGGGCTCGCTGATCGACATCGGTTCTCCTCGCGTTCGGTGAAGGTGATCTGGACGGGATCAGTATCGGTCGGCCGGGACCCACGGTGGGCGTGATCTGGTCGGCATGGGACACATGGGCACAGAATCGCAGCATCTCGACGCCACCACGGCGGACGTTTCCGGATCGATCGTCGGCTCCTGAGAGTTGCCGATACACTCACCGCCAACCGGCGCCTGATCCGCGGCCGCCGAACGACGACGATCGTGGAGGCTGGCGGATGGCGCAAGCCGGTGAGCACAAGGCGTGGGTCAAGGGTCTGGCGATCGTTGTCGGTCTGTTGATTCTGTACGTCGCCGTTCTGGCGGTCTATGCCGCCGGCGATTCCGGCGATGATTCGGACACACGGAAACCCGCGGCGAACGGGGTACTCGTGTACGTCGACGTCGACGCCGTGAACGGTGGCGCCTTCGAAATCGGCGGTCACATCACGGTCTATGCCGGGGACGATCTGCTCGATGCGCGTGGTGACCTCGACGAGGATGTGACGATCGACGTCTCACCGCTGACCTCGTCGACCGAACTCAAGTTCTCTGCGGGTACGCGGCCGGGCACCCTCCCGGTGACGATGTACAGCGATGGTGACATCCGACTGTGGCCATTCGACAGCTACGTGTCGGATTCGGTCACCGTCCAGGCGTACGGCCCGGGTGACGTGGAATTGCCGACGGAGGTCGCTGTCACCGACTCACTGATCGGCTGGCACGTCGGAGCGGCCGACAGCGACTACGCCGGTGGGCAGGCGTTCACGATCACGTCGTCGAGGACGGCCGGATCCCTGACGTTCGATCTCGCGTTGTGCGTGATGCTGGTCGTCTTACCGATCTGCACTCTCTTCGTCTCCATTCAAACCGTGCGGCGTCGCAAGGCATTTCAACCCCCGATGGTCACCTGGTTCGCGGTGATGCTGTTCGCCGTGCTCCCGCTGCGCAACATCTTTCCCGGATCGCCTCCGTTCGGGTCGTGGGTCGACTACTCGGTGGTGCTCTGGGTCCTCGGCGGTCTCGTCGCATCGCTCGCGCTGTATGTCATCGCATGGTGGAAGCAGGCTCCGTGAGCAGGAACCACCCGAATCATCGGGCCGATGTCGATCCGGATTCCGGCGGCTCGGGCTAGCTGTACTGATCCGCCAGGTTGGGTACGCGGTCGGCGGGTGAGTTGCCCCTGAGTGCGGTGTGGCCGCGTTCGTGATTGTAGATGCGCAGGAACTCGTCAAAGGCGGCCACGCGTTCGGACTCGCTGCTGTAGGGGCGGGCGTAGGCCCACTCCTCTTGCAGTGTGCGGTTGAATCGTTCGACCTTGCCGTTGGTTTGCGGCCGGTACGGTCGCGTCCATTTGTGTTTGATCCCGTTGCCTGCCAACAACTCCCGAAACATTCTCGACCGGTAACACGACCCGTTGTCGGTCATCACCCGTACCGTGGGAACACCGATCGAGGCGAAGTGAGCCACCGCCCGCGCCATGAACGCGGTCGCGGTTTCCTTCTTCTCATCAGCCAGGATCTCCGAATAGGCGTACCGGGAGTGATCATCGACGGCGTGGTGCAGGTAGGCGTATCCCAGGTTGGGACGGCCATGCACGGTGCGCGGACGCGAAGCATCGCGATGAGCACTGGAGTTGCGGGTGCCCTGGGCGCGGCCGTGTACGCGATGCCCACCACCGTCGGGGATGCGGCCCAGCTTCTTGATGTCGACGTGGATCAAGTCCCCGGCAGCGTCGCGTTCATACCGGCGAACCTCACGTCGTCGTGCACGCACCGGCGCTCCGGTGGCCGGGTCGGTCCACGACAACCGCACACACTGGTAGCGGGTGAGGATGCGGTGCACCGTGGACACGTTCAACCCCAGGTGGAACCCGATCCGGGCTGGTCCCCAGCGACGCGACACGCGTAACCCGACCACCCGGCGTTCCCGGCGGCGACTGGTGCGATGCGGACACGACCGCGGCCGGCTCGATCGGTCCACCATCCCTGCCGGCCCCAGGTTGCGGTAGCGGTCGGCCCACCGCTTGGCCGTCGTGACCGAAACGTTGAAACGGTCAGCCGCACGCCGTAGCGGCCACCCGTCCTCGACAACACACCGAGCCAGACGCAGCCGACCAGTTGGGGACAACGGTGAATTACGGTGAGACATGAAGACCTCCGGGATGAGGAGCGGTTCCTAGACAGCTCCACACCTCACTCGGAGGTCTTCCCTATGTCACGCAGGCTCGCCGAACCCCGTACCTAACGTCCCGGGTCAGTACAGCTAGCCCCTGGTAGGTCCTGCACCGACGGGAGGCTGGCCGCCGCCGGGACCGCCCGAACCCATTCCGGTGGCGGCCTGCTGGGTGACGCTGCCGGCGTAGTCGCCAATCGGGTCACGGTAGATCGTGTGGACGTGTCCCCAGCCCGACGTCGTGACACCGTCGACATCGGCGCCGGCCGAACCTTGCTGCGCGGCGAACTCGATGTATACATCGGGGCCGGAGATCTGGAAGTAGATTCCGTCACCCTGGGTCATGTCGTAGGTGGTGGCTCCGGACCAATTGACGTAGGTCTCGTCGAGAGATGCCGCGATCTGTTGAACCTCGGTGCCGTCGCCAGCGGTGTACACCGCGGGTTGGATCCCCAGATGTGTCGGGGCGAAGATGATTTCGTCGATCGAACCGTCGAGGGTGGCGTTGATGCCGAGGTGGTGCCCGCCGAACTGAATCTCCCAGGCACTCGAGTCAGTGCCCGCCGAACTGAATCTTTCAAGCACTCGAGTCAGATGGGTCGCCGAAGAAGGCGATGTAGTACTGCCCGAGGGAGTCCTCTGTCGAACTGCTCTTCTCGTGAAGGTACTCGTCGCCACCCATGATTCCGGTGACTGTGGCGTACCCCTCGTCGCTGAGCAGTGCATCGAGAACTCTCAGTGCGGCGGTCCGCTGTTCGCTCAGATCGGCGAGATTCACGCCCGCGCGGTCGACGAGGGTGACCGGAAAGTTCGACCATGACGTCGTCTTGGTTTCGTCGTCGTAGTCGTAGGTGACCTGCTCACGCTGTTCGTCGGTCAGGGTGGTCAGGAACGCCTGAGCCGCTTGAACGGACGACGTGATCGTCGCAGCGGTCGCGGCCGCGTCCTGGGTGGTGGCCGCAGACGACGCAGATGTCGATGTCGCGGTCGACGGCTGTCACATTCCCGATGCCGTCGGTGTCTTGGGGGTGAGAGCACTTCGAACATCGACGAAAGGCAGGATCATGAACACCACCGGCATCACACGGATCGACGACGAGCGGGTCGACCCGCAACGGCCACGCGTGGTCGTCCTCGGCGCGGGCTACGCCGGCGCGATGGCGGCCAACAGGCTTCGGCGCAACCCCTCCGTTGCCGTCACGATCGTGAACCCGCAACCGTTCTTCGTGCAGCGCATCCGGCTTCACCAGTTCGCCTCGGGAACAGGTGATCCCCAGGTCGGACTCGACGACATGCTGGCCGACGACATTCGCGTTGTCGTCGACACCGCCACGCTCATCGACACCGGCGGGCGTCGGGTTCATCTGGCGTCGGGCGCACACCTCGACTACGACTACCTGATCTACGCGATCGGGAGCCGGCACCGCACCCCGGACATCGCAGGAGCAGCGGAACATGCTCTGTTCATCGCCGATTGGGCGAGTGCACAACGCATCCGGGAACGCGTCGGGGGTCTGGGGGCGCACGAGACGGTCACTGTCATCGGTGGGGGGCTCACCGGGATCGAAGTCGCAGCAGAACTCGCCGAGAGCGGACACGACGTCCGGCTGGTGGGCGGCGGAGGGATCGCGACCTCGGTGGGCGGCCGGGCCCGGCGCGCCACGGAGAAGCAGCTGCACCGACTCGGTGTCGATGTCGTGGATCAGGGACGCGCGGTCGAGATAGGGGAGCGGACCGTCACTGTCGACCTCAACGGCGAACACACCGTACTTCCGAGCGCGGCAACGATTCTCGCCACCGGCTTCGAGGCTCCGGAACTCGCAGCCGCCAGCGGCCTGGCGACCGACGAGATCGGCCGTCTCCGCGCCGGCGTAACGCTGGGCAGCATCGACGACGATCGGGTGGTCGGCGCCGGTGATGCGGTTGCGGTCGAGGGGATCTCGTTGCGGATGAGCTGCCAGGCCGCCGAGCCGCTGGGCGCTCAGGCCGCCGACGCGGTGCTTGCGAGGATCGCCGGTGAGCAGCCGAACCTCGTCGACCAGGGCTTCGTCGCGCAGTGCGCCAGCATCGGCCGACACGCGGCCACTCTGCAGTTCACGCGCCGTGACGATGCACCGACGCGTGCCGTGGTGACAGGTCGCCTCGCGGCCTTGACCAAGGAGTTGGTCTGCCGCCAGACCGTGGCGAACATCCGGCGTGAGGCCGCGCGACCCGGTAGGTTCAGCTGGTTCAGCGGCGCGAAGGCAACAGCCGTCGAGCCTGAACCGGCAGGGCGATGACCAGCGAACGGACGGAGAAGGGGGTGTCCATGGCACACGGCGAATCCGACCGTCGCGCAGCTCGGTTCGCCGACCTCCGGCCGCTGCTGTTCACCGTCGCGTACGAGATCGTCGGGTCCGCGGCCGACGCGGACGACGTCCTGCAGGAGAGCTACCTGAGGTGGGCGGAGGTCGATGACGCCGATGTTGTCGATCCGAAGGCCTACCTCGCGAAGATCGTCACACGCCAGGCGCTCAATGCGCTGCGGTCTCGCTCGCGGCGTCGTGAGGAGTACGTCGGCCCGTGGCTTCCGGAGCCGATCCTGCTCGACGATCGTGACCTCGCCGACGACGTCGTACTCGCCGAGTCGGTGTCCACGGCGATGCTGGTGGTGCTGGAGTCGCTGAGTCCCGACGAGCGTGCGGTGTTCGTGCTGCGCGAGGTCTTCGGCTTCTCCTACACCGAGATCGGGTCGATGGTCTCGAAACCTCCGGCCACGGTGCGCCAGATCGCGCACCGCGCCCGGTCGCATGTCGAGTCACGGCGGCCCCGTTTCGACCCGGTCGACGCGCAACGGGCCAGAGCGGTTGTCGAGGAGTTCCTCGACGCCGCGCAGTCGGGTCAGATCGAGTCGCTCATCGCGCTGCTCTCACCCGACGTCGTGTTCACCGCCGACAGCGACGGAAAGGCCACGGCGGTGAAGCGGCCCATCCAGGGCTCGTTGCCGGTGGCACGCCTGCTCGCCGGCTTCGCACGGTTGGGGACGACGATCGACGACTATCGTGCCGAGGTGGCCCTGCTCAATCACGAACCGGGCATGATCGTGTACTTCGACGGAAAACTGCAGGGCGTCTTCACGTTCCACATTGTCGACGGCGTGATCGAACAGATCTACGCAATGCGCAATCCGGACAAGCTCGCTGGGGTCGAGGAGCCGCGAACCATCGCACGGTGAGGTCTGGCCGGGTCATGTCCATTCCCACCTGCACGGTTCGACAAAGCTGGACCACGGTGGGCTCGACTGCTGTATCCACCGATGGTGTGCTGTCGCGGGATCAGGTCCATGGGTGCCGGGCCGGGATCCTTCTGCGACGATGGGTCGATGATGCGAAACGCGTTCGGCCACGGTATTCCGGATCAACCGGGATGGGTGGGAATGCCACGAGCCGATGAGCGGACCTGGGAGTGCCTCTCCGAGGGGTCGGACGTTCGGTGACTCACACCCCGCTGCGGTCGGCGCTGAGAGTTCGAGCTGGGTTGCGGCGTGGCATGCCCACCACCGACTTGCGAACGAACCTGCCCCCGGAGGCGGTGTGGGCCACGATCACCGATGTGCAGGCCTGGCCGTCATGGGGGCCCACGGTCGTCGGCGCACGTGTGGATGGTGACGTCGAGTTGGCGTCGGGGACACGCGGCACGATCACGACCATCGCGGGGGTGCCCCTGCCCTTTGAGATCACCGAGTTCGTCGATGGACGGTCGTGGGCCTGGAAGGTGGCCGGCGTGAACGCGACACGGCACGAGGTGATCCCGGTGGCGGGTGGCTGCGTTCTCAGCTTAGGCGCGCCGGCCTGGGCGGTGGCCTACCTGCCGGTACTGGCAATCGCATTGCCGCGGATCGAACGAATCGCTTCAGGACTGGGGGACTGACGTTTCCGGTCGGTGATCACTGCTCTTCCCGGCACTGTTGGTCGCCGCGCTCTGACCACGCGCAGACGAGGCGGGTTCGTCGACCCGATAGTGTTAGTATCATAAGCACCATCAGTAACTTGAGTAACTCGAGCACCATGATCCGGAGCTATCGAATGCCTATGTCGTACGGCCGCAGCCCTCGCCGACGCCTCGGCATCCGAACCGTGGTGGCCGCGGTGGCCACCGCCGTCGCCCTCGTCGGCGGACTCGCCCAGGCCGGCGGGGCTCATGCAGCGGACGGGTACCCGTACGTGAATCTCGGTGACAGCTACAGCGCGGGCGCAGCAGTGTTCCCTCAGGCGACGCGGGCGGCAACCTTCTGTTCGAACTCGCTGGTCAACTACTCCAGCCTGGTCGCCAAGCGACGCGGGACCCCGGTCACCGACGTCAGTTGCGCGGGTGCGACGACCGAGCACCTGACCCAATCGCAATACCGATGGCAGGGACCGCAGATCAACGCGGTGGGACCGGCCACCCGTTTGGTCACTCTGACGATCGGCGCGAACAACAACGGTCTGTTCAACGACTCGACCTCGGCCTGCCAGCAGGCCTGGATGTCCGCGCCGTTGTCGGCCGCCCCGTGCCGCGATGAGTTCGGTACCTCGTTGGTGGACAAGATCAATTCCTCGACCTACCCCGCCCTGGTGAACGCTTTGCGTGACATCGACCGCGCCGCGCCGCGCGCCCGCGTCATGCTCGTCGGGTATCCGCAGATCTTCCCGGCCGCCGGGAGTGTGCTCTGCTCAGCGTCGCTGCTCACGGCACCCGGAGACACCGCATATCTGCACCGGGCCTTTGCGGCCCTCAACGACGCCATGCGCCGAGCCGCCGCGACCACTCACGCGACCTTTGTCGACATGACCAAGGTCTCCGCCGGTCACGATGCCTGCGCGGGCGATCGGCGATGGGTGGAGCCGACGTTGGGAGCCGTCAGCTTCCCGGCGATGCACGCCAACGTTCGTGGCCAGCAGGCGATGGCCGATCAGGTCGTGGCCGCGCTGCGCTGAGGACCTGACCGCTGCGAGTCAAGGCGATCATCGCTGCCTTCAATACCGACCGATCTGCGGTGGACGCTGCTCACCGACCAGCCCGCACCGGATGATCGCCAACTGCGTCACCTCTACCAACGTATCGGCACCCTGATCAACGCCAACCTGCGATACACCTACGGCCAGTAGTGCCAGCCGGGCCAGTTGTCGATGTCTGACAGCGCGTCGGCGTAGGAGCGGTAGTCACGGCAGGGGATATTCATCCGAGACCCAACCGGTAGGGGAGACACAACACCCGAGTAACCGGCCCAGATCGCGGAATTGCACTTCTCGGAGCTGTCGGTCGCCCAGGGGCCTTGAGAGATTGTGACGCGATCGGTTCGCCGCTGCGGCTCACGCCGGCTGGTGCCGACGACTCATCCTCAGATCGCTGCAAGGGCTGCGATTACCGAGTTGTCATTTGCCACGGCTATGGGACCGCCGTGTTGCCATGAGGATGGGACCACCGTGGCGCGTTATTGAGGATGCTCGTCGTGGTGTCGGCCGT
>NZ_JBEPPN010000011.1:0-164065 GCF_040547295.1 Gordonia sp. PvP123 | reverse complement strand
GTGGCCGCGCCAGTCACTTATTTTGGGGGGGGGGGGGGTTTTGGTGGGGGGCCGCGCCAAAACAGGTCCCCCCCCCCCCCCCCCCCCCCCCCCCCCGGGGGGGGGGGGGCCCCCCCCCCCCCCCCCCGACCGGGGCGTTTCGGTGTGACTGTTAGAGTCTCAGACGTTGTCCTGCCGGACACACCAAGATCGCCGCATCCCGAAAGATCATCGTCGATTGCCGAGCACACGGGGACCGGGTCGCCTCGACCCGGGACGTACGCCTCGCGTGGTCGTTCCTAGGAGGAGTTAGTGCTTTCCCCCCTCTTCGCGGCCATTCGGACGCCGGACCTGAGGAAGAAGATCCTCTTCGTTCTCGGCATCATCATCCTGTATCGGCTGGGCGCGACGGTCCCGTCGCCGGGCGTCGACTATCAGGCCGTGCGGGCGTGTCTCGACGAGGTCTCGTCGGGTGAGTCGAGTTCGGTCTACTCCCTGATCAACCTGTTCTCCGGTGGAGCGCTGCTCCAGCTGTCGGTGTTCGCGATCGGCATCATGCCGTACATCACCGCGGCCATCATCGTGCAGCTGCTCACCGTGGTCATCCCGCGGTTCGAGCAGCTTCGCAAGGAGGGTCAGGCCGGGCAGGCCAAGATGACGCAGTACACGCGCTATCTGGCTGTCGCACTGGCACTGTTGCAGTCGACCGGCATCGTGGCCCTGGCCGATCGCGGCCAGCTCCTCCCGCAGTCCTGTGCGACCAGCGGCGAGGTCCTCAACGATTCGAGCATCTTCGGTCTCTCGATCATCGTGCTCGTCATGACCGCCGGCGCCTGTGTCGTCATGTGGTTCGGCGAGCTCATCACCGAACGCGGCATCGGCAACGGCATGTCGCTGCTCATCTTCGCCGGTATCGCCGCCCGTATCCCGGCCGAGGGTCGCACCATCCTGAACAGCCGCGGTGGACTCGTCTTCGCCCTGGTGTGTGTCGCCGCACTGATCATCGTCGCCGGCGTCGTGTTCATCGAGCAGGGCCAGCGACGCATCCCGGTCCAGTACGCCAAGCGCATGGTCGGCCGCAAGATGTACGGCGGATCGTCGACCTACCTACCGCTGAAGGTCAACCAGGCCGGCGTCATCCCGGTGATCTTCGCCTCATCGCTGTTGTACCTGCCGCAGCTGATCGTCGAGCTCACGCGCAATCCCGATGGGACGCAATCGACGTGGCAGGAGTACGTCACCAGGTATCTGACCGATCCCAGCAACGGCGTCTACATCGCCGTGTACTTCCTGATGATCATCTTCTTCACGTACTTCTACGTGGCGGTGACGTTCAATCCGGAGGAACGGGCCGACGAGATGAAGAAGTACGGTGGGTTCATCCCGGGCATCCGTCCGGGCGCGCCGACCGCCGAGTACCTCGGGTATGTTCTCAGTCGCATCACTCTGCCCGGCTCGATCTATCTCGGTATCATCGCGGTACTCCCGAATCTGTTCCTCGAGATCGGCAACAGCGGCAACGTCCAGAACCTGCCGTTCGGTGGTACGGCCGTGCTGATCATGGTCGGCGTGGGTCTGGACACGATGAAGCAGATCAACAGTCAGTTGATGCAACGCAAGTACGAAGGATTCCTGAAGTGAGACTTGTCATTCTCGGCCCGCCCGGAGCAGGCAAAGGCACCCAGGCGGAACTCTTGAGCGAAGCACTCGGGATCCCCCACATCTCGACCGGCGACCTCTTCCGCGCCAACATCTCTCAGGGCACCGCCGTGGGTGTCGAGGCCAAGAAGTACCTCGACGCCGGCAATCTCGTCCCGTCCGAGATCACCGTGGACATGGTCCGCGCCCGCGTCGGTGAGCCGGACGCGTCGAAGGGTTTCATCCTCGACGGCTTCCCGCGTTCGACCGAGCAGGCCGACGCACTCAACGACATCCTGGCGAACCTCGACGCCTCGCTCGATGCGGTGCTCTCGTTCGTCGTCGACACCGATGTGGTCGTGGAGCGCATGCTGGCTCGTGGCCGCGCCGACGACACCGAAGAGGTCATCCGCAACCGGATGGACGTCTACACCAGGGAGACCGCGCCGCTGCTCGCCTACTACGGCGACCAGGTCAAGACCATCGATGCGGTCGGTGACATCCAGGGCGTTCATCAGCGCGTCCTGAGCGCCCTCGGCGCCGGCGTCTCCTGACACGGCGCAACCTGACAACCCGGGAAACGCTGTAACGCATGGGTTTTCGTAAGCGCAAGCGCGTCGTGCCGTTCCGCAGCGCGGGCGAACTCGACGCCATGGCCGCCGCCGGCGCGATCGTCGGGTCTGCGCTGGTGGCGGTGCGCGACGCGGCACGGCCCGGGGTCAGCACCCTCGACCTCGACGAGGTCGCCGAGTCCGTCATCCGCGGAGCCGGCGCGGTGCCGTCGTTCAAGGGCTACCACGGTTTTCCCGGGTCCATCTGCAGCTCGGTGAACGAGGTGGTGGTCCACGGAATCCCATCGGCCGATGTCGTTCTCGCCGAGGGCGATCTCGTGTCCATCGACTGCGGCGCGATTCTCGACGGTTGGCACGGCGACTCGGCCTGGACCTTCGGGGTCGGTGAGTTGTCGAACGCCGACGCGGAATTGTCCGAGGCGACGCGGTTGTCGATGGAGGCGGGGATCGCCGCCATGGTCGACGGTGCGCGCCTCACCGACATCTCGCACGCGATCGAGCTCGGCACCCGCGCCGCGGAGAAGACGTTCGGTCGCCCGTTCGGCATCGTCGACGGCTACGGTGGCCACGGGATCGGCCGCGAGATGCACATGGAGCCGTTCCTCGCGAACGAGGGTGAGCCCGGCAAGGGACCAACCCTCGTGATCGGCTCTACTCTGGCCATCGAGCCGATGCTGACGCTCGGTACCGAGGACACCTCGGTTCTCGACGACAATTGGACCGTTGTCACCGACGACGGATCACGTTCGGCCCATTGGGAACACACTGTGGCGGTCACCGCCGACGGGCCGCGTATCCTCACGCCGCGTCCCGCGGGAGCCTGACCGACCGCTTACCGCCTCGGGTGCCGGCCGGTCAGGCGCGTGCCTACGCGGGACAGGTCACGTCCTGCTCCGGCATGTTGCCATCGACCAGATAGTCGGTGACGACGTCCTGGGCGCACGCGTTCGTGCCCAGTGCGAAGACGCCGTGCCCGCTGCCGTCGACGCTCAGCAGCAGGGAGCGGTCGCCGAACTTCTCGTTGATCCGCTCGCCGTTGACGTGTGGAGTCACCGGATCGCGCTGATGCTGTGCCACAAGCACGTTGGTCGGTCCTTCGTCCTCGACAGCCACCGGTTGCGCGGTCCGGTCGATCTGCCAGTAGGCGCACGGCATGATGTTTGCTGCCGCGGCACCGAACAGCGGGTACTGTTGCCGGTCTTCCTCGATGGCCTTCTCGTACACCGTGGGCTCACTCGGCCATTCGACGTCGTTGCACGTCACCGCCAGAAACACCGACCAGCTGTTGTCCGTCTCGGCAGCGGCCGCGCTGATGGCCGGCGGAGTGTCGTTGGGTGCACGGTCCCGCATGGCGATCCAGTTCTGCGCTGTCGCGTCGTACGAAGCGGGGTTGTAGAGTGCGACGAACATGCCCAGCCGGAACGTGCGACCGTCGATCCCGTCGACCGGGGCGCGATCGAGTTTGTCCGCGATGGCGAAGTACGTGTCGCGCACCGCCTCGGGCGTGTTCCCGAGGCCGTACCGGGCGTCCCGCGCCGCTGCCCACCGTGCGAAGTCGGGGAACGTGTCCTCCATGCCGCGTGCGTACCGACGCATCCCGTCCCGGTCGAGGTGGGTGTCACCGATGTTGCTGTCCAACACGATTCGGTCGGTCGCAGTCGGGAACATCGATGCGTACGCGGCGCCCAGCGCTGTGCCGTAGGAGTATCCGAGGAAGTTGCCCTTCTCCTCGCCGAGTGCGGCGCGGATCCGGTCCAGGTCGCGCGCCATGTTCGCCGTCGTCATGTGTCGCATGCGGCCGTCGTCGTTGGCGGCGCACCGGGTCGCTACCGCCTCGGCTGTTGTCGCTTGTTCGGCGAATGCCGCGTCGTCGTACGCGTATGGAGGGACGGCCCCGTAGTACTCGATGTCGGGAGTGAAACCGCAACTGATCGGCGACGAATGGCCGATTCCCCTCGTGTCGATGCCGATGAGGTCATAGGTGTCGAGCAGTTCTCGGGGAATCCCCCGCTGCGTCAGGAAGACCGGCTGATCCAGGCCGCTGCCGCCGGGACCGCCGGGATTGAGCATGAGCGAGCCGCGTCGTGTGTCGGGATTGCTCGCCGCCAGGCGCGAGATGGTCAAGTCGATCTGTTCGCCGTCGGGATCGTCGTAGTCCAGCGGCACCTGGACTGTGGCGCAGCGCAATTGCGGTGGGCCGGCGTCAGGGTCCTCGACGCCGGTGGGGCAGGGCGACCACCGGAGCTCCGTCTGGCTCGCGGGTTGCGCGCGATCGAGCGGGGGATCGGGAGTGGATGTCATCGAGCAGCCGGTGACGAGAAGACCGGTCACCGCGATCGAGGAGATGAGTCTGGTTCTCATTGTGTTCGTTTTCCATTCCGTTCGGCGTGTGAGGTCAGGTCCCGGCTGTGTCGAGCAGCCAGTGATATCGGAGTCGGAGCGCGCGCTCCAGCCCGGCGGCCGCCGCACCGACGCCGAGGGCCACGTTGAGCCAGACCGGCAGTTGGACCGGGGATGTGATCGATCCGATGGATTCCGCGATCGGCGGGATCCGGGAGATGGGTTCGGCGACCTGCAGGATGAGGAGTGCGACCCCGACGATCAGCAAGACCGCCGAGGAGGTGGCGATCAATCGGCTGGTGAGTGGGTGGTTCTGCGCAAGTCGAGCGCGACGCCCCTCAGCCGAGGCCGGGTCCGGACTCAGTTGCCGTTCACGCCCGTCGTCGGCGACGTAGTGGCATCGCTTGATGCCGGACCCGCTCATCGCCACCTGGATCGTGCCGCCGTCGACGGGGAACGCGGCCGGCAGTGTCGACACCGCGATCTGCTCGCCGGCGCGGTACAGGTCGGCCGTCACCTCGCCGGAGCTCTGGTTCTGCCAGTGCCGGACGTCCACCGCGTAGTTCGTGTCGAGCTGGAGGTGGAACAGCGCGCGCCCGGGCAACTGCCACCACCGGAACCGCTGCAGGGGCCGGCCGTCGCCGGGGGTCATCCGTTGTGCGGTGCGTTGTTGCATCCACTGGTGGAACACGGCGTATCACTCCTGTTCATGGCACTAGCACGCTGTACTATTTCGGTAGTGATCACACGCTAGCACACTGTGCTAGTACAGTGTGTTCGTTGACCGAGGGTGCGTGGTCACTCGAGAACCCGCGGGCGAGAGAGGTGACGGTGGCGCAGAAGTCAGAACTGGACTCCCGGGCGAAGGTGCTGATCGCGGCGTGCGAGATGGTCGGTGAGGATCCGGCGTCGTCGCTGAGTGTGCGAGCGGTGGCATCGCGTGCGGGGGTGAGCATGGGGTCGTTGCGGCATCATTTCCCCACGCAGCGTGCTCTGCGTGATGCGGTTCTGCGCACGATCTACGATGTGGCGACCTCGGACGACGACGTGATCCATGACCGGTCGGTGCCGGCGCGGGATCGGTTGGTGCAGTGTCTGCGGAAGGTGCTTGCCCCGAGTGCGGGAGATGAGGCGCGGAAAGCCTGGATCAAGGTCTTCGACGCGTTCATCGTTCCCGAGCCCACGGACGAGACACGTTCGGCGTACCTGGCGATGGCGGCGGAAGGGGTGCGCCGGATGGAACATTGGCTGACGGTCCTGGACGAAGAGGGGGCGCTGGTCGACGGTGATGTGTCCCAACAGGCGAGTTTTCTGAACGCCGTCGTCAGCGGGGTGTCGATCGAACGAGCGCTGCCCGCAGACATGTCGATCCTCGAGCGGGAGAACGCCATTCTGTACCTGGCCGTCGACGCGGTCGTGAAGTCCGGTGACTAGCGACTTGCGCGGAGCGTCAAGCGGCCCCCTCCGCTCCCTGGGTGTGAGGAGCGGTGGCCGCCAGGCCGAGCAAGCGACGAAGGAGCGCGTCGAGGCCGACGAGCCTCGACGAGTCCTCTTGCGTTGCAGCGCAGTCAGTTACGTGCGAGGAGCTCCATGAGGTGTGCTTCGATGAGGGAGGGGTGAAGCTGTCGTAGGCTGGGTCGGGGTGGTCGGACGTCGATGACGTGGCTGATCGTCGACCATGAGCGCCGCGCGTCGTCGTGGGTGTGGCCGTACGGGCGTGCTTGGTCGCCGGGCCGGGTGGTCGGTCCGTGGATCTCGGTGCGCACTGTGTTCAGGTGGTGTGCGAACCGCCGGGGTATGTCGGGCCGGCGGTTGATGTGTTCGGGGTTGGGTGGTGCGCCGGGTTCGGGGTTCAACCGCCAGAGGCAGCGGCCTTCGTCGGGTCCGGACCGTTCGATTCGGGTGGTGTACTGGCCGGGTTGGTCGCCGACCATGCGGTTGTGTCGGGGGCAGGCGGGTGCGAGGTCGTCGATGTTGGTGAGACCACCTTTGGCCCAGTCTTTCTGGGCGTGATGCATGTCGACGTGGGTGGCGGGTTGGTCGCATCCGGGAGCCGAGCACACCTCACCGTCGGGGCGGGCGAAGGACACTAGGCGTTGTTCGCGGGTCGCGAGGCGTTTGCCGCGTCCGAAGTGCAGGGGAACGGTGGTGTGATCTTTGAAGATCGCGAGCCACGGCTGAACCTCGCCGGCCATCGCGATCAGGTCGGGGATGGGCAGCAGGGTGCCGGTGGCGGTGGTGGCGAGCCCGGCTTCACGGATCAGATCATTCAGGTCGACTTTGATGATCAATTGCACGGGCAGCCCGCGATGCGAGGTTCCGAGCGTGCCGTCGGCGAAACCCGCAGCCAGGGCGGCGTCGAGCGCATCGTGATTCGTCTGGGCGAGGGTGCGGCCGTCACGATCGGCTGCGAGCGCGAGGGCGTCGGGGTCGGCGGTGCCGGCGGGTCCGCTGGGTGAGGCGGGGTCGTCGGGGTTGTTGAGTCCGGGTGTGCCCCAGACGGCGAACATCATCGTCAGTCGGGCATTCAGTTCAGGACTGAGGGTGCCGGAGATGGTGGCGGTGCCGTCGGCGCGTTGCCGCCCGATCCACACGCCGCGGCGTCGTTTCTGGTCGGTGTCGTCGGACAGGGTGCCGTCCGGGTCGAGATGAGCCAACAAGCGCGCGCCCAATTGGGTGATGTCGGCGGGGGTGTGGGCTTCGGCGATCTCGGCCATCTGCCGTTCCGCAGCGACTTTCACGTCGTGGTCGACAGCGTTCGGGATGCGGTCGAGGACGTCGAGGGCGGCTTGGACGTGTGCGGTGCCGACGGCGCCTCGCGCGAATGCCTCAGCCAGGCAAGGGTGTTCGGGCTCCAAGATTTCACCGCCGAGGCTGGTGCGGGTGGCGGTGGCGTCCATCTGCTTACGGCGACGCAGCGGGTTCGAGACTCGCAGCCGATGGGTCATGAACTGCATGAGGGTTCGGCAGCCGGCCTTGCGGGGGAGGTCACGGGCTTCGACTTGATCGATCTGCCGGTCACCCGCGACGGTCAGGCGTGCGATGGCACGTTCGGTGTCTGCTGCGACGTCGGTGAGTTCGGTATCGGTGCACGGCGACAGGTCCACGGTCTGCAGTTCGTCCAGGATGTGGTGGAGGTCGGCCACCAATTCCACCGCACGAGGGGACCGCTCGTCGGTGTCTACGACCTGCTGGGAATCGAACATGACCGTCACCCCCCGTGGTGAGTCGAATGTGAGTTCTACTGTACCGTCTATTCTGGTGTTGTGCAACGAGTTTCGTGTTCGCCTGGGTGATGGTCGGTTGTCGGTAGGGGATGGTATGCGGTTCGCGCCGCGGCGCGGAGTGCATCATCTCGGTGATCGGTAGGCCGCGAGCAGTAATCCCATGGCGTTCGGCTTCGGTCACCGATACCGTCGGCGAGATGACCCGAGCGCAACGGATCCTGGCTACGCCGCGCGGTCGATTCCTCTGCGCGAACTTGGCATTCCGCAACGCCACGGGCGACCGAGTCGATCAGTATCGTCGCCCTCGGACACTGATCGAAGTTCAGTCCGCGATTCGGAGCGTCGACATCGAAGGCCTCGTTGCGGCGGATGAATCGGAGTTCCTGGGCGCACTCGGCTACGCGGTGGACTTCGCCCGATACTGGCAGCCTCCCGACAAGGAGGACATCCTCTACGCCGCAAGTGAGGTCGTCACGCTGCTCACGGTTATCGCGGAATCCGTATCCCGGCATCCGGCCTGCGCGTGGTGGGACGACCCGATCGACCCGGAGCTCCAGCGCATGATCGCCTATCCGTTCGGAAACGAGGCGTTCCCGGAGTCGACGCTGCCGTATCGCAGCGACGGTGTTCGGTGGGATGAGTGGCGTGCCCACATCGACTCCAGCGAGAAGCGCTGCCGGCAGGAGTACCAACGACATCCGCATCGCGCTCTCTCCGGTGAGTGGTGGTCGACCCCATACGCCGCTGGGACGGCGCAGACGACGCGTGCTCGCCCGGGCCTCGGCGCAGTGCAGCTCATCGCCGAGGAGGACACGTCGATCGGGGACGAGGCCCGGGTGTGGGCGGTGTCCGTCGCCGAACGCGCGCGCGTGTACGAGATCGGAGCGCCCGGTGACTGGGCCCGGCTCGTCGACCGATACCCGCTGGAGGTGACCGCCTCGAGGAAGTGGGACTGGTACAACACCACTGGCCGGCACCGGCGCTGGTTCATGCCCGACTGGGAAGCAGTCGCGGATGACCACGACGCGGTGCACGTGAGCGTCAACGGCTACCTCAGCAGCGCCGGGATCGAGATTCCACTCGCGACGCGGGACGGCGCGACGGTGTTGGCCGGCTGGGGTCCGGACGTCACGTGGTGGCTCGACCCTGATGCGATGCGCATCGACGACGTGCCGGTGCTCTGGTTCCGTGAGGACGAACGTTGGTGTGCGTCGCCCGCCGGTTGAGTGATCGTCTCGATGACCGTGTGGGCGCGGCCGGGTCGTCGTACCGTTGACCATGCATTCTGACGTGTCCTGGCTCACCGTGGTGCGCCGGCTTCCGTTCACCATCGCCCTCGCGGTCGCTCTGGTGGTCGTCGGTGCGACGACCGGATCGCTGTGGGGCCGGGCCTCGGACAAGTCGTGGTACCGCGACGTCGCGTTCGGGTTGCCCGCCCTTCGGGAGGGGCGGTGGTGGACGCCGGTGACGTCCGCGTTCATCGAACCCGGACCCTGGCTCTACCTGCTGGCACTTGTGGCCGTTGTCGTCGGAATGGGCTGGGCCGAATGGCAATTGGGTACCGTGAGAGCTGTTCTGGTAGGCGTCGGCGGTCACCTGATCTCGTGCCTGCTGACCGTCGTGCTGCTGTGGCTGCTGTCGTCGGAGGTCACGTCGTGGCGATGGGCCGAACAACTGGCGGACTCGCGGGGCACCGGCGTCGGAGCGCTGGTGGTGTCGGCGGTGGCGGTGGCCTCGGCGACCGTCCGTTCGCCATGGCGGCTGCGCGTCCGCGTGCTGCTGGGGGCGATCGTCTCGGTCGCGTTCCTGTTCCAGGGAACCCTGGCCTCGGTCCAGTACGTCCTCGCGGCGGTCGTCATGCTGATCGTCGGCGAGAAGTTCTTCGCCACCAACGAGCGCGGCTGGGTTCCGCGCACGCGTCGCGAGGTCAGGATGTTGGGGTGCGCCGCGCTCCTGATCATCGCCGGCGCGAACCTCTTGGTCTTCCTGTTCCCGGGCAGCGGGCCGCTCGGTCCGACCGACTCCGGCGACGACTCGGTGTTCACGATGCTGATCGGCCTGGCCGTCAACGTTCTGATCGCCGATCAGCTGCGCCGTGGCAAACGGTGGGCATGGTGGGTCGCCGTGGTCATCGGCGCATTGAACGTCATCGTGACCGTGCTCGCGGTGTTCCTCGTCATCTTCACCGACGTGTCGACCGAGGGTGCCGTCACCCTGGGTACCACGCTTCTCTGGGTGCTCGTGCTGGCCATCCTCATCCCGGGGCGGTTCGCATTCGCGGTGCCCTGGCGGGTGCGGCAGGTGGGCACTGTCGGGGACGACGACGACCCGGTGGAACGGGTCCGAGAACTGTTGCGCACCCACGGCGGCGGCACGATGTCGTGGATGACCACGTGGCCCGGCAACAGCTATCAGTTCACGGGTCCGGAGGGCGACCTCGGCGCTCAGGCCGTCGTGACCTACCGCAAGCACGTCGGAACGATGCTGGCGCTGGCGGATCCGGTCTGTGCGCCCGAGCGGTTGCGAGACGCGGTCGGGGCCTTCGTCGACCTCGCCGAGAGTTCGGGTAGCACGCCGTGTTGGTTCTCGATCGGGTCGGCCACCTCTGACATCGTCACCGAACGCGGGTGGCTCAGTGTGCAGATCGCCGAGGACACGATCGTCGACCTGCCGGGACTGGAGTTCAAGGGCAAACCGTGGCAGCACGTGCGATCAGCGATGAACAAGGCGGCGAAACAGGACATCTCGTTGCGGATGGTCACCCTCGCCGACGAGTCGTTCGCCGTCCGGACACAGGTGCGGGCGATCTCGGAGGAATGGGTGGGGGACAAGGGGTTGCCCGAGATGGGCTTCACCCTCGGCAGTGTCGAGGAGGCGATGGACCCCGCCGTGCGGGTCGCGCTCGCGGTCGACCCCGCAGGCAATGTGCACGGGGTGTTGTCATGGCTGCCCGTGTACGCACCCGGCGGCGACGTCGCGGGGTGGACGCTCGACATCATGAGACGACGGACCGACGGGTTCGGGCCGGTCGTCGAATATCTCATCGCATCGTCGGCGGTGGCTTTCAAAGACGAGGGAGCGCAGTTCATCTCACTGTCGGGAGCGCCGCTGGCACGCACGGATGAGTCGGACGCGGAACCGCTGGACAAACTCCTCGACACCCTGGGGGCGGCCCTGGAGCCGTACTACGGATTCCGGTCGTTGCACACGTTCAAGAAGAAGTTCAACCCCCGGTACGAGCCGGTGTACCTCGCGTTCCGGGACGAATCCGACCTTCCGCGTATCGGTGTGGCCGTGTCGAGGGCATACCTCCCCGACGCCACCACGGGCCAGCTGGTCCGGCTGGCGGCGTCACGAGGGGAAGGCTGAACGGTCCGACATGCTGTTCGCGGCTGTGAAGGCACCGTTCACCGGAGACGCTGCCTGAGTTCACCATCCGGTCGTTTCCTACGGCGAAACTTCGCCAGTGCCATCGGTCGACGAACATGTCCTGCCCGCCACCGGCAGACGCCCCTGGCGGAGCTACGGGTTGTTCCTGTTGCTCGTTGCGCCCAACCTGATCCTCCTCGCGGTCTTCACGTATCGCCCGCTTGTCGAGAACGTGCGGATGTCGTTCTACGACTGGAATATCGCCCAGTCCGGGGCCACGTTCATCGGTCTGGACAACTACATCGAGTGGTTCACCCGTGCCGATACGCGGGTGATCGTGTCGAACACGGTCATCTTCACCGTGGCCGCCGTCGCGGGCAGCATGATCGCGGGGTTGGGTCTGGCCCTGCTGCTCGACCGTAAGTTGCGCGGCCGCAACCTGGTGCGGTCGACGGCCTTCGCGCCGTTCGTGCTGTCCGGCGCGGCCGTGGGGATCGCCTTCCAGTTCGTCTTCGACCCCAGCTTCGGTCTGATCAACGACGTGATGGGGCGTCTGGGACTCGGTACCGCGCCGGACTTCTACCAGCAACCGCACTGGGCGTTGTTCATGATCACGGTGACCTACATCTGGAAGAACCTCGGGTACACGTTCGTGATCTACCTGGCGGCCCTGCAGGGCAAGCGTTCCGATCTCGACGAGGCGGCGGCGATCGACGGTGCCGGATGGTGGACGTACTTCCGCAAGGTGTTGCTCCCGCAGTTGCGTCCGACCACCTTCTTCCTGTCGATCACCGTGCTGCTCAACTCGTTACAGGTGTTCGACATCATCAACGTGATGACCCGCGGCGGGCCGCTGGGCAACGGCACCACGACGATGGTCTACCAGGTGTACGAGGAGAGCTTCGTCAACTTCCGGGCCGGTTACGGCGCCACGGTCGCAACGGTCATGTTCGTCGTTCTCCTGGTCATCACCGTCGTCCAGGTCCGCATGATGGATCGAGGTGCCCGATGAGGCCTGTCACCGCCGGTTCGGTTGTGAAAGCCGATGCCGCACAGAAGCGCACCGGAAAGCCATCGACTCCGACATCGTCGGCCACGAGGCCGGTGCATCCCGACGTCCCGCGGATGTCGCCGGTCACACGTCGACGGCTCGCCGACGCGTGCGGGTACGCCGCGATGGCGGTGGTGTTGGTGATCATCGCCCTGCCCCTGATCTGGATTCTGTTGGCCTCGCTGAAAGATCGCTCCGAGATCTACGTGCAGCCGGCCGTCTGGTGGCCGTCGACGTGGCGTCCCGAGAACTACTCCGAGGCCACGACGTCGGTGCCCTTCTGGACCTTTCTGCGCAACTCGGTCATCGTGACCGGAATCCTCGGCGCGTCGAAGTTCGTGCTGGGCGTGCTCAGTGCCTACGGCCTGGTGTTCCTGCGGTTTCCGGGAAAGAACGTGGTGTTCGTCGTCATCATCGCGGCGCTGATGGTCCCGAACCAGATCACGGTCATCACGAACTACGCACTCGTCGCCCAACTCGGCTTCCGCAACACCTTCATCGGCATCATCCTCCCGCTCGCGGGCGTCGCCTTCGGAACCTTCTTGATGCGCAACCACTTCCTCTCGCTGCCACCCGAGATCATCGAGGCCGCACGGATGGATGGGGCCGGGCACTTCCGACTTCTCACCCGCGTCGTCCTGCCGCTGTCGATCCCGACGATGGTCGCGTTCGCGACGATCACACTGGTCAACGAGTGGAACGAGTATCTCTGGCCGTTCCTCATGGCCGACGATTACACCGTCGCCACCCTGCCCGTCGGACTCACCCAACTGCAGAACAGCGACGGGCTGACCAACTGGGGTCCGGTCATGGCGGCCACCGTGCTCACGATGCTGCCCATGCTCGCCATCTTCCTGGCGTTGCAGCGACACATGATCAAGGGCCTGACGTCCGGGGCGGTCAAGGGTTGACCGCGCACTGCCCGCACCCGCCGATGCCTCACGCACCATGCCTTCGCACGAGACGCCTTCGCACGAGAACGCCTTCGCACGAGAACGATTGACAGGAGACGACAATGATCAACATGTCCCGCCGCGGCTTCCTGGCCGCATCGGCGACCGCGGCGGCCGGAGCCCTGGTCACGGCCTGCGCCGGCTCGGGCGACGGCGGCTCGTCGTCGGGTGATGCCTCGAAGCTCACCTTCTGGTCGAACCACCCGGGCAAGTCGGTCGAGGTGGAACGCGAACTGATCTCGCGGTTCGAGGCGGCCAACCCCGGCATCACCGTCCAGCTCGTCGACGCCGGCAAGAACTACGAAGAAGCAGCCCAGAAGTTCAACGCGGCCCTCTCGGGCGGTGCGGTCCCCGACATCATGATCCTGTCCGACGTGTGGTGGTTCAACTTTGCGCTCATCGGTGCGATCGCCCCGCTCGACGACCTCTTCGGCCGCGCCGGTGTCGACACCGCCGGTTACGTCGATTCGCTTGTGGGCGACTACAAGTGGAACGACCAGACATGGGCGCTGCCGTACGCCCGTTCGACGCCGCTTTTCTACTACAACAAGGACGTGTGGCGACGGGCCGGCCTGCCCGACCGCGGACCGCAGACCTGGGACGAGTTCGACGACTGGGGCCCCCGGATCCAGACCGTGGTCGGTGGCGACAAGCGCGCTCATGGGTGGGGCAACGCCGTCGACTACCTCGGCTGGACCTTCCAGGGCCCGACCTGGACCTTCGGCGGTGCCTACTCCAACGACTGGGAACTGAAGTTCACCGACCCCAAGACGGTCGCCGCCGCGCAGTACCTGAGCGATTCGATCAACACCAAGCGCTACGCGAAGATCTCCAACGACATCGCCGGCGATTTCAGTGCGGGCATCATCGCATCGACGATCGCGTCGACCGGCGACCTGTCGGGGATCACCGAGAACGCCACGTTCGAGTTCGGCACGGCGTTCCTGCCCGCGCCGCAGGGGGTTTCGGGGTGCCCGACGGGCGGCGCCGGACTGGCCATCCCGGCCAAGCTGTCCGACGACCGGAAGGTCAACGCCCTCAAGTTCATCGAGTTCATCACCAACACCGAGAACACGTCGTACTTCTCCCAGAACGTCGGTTACATGCCGGTGCGCAAGGCGGCGCAGGACGACCCGTCGATGGTCGCGTTCCTGGCGAAGAACCCGAACTTCGCGACCGCCATCGAGCAGTTGCCGCGAACCCAGCCGCAGAACTACGCGCGCGTCTTCGTGCCCGGTGGCGACAAGATCATCGGTACCGGGTACGAGCGGATCGGTCTGCAGAACGCCGACGTCGCCTCGACCCTTGCCGACACGCAGCGGCAGATCGCCCAGATCTACGACACCCAGATCAAGCCGAAACTCCCGTGATGATCCACAGCGTCGACTCGATTGACACACAGCACGAGCGGAGGGATGACGCGTGGCGTCGGTGACCTACGAGGGTGCGACGAGACGCTTCGCGGACGGCCAGAAGCCGGCCGTGGACTCGCTGGACCTGGCCGTCGCCGACGGTGAGTTCATGGTGCTGGTCGGCCCGTCGGGATGCGGCAAGTCGACCAGCCTGCGAATGGTCGCGGGCCTGGAACCGGTCGAGTCCGGAGCGATCCTCATCGATGGAGCCGACGTCGTCGGCGTGGCCCCGAAGGCTCGCGACGTCGCGATGGTCTTTCAGAACTACGCGCTCTATCCGAACATGACGGTGGCCGCGAACATGGGGTTTGCGCTGCGCAATGCCGGGATGGGCAAGGAAGACACCGCGCGCCGTGTGTCGGAGGTGGCCGAGATGCTGGAGCTCACGGCGCTCCTGGATCGCAAGCCGGCGAACCTGTCGGGTGGGCAGCGGCAGCGGGTGGCGATGGGACGGGCGATCGTCCGGCGTCCCAAGGTGTTCTGTATGGACGAACCGCTGTCGAATCTCGACGCGAAGTTGCGGGTCAGTACGCGCGCCCAGATCGCGTCCATGCAGCGCGAACTCGGCATCACGACCCTGTACGTGACGCACGACCAGGTCGAGGCGATGACGATGGGACACCGGGTGGCGGTCCTCGATCACGGTGTGCTGCAACAGGTCGGGACGCCGCGGGAGATCTACTCCCGTCCGGCCAACCTGTTCGTGGCGTCCTTCATGGGCTCGCCGCAGATGTGCCTGATCGACGCCCGGGTCGAGAACGAGTCGGTCCGACTCGGCGATGCGACCGTGCGGGTCCCGGGCTCGGTGCTGGCGTCGCTGGCCTCGCGCGACGTGGTCGTGGGGTTGCGCGCCGAGTCCTGGCAGGTGTCCGCGGTTCCCCAATCCGGCACCCTGTCCGCGACGGTGGACCTCGTCGAGGAACTCGGTGCCGAGCAGTTCGTGTACTGCAGCGCGGACCTGTCGCTGCGGAACAGCCGGGTCGTCGTACGCGTCGACCATCGGCGGACCATCGAGGCCGGCGACGTTCTCGGATTGACGCCGGTGGTCGACGAGACCTATTGGTTCGATCCCGTCAGCGGGGTCGCGCTCGACGATCCGAGCCGCCACGACCTCAATTCGGGGCGACCGCCGCGTGTTCGGTGACGGCGTGTTCGGTGACTGGGGCCGTGATCCGGTCGGGTCGCGTGTAGACCACCATCGACTCGCCACGTGAGAATCCGACGAGCGTGATGCCGAGGTCGTCGGCGGCGTCGACGGCCAGCGAGGACGGTGCCGACACCGCACAGAGCATCGGGATGCCGGCCATCGCGGCCTTCTGGACGAGTTCGAAACTCGCTCGGCCGGAGACCTGCAGGACGGTGCCGGTGAGCGGCAGTCGGTCGGCGAGTACAGCCCACCCGACGACCTTGTCGACGGCGTTGTGCCTGCCGACGTCCTCACGGACCGTCAGCAATGTTCCGTCCGCGGCGAACAATGCTGCGGCGTGCAGACCGCCGGTCTTGTCGAAGACGGTCTGTTCGGCGCGCAACCGATCGGGCAGATCCAGCACGGCGTTCGCGGCGATCGTCATCGGGTCGGCGCCGGGGTCGCGGACCGACGCGGTGTGCACGGACTCGATGCTGTCCTTGCCGCAGATGCCACAGGCGCTCGTCGTGGTGATGGCACGCGCGAGTCCGGGCGCTGTCGCGGGAACGTGCGCGGCGAGTGAGACGTCGACGACGTTGTAGGTGTTGATCCCGTCGGCGTCGGTGCCCGTGCAGTAGCGGGCCGTCGAATAGTCCGCTCCGGTCGTGATCACACCTTCGGAGACGAGGTAGCCGGCCACGAGTTCGAAGTCGTTGCCGGGCGTACGCATGGTCACCGAGATGGACGTCCCGCGGACCCGGATCTCGAGCGGCTCCTCCACTGCGAGGGTGTCGGCACGCTGCGTCGGGGCGGCATCCCGTCGGATGCGGGTGACGCGGCGGCGTGCGGTTATTCGTCCCACGACCCCGACGATAGTCGTGAGACCGCACGACCCGGTCGTCTCAGACGTCGAGGATCAGCGTGACGGGTCCGTCGTTGACGAGACCGACCTCCATGTGGGCGCCGAAGCGGCCGGTGGCCACGGTGGCACCGAGAGTCCGTAGCGCGTCGACGACCGCCTCGACCAGCGGTTCGGCGACGGGTCCGGGAGCGGCGGCATTCCACGACGGGCGCCGGCCCTTGGCCGTGTTGGCATAGAGCGTGAACTGGCTGATGACGAGGATCGGGGCGTCCAGGTCGGCGGCGGCCCGTTCGGGACCGTCGCCGACGTCGAAGATCCGCAGCCGCCAGATCTTGTCGGCGAGCTTGGCGGCGTGGTCGGTGGTGTCGTCGTGCGTGACCCCGACGAGTGCGACGAGCCCCGAGCCGCCGTCGGCGATGTCGAGTGCGCCGACGACCTCCCCGTCGACGCTCACACTGGCTCTGCTGACCCGTTGTAGTACGGCGCGCATGTCGGTCTCTGCTCTCAGTCGAGGGCGAAGGTGACGTTCACGGTGAACGTGAGTTCCTGCTGCCCGGGTTCGACCGGGACCGGCGCCGCGGCCACATCGCGTTCGAAGGTGCCCGGTGTCGCGGACTTCTCCTGACCACTCGTGCTCTCGGTGATGGTCAGGACCTTGCCGAGGGAGTCGCCGGCGAGGTTCGCGTACTGCTCGGCGCGGCCGCGTGCATCGGTGAATGCCGCCTCGCGGGCCTGGTCGAGGAGATCCGAGTCGTCGTCGATGGCAAAGGAGACGTTGCTGATGCGGGTGTTGTCGCCGCCCGCGGTGGCGGCCGCACTCAGCACCGCGGAGGCCTTCGCGATGTCCCGGATGGTGACCCGGATCGTGTTGGTCGCGAGGTAGCCCCCGACCTCGCTCGTCGCGCCGGGGGAGGGGTTCGTGTACTGCGGGTTCACCGATACCTGCTGTGTCGCGACGTCCTTGCGTTCCACCCCGGCGGCGACGACGGCGTCGGTGACGGCGGTGACCTTGGCGCTCGTCTCGTTCAGCGCGGTCGTGACGTCGGGAGCGGTGGCCTCCACTCCGATGTCGGCGCGCAGGGTGTCCGGGGTACCGGTCACCTGTCCCGTCCCGACCACGGTCACCGACCTGGGCTGATCGCCGGTGTCGCGGCCGCACCCCGACACCACCAGGAGCACGGTTGCGAGCGCCGCGAGTACCGAGATCGCCCGGAAGGCGGGGCGTCGCGTCGTGACGCGAGACGAGCTGTTCATCGGTCGGCCGGATCGCGCATCAGCAGGGCGAGCAGCCAGCCGACGACCGACACGACGATCGCGCCGAAGATCGCCGACCAGAAGAAGTCATCGACCTCCAGACCCCAATGCGTCGTGTTGCGCGTGATCCACGCGGTGAGTTCGAGCATCGCCGCGTTGATGACGATGTGGATCAACCCGAGCGTGAGGATGTAGAAGGGGATGGCGATGATCTGCACGATGGGCTTGATGATCGCGTTGAGGACACCGAAGATCACGGCGACGACCAGCGCGATGCCGATCTTCTCGGCGGTCGTCGAACCGCCCACGAAGTCGATGCCGGGAACGATCAGCGTCGCGACCCACAGCGCCACCGCGGTGAGCACGGTCCGGACGAGGAAGGCAAGCATGGGCGACAGTCTGCCAGTTCGGGGCCACTCTCGGGGTCAGGGACTGCTCGCGGCTCGACCTCGTTCCAACAGTTGGTGCCACAGCTAGGAGCCGTCCTCGGAGAGATCGTCCGGGCATTCGTCGCTGCTGCGCGCGATCGGGTGACCTCACGAGCCTGATTTCCGTACTCGCGTGGTGGAAATGCTAGTCGGGAGTCGGGCGGGGACGGTAGGGGACCGAGTCGCTGACCTCGGGATCGACATGGATGGGCCGACCGAGTTGGGGGAATGCGCGCTGGGAACACGCCGGACGGTCACAGACCTTGCACCCGGCGCCTATCGGTACGACGGTACGGGTATCGGTGAGATCCACTCCGGTGGAGTAGACGAGGCGCTCGGCGTGCGCGACGTCGCAACCGAGTCCGATCGAAAAGCTCTTGTGGGGGCTGAGGTATCCGCCGGGTTCTACGGTGGTGCGGGCGAGCCAGAAGTACGAGCGCCCATCGGGCATGGACGAGACCTGGGTGACGACCCGTCCCGGTGTGGCGAACGCGTCGTGTACGACCCAGAGCGGGCAGCTCCCGCCGACCCGAGAGAAGTGGAACGCGGTGGCGGACTGACGTTTCGAGATGTTCCCCGCTCGGTCGACGCGCACGAAGATGAACGGGATTCCGCGACTGCCCGGGCGCTGCAGGGTCGACAGGCGATGGCAGATGGTCTCGAAACCGACTTCGAAACCGAGGCTGAGCACTTCGATGTCGTAGTGGGCGGTGGCGGCGGCCCGCCGGAAGACCTCGTAGGGGAGTAGTAGTGCTCCGGCGAAATAGTTGGCCAGCCCGATACGGGCAACCGGGACGGCTTCGTCGCTGAGATCATCGGCGTCGGCGAGGATCTCGTCGATCACCTCCGATTGGGTGACCATGGCCAACTGGGTCGCCAACTGGAACGCGCGTTGTCCCGCGGTCAATCGTCCGGCGAGGTGCACGGTGCGGTCGGCGGGATCGAACCGTCGCTTGGGCGTATGGGCGCGCGCTGTCGGATCGGGATCATGCGCGATGGCCACGCGGATACCGTGGTCGTCGGCGAGGACCTCGGCAAGCTGGAGATCGAGACCGCCTATCGAGAGGCCGTTTTCGGTGAAGATCCGCTCGGCGGCCAGGTCGAGAACGTCGATGTGATTGCGACGGTCGTAAAAGAAATCGCGGACCTCCTCGAAGGGCATCGGGGTCGACGCCGGACGGGCCGCGTCGCCGGACACCTGCGCCCGGTAGTTCTCCACTTCGCCGGCGGCCGCGGTCAGGCGGCGATGCAGGTTCACAAGCGTCGTGCCGACCGCCGGCATGCGCGCGACGAGTTCGGCGATCTCCGCGCGGCTGATGTCGGGGACGTCGGGCTGGGCGGCCAGGACATCGGCGAGGTCGGCAACCAGCCGGGCGTCCCCGTCCGGGGCGAAATAGTCGGCGTCGAGGTCGAATTCGCGCGACAACGTCAGTAGCACAGGCACCGTGAGCGGTCGCTGATCGTTCTCGAGTTGGTTGACGTAGCTGGTCGACAGGTCGATTCGCCGGGCCAGCGCAGCCTGCGACAGCCCTCGTTCGTCGCGGAGCCGACGGAGGCGCGCACCCACGAACATTCGTCGACCGGAGGTTCCGCCCGTTGCTCTCACCACGACGTCAGCATAGCGCGTAGGACATCCACAACGTTCGCAAGACCGGCTGATCGCATCCGCAAGAATACGCATCTGCCAGGTCTTTTCACGGATACGCGGCAATGCGTACGGTGCGAACATGATCACTCACCACGTTCGCACCCGCCGCAGCTCCGAGGATTTTCCGCAGTCTGAGCACCTTGCTCAAAAGATCGCCGACATCGCGGTCGATCCGGTCGAGGTGCCCGCTGACACCCGCGAGATGATCATCAACCGCATCATCGACAACGCTGCCGTGAGCGCCGCCTCGGTCATCCGTCGTCCGGTCACCTCCGCCCGTCGGCAGGCACAGGCTCATCCCTGCGCGCCGGGTGCGACGGTGTTCGGAATCGAGGGCAGCTTCTCGCCGGAGTGGGCCGCGTGGGCCAACGGAGTCGCCGTGCGTGAGCTCGACTTTCACGACACCTTCCTCGCCGCGGAGTACTCCCATCCCGGCGACAACATCCCGGCGCTGGTCGCGGTCGGTCAGCATGTCGGGGCCGGCGGTCACGACCTGATCCGTGGTCTCGCCACCGCCTATGAGGTCCAGGTCGACCTCGTTCGTGGAATGTGTCTGCACGAGCACAAGATCGACCACGTTGCCCACTTGGGGCCGTCGGTGGCCGCCGGTTTGGGCACGATGCTGAACCTGGACGCGGAGACCATCTACCAGTCGATCGGGCAGGCGCTGCATCTGACCACGGCCACCCGCCAGTCGCGCAAGGGTCTGATCTCCAGCTGGAAGGCCTACGCGCCGGCGCACGCCGGCAAGATCGCGGTCGAGGCGGTCGACCGCGCGATGCGCGGTGAGGGCGCCCCGGCCCCGATCTGGGAAGGCGAGGACGGGGTCATCGCCTGGCTGCTGAGCGGCCCCGAAGCCGAGTACACGATCCCGCTGCCCGGGCCGGGTGAGCCGAAGCGGGCGATCCTGGACACCTACACCAAGGAGCATTCCGCGGAGTACCAGAGCCAGGCGCCGATCGACCTCGCCCGTCGGATGCGCGAGAAGGTCACCGACTTCGACGACATCGAGTCGATCGTTTTGCACACGAGCCATCACACCCACGTCGTCATCGGGACCGGGTCCGGCGACCCGCAGAAGTTCGACCCGACCGCGAGTCGCGAGACCCTCGACCACTCGGTGATGTACATCTTCGCGGTCGCGCTGCAGGACGGCACCTGGGATCACGAGAAGTCCTACGCACCGGAGCGGGCCAACCGGCCCGACACCATCGCGCTGTGGAAGAAGATCTCCACTGTCGAGGACTCCGAATGGACCCGCCGGTACCACTCGGCCGACCCGAACGAGAAGGCATTCGGTGCCAAGGCGGTCATCACGCTGCGCAACGGCGAGGTCATCACCGACGAACTCGCCGTCGCCGATGCCCATCCGCTCGGCGCACGTCCGTTCGGTCGCGATCAGTACATTGCCAAGTTCCGCTCGATGGCAGAGGGCGTCATCGACATCGCCGAACAGGACCGGTTCCTAGGCGACGTCGAGAAGCTCGAGACACTCGCCGCCGGTGGCCTCTCGGTGCTGAACACGCCTGTCCTGCCGGCCATCCTGGACAAGGCCCCCCAGACCGGGAAAGGCATCTTCTCATGACCTCGACCGCCTCACCGTCCACCTCGTCCACCTCGTCGGCCTCCACCTCCTCGGTCTCGGGTCTGTTCTCGTCGAGCACCTCCGCATCGGCGAAGCGGCAGGCCCTGCGGGCGGGTCTCGGTTCCGGGACCCTCCAGCGTTGGCCGGGAGCATTCTCACCACTCGTGGCGAAACTGATTGCAGAGGTCGGTTTCGAGGGTGTCTACGTGTCCGGTGCGGTGCTCTCGGCCGACCTGGGACTGCCCGACATCGGGCTCACCACACTCACCGAGGTCGCCACCCGGGGCGGATCCATCGCCCGCGCGACCGAGATACCCACCCTCATCGACGCCGACACCGGTTTCGGTGAACCGATGAGCGCCGCCCGGACCGTCGCGACACTCGAAGACGCCGGGCTCGCGGGGTGTCACCTCGAAGATCAAGTGAATCCCAAGCGCTGCGGCCACCTCGACGGCAAGGACGTCGTACCCGTCGGTGACATGGTCAAGCGACTCGGCGCGGCGGTCGCCGCCCGCCGCGACAGCGACTTCGTCGTCTGCGCGCGCACCGATGCCCGCGCGATCGAAGGGCTCGACGCCGCCATCGACCGGGTCAAGGCCTACGCCGACGCCGGCGCCGACCTCATCTTCACCGAGGCCCTGCGCGACCTCGGCGAGTTCGAGCAGTTCCGCAAGGCCGTCGACGTGCCGCTGCTGGCCAACATGACCGAGTTCGGAAAGTCCGATCTGCTGACCGCTGAACAGTTGGCGGGTGTCGGCTACAACGCCGTCATCTATCCGGTGACCACGTTGCGTATCGCCATGGGTGCGGTGGAACGCGGACTGCGTGACATCCTCACGCAGGGAACGCAATCCGGGTTGCTCGACGAGATGCAGCACCGCAGCAGGCTGTACGAACTGCTCCGGTATGAGGACTACAACGACTTCGACTCCGACCTGTTCAACTTCACCATCGAGGGAGCACCGCAATGACCACAGCCGAAGCGGGCGCCGCGAACGCGGTCGAGACCCCCACCATCTACAAAGGGCTCGCCGGCGTCGTCGTCGACACCACCGCCATCTCCAAGGTCGTGCCCGAGACCAACTCGCTGACCTATCGCGGTTACGCCGTGCAGGATCTCGCCGAACACCGCTCGTTCGAGCAGGTCGCCTACCTGCTCTGGCATGGCGAACTGCCCACCGACGGGCAGCTCGCGCTGTTCATGCAGCGTGAGCGCGCCAGTCGGCGCCTGGATCGAACGACTCAGTCTGTCCTGCAGCGGATCCCGGAGAACTGCCACCCGATGGATGTCGTGCGGACGGCCATCAGCTTCCTGGGCACCGAGGATCCCGACGAGGAACTCAGCACCCCGGAGGCCAACTACGACAAGTCGCTACGGATGTTCGCGGTCCTGCCGACCATCGTCGCAGCGGACATGCGCCGCCGGCGCGGTCAGGATCCCATCGCCCCGCACCACGGACTGGGCTACGCCGAGAACTTTCTGAGTATGTGCTTCGGTGAAGTTCCCGATCCCGTGATCGTCCGGGCTTTCGAGAAGTCGATGGTGCTTTACGCCGAGCACAGTTTCAACGCGTCGACCTTCGCCGCCCGCGTGGTCACTTCGACACAGTCCGACATCTACAGCGCGGTCACCGCCGCGATCGGGGCATTGAAGGGGTCACTGCACGGCGGGGCGAACGAAGCGGTCATGTACGACATGATCGACATCGACCGCCCCGACCGTGCCGCGCAATGGCTCACCGCCAAACTCGACGCCAGAGAGAAGGTCATGGGATTCGGCCACCGCGTCTACAAGAACGGTGACTCGCGCGTGCCGACCATGAAGAAGGCCTTCCTCGACGTCGCTGATCATCTCGGCGAGACCAAATGGTGTGAGATCTACACCGAACTCGAAGCAGTCATGGACGCGCGGACCGGGATCAAACCCAACCTCGATTTCCCCACCGGCCCTGCGTATTACCTCATGGGCTTCGACATCGCCTCGTTCACGCCGATCTTCGTGATGAGCCGGATCACCGGTTGGACCGCCCACATCATGGAACAAGTCGCCTCCAACGCCTTGATACGTCCGCTCAGTCAGTACTCGGGCTTGCCCCAACGGTCGCTGACCTCGGCCTGACAACCACCGCGGCCTGACAACCACCGCGGCCTGACAACCACCGCGGCCTGACAACCACCGCGGCCTGACACCACCGCGGCCTGACAACCACCGCGGCCCAGCCACCACACCCAGCCCGACGAGAGAGAGCCACGTGTTCGAGAAAGTCCTGGTCGCCAACCGTGGCGAGATCACTGTGCGCGCCTTCCGCGCGGCCTTCGAACTCGGCGCCCGCACAGTTGCGGTCTTCCCCTATGAAGACCGGAACTCCGTGCATCGCGCCAAAGCCGACGAGTCCTACCAAATCGGGAACCCGGGACATCCGGTCCGCGCGTATCTGTCCGTCGACGAGGTGATCGCGGCCGCGGAACGCTGTGGCGCCGACGCGATCTACCCCGGATACGGATTCTTGTCGGAGAACGAGGGCCTGGCCCGGGCGTGCGCCGATGCGGGGATCACCTTCGTCGGTCCGTCGGCCGAGGTGCTGGAGCTGACAGGGAACAAGGCGACCGCCGTCGCGGCGGCGAAAGCGGCCGGGCTGCCGGTACTGGCGTCGTCGGAGCCCTCGGCCGACGTGGACGAGTTGGTGCGGGCTGCCGGCGACATGACTTTCCCGGTGTTCGTCAAAGCCGTGGCCGGTGGCGGGGGTCGCGGTATGCGTCGGGTGGGGGAGATCGCCGACCTGGCCGAGGCGATCAAAGCAGCCTCCCGCGAGGCCGAGGCCGCTTTCGGTGATGCGACGGTGTTCCTGGAGCAGGCTGTTGTCAACCCGCGCCACATCGAGGTGCAGATCCTTGCCGACACCCAGGGCAACGTGGTCCATCTGTTCGAGCGGGACTGCTCGGTGCAGCGGCGCCATCAGAAGGTGATCGAACTTGCCCCGGCGCCGAACCTGTCGCCGGAGTTGCGCGAACAGATCTGTTCCGACGCCGTCGCATTCGCTCGTCACATCGGATACACCTGCGCCGGGACCGTGGAGTTCCTGCTCGATGAACAGGGCAGGCACGTGTTCATCGAGATGAATCCGCGCATCCAGGTCGAACACACGGTGACCGAGGAGATCACCGACGTGGATCTGGTGGCCGCGCAATTGCGTATCGCCTCGGGCGAAACGTTGGACGACCTGGGTCTGAGTCAGGACGGGCTACAGATCCGCGGTGCGGCGATGCAGTGCCGCATCACCACCGAGGATCCGGCCGACGACTTCCGGCCTGCCGTCGGGCGTATCACCGCCTACCGCAGTCCCGGGGGTGCCGGGGTGCGCCTGGATGGTGGCGCGGTACTCGGTGGGGAGGTCAGCGGTCACTTCGACTCCATGCTCGTCAAACTGACCTGTCGTGGGAGTGATTTCGCGACCGCGGTGCGCCGTGCCCGGCGCGCGGTAGCCGAGTTCCGCATCCGCGGTGTGGCCACGAACATCCCGTTCCTGCAGGCGGTGCTCGACGATGTCGACTTCCGGGAGGGCCGGGTCACGACCTCGTTCATCGAGGACAGGCCCTGGCTCCTGACATCGAGGTCGTCGGCGGATCGCGGCACCAAGATCCTGACGTACCTGGCCGATGTCACCGTCAACAAGCCCCACGGCGAGCGCCCGACCACGGTCTACCCGCGCGACAAGCTACCCATCCTGGACCGGGCGACACTGGCATCGCCGCCGGACGGGTCCCGGCAGCGACTGCTCGCGTTGGGACCACAGGGTTTCGCCGACGACCTGCGCGATTCGAAAGCACTGGGTGTCACCGACACAACCTTCCGCGACGCCCATCAGTCACTGTTGGCAACCCGGGTGCGCACCAACGGCCTGATGATGGTCGCCCCGTACGTGGCAGCCATGACCCCGCAGTTGCTGTCGCTGGAATGCTGGGGTGGTGCCACCTACGACGTCGCGTTGCGCTTCCTCAAGGAAGACCCGTGGGACCGGCTGGCACAGCTGCGCGAGGCGGTGCCCAACATCTGCCTGCAGATGCTGCTGCGTGGCGCGAACACAGTCGGCTACACCCCGTATCCGACGAAGGTGACGACCGCGTTCGTCGCCGAGGCGACCGAAACCGGCATCGACATCTTCCGGATCTTTGACGCGCTCAACAACATCGAGGCGATGCGACCGGCGATCGACGCGGTCCGCGAGACCGGCACGGCGGTGGCGGAAGTGGCCATGTCGTACACCGGTGACCTGGCGAATCCGGACGAGGACCTCTACACCCTCGACTACTATCTCCGCCTGGCCGAACAGATCGTCGGCGCCGGTGCGCACGTGCTGACCATCAAGGACATGGCCGGGCTGCTGCGTGCCCCTGCTGCGACAACGCTGGTGTCGGCGTTGCGTCGCGAATTCGACCTACCGGTGCACGTGCACACCCACGACACCCCCGGTGGGCAGTTGGCGACCTATCTCGCAGCGTGGCAGGCCGGAGCGTCAGCGGTCGACGGCGCCAGCGCCGCGCTGGCCGGCACCACCAGCCAGCCCGCGCTGTCCGCTATCGTCGCCGCGGCCGCGCATTCCGACCGCGACACCGGCCTCGACCTCCAGGCGGTCTGCGATCTCGAACCATACTGGGAAGCGCTGCGAAAAGTGTACGCGCCCTTCGAATCCGGGCTTCCGTCGCCGACCGGACGTGTGTACACCCATGAGATCCCGGGCGGGCAACTGTCGAACCTGCGGCAACAAGCCATCGCGCTCGGGCTCGGGAACCGGTTCGAGGCGGTCGAGGAAGCATATGCCGACGCCGACCGCATGTTGGGCAGGCTGATCAAGGTCACCCCGTCGTCGAAGGTCGTGGGCGATCTCGCGCTGGCACTGGTGGGCAAGGGGATCACCGCCGAAGAGTTCGCCGCCGATCCGCGGTCCCACGACATCCCGGACTCGGTGATCGGCTTCCTGCGCGGCGAGCTCGGCGACCCGGCCGGCGGGTGGCCGGAACCGTTGCGAACGGTCGCGCTCGAAGGACGCGCCGACGCGGCGTCGACCGAGGGCCTGTCGGCCAAGGACTCGGTGGCACTCGACACGCCAGGACCGAAACGGCAGCACACCCTCAGCCGGCTCCTGTTCCCCGGCCCCACAAAGGAGTTCGACGACCATCAAGAAACCTACGGCGACACCTCACGACTGTCGGCGAACCAGTTCTTCTACGGCCTGCGGTACGGCGAGGAGCACCGCGTCGAGCTCGAACCGGGTGTGGAGTTGCTCATCGGACTCGAGGCGATCAGTGAACCCGACGACAAGGGCATGCGCACCGTCATGTGCATCCTCAACGGACAGCTGCGGCCGGTGCAGGTGCGCGATCGATCGGTCGACGCCGAGGTGGCCGTCGCCGAGAAGGTGGACCGGTCCAATCCCCGTCACGTCGGCGCACCGTTCGCCGGGGTCGTCTCGCTGAGTGTCGGTGTCGGCGACGAGGTCGCCGCCGGCGCGGCCATCGGCACCATCGAGGCCATGAAGATGGAGGCCACCATCACCGCACCCGTCGGCGGCAGGGTCGCGAGGCTGGCGATCGACGCGATCACGCAGGTCGCGTCTGGCGATCTGCTCGTCGAGATCGGTTGACGCACAACAACGCAGTGGTATCGCAGACCGCGGCCGTCGCACTCACGGGAGAGTGCGACGGCCGGGGTCATTTGTGGCGCCGGTTGACTGCCTAGCCGGACAGCGGGATCGTCTCGCGCAGTCGTGTTGCCGCGGCCACCATGTTGGTGAGCGAGTCCACCACCTCCGGGGTCCCGCGGGTCTTGAGACCGCAGTCCGGGTTGACCCACAGGCGCCCGGCGCCGACGCTCGACAATGCCGAGGACAGGGCCGAGAAGATCTCGTCCTGGTCGGGCACGCGCGGTGAGTGGATGTCGTACACACCCGGGCCCACCGCGTTACGGAAGCCGGCCTCGTCGAGGTCGTCGAGCACCTCCATGTGCGACCGCGCCGCCTCGATCGAGGTGACGTCGGCGTCGAGGTCGGCGATCGCTCCGATGACCTCGCCGAATTCCGAATAGCAGAGGTGCGTGTGGATCTGCGTATCGTCGCGGACCCCGGAGGTCGCGATGCGGAACGCCCGAACGGCCCACGCCAGGTACGCGGGCTTGTCCGCGTCACGCAACGGCAGCAACTCGCGCAGAGCGGGTTCGTCGACCTGGATGATCCCGACCCCTGCCCTCTCGAGGTCGACGGTCTCGTCACGGATGGCGAGCGCGATCTGCTCGGCAGACGCCGACAGTGGCTGGTCGTTGCGAACGAAAGACCAGGCAAGAATCGTCACCGGGCCGGTCAGCATGCCCTTGACCGGCTTGCTGGTCAGCGTCTGTGCGTAGGTGATCCAGTCGACTGTCATCTGCTTCGGTCGGCTCACATCGCCGAACAGGATCGGTGGCCGCACGCACCGCGAGCCGTAGGACTGCACCCAACCGTTCGCCGTCGCGAAGTAGCCCTCGAATTGTTCGGCGAAGTACTGCACCATGTCGTTGCGCTCGGGTTCCCCGTGGACGAGAACGTCGAGGCCGATCGACTCCTGCAGGGCCACGACATCCGCGATCTCCGTCTTCATCCGGTTCTCATACTCGGCGCGATCGATCTCGCCCGAGCGGAGCGCGGCCCGCGCCAGTCGGATGGCCGAGGTCTGTGGGTAGGAACCGATCGTGGTGGTCGGGAGCGGGGGCAGTCCCAGATGTTCCTTCTGTGCGGCGAGCCGTTGCTCGGCCGGGCCGCGCGTCGCGTCGGCATCGGTGACGGCGTCCAGGCGTGCGCGGACGTCGGCGTTGTGTAGGCGAGTATCAGTGGCACGGCTGGCCAGTGCCGTCGAGCTCTCGGCGAAGGCGGCGGCCCGAGCGGCGCGCCCCTCGCTCAACGCCGACGACAACACCGCCACCTCGCGGAACTTCTCGGCAGCGAACGCGAGCCAACCGCGAAGGTTGGTGTCGAGCTCGTCCTCCGCGTCCACGGTGTAGGGGACATGCAGGGTCGAGCACGACGTCGACACGGCGACCGAGCGGGCGGAACCGAGCACGGTGGCCAGCGTCGCCGCGGCCTGGTCCAGGTCGGTGCGCCACACGTTGCGGCCGTCCACCACGCCGGCGATCAGCAGCTTGTCGGCCAGGCCCGGGGTGCCGGCCACCGTCTCGACCGAGCCGTCGACGAGGTCGACCGCGATGGCCTCGATCGGCGTCCGGGCCAAGTGTGCCAACCGATCACCGGCGTCACCGAAGTACGTCGCCACCGCGATGGCCGGACGGCGCTCGTGGGAGCCCAGGGCGTTGTACACCGATTCGGTCCGCGGACCCAGGTCCGCGGCGGCATCGGTCACCAGGACGGGTTCGTCCAGCTGAACCCACTCGACGCCGGCGTCAGCCAACCGCGTCAGGAGGTCTCGGTACAGGGGCACCAACTCGTCGAGGCGATCGAGCGGCGCACCCGCCCCGTCGACCGCCTTCGACAGCGCCAGGAACGTCACCGGGCCGACGATCACCGGGCGGGCCGGGAGACCCAGCTCCCCGGCTTCGGCGACCTCGGCCAGTACCTTCGCCGGATTCAACCGGAACGTGGTCGACGGGCCGATCTCGGGGACCAGGTAGTGGTAATTGGTGTCGAACCATTTGGTCATCTCGAGTGGGGTCACCTCGGCGGTTCCGCGGGCCGCCGCGAAGTAGCGATCGAGCGGATCGTCGATCTCGGCGAACCTCGGCGGCAGTGCGTCGAGGAGGACCGTGGTGTCGAGCACCTGGTCGTAGTACGAGAACGTGTTGACCGGGACGGAGTCGTGGCCGGCCTCGGTGAGCTCGGCCCACTGCTCGCTGCGTAGGCGCTGCGCGACGGTGGCGAGCTCGGTCCGGTCGATGCGGCCGGACCAATAGCTTTCGACGGCCCTCTTCAGTTCGCGCCGGGGGCCGATGCGTGCGGTGCCGAGGACGGTGGTGGTGAACGGTGCCGCGGAGCTGCGGCGGACGGTGTCGGACATGGACGTCGACTTCTCCTACTGACGGTGGATGGTTCACCGCCCAGCAGGGGAGATCGATCGGACCCACGTCACGCCCGGCAGAGGGCGCGCGACGATCGCCGGTTCGACCTGCGCCCAATCCTCGAGGCGGCGAGCCACCGGACGCGGCGCGTCCGGTACACCTGGCAGGTCTTCGGGCTCACCGTCGCTCTCGATCGAGATCCCTCTGATCGAAGTTCCTACTGACCGTCGCTTCCCAAGCCGGAGCTCAGTGCTGATGACGGTGGTCGTTACGGCATACCGCTGCGGGGACAGCTCCGGATTCGAACCGGATTCCCTCTCGTCCGCCGGCGGGATGCCGGCGACTCGACGCCGCGGACGGAGAGCTGACACGACCTCCGACGCGGCGAACCACATGCGTCTTCGACCCTAGCCCAGCAAAGTCGACCCGCTGAACACCGGTAGTTCGACGTCGGGCGGTCAGCCGTCGATCTGATCGCGCCGACACGACATCATCGCGCGGATCGCATCGTCGGAAGGAGGAGCCCCCGGCTGAAACCGAACGGTGCCCTTCTCCACGTCGAAACCGTCGAGGAACGGTCGCCCGGCGTCGACCGCCTCCGGGCTGAACGGGTACAGACCGATGTGCTTCTTGGTGCGCATCACCGAGAGGAGCGGGCTCCCGCGATATGTCAGGGCCGGCATGCCGTAGCCCTTGCCCTGAGCGGTGTCGGGGACCGCGGTGCGGGCGACGGCGTAGATGCGTCCGACCACCTCGCGGTCGGCGGGGTCGAGTCCGTCGAGATAGTCGTCGACAGTGCCCATCCGGTGCGGCCTCTCTCCGTGGCGCTGAGCACGCATTTGGCCTGGCCTGCTCGTTCGCGTAACATGGATCGTCGGTGCGCATCGCGTGCCGGGCATCAGCGTGTCAGCACGTGGGCCCGGTCGGCGCACACCGGGTGCAGGTCCTCGCGGACCGGTGCCCACACCCTAACGGACAAACACTGATTCAACCCGGCCGATGCGCCGCGGCATCACCCGGATGTCGTGGTCACGGCCAGGATCGCGGAGGACATGGCGAAGAAAGACGGGGCCATCGAGGTCGAGGGTCGAGTGATCGAACCCCTGCCCAATGCGATGTTTCGTATTGAGCTGGAGAACGGACACAAGGTTCTCGCCCACATCAGCGGCAAGATGCGACAGCACTACATCCGCATCCTGCCCGAGGATCGGGTCGTCGTGGAACTCTCGCCCTACGACCTGGCTCGTGGGCGAATCGTGTACCGCTACAAGTGAGACTTTCCCGGCGATGCCGGGGACAGACTTCCCGGACATCCGTTCGGGAGGAGACCGACACCCACGTGCACGGCCGCTTTCGGCGTGCGCGCGGGCGAGCCGAGCAGGAGAGATTGACGTGAAGGTTCAGCCGAGCGTCAAGCCGATCTGCGAGAAGTGCAAGGTGATCCGCCGCAACGGTCGGGTCATGGTGATCTGCGAGAACCTGCGTCACAAGCAGCGTCAGGGCTGATCACGCGCACCCTCCGGGTCGCTTGAGTCAGAACAACTGAAGATCGACAACTGAACACACAAGGACCTCCCAACACCAGCGGCGACAGACGCGTCACCGCCTACCTCCGGATCAGAGGCCGGAGCCCACGAGGCCGGACACACGGTTCGGCACCAGCTCGCGGGACGGACTGGGAGCAGACCTCTGAGAATCGAAAAGGAAATCCGCCACATGGCACGTGTTGCTGGTGTGGATCTCCCCCGCGAGAAGCGGCTGGAGATCGCACTGACCTACATCTATGGAGTTGGGCGTACCACCTCCAAGGAGATCCTCGAGGGAACGGGCCTGAGCCCCGACCTGCGAGCCAAGGATCTCACCGACGCAGACGTCTCGAAGCTGCGTGAGTACATCGAAGCCTCGGTGAAGGTCGAGGGTGACCTGCGTCGCGAGGTGCAGGCCGACATCCGTCGCAAGATCGAGATCGGCTGCTACCAGGGTCTGCGCCACCGTCGTGGCCTGCCTGTGCGCGGACAGCGCACCAAGACCAATGCCCGCACTCGCAAGGGCCCGAAGAAGACCATCGCCGGGAAGAAGAAGTAATGCCTCCGAAGTCACGTAGCGCAGGCCCCAAGAAGGGCACCCGCCGTCGCGATAAGAAGAACGTCCCGCACGGCCACGCGCACATCAAGTCGACGTTCAACAACACCATCGTGTCGATCAGCGACCCCAGCGGCAACATCATCAGCTGGGCATCGTCGGGCCACGTCGGTTTCAAGGGTTCGCGCAAGAGCACCCCGTTCGCGGCTCAGCTCGCGGCCGAGAATGCTGCGCGCAAGGCCCAGGAACACGGCGTCAAGAAGGTCGACGTCTTCGTCAAGGGACCGGGCTCGGGTCGCGAGACCGCCATCCGCTCCCTGCAGGCAGCCGGCCTCGAGGTCGGCACCATCTCCGATGTGACCCCGCAGCCGCACAACGGTTGCCGTCCGCCCAAGCGGCGCCGGGTCTAGCGGGAAAGGAAGAGATAAGACATGGCTCGTTATACCGGCCCCGCAACAAAGAAGTCCCGTCGTCTCCGCGTCGACCTCATCGGTGGAGACGCAGCGTTCGAGCGTCGCCCCTACCCGCCCGGCCAGCACGGCCGTTCGCGGATCAAGGAGAGCGAGTACCTGCTCCAGCTGCAGGAGAAGCAGAAGGCGCGCTTCACCTACGGCGTCATGGAGAAGCAGTTCCGCCGCTACTTCGAAGAGGCGAACCGTCGCACCGGCAAGACCGGTGACGAACTGCTGAAGCTGCTCGAGACCCGTCTCGACAACGTCGTGTACCGCTCGGGCATCGCCCGGACCCGTCGCCAGGCCCGCCAGCTGGTCAGCCACGGCCACTTCACCGTCAACGGTGTGAAGGTCGACGTGCCCAGCTACCGCGTCAGCCAGTACGACATCATCGACGTCCGCCCGAAGTCGCTGCAGACCGTCCCGTTCCAGATCGCCAAGGAGCTCGTCGGCGATCGTCCGGTCCCGGGTTGGCTCCAGGTCGTGCCGTCGACCCTGCGCATCCTCGTGCACAGCGTGCCCGAGCGTGCTCAGATCGACGTCCCGCTCACCGAGCAGCTCATCGTCGAGTTCTACTCGAAGTAAGACACACCGCCAGACAGCAGCAGCTGTTCGGTTCACCCTCGAGGCCGTCATATAGCGGTCGGCCAAAGGAGATATCCAAGAAATGCTCATCTCACAGCGACCCACCCTCACCGAGGAAGTCCTTGCCGAGGACCGTTCGAAGTTCGTCATCGAGCCGCTCGAGCCGGGCTTCGGTTACACCCTCGGCAACTCGCTGCGTCGTACCCTGCTCAGCTCGATCCCGGGTGCTGCCATCACCAGCATTCGTATCGACGGCGTGCTCCACGAGTTCACCACCGTGGCCGGGGTCAAGGAAGACGTCACCGACATCATCCTGAACCTCAAGGGCCTCGTGGTCAGCTCCGACGAGGACGAGCCGGTCACCATGTACGTGCGCAAGCAGGGTCCGGGCACCGTCACCGGCGCCGACATCGTGCCCCCGGCCGGTGTCACCGTGCACAACCCCGATCTGCACATCGCCACCCTGAACGACAAGGGCAAGCTCGAGATCGAGCTCGTCGTCGAGCGGGGCCGCGGCTATGTTCCGGCCGTGCAGAACAAGGCGTCGGGTGCCGAGATCGGCCGTATCCCGGTCGACTCGATCTACTCGCCGGTGCTCAAGGTGACCTACAAGGTCGAGGCAACCCGTGTCGAGCAGCGCACCGACTTCGATCGCCTGGTGCTCGATGTGGAGACCAAGAACTCGATCAGTGCGCGTGACGCGCTGGCATCGGCGGGCAAGACCCTGGTGGAGCTGTTCGGGCTGGCCCGGGAACTCAACGTCGAGGCCGAGGGCATCGAGATCGGGCCGTCGCCGGCCGAGGCCGACCACATCGCGTCGTTCAGCCTGCCGATCGAGGATCTCGAGCTGACCGTCCGGTCCTACAACTGCCTCAAGCGCGAGGGTGTGCACACCGTCGGCGAGCTGGTTGCCCGGACCGAGTCGGATCTGCTCGACATCCGCAACTTCGGTCAGAAGTCGATCGACGAGGTCAAGGTCAAGCTGCACGCGCTCGGTCTGTCGCTCAAGGACAGCCCGGCGAGCTTCGATCCGTCGCAGGTCGCAGGTTATGACCCGGCCACCGGCACGTGGTCGGAAGACGCGTCCTTCGACGCCGATTCCGGTGAGGATTTCGCGGAGACCGAGCAGCTGTAGTCGCTTTGACGCGGCGGTAGCTGTCACTGCCCAACCCTGACTTCCGCATCGAGTGATGCGGGGTCCTCCTAGGAGAAGACAATGCCCAAGCCCACCAAGGGTGCCCGCCTCGGCGGGTCGGCCAGCCACCAGAAGGCGATGCTGGCGAATCTCGCCACCTCGCTCTTCGAGCACGGCCGCATCACCACCACGGAAGCCAAGGCCAAGCGCCTGCGTCCGTACGCGGAGAAGATCATCACCCACGCCAAGGCCGGCAAGCTGGCCAACCGTCGTGAGGTGCTGAAGGACATCCGTGACAAGGACGTCGTGCACACACTGTTCGACGAGATCGGCCCGTTCTTCGCCGATCGTCCGGGTGGCTACACCCGCATCATCAAGACGCTGCCGCGCAAGGGTGACAACGCCCCCATGGCCGTGATCGAGCTGGTGCGCGAGACCACCGCGTCGAGCGAGGCCAGCCGCGCGACCCGCGTCGCCGCCTCCAAGAAGGCCGCCGAGGACAAGCTCGACGCCACCGAAGAGGTTGTCGCCGATACCGATTCGGCTGATGGCGCGGACAACGTGGTGGAGGCCGTCGAGGCCGACGCCACCGATGCCGAGGTCGCCAACGCCGAGGCCGTGGCCGAGGCCGTCGACGACGAGTCCACCGCGGCGACCGCTCCCGATGCCGAGGCAGCCGGAGCAGACGTCGACGGCGACAAGAAGTAGTCGACTGAGTCGAGAATCGCAGACCGAACCCGTCGGCCCGGATCCCGGTGCCGGCGGGTTCTGTCGTCTCCGCTTCGACATCTCCTACGACGGAACCGACTTCGCCGGATGGGCACGGCAGGTCGGTCAGCGCAGCGTCTGCGAGGAACTCGAGACCCGGTTGTCGACGGTGCTGCGGGTGCCGGTGCGCCTGACCGTGGCGGGCCGAACCGATGCCGGTGTCCATGCGACGGGGCAGGTCGCACACGCCGATGTCCCGCGGACGACGCTGGAGACCAGATCGATCGGCGGCGATCCGTCGACCCTCGTCGGACGTCTCGCGAAGATGTGTCCCGACGACGTGCGGGTGACGGCGGCACGGGTGGTGCCCGGCGAATTCGACGCGCGGTTCTCGGCCCTACGCCGTCACTACCGGTACCGCCTGACCGATGCCCGGTGGGGTGCCGAGCCGGTGGTTGCACGGACGACTGCCACGTGGCGTCGACCTCTCGACGTCGACGCGTTGAACGCTGCGTCGTCGGTGTTGCTGGGCCTCAACGATTTCGCGGCGTTCTGTCGTCGGCGCGAGGGTGCGACGACCATCCGGGATCTCCAGCGATTCGCCTGGACCAGGGATTCCGACGGTGTCCTGGTCGGCGAGGTGAGCGCGGATGCATTCTGCTGGTCGATGGTGCGTTCGCTGGTCGGTGCGGTGGCGAGTGTCGGCGACGGCAGGCGCGACATCGCCTGGTGCCGTGGGCTTCTCGGCGAGCGGGAACGCAGCAGCCAAGTGCCCGTGGCCGAGGCCCGCGGGCTGTGCCTGGTCGGTGTCGACTATCCCGCCGACGACGAACTCGCCGCGCGCAACACCGTGACCCGCGACGTACGCGGGCCCATCGGTTGTTGCGGCGGCTGACGCACGACGCCCCGGGAACCCGTCCTCCGGGAGATGACCGGCGACGATAGGTCGGCCGTGGCTCTCCGGTGGGCGGCTTGCCGGGGCGTGCTGGCGATGACGGGGGCTAGTTGCCGAGCTTGAGACCGTTCTTGTCCCGCACATTGCCGGTCAGCATCATGATGCCGTCGATCAGTGCCCACACGGCGACACCGAAGACGATGAAGATCCCGACGATGAAGATCGCGGTGATGTACCCGATGATGGTCAGACCGAGTTGGATGGCGCCGGTGGTGTTGTCGCCGATGTAGAAGCGGCCGACGCCCAGGCTGCCGAGGAAGATCTGCAACAGGCCCGCGACGAGCTTCGACTTGTCGGAGAGAGGTTCACCGGTGGCCGGGTCCCGGCCGTACGGCGCGGTGGGGTCGGGTGCGCCGCCGTAGCCGTACCCGGGTGCCGCCGGATACCCGCCTTGCGGTGCCCCGTACTGCTGGGGTGCCCCATACTGCTGACCCCCATACTGCTGGTTCCCGTACTGCTGGGGTGCGCCGTACTGCTGGTTCCCGTACTGCTGGGGTGCGCCGTACTGCTGGTCCCCGTACTGCTGTCCTCCATACTGCTGGTCGCCGTACTGGGGATTCTCGAAGCCGGGCTGCGACGTCGCCGCGCCGTGATCCGGACCCGCCGGCTGCTGGGTGGAGTCGGTGCCGTGGGACGGCGCCGGGTCGGCAGGCGGTGGCTGCTTCACGAACGGGTCGTTGGGCTTGTCGCCGGGATTCTCTGGTGTGGTCATCGGGTGGATCCTCCTCGTGACTCGGGTGGGACGGCGTGCTCGGATCGTGGGATCACGGGTCAGGCGACTCAGACGGCTGCGGCCAGTTGTCGTGCGTAGTACACGCGACCGGAGACGTCGCTCATCGCCCAGGGTGAGGTCGCCGGGATGTTGGTGACGTGCATGACGCCGCCCGCGCCCCGGACCCGCACCTGGATGTAACCCGTCGTGCGCCGCTCTTTCATGAGCAAGAACAGCAGACTCAGAAAGCAGACCAGAAAGAACCCGACCAGCGCCAGCACCAGGCCCGTCTGCGACATCTGTTCGGAGGACACGGACATGTCGGTGACCTCCCACTGCGAACCCGCGAGTGGGAATGTGCCCGACGGCGTGATCACGTAGTGCTGCGTGCACGTGATGTCGCCGATGACCACCAGCGGCGGTTCGGGCAGCGCTGCGGCACCCGCGTCGACGTAGGGGCCGCCGTACGCGGGAGCCGGACCGGCGCTCGGGAATTGGGCCGGATGCGAGTAGTCGGCAGGAGTCGGCACGAATCCGGGGCTGGAATCGTACGCGTTCGGCTGAGGTGGCAACGGACGTGTGCCGTGATCGTCACTGCCCGGGTAGGTCATCCAGCAATGGTGGCATACGCGTGTGTGTTTCGGGTCAGGTGGCGTTGCGCTCGTCTTCGAAGGCCTCGAGCACCTCGTCGACGGTGTCGTCGTCCCCGACGAACTGCTCCGGATGGGCGCCCTCGGACATGAGATGCCGCCAGTTGAGGGGGTCGAACTCGACCGGCGCGTGGCGCGAGATGAAATCGATGACGACTCGGCAGAAACGCTCCGGATCGTCATGGAACGGGAAATGGCCTGACCCGGTGAAGGTCTCGAACTCGGAGTGGGGGATCGCCGAATGCGCCAGTTCACCGTGGTGGTGCGGGATCACGATGTCCCGGTCGCCCCACACGAGCAGGACCGGCAGGCGCTCGGTGAGGTAGCAGCGGTCGAGCATCGTGACGGATTGCCCGCGCCAGTCGACGACGGCGCGCAACGTGCGGAGGAAGGCTGCCGATGCGGTCGGGTCGGCGAGCCCGCCGAGGACCCGCATGAGGTCCTCGTGGTCGGCCAGGAGATGTTCGGGTGTCGCCGAGGACGGGAACAGGGGCGGCGCCGGAGCGGCGACGATCGCTTTCGCGAGTGTCGTGAGACCCGGGACCACGCCGGGGACGCGGAGCACCGACAGCACCTGCGGGACGACGGGCAGCGAGAACAGCCGCAGGGCGGGGTTGACGTCGCGGGTGACCCCGCCGGCCGCGACCAGCACCAGGCGCTCGACGAAGCGCGGAAACTGATAGCAGAACTGCATCGCGACGCCGCCACCCAGTGAGTGGCCCACGACCGTCACCTTGCTGATCCCCAGGACGACGAGAAGGTCGCGCATCCCGTTGGCGAAGGCGGGCACCGAGTAGTCGGCGCGGGGCTTGTCGGAGTTCCCGTGCCCGAGGAGGTCGGGCGCGATGACGGTGTAGTGCTGCGCGAGGATCGGGATGACCTCGTCCCACGTCGACGAGTTGTCGCCGATGCCGTGGATGAGCAGCAGCGCGGGACCGCTGCCGGCGATCCGGTAGGCGCGGCGGTAGCCGTGAATGGTGTGGTAGTCGACGCGGACGTCGGTGCGGGCCACCGTTCGCAGCGTCGGGCCGGTTACGGTCGGGGACGAATCCCGATGCGTGGTGGGCACTGCGTCTCCCCTCGGTGTCGCGCGTGCGGGCGTCAGGTCGCGTCCTCGGCGACGGACCGGTACACGGCCGCGGCCGTCGTACTCCTCAGACGTCGAGTAAACCGCATCCCCGGCCGCCATGCGCGTCGGGTCCGGGCGGGGTCGGGGTTACCGGGGGCTGAACGATTGCCGACGCCCAGCCGGTGGAGCCGGTCACCGTACTCCACTGGGCATTCCGCCCCACTACTGTGGGATTCGATGAATCCCTTCGACATCGAGTCATTCGTGGCCACCGGTGGCCTCATCGGTCTCTGCGTGCTGATCTTCGTGGAGACCGGAATCCTGGTCGGCTTCATCTTTCCCGGTGACTCGGTGCTCTTCACAGCCGGCGTGTTCGCGGCGCAACCCGATCCCTTCGCGCCGCTGTGGCTGCTGTGCCTCGCCGTGCCGCTGGCAGCGATCATCGGCGACCAGTGCGGTTACTTCATCGGCCGCCGGGTGGGTCGTGGTGTCGTCGAGGGCAAGCTGATGCGCACCATCGGACCCGAGTACCTCGCCAAGACCAACCACTACTTCGATCGCTTCGGCCCGCTCACCGTGTTCTTCGGCAGGTTCATCGGCATCGTCCGCACTCTCACCCCGCTGGTCGCCGGGTTCAGCGGCATGCCGCACCGCACGTTCACCTTCTTCAGCGTGCTGGGCAGTTTCGTCTGGGCGGCCGGGATCATCCTGCTGGGCTACTTCCTCGGCAACGTCCCGGTCATCCGCGACAACATCGAGATCTTCATCATCGCCTCGGTGTGCACGATCGTCATACCGACATTCATCCATCTGGCGCGGCGGTGGCGGATCGCGCGGCGGGACCGGCGAGCGGACCGCTCGGAAGCCGCGTAGGCGTCGGCGCCCTCGGCATCCGGAACATCACCGGAGGAACGGCTCCTCCCGGTGCGCGGGACCTCCGGAGAAATCGTCGGCGATGGTGGCCGCCAGCTCGACGAAAGAACGCTTCGTCGGCTTCGACATCAGTTCCAGGTCCACATCCGCGCCTTCGGCGAGGTGATCGTCGAACGGGACCTTGTGGACGGCGCGGCATCGCGTGAGGAAGTGCTGGCCCAGCTGGTCGGTGTCGATGGTCGACGAACCGGGCCGCGACGAGCTCAGGACGACGACGGCCCGCGAGACGAGATGTCCGAACCCGTGCGCCTCCAGCCAGTCGAGGGTGGCCCCGGCGCTGCGAGCACCGTCGAGAGCAGGAGAGCTGACGAGGATGATCATGTTCGCGAGATCGAGGACGCCGTTCATCGCCGAGTGGCTCAGGCCGGTGCCGCAGTCGGTGATGATGATGTTGTAGAACCGCTGGAGCACGGTGATGACGCCCCGGTACTCCTCCTCGTTGAACGCCTCGGCCATCGCCGGATCTCGCTCGGAGGCAAGGACTTCGAGTCGGCTCGGGGCCTGCGAGGTGTGTGCCCGGACATCGGAGTAGCGGTAGACGTTCTCGTCGGCGAGCAGGTCGCGGACCGTCGACCGTGTCTGTTGCGGAATCCGTTGTGCGAGTGTACCGAGGTCGGGATTGGCGTCGACGGCGATGACGCGGTCGCCGCGCAGCGAGGCGAACGTGGAGCCGAGGCCGACGGTGGTCGTGGTCTTGCCGACGCCGCCTTTGAGTGACAGCACAGCGATGCGATAGTCCCCACGGACCGGCCGGTTCACACGTTCGAGCAGCTGCTGGTATTCGATGTCGCCCTGCGACTCTCCGGGATTGATCGCACCGGCCGACAACGTGTGCACCGCGCGACGCCAGCCGCGGCTAGGGGCACGACGGGCCTTGCGGATCAGCGCGACCTCGTCGAGCGACGGGCCTCCCGGCGGCGGCCCGTATCCGTGCTGCATCGGCTGTCCGGGGAAGGGCTGTCCAGGGAAGTTCGGGGCAGGGCCGGGGCCGGGACCGACCGGAGCGGGACCGACCGGAGCGGGACCCGGGTGTGGGGGCGGTTGGTGAGCGGTGACCGGCATCGACTGGTGAGCAGGTCCCGGATCGCCCGGATGAGACGCGGGCGGGACGGGCGGCGGAGGAGCCAAGCGCGGGTCGACGGGGTGCGGCGATCCTCCGGACGCCGGTGCCGGCCCGCTGAACTGGTCGGGGCCGAAGTGATCCGGGCCGAGGTGATCCGATCTGGGGCCGGGCGGAACGTGCGGCGGCCACGGGGCAGCGGTTGGATTCGTCGGCGGCGGAAACTCGGGACGGAAGTGTGGCGACGGAGCCCCGCCGGCCGGATGGGGATCGGCGGGCGCGGCTCCGGGGTACGTCGCCGGGCCGAATTCGTGGACAGGCGGGTGTGGGGAGTCGTGTTGATCGGACATCGGAGCGACGCGGCCGGCGTCGGCCTCGGGTCGCGGGGGAGTCGGTGCGCCGGCGGGTGATCCACTGTCATTCGGATGAGCGGACGGCCGGGTCGGCGGTGGCGGCCCGGAATCGGCCGGCGGCGGCGCGAACTGCAGCCACGGCGGCGGCGCAGGCGCGTCGGCATTCGAGCCGTCGGCCCCAGGTCCGTCGGGCCTCGTGGGGTTCTCATACGTCATCGGGGAATCCTCTGGTCAAGCGGCCGGGCGCCGATCGCGACAGGCTGCGAGTTCGGCGAGGCGTGCAGCGAATCCACCCCGTTTTGTCGATCAACCCCGGCTGCGTCCTGCGGCAGTCTACCGAAGCCCGTCGACCTGGTCCGGACGAGATCCACACACCGTCTCAGGGCATACGTTTGGCATTGCGTATCGCTGGTGTGGTGGCGTTGAGGTGAGTATGGCAGTATCAGGCACTCACACATGTGCGCAGCGGGGTGCGCGGATCTTCACGGATCCGCATGTGGGAGGTCTGCTTCCGTCGAACGAGAATTCGATGGAACCGAAAGGGGCCCCGGCTGCGTCATATTCGGCGTGAAGGGGGTGCAGCTTTCCATGACCTACTCCGACGATCCTCGGGATCCCGTCGACGGTGACGCCGACGACCCGTGGGCGGTGATGCACGAGTACACGACCGCTCGATCCCGATCCGGCGGGCTCGGCGTCCGAACCACCGCCCAGGGCCTGCCCGTATCGGTCCGTATCGAACCGTCTGAGCTCGCCAAGGACCCGGCTCTGCTCGCCGGTGACATCCTCCGACTCTGTCAGCAGGCGGCGATGTCCGCGGGAATCCGGCTCCGCGAGAACCTCCTTGCCGCCGGCATCGACCGTGACCTCGTGCAGGAGATGCAGCTGCCCCGCCCGGACGATCTCGCGCGAGCCGAATGGCGCGACGACGAGGAAGCCGACGCCCCCGCGTCGTGGTTGCAGCGATGACCTGGGGAATGGACGAACTCGAGGCGCGCGCGCAACGGCAGCTCGACGGCCTGCACGAGTTCCAGGAGAAACTGCGCGGGATCTCGGTGCGGGAGACGTCGTCCGACGGGCTGGTCACCGCCGAGGTGGACGGCAAGGGCGCGCTCGTCGACCTCGAATTCGCCTACGGCGCCAACGAACTCGGTGCGAGCCGCCTGGCCGACCAGGTCGTGACGACCGCCGCGCTGGCCGCGCAGAAGGTCTACGCCCGGATCGCCGCGGTGACCGAGGAGTTCAACGAGTCGTTCGGCGACATGCTGGCCGCTCGTCCGGCCGAATGACGGGTTCGGCCGACACGGAATCGTTTCATCAGACTCACGAGAACGAGGGGGTTCGAGAATGACGGACGTCAAGGTGACGCCGGAGGTGCTCGAGGGCTTCGCCGCAACGAACGCTGCGATGGCGACCGCGGTCGGGACCGCGGGTTCCATCGACGCCGCGGCCAACACGGCAGCGATGGTCCCCGTCTTCGGGCTGATCGGCCAGGAGTTTCTCGCCGCGTTCATCGCGGCGCAGGCCAGTCATCTCATGTCGGTGGGCCAGCTGGCGGCCGTACACGCAGCCACCGCCGCGTCCACCGCGGCGGGTCTCGCCGAATTCGAGGGCACCGATGCCTCGAGCGCCGCGGCCATCCGCTCGGTGCTGTGACGGTTCCACCGCAGATGCCGGCACCACCCGGCATCCCCGATGTGCCGGCCCTGAACCACATGACGGTGCAGCAGATGATCGAGGCGACACCGCTCGGGCCGATCCTGGACCGAACCGTCGCAGACGTGCTCGGCGGGATGGGGTTGCCGCCGCTGCCCGTTCTGCCGCCGCTGCCGCCGCTGCCGGGACTGCCTCCGCTGCAGCCGCCGAATCTGGACATGTTCATCAAGCCGATGACCGATCTGCTGGGTGGTTTCGGCACCGGTGACCTCTCCGGCGGCGGCTTCGACCCGACGGTCATCTTCGAAAGCCTCACCAAGGTGCTCGAGACGTCGATGACGATGGGGCAGAGCGCACTCAAGCTCGCCGACCAGTTGTGGACCGGGCAGGGTGCGGTGAGTGCCGGCGCCAAGACCGCGGAAGCAGGTGCCAACAGTTCGTCACTCGCGACGCAGGGCTCCGGGATCTCGCTGGACACCAAGACCGCTGCCGCCATCGTCGCGAAGGGGCTGGCGGTGGTGCAGGGGATCATCGCGGCAACAGTCGCAAAGATCACCAGCATGGCGGTCCCCATGATGATGACACCGGCGGTCGGCGCGGGCTTCGCGGCTGCGGCCGGGTTCGCCTCCATCGGACTGTCGCAGGCGACCGCCGCGGTCGCCGTGACCCGGGCCGAACTACTCGGCCCGACAACTGCCATGGCGGTGAACGGAGCACCGGTCGCGGTCACCGGCGCACCCACGGCCGGCGCCGGACAATCGCCGTTCACGCTCGCGAGTTCCATTCTCGACGTCGTGTCGCCGGCCATGTCCACAGCCACCGAGTTGCCGACCTCCCTGATGCAGCCGATCAGCAAGATGCTGAACGTCGATCACGAATCGCCGGCCGTGGTCCCGGCCGCGCTGTCACCGAAGTCCAGAGGCGGCGGTGGCGGCGGTGGGGGAGGCGGCGGTGGTGGCGGCGGCATCGGCGGCGTGGGTGGAGTCATGACGCCGCTCGGTGCTTCTCGGCCGACCGTCCCGACGAACTTCTCCCTCGGCGAACCCGCCCTCGGGGGATCGACGACGGCCAGACCCGTGACCGGACCCGCGGCGATGCCGATGGGCGGCGCGCCGATGGCCGGTGCCCCGATGGGTGCGGCCGGTGCGCGGGGCGCGGGCGCCGCAGAAGACCAGCACGCGGTCCCCGACTATCTGGTCACCGAGGACAACGGTCGTCGCGTGGTCGGTGAGTCACCCGAGGTCGCGCCGGCTGTCATCGGCTTCGACGAAGCCGCCGACAGCGATCCGAGTCCGGACATCGAACTCCGACTGGGCGTGCCCGGTCCGAAACGAAACGAGGAAGTATGAGCAACTCCCGACTCCGCGTCGAACCCGCCGAACTGATCTCGGCGGCAAGCGACCTCGACCGGATCGCCGATCGCCTCGAACTGGCGCTCACCGGCGCGGGCCGCGCACTCCCGGTCGCGGCCCAGGGCCGAGACGAGGTGTCGACCGCGGCCGCCGCGAGCTTCACCGCGGTCGCCGAGAAGTTCGAGACGGACACGGCGACGGGAGTCACGGAGATGCGGAAGATCGCCGCCGTCCTCCGAGCGCAGGCCGCCGGCTTCATCGAGGGCGATGCCGCGGCGTCGGACGCCTTCCGGGTGGCGCTCTAGTAGCGCCCGAAACATTCTGCGCAGCAGCGCCACTCAGCTCACACACCCACAATCCGCCGGCATCGAAGGGAGGCGCTCGTGATCGGCTTCACCGGAGTCAACTGGGACACCCGTCCGACCGAACAACTCGCCGCCGACCTCGGCGCGGGGCCCGGCCCCGCGCCGCTGGCGGAAGCCGGGCTGGCCTGGGCCGCCCTCGCCGCCGAGGTCGGGGAAGCGGGCGTCGAGTACGCGGCCGTGCTGGCACGGCTGGGCGCACACTGGCAGTCAGCCCACACAAGTGCGGCTTTCGAGAAACTGACGCGGTTGGCACCATGGTTCGCCGACGTCGCGGCCGAGGCCGTCGAGAATGCGGCGCGCGCCGAATCGCAGGCCGCAGCCATCACCGTCGCGCGGCTCAACATGCCCGACCTCGCGGAGGTCGACGTCGTCGAGAAGTTGCATGAGATCGCCACCACGGCCACGGCGGTCGCCCCGATCATCGCCGGCGCCGCCGCCCAGGCCGAGCGCGCGGTCGCGCACCAGCGCATGCGCGCCGCGCGGGTGATGCAGACGTATGAAAACGCCACCGAATCGGTTGCCGCGCCATGGGAATCGGCACGGCCGGCGCCGGTGCTGGTGTCCGGTGACCCGCTCGCTGCCGAGCAGGCGGCCGCAGCGCGTGCATCGGCACCACCGCTGCCGACTCCGGCGTCCGCGGCGCCTCCCGGTGCGGTGACGCCCGTGGGCTTCGGGGGAGTGTTCGTACCGCCGCCCGAGAAGCTCAAGTACGCACCGACCATCGTGGCGAGCAGCTCACCGCAGGTCACCACCACGACGCCCGGCGGGGCGCCGGCCACGTCGGCTCCCGGTCCGGGTCCCGGCGTACCACCTCCGGTGGCCCCCGGCGTCGCCGCGGCAGACCGCGGTGCAGTCGTTCGCACGGTCGCCGCTGATCTCGACTCGCCGGACGCACCGACGTCCTCGGCGAGCGAAACGACGGAGCAGACGGCCACGTGGGCCGATCTGGCCACGTCGGATCGCCCTGCCGCACATTATGTCTCGGAGCCGGACACCCACCTCCGTCCGGATGTCGATCCCCGATACCTGTCGGAGACGCTCATGCTCGGCAACCCGGGTGAGCGCCGATGATGCCGATCACGAACGACGCCGGGCTGCTCGTCGACGCCGCGGTCCTGCGCAGGCTGGGCGAACGCTTCGGGGTCCAGACCTGGCCGGTCGTTCTCGATCTGGGCGACGTCGCCGAGAATGACGGCGCTGACACGGAATCCGTTACGACCGCCGACTCCGACTCGGACTCCGAAGCCGACGCGACGATCGAGGCACTCGGACTCGTCGAGCACGGCGAGCCGTCGGCGTGGGCCGCGACGGTGCTGAGGGTGCTGGCGCAACCATGGCGTGAGATCGAGATCCGATCGTTCTCCGACGGTGCCGTTCGCCGAATATGCGTGGCGCGCAACGGTCACCAGCATGTACTCGCGAAGCGAACCGGGCCGGGGGTCGACATCACGGTTGTCGACGTCGGCGATGTGGCGGAACTCGCCGGCATCGTGCGGGCACAGTTCGACGCACCCGGGTCCGATGCGTCGACGCCGGCTGACTTCACGGCCTTCGCGGCTCCGTCCGACGAGGTGGTCGACCGGCTCGGCCGCTGTCGGACGGGAATCGAGACGACCGACGCCCTGCACGCGCTGGGAGCGACTCCGGCGGATGCCGCCGTCGTGTCGGCCGCCTTCGCGTCGTGCCGGACGCGCACCGAGATCGTCGCCTCGATGAACGAGGACGGACGATTCGCTCAATCTTCTGGAGCTGTGGCGGTTTTCGACACCGAGCGGGGTCGAATCGTGTCCAGTCCCAGCAAGTCCCCGGACGGTCGGGTGTGGACCACCTTCTCGCCGGGAACGGGTCATCGAATCGCACAGGCGGTCAGCCTGTTGATAGAGACCCTGCCCGACGGGAAATGGATGCCATGATCCGCATCGGGGGATTCCGCGGAACAGACCGCCGCGGGAATCAACTGTCAGGGGTATCTGTGTCACGGATACCAACGGGGGCATCGCCAAACGGTGCCGTTACACAGGAGGAGCACTCATGCTGAACTTGCCCGGAGCAGGCGGCGGCGCCGGCGTCACCGTGAACGTCGCGGACGGACAGGCCACCGCAGCCAAGGTCGGCAGTCTCGTCGAGGACATGAAGGCTGTCATCAACCAGATCGCGCAGCACGCCGGCAATGCGACGCCGACATGGCAGGGCTCGGCCGGCGTCGCGTTCGACGGAACGCACACCGACTGGAACAAGGCCGCGCTGACGATGAACCAGCTGCTGGAGCAGATCAAGACCCAGCTCACCAACGGCTTCGCCGGCTACGAGGACCAGGACGCGGCTGCGGCGCGCGGATTGAACACCAGCGTCTGACCACGGCCTGCCTTCTCAACTCCACGTTCTGCGAAAGGAACATCCATGAACGGCTCGATCAATTACGACTTCGCCGCTCTCGGCGATCTCAGCGGCGGCCTCCGGGCTGCCTTCACCCAGCTCGAGGACCTCAACTCTCAGCTCAAGGCGCAGGTCGCCGCGCTCGACGGGAACTGGAACTCGCAGCAGGCCAAGGCTGCCTACGTCGACGCGCAGGGCGCGTTCGATCGAATCTTCACCCAGTCTCGTGACTCGCTGACCTCGCTCGAGCAGGGTGTGAGCAACGCCAGCCGCGTCATGCAGGACACCGACGCAGCGATCGGAACGGGTTTCCGCGGTCTCGTCTGACCGCCGAAGCCTCGCACTGCCCAGACGCCAGACGGGGACCCCACCGGGCACGCGCCCGAAAGGGTCCCCGTTCGCTTCGCCCGCCTCCCAGGGCGGGCACAACGGCGTCGGTCAGGAGCCGTCCCGAGGTTTCCGGTGTCGGGCAACTGGGAAAGGTGCTTCGCACGTCGACTGACACGCCTTTGCGGATGTGCTTCGATCCGAACATCGTTCGGATAGCGTAGGCATTCGCTCCAGGCGAGTTCGTCCTCGTCGCACGACCGCGGGTGGGCCAGTGACTCTGGTTCCGCCGGACCATGGGAGGACCCGATGAGTAGCCCGTTCAGGCGCGTCAAGTCGGTCGAGCAATCGATCACCGACACCGACGAACCCGATACCAAACTCCGCAAAGACCTCACCTCGTGGGATCTGACCGTCTTCGGTGTGGCCGTCGTGGTCGGCGCCGGAATCTTCACTCTCACCGCGCGCACGGCGGGCAATCTCGCCGGACCCTCGGTGTCGTTGGCCTTCGTGCTGGCCGCCATCGCGTGCGGACTCGCCGCCCTCTGTTATGCCGAATTCGCATCGACGGTGCCGGTCGCCGGTAGTGCGTACACCTTCACCTTCGCGACGTTCGGCGAATTCATCGCCTGGATCATCGGGTGGGACCTGATCCTGGAGTTCGCGTTGGCGGCGTCCGTGGTCGCCAAGGGGTGGTCCCTCTACCTGGGCAACATCCTCGGGACGTCGGCATCCATCGAGATCACCGACTCCATCAGTTTCGACTGGGGTGCGGTCCTGCTCATCGCGGTCTTGACGGTCCTGCTCGCCCTCGGAACCAAGTTGTCGTCGCGGGTGTCGCTCGTCATCACGACGATCAAGGTCTTCGTCGTCCTGCTCGTCATCGTTGTCGGCGCCTTCTACATCTCGGCGAAGAACTACGACCCGTTCGTACCCCCCGCTGCTCCGCCGGCCGAAGGAGAGTCGGGTCTGCACCAGACGCTGTTCTCGGCGATCACGGGTGCCGAGGGCAGCACCTTCGGGTGGTACGGCCTGCTCGCCGCCGCGTCGCTGGTGTTCTTCGCCTTCATCGGTTTCGACGTCGTGGCGACCACCGCCGAAGAGACCAAGAATCCGCAGAAGGCCATGCCCCGCGGCATCCTCGGATCCCTTGCGATCGTGACCGTTCTCTACGTCGGCGTCAGCCTGGTCGTCTCCGGCATGGTTCCGTACCCGGAACTGGCCGACAAGACGGACCCGGCGACCGGTGAGGTGTCCGGGTCGACCCTCACCACCGCGTTCGAGTATCACGGGGTGACCTGGGCCGGCTGGGTCATCAACCTCGGTGCCCTCGCCGGTCTGACGACGGTCGTCATGGTGCTGATGCTCGGCCAGACCCGCGTCGGATTCGCGATGGCCCGCGACGGCCTGCTGCCCCGATCGCTTGCCCGTACGGGCAAGCGCGGGACCCCCGTGCGATTCACCGTCCTGGTCGGTGTCGTCTCGGGCGTGCTCGCGGCCTTCTTCCCGATGGGGACGCTGGAGGAGATGGTCAACATCGGCACGCTCTTCGCCTTCGTGCTGGTGAGTGTCGGAGTCATCGTCCTGCGCCGGACCCGGCCCGATCTCGAGCGTGGCTTCCGCGTGCCGCTCGTCCCGCTGGTACCGATCCTGTCGATCCTCGCGTGCCTGTGGCTGATGCTGAACCTGTCGGTCGAGACCTGGATCCGGTTCGTCGTGTGGATGGTCCTCGGCGTCGTCGTGTACTTCGCCTACGGCTATCGCAAGTCGGTCTTCGCGCGAAGGGAGCGCGGGGAGCTGGTGGGCGAGGTCGATGCGTCTGCCCACGGGGTCGCCGCCGACGACGGTCCCTCGCGCGGTAGCTGAATCCGACGCCCCTGCCCCTCGGAACCGGCCGGTCGTTCCGATAGCCTGGATCGAACGCATTCGCGCCTGCATCATCAGGCGCCCGACGCGAACGACAAGGGGATCAGATGACGACTGCTCAGGACGAGCTGAAGGCCGACAGCCGCAACGGAATCGACTACAAGGTTGCCGACCTGTCCCTCGCGGACTTCGGCCGCAAGGAGATCGAGCTCGCCGAGCACGAGATGCCCGGACTCATGGAACTGCGACGCGAGTATGCAGACGTGTTGCCGCTCAAGGGGGCTCGGATCTCCGGCTCGCTGCACATGACCGTGCAGACCGCCGTTCTCATCGAGACCCTGACCGCGCTCGGCGCAGAGGTCCGCTGGGCCTCGTGCAACATCTTCTCCACCCAGGACCACGCCGCCGCGGCGATCGTGGTGGGCCCGAACGGCACCCCGGAAGAGCCGAAGGGTGTGCCGGTCTTCGCCTGGAAGGGCGAGACCCTGGAGGAGTACTGGTGGGCGGCCGAGGAGATGCTGACCTGGCCGGGTGAACCGGCGAACATGATCCTCGACGACGGCGGTGACGCGACGATGCTCGTGCTGCGCGGCGCCGAATTCGAGAAGGCCGGCGTGGTCCCGCCCGCCGAGGACGATCATCCGGCCGAGTACAAGGTGTTCCTCGAACTGTTGCGCAAGCGCTTCGAGACCGACAAGGGCAAGTGGACCGGGATCGCCGAATCGGTCCAGGGCGTCACCGAGGAGACCACCACCGGCGTTCTGCGCCTGTACCAGTTCGCCGCCGCCGGCGATCTCGCCTTCCCGGCGATCAACGTCAACGACTCCGTCACCAAGTCGAAGTTCGACAACAAGTACGGGACCCGGCACTCGCTGATCGACGGCATCAACCGCGGCACCGACGTCCTCATCGGCGGCAAGAAGGTGCTGATCTGCGGTTACGGCGACGTGGGCAAGGGATGCGCGGAGTCGCTCGCCGGCCAGGGCGCCCGTGTCCAGGTCACCGAGATCGACCCGATCAACGCACTGCAGGCGCTCATGGACGGCTTCGACGTCGTCACCGTCGAGGACGCGATCGGCAACGCCGACATCGTCATCACCTCGACCGGCAACCTCGGCATCATCACCCTCGAGCACATGCGGGCGATGAAGCACCAGGCGATCCTCGGCAACATCGGTCACTTCGACAACGAGATCGACATGGCCGGGCTCGAGCGGTCGGGTGCCAAGCGCATCACCGTCAAGCCGCAGGTCGACCAGTGGATCTTCGAGAACGGCAAGTCGATCATCGTGCTGTCCGAGGGGCGCCTGCTCAACCTCGGCAATGCGACCGGCCACCCGTCGTTCGTGATGAGCAACAGCTTCTCGAACCAGGTGATCGCGCAGATCGAGCTGTGGACGAAGAACGACGAGTACGACAACGAGGTCTACCGTCTGCCCAAGCACCTCGACGAGAAGGTTGCGCGCATCCACGTCGAGGCACTCGGCGGCACGCTCACCAAGCTCACCAAGGAGCAGGCCGAGTACATCAACGTCGACGTCGAGGGCCCCTACAAGCCCGAGCATTACCGCTACTGATCGTCAACGACACAAGGGGCGTCCCACCGAGGTGGGACGCCCCTTGTCGTATGGTGCCGGCGTCGTATGGTGCGGGTGCGGTCAGGTACGGATGTGGTCAGGTGCCGATGTCGGGTTCGGCGTCGGGGCAGTAGATCCACGAACCCTGCTCCTTGAGGAACCGTTCCCTCGACTTCTCCGAAGCCGTTCTCTCCGTGCCCTTCTCGAGGTGAGACACGACCTCGGACTGGGCGACGTTGCCGTCGAAGGCCGTGTCGAGGAAACCGTCGAGGACGATGTCGCCGCCGTCGGCGGGTGGTGCCTCGGTGACCCGATCGCGGGATTGGGTGCACACCGCGGCGCGCATCCGGCCGACGTCGCGCGCGTTGTGTGCCGTGATGTAGGCGAGCAACGCGGAGCGGATCTCGGCCAGCGCCGTGTAGTCGGTCGACCCCGGCTCCGATCCGGTCCCGCTCGGCGAGGGGTCGCTCGTGGTCGAGGTCGGGGCGGATGAGGGGCTCGACGTGCCGGCAGCCGCGGAGTCCTCCGACGACGATCTGGTCGCCACGACCGTCACCACGAGCGCGATCACCGCGACGACCGCGACGCCGCCGAGCACCCACGCGACGATCACCCCGGTGTTGCGGCGGGGCGGCGGTGGTGGCCCGGGCGGACCGCCGAAGCCCGGGGCGAGCGCGGGCGGCCCGTATTGTCCGGGAGCGAACGGCGGACGGCCATACGGAGCGCCGGGTGGCGGCACCGGGCCGCGGCCGGGCGGGGGGCCGTACCCGCGGGGGCCGGGCGGACCGGGATACGGACGTCCCGGACCCTGCTGACCGGGACGCTGCTGACCGGGACCCTGCTGACCGGGGCCGGGTGGGCCGTAGGGCGATGGCCCGCCACCAGGTGGAGGTGGCTGATAGGTCATGGAACGCCTTCCGAAATCGTTGGTCCAAGGCTATCGAAACCGCGCGACGGGAGCATCGATCGAGTCATTCGGTCGGTGCCGTCCGGCCTGCGCTCAGATGGAGGGCCAGGTCCTGGATGTTCTCGCCGTCGTAGCGGTACCAGGGTGACATCCACGCGGCGTCGGCGAGGTCGCGATACACGGCGTCGACGCGACGCTGGAGCGCTTCGTCCCGCTCGTAGGCGTCCCGGGCCCGTGTCGCATCCCGCTCGGCCCGCGCCGCGGCGCGCTGCATCGCGACCTCGGGGGAGACCCCGAGCAGTACGTGGCGGTCGGGGACGGGCATGCCGAATCGTCCGAATTCCAGGTCGACGACCCAGCGCACGACCTCACCGGCGGCGTCCTGGTCGAGCCGCGCCGCGTTGTATGCGGCGTTGGACGCGACATAGCGGTCGAGGATCACGATGTCGTGGGCGTCGGTCGCGGCCTGGATGTCATCGACCGCGCCGGCTCGGTCGAGCGCGAAGAGCAAGGCCATGGCGTACACGCTGTCGCTGAGATCACCGTGCGAACCGTGCAGGGCCTCGGCGGCGATGTCGGCGGTTGCCGACCGGCCGTAGCGCGGGAATGTGAAGGTCGCGACCCGCAGTCCGGCCGCCGACCACCGATCGATCAAACCGGTGACCAACGTGTTCTTCCCGGCGCCGTCGAGTCCTTCGACGGCTATCAATTGACCCACGCGGGGGAGTCTAGGGGGTTGGACCGATCGGGTCAGAACGTCCGTCCCGGCGCGTCGATCACCACGGTTTCATCACGGTGATGTCACCATTGACATCATGAAGCCCCGCATCCTTGTCGTGGACGACGACGCCGCGCTCGCCGAGATGCTGACGATCGTGCTGCGCGGCGAGGGTTTCGAGCCCTTCGTGGTGGGCGACGGCACACAGGCTCTGACCGCCGTCCGGGAGATCCGACCCGATCTCGTACTCCTCGACCTCATGCTGCCCGGCATGAACGGCATCGATGTGTGCCGGGTGCTCCGCGCCGACTCCGGTGTGCCCATCGTGATGCTGACCGCGAAGTCCGACACCGTCGACGTGGTGTTGGGACTCGAGTCCGGCGCCGACGACTACATGGTGAAGCCGTTCAAGCCCAAGGAACTCGTCGCCCGAGTACGCGCGCGACTGCGCCGGACCGACGAGGAACCCGCCGAGCTGCTGTCGATCGGGCCGGTGGAGATCGACGTCCCGGCGCACAAGGTCACGCGCGACGGCGTGCCGATCTCGCTGACCCCGCTCGAGTTCGACCTGCTGGTGGCACTGGCGCGCAAGCCCCGTCAGGTCTTCACCCGCGATGTCCTCCTGGAACAGGTGTGGGGATACCGGCATCCGGCGGACACTAGACTCGTCAACGTGCATGTCCAGCGGTTACGCGCCAAGGTCGAAACCGACCCGGAGAATCCCGAGGTCGTCCTGACGGTGAGGGGGGTCGGCTACAAGGCCGGCCCGCCGTGATCGGTCGATCTCGACGACGGGTCAACAGCACTCTCGGACGCTTCACCCGCACCGCCGGCGCTGTCGGACGTGCCTTCGGGCACATCTGGCGGCGCTCGCTGCAGTTGCGGGTCGTCGTGTCCACGTTGGTGCTGTCGGTCGTCGTGCTCCTCATCCTCGGCTTCGTTCTGGTCACCCAGATCACCGACCGGCTGCTCGACGTCAAGCTGGCCGCGGCGACCGAGGAGATCGACCGGGCCCGCATCTCCGTGGAACGTGACCTCTCGAGCGGTGCGGGCAACATGTCGGTGCAGAACCGACTGCGTCAGACGCGATCGCTGCTCACCGACCGAGATGCCGACACCGGCCAGGCGTCGGGCGCGGTCGGTGCCTTCGACACCGTGCTGCTGGTGCCGGGAGGCTCCGACAACGGGGTCGCGAGCGGCGTCGGACCGACCGCCGAGGTGCCGTCGAACCTGCGTGACATGGTGCGCGGCGGGCAGGTGGCCTACCAGTACACCCAGGTCCCCGATGGGACGGGCGGGCGGGCGCCCGCGTTGATCGTGGGCAGTCCCACGAACGCCTCGGTGCCCGGCCTCGAGCTGTACCTCGTCTTCCCGCTGACCGCCGAACAGAACACGCTCGATCTGGTCCGCGGCACCCTGCTGACCGGCAGCATCGTGCTGCTCGGTCTGCTGGCCGCGATCGCCTGGCTCGTCTCGCGGCAGGTCGTCATCCCGGTGCGGTCGGCGTCGCGGATCGCGGTGCGGTTCGCCGATGGCCGACTCAAGGAGCGGATGCCGGTCCGCGGTGAGGACGACATGGCCCGGCTCGCGATGTCGTTCAACGACATGGCCGAGAGTCTGTCCAAACAGATCACCCATCTCGAGGAGTTCGGCGGGCTGCAGCGCCAGTTCACCTCCGACGTCAGTCACGAGTTGCGCACCCCGCTCACCACGGTGCGGATGGCCTCGGACGTGCTCTACGAGGGCCGCGAGGATCTGGACCCCGTCCGCAAGCGGTCGGTGGAGTTGCTCGACAAGGAGCTCGACCGTTTCGAGACGCTGCTCAACGAACTGCTGGAGATCTCGCGCCACGACGCGGGCATGGCCGAACTCGCCGCCGAACGCATGGACATGGCGATCCCGATCGACGGCGCCCTCGCCACGGTCGGTCATCTGGCCGAGGAGACCGGCACCGAGCTCGTCCTCGACCTGCCTGCCGAACCGGTCCTCGCCGAGATCGACCCGCGTCGCGTCGAGCGCATCCTGCGGAACCTGCTCGCCAATGCCATCGACCACGGTGAACGGAAACCGGTGACGCTGACCATGCGTTCGGATGGTGACGCGGTGGCGATCACCGTGCGCGATCAGGGCATCGGACTGCGTCCGGGGGAGGAGAAGCTGGTGTTCAACCGATTCTGGCGTTCCGACCCGTCGCGGTTCCGGCGCTCGGGCGGTACCGGTCTCGGGTTGGCGATCAGCATCGAGGACGCGCGCCTGCACCAGGGGAGGCTCGAGGCATGGGGCGAGCCGGGCAAGGGTGCGTGCTTCCGGCTGACCCTGCCGCTCGTGCGCGGGCACAAGGTCCTGGGCTCCCCGCTGCCGCTGAAGTCGGTGGGCACCCTGCAGCGCACGTCCGTGCCCAAGACGTCCGGCCGAGTTCCGGGCAGCCCGGGGGTGGGTGCGGAATGAGCCGGTCATCCCGGTCGGCCCGCGGTGTTCTCGCGCTGGCGTTGGCCGTCGCGGCGCTCCTCGTGGTCTCCGCGTGCGGCGCGATCCCCAACGACTCCTCGCCGCAACCCATCAAGTCGTTCGAGCGGGAGGGCGCCACCAACGCGGTCCCGGTGCCGCAGGCCGACATGGACCCCGAGGCGCTGGTGCGGGCCTTCCTCAAGTCCACGGTCGATCCCGACTCGGCTCATCGTGCAGCCCGGGCATTCCTGACCCCGGTCGCCTCCCAGCAATGGGACGATCGCGGCGACGCGCTCATCGTCGACGAGATCAACACCTTCGTCGACCAGCGCAACGAGGACTCGGTGCGGATGCGGCTGATCGGCGACAACGTCGGGACCCTCAAGTCCGACGGTCAGCTGCTCCCGGCGTCGGGGCGGGTGGAGACGAGCATCAGCCTCACGCGATCCGGTGATCAGTGGCGGATCGATGGTCCGTTGCCGAGCGGAACGATGATCGACCGCGACCAGTTCGACAACACCTACCGCCCGGTCTCGCTGTACTTCAGCGACCGAACCGGGCGCCGACTGGTGCCCGACCCGCGCTGGCTCTATGCCGGCCAGGCCACCGACCCCACCGTCCTGGTCAACCGTTTGATCGCCGGCCCCGCCTCGGATCTGGCGGCGGCCGTGGACAGCGGCTTCCCCAACGACGCCGCGCTGCGGGGCCCGGTCGTGGGTCTCGCCGGCGGCGGGGTGCGGGTGGACCTCGACGGCATCGGGAGCGCGCCGGCCCGTGATCGCGCCGTGCTCGCCGCCCAGATCATCTGGACTCTCGACGGCGCCGACATCTCCGGCCCCTATGTCATCGACGCCGACGGCGCCCCGCTGGCCGCCGAGCGGGCCTCCGGATGGCAGACCGCCGACGTCCGGGCCTTCGACCCCAACTCCGTGCCCACCACCGATGTCGGGCTGAACATCATCACCGGCGGAGCCCTGCGTGCGGTGACCGACACCGCGACGGTGCCCGTTCAGGGGCCGTTGGGTACCGCTCGCGACCTGCGTTCGGCGACCATCTCCGACAACGGGGCGCGGGTCGCGGCGGTCCGCGGCCTGTCCGGGCCCGATCGCAGGCTCGAGTTGGTGATCGGTGACTACGGCGGCGACATCGGTCCGATCGTCGGCGGCTCCTCGATCACCCGTCCGTCCTTCGGCGCCGACGAGAACACGGTCTGGGTCGTGGTCGACGGCAAGCCGATCCAGTGGCAACGCGACGACGACGGTACCCAGACGGTGCCCGTCGAGGCGTCGTCGATCCCGACGGTGGCCCGCGGTGCGATCACCGAGATGCAGGTGGCGCCGGACGGGGTGCGCGCGGCCCTCGTGGTCGGGGGACAGATCGTCTTCGCCGTCCTGTCGACCAATGCCGAGGGCGGGGTGTCGCTGACGAGTCCACGGATAGCCGCGTACAACATCGGCAACCGTGCGGTCTCGGTGGACTGGGCGTCGCCGACGACCTTGATGATCGCGCGCGAGGCGCCGGAGTCGCCGGTCGTGCAGCTGTCGATCGACGGCACCCCGGCAGTGGGCCTGCTGAGCGGCAACGTGTCACCGCCGGTGCGGGCCGTGGTCGCCAACACATCCACGATCTACGTCGGTGATCAGCGCGGGGTCCTCCGTCTGGGCAGCAGCAACGGACAGCCCGACCAGTACTGGACCGAGGTCGAGCCGGCGATGATCGGCGGCGCGATCCCCGTTCTGCCCTGATCGGCAGACGGTCTCTGCGGCCGCCGGTCGGATCGAGAACGCATGCGACCTCGGCCGGTGCGCTCGACGCGGCGAGATCCGGGTCGAGAACGGTCCTCAGGCAGCGGCCAGCACCACGACCGCGACGACGTCGATCCCGTTCTCGGACAGCACGCGTACCGACTCGGCCGCGGTCGCGCCGGTGGTCAGTACGTCGTCGACCAGGATGGCGGTCGTCCCTCGGGTCGGCGGGCCGCCAGCGTGTAGTCGCACCGCACCGCGAAGGTTCTGGGCACGGGCCCGGGCATCGAGTCCGGCGGAATCCCGTGCGGTCGCCGCCGTCCTCAGAAGCGATGCCACGCGTACGCGTCGGCCCAGGACCGGCGCCGCATACGACGCCACCGCGGTGACCGGGTCGCCACCCCGCCGGCGCGCGGTCATCCGGCGTGTGGGGGCCGGGATCAACAGCATCCGGTCGGCGTCGGGGAGCTCGCCCCAGCCGGCGAGCACGCGGATGCCGCGGGCGAGTGCGGTGCCGAGCGGGCGCGCGAGGTCTCGGCGGTCGTGTTCCTTGATCTCGATGATCGCCTGCCGGTGCGGACCCCGATAACGGCCGAGCGCCCACACGGCGACGCCCGGCTCGACCCGTGGACGGGCGGCGATCGGAACGTCGGACAGGGCGTGTTCGCACCGCGGGCACCATCGGGTCCCCGGGCGCCGGCACCCACCGCAGAGGACCGGGAGCACGAGATCGGCCCCGGCACGGAAGATCCCCCACTGCCGTGTCACCCGCCGACGGTAGGCCAACCCGATCCGGTGCGGCGGGTCCCGGCCGAGGCTGTGGACAACCGGCGCGGGGGGCTCGGCCGGGACCTTCTACCCCGATCGTCCCGACATGCCGACGCGGCGCCGCAAAACGTGGCCGATACCGGAACTTGCGGCTACGGTCGGGGGTACAGCAGGTTGCCGGCGGCCCTCGAGGCCGGCGCCGGCCACGACCGCTTTTGCCGGGAGGTGATGCCCCTGTAGCCAGAGTGTCAGCTGTCAGCTGACATGGACACATCCTCGGTGCCGTTCGAATCATCAGTGCGACAACAGATCACGATGACTCAACCGGCTTCGGGACAATTCAGGAGGTAGTTGAATGTCCACAGTCATCCACCGCAAAGGCCAGCGCGAACCGAAGACCGCCGACCCACGGCCGACCGTGGAGGAGGGCCTCGCGCCCGACCGCCAGCCAGCCGAGAACGATTCCTACGATCCAGAGTTCGCCTTCGTCCGCCCACCGGGAACGGTGGAATCCGACGATCCCGCCGAACCCACAGCCAAGGTCGTGTTCAGCGGCCGCAACGTCGAGATCCCCGACCACTACCGCATCTACGTCGGCGACAAACTCGCTCGCCTCGAGCGTTTCGATCCGACCATCTACCGATTCGACGTCGAGCTGAACCACGAACGCAACCGGAGACAGTCCAAGTCCTGTCAGCAGGTGGAGATCACCGCGACGGGCAAGGGGCCGATCGTACGGGCGCAGGCCTGTGGCGAGAACTTCTACGCCGCGCTCGAACACGCGCTGGACAAGGTCGAGTCCCGACTCCGTCGCGTCAAGGACCGCAGGCGTGTCCACCACGGCAACCGTCGGCCGCTCTCGGTCGCCGAGGCCACCGAGATCGGTGCGCCACCCCTGCGCGACAACCAGTTGTCGGTCGACGGCCTCGTCGGTGATCCCGGGACGGACTCCGTCGACACGGCCGAACGGTGGGACGACGGTGTGGAGGAGTACACGCCGGGCCAGATCGTGCGCGTCAAGGAGCACACCGCGGTACCGATGACCGTCGACGACGCGCTCTACGAGATGGAACTGGTCGGCCACGACTTCTTCCTGTTCCACGACAAGGAGACCGACAAGGCGTCCGTGGTCTACCGCAGGCATGCCTTCGACTACGGCCTCATCAGATTGACGTGACCCCCGAGCGGCCCTGATCGGCGGTCACCGGTTCGGTCCCGAGCGAGGAACTCGGGACCACCTGACGGTCCGATCAGGGTCTGCTCAGCTCACCTCGCTACCATGGGATCCGGTCTGTGCGTTCGCGCGGGCCGGATTCCGTGTGTTTTCTACAGGTGAGGGACTCGATCCACGGTGCTGAACAAGCTGTTGCGTGTCGGCGAAGGCCGCATGGTCAAGCGACTCGATGCGATCGCATCGCACGTCGAGGCGCTGTCCGATGATGTCGAGGCGTTGACCGACGCCGAGTTGCGCGCCAAGACAGACGAGTTCAAGGAGCGGATCGCCGACGGGGCGTCGCTCGACGAGCTGCTGCCCGAGGCGTTCGCGGTGGCCCGTGAGGCCGCGTGGCGCGTCCTCGACCAGAAGCACTTCCACGTCCAGATCATGGGCGGCGCGGCGCTGCACTACGGGAACATCGCCGAGATGAAGACCGGTGAGGGCAAGACGCTCACCTGTGTGCTCCCGGCGTACCTGAACGCACTCTCCGGTGACGGCGTCCACGTCGTCACCGTCAACGACTACCTGGCCAAACGCGACTCCGAGTGGATGGGTCGCGTGCACCGGTTCCTGGGTCTGGACACCGCGGTGATCCTGACCGGGATGAGCTCGGCCGCGCGTCGGGAGGCCTATGCCGCCGACATCACCTACGGCACCAACAACGAGTTCGGCTTCGACTACCTGCGCGACAACATGGCGCATTCCCTCGAGGATCTCGTCCAGCGCGGTCACGCGTTCGCCATCGTCGACGAGGTCGACTCGATCCTGGTCGACGAGGCCCGTACGCCGCTGATCATCTCCGGTCCCGCCGAGGGGTCGAGCAAGTGGTACACCGAGTTCGCGCGGATCGCCCCGCTCCTCGAGCGCGACGTGCACTACGAGGTGGACATCAAGAAGAAGACGGTCGGCGTCCACGAGGCCGGCGTCGAGTTCGTCGAGGATCGCCTCGGCATCGACAATCTGTACGAGGCCGCCAACTCGCCCCTGGTCAGCTACCTGAACAACGCGATCAAGGTCAAGGAGCTGTTCCAGCGGGACAAGGACTACATCGTCCGCAACGGCAACGTCATGATCGTCGACGAGTTCACCGGGCGTGTGCTCGACGGTCGTCGCTTCAACGAGGGTCTGCACCAGGCCATCGAGGCGAAAGAGGGCGTCGAGATCAAGGCCGAGAACCAGACGCTGGCCACGATCACGCTGCAGAACTACTTCCGTCTCTACGAGAAGCTGTCCGGTATGACCGGTACCGCCGAGACCGAGGCCGCCGAGTTCGACCAGATCTACAAGCTCGGGGTGCTGCCGATCCCGACGAACAAGCCGATGATCCGCAAGGACCAGGGCGACCTCATCTACAAGACCGAAGAGGCGAAGTTCGCCGCCGTGGTCGACGATGTCACCGAGCGCCACGAGACCGGCCAGCCGGTCCTGATCGGTACGACCAGCGTCGAACGTTCGGAGTACCTGTCGCGCCAGCTCAAGAAGCGCGAGGTGCCGCACAGCGTCCTGAACGCGAAGTTCCACGAGCAGGAGGCGCAGATCATCGCCGAGGCGGGCCGGCTCGGTGCGGTGACCGTCGCGACCAACATGGCCGGTCGTGGTACCGACGTGGTGCTCGGCGGCAATCCCGACATCATCGCCGACACCCGGCTGCGCAAGGCCGGACTCGACCCGGTGCAGACGCCCGACGAGTACGAGGCCGCGTGGGACGAGGCCATCGAGGTCGCGCGCACCGGCGCGGCCAAGGAGGCCGAGGAGGTCCGCGCGGCGGGCGGGTTGTACGTGCTCGGTACCGAGCGACATGAGTCGCGTCGTATCGACAACCAGCTGCGCGGTCGTTCGGGCCGCCAGGGCGACCCGGGCGAGTCGCGGTTCTACCTGTCGGTCGCCGACGAACTGATGCGCCGATTCAACGGCGGTGCGCTCGAGGCGATCATGAACCGCCTGCCCGACGACGTGCCGATCGAGGCCAAGATGGTCACCAAGGCCATCCGTAGCGCTCAGACGCAGGTCGAGCAGCAGAACTTCGAGATGCGCAAGAACGTCCTCAAGTACGACGAGGTGATGAACGAGCAGCGCAAGGTCATCTACGCCGAGCGCCGCACGATCCTCGAGGGCGAGGATCACCACGAGCAGGTCAAGCAGATGGTCTCCGATGTCGTCGGGGCCTATGTCGAGGGCGCGACGGCCGAGGGATATGCCGAGGACTGGGATCTCGACGAGCTGTGGTCGGCCCTGCGCGCGCTGTATCCGATCGAACTCGATCCGAAAGATGTCGTCGGCGAGTCCGAATACGGTGAGCGCGATGACATCTCGGCCGAGGAGTTGCGCGAGAAGCTCGTCGACGACGCTCGTGCCGCATACGACGCCCGCGAGAAGCAGATCGACTCGATCGCCGGCGAGGGCGCGATGCGCCAGCTCGAGCGCAGTGTGTTGCTGAGCGTGCTCGACCGCAAGTGGCGCGACCACCTCTACGAGATGGATTACCTGCGCGAGGGCATCCACCTGCGTTCGATGGCGCAGCGTGACCCGGTCGTCGAGTACCAGCGCGAGGGCTTCGACATGTTCCACGGAATGCTCGAGGGCCTCAAGGAAGAGGCGCTGACCATCCTGTTCAACGCCCAGGTCCAGACCGAGCAGCCGGCCCAGCAGCAGCCGCTCCCGAGCGCGGCCGACCTGCGCGCGGCGGTGGGCGCGGGCGCCCCGGCCCCCGTGCCGGCGGCCCCGGTGGCCGAGTCCGGTGCACAGGCCCCGGCCGCCCTGCGGGCACCGGCGCAGTCGGGTGACCCGGCCGTCACGTACTCCGGTCCGGGCGAGGGCGGCGGAACGGTCGTGCACTCCGAGGAGGAGGAGCTCTCGGGCGCGGCGGAATCCGCCAGCCGACGTGAGCGCCGCGCAGCGGCCCGTGCGACCACCAAGGGGGCCCGGCCCAAGCCCCCGAAGTCCAAGAAGCAGCGCCGCTGACACGTGTTCTGACCGCCGGCGGTCGGCCCTGGTTCTCCGGGGCCGGCCGCCGGCGATTTTTTTTCGGACCATAGGGAACCGGGACGCCGCCTGGTGCGTCCAAGTCCCATGCACCCACTCCTCACGGGTCCTGAACCCGCCCCGGCCGGCACGTCCTGGCCGCACGTGTCCGGGCCGATGCAGACACCACGGGTGCGGGTTCGTCCCGCCCCGCCGTACGAGCCGGCCGGTCCGGTGGTGGCCGCCATGCCCGGCGTCGCGCCCTCGTCGACCGTCCGTCCGTTCCCGGCGTCCACACCTGGCACGGGTTCGGCCCGTAAGACCGCGTCGGCCGCCGCCGAGGCCCGCCGCTTCGCCGTGGCGGTGTCCCGCCTGCTGTTCGAGGTGGTGGACCGTCGCCGCTCGGTCACACATCTCGGTGATGTCGTGTCGCCGGCCGTCGCCGACCAGGTCGCGGCGCTTGTGCGGCACGACGCCTTCCGGGTTCCCGAGGCACACGCCGCCGCGGCGTCAGGAGCGGTGTCGACGCCCGCCGCGACGCAGGTCCCGACCGGGAACGTGCTGCGGCGGGTGCACGTCCAGTTGTGCGATCCCAGCGCCGCGGAGGTGTTCGGATCGTATGAGGGCGGGGGACGGACCAGGGCGTTCGCCGGGCGCATCGAGCGCAAGCCGATCCGGGTCCGAGGCGCCGGACCCGCCGGCCGTGGCTCACTGCGCCGTGTCGAGTACCGCTGGCAGCTGATCGCGCTGGAATTCAACTGACGACACGCTCGTCGACGGGAGGCCATCGCGGGGCCATCGGACTCCGCAGGCCACGAGAATCAGCGTCGCCGACTAGGATCGGCGAGGTGGTCACCCGTCTGTCGCCCCGCGACGCGATGTACTACTTCCTCGACGATTCGCGGTCGACGACCCACCTCGGGGCTCTGCTGATCGTCGATCCCACGGCGGAACACAACCCCTCGGGCGAGTCTCCCGTCACCGACTCCGATGCCCCGGCCGGTGAGACGCCCCGCGAGTCGACCCTCGACTACGCGGGCCTGGTGTCTCTGGTCGAGAACCGTCTGCAACTCATCCCGCGGTATCGGCAGGTCGTCCGTGAGGTGACCCTCGGGCTGGCGCGCCCGGTGTGGGTCGACGACCCCGACTTCGACATCAATTTCCACATCCGTCGTGCCGGCCTACCTCGACCGGGCGGCACCGTCGACCTCGACGACCTCGTCGCGCGCGTGATGTCGCGGCCGCTCGACCGCACCCGGCCGCTGTGGGAGATGTACCTCATCGAGGGCCTCGCCGACGGCCGGCTCGCAATCCTCACGAAGTCGCACCGGTGCCTCATCGACGAGGCGGGCAGCCGGGAGATCAGCGAGATCATCTGCGACGGCAGCGAGCAGACCGACACGCTGCCGGAGGAGTTGTGGATGCCGGGCTCGCCACCGGGTGGCACCCACCTCGTGGTCGGTGCTCTCGCCGAGGCGTTCGCGCGTCCGGGAGATCTCGTCGACACAGTGCTGCACGGCAACGGGATCGTCTCTGAGATGCGGTCCGCCGTCGGAACAACCGTGCGACGCGTCGGGGATGTGGTGTCGCAGCTGTCCGACTCCGCGCCGCGCAGTCCACTCAACAACGCGGGCACCACGACCCGGTCGTTCACCACCGTCACGCTGCCGCGGCGCGGGTGCGCGAAGGTCGCCGAACATCACGGCTGCACCATCAACGACGTCGAACTCGCGATCATCTCCGGTGTCATGCGCAGGTGGATGCTCTCGTTCGACCCGGCCGAGGTCCCCGCCGACACCGTGCGCGTCGTCGTCCCGCTGTCCGCGCGCGACCCGGGGGTCGAACACGCGGCAGAGTCCGAACCCGGCTGGATCGGGGTGGGCAGGCCCAGCTTCGTCACCGATCTTCCGGTGGGAGAGAGTAATCCGGCTGTTCGACTGGCCCAGGTGGCCGGGCTCGCCGACCGGTACGCGCAGTCCTCCCGTCGGATGAATCTCGGCCCGAGCCCGCTGTTCCCCGAGTTGGGTGTGGTGCCGTTCCCGGAGTTCAGTTCGCGCGCATTCCGGTCACTGAACAGCCGTGCCTACAACGTGCCGGTGGCGATGGGTACCGCCCCCGTCCCGGACCGGTTCGTGCTCGGCGCGCCGGTGTCTCAGGCGTTCTCGATTCCCACCCTCGTGTCGCAGCGTGCGCTGGCGATCAGCATCGTCGAGTACCGTGACGATCTGCACTTCGCCTTCGTCGCCGACCGCGGGGTCATCGCCGATCTACCGGCGATGGCCGACTACGTGTCCGAGTCCTTCGAAGAGTTGAGCCAGCCCTACCGCGAGCCGACGGGAGCAATTGACGAATGAGGGTGTACCTGCCGGCGACGTTGGCGATCCTGATGCGGCTCAACGCCGACGGCGAGTTCCATCCGCTCGGTGGCACGGGCTTCGCGCTGACGCCCGCGCTGCGCGAGGCCTTCGTCTCCGGCGACGACGAAGAACTGTCCGAGGTCGCCTTGCGCGAGGCGGCGCGCGCGTCGCTCCGCCTGCTCGCCGGGGAGGCCCCGGAGGACGGTGACACCGATGCCGAGGCCGAACTCGCCGCCGACGAGTCGGTCACCGAGTCGGCGGACACCCCGCGTCTGCCGCCTCGGCGGGTGGTGATCGCGGCCGACGTCGAGAACGTGACGCCCCGCCCCGACCTGGACGACGCGGTGGTCAAGGTCTCCGGACCGATCCCGCTGTCGGCGATCGCATCGGTTCACGTCGACGTCGAGGAGGCGGAGCCGAAGGTCCGGGCGGCCGTGGTCGTCATCGACGCCGCCGACATGGGTGACCTCGACGCCGAACTCGCCGTCGGTGATGTCGAGGACTTCGATCTCGCGTGGTACGCAACCCAGGAGCTGCCGTTCCTGCTCGAACTTCTCTGAGCCGGCAGGCCAACCTACGGTTCCGTAGGTTACTGTGTCCCCGACACGCTCCCACGTCGAAGGCGGTTTGTGAGATGGGCTTGCTCGAACGATTCGAGGAACCGGTTTCGGGGGTCGCGGCGCGCAGCCGCGGCTCGCAATGGGTTCGGGCCGCGCTCACCCGGATCACGACCCCGCTTCTCCCCGACGACTATCTCCACCTGGCGAATCCGCTGTGGTCGGCGCGAGAGTTGCGCGGCAAGGTCGTCTCCGTGACCCGGGAGACCGAGGACACCGCCACGATCCGAATCCGGCCGGGGTGGGGCTTCTCCTTCGATTACGCCCCGGGCCAGTACGTCGGCATCGGCGTCCTGATGGAGGGGCGCTGGGCGTGGCGCTCCTATTCGCTCACCTCGACCCCCGACTCATCCGCGGACGACAAGACGATCTCGATCACGGTCAAGGCGATGCCCGAGGGATTCCTGTCGAGCCACCTGGTCAACGGTCTGCAGCCGGGGACCGTCGTTCGTCTCGCGGCGCCGCGCGGCGAATTCGTCCTGCCCGACCCGCTGCCGGAGAAGGTGCTGTTCGTGACCGCGGGAAGTGGTCTCACGCCCATCATCTCGATGCTGCGCACCGTCCGGCACCGCGACCAGCGCTCCGACATCCGGCTCGTCCACTCGACACCGACCCCGGCCGACCTGTTGTTCGCCGACGAGCTCGAGAGCCTGGCGGCCGACGGCATCGTCGATCTGCACGTGCAGTACACGCGATCGGACGGGCAGATCACCCCGGAGGTGTTGCCGTCCCTGTGCGCCGACTGGCGCGATCGTCAGACCTGGGCCTGCGGCCCCGCCGGTTTCCTCGACGGCCTGCAGCGTCTGTACACGGAGGCGCATCTCGCCGACCGGTTGCACATCGAGCGGTTCGCCCTCGAGCGCGGCGTCGTCGGGGCCCAGGGCGGCACCGTCACGTTCTCGCGGTCCGGGAAGTCGGCGGCCGTCGACGGAGCGACCACGTTGCTCGAGGCGGGGGAGTCGGCGGGCGCGATGATGCCCTTCGGATGTCGGATGGGTATCTGTCAGAGCTGTGTGGTCATGCTCGACAAGGGATGTGTGCGCGATCTGCGTTCGGGAGTCGAACATGTCGAGGGCGAACGAATCCAGACCTGTGTCAGCGCCGCGGCGGGGGATTGCACACTCGACGTCTGACCAGGCAGTTCGCCGCGTGCCGCTCGTGCCGACCAGTGACCCGGTAGGGTGAACGACGTGCGTGGTGAGAGGAAACCGGCCCGTGGAAACGCCGGCGAAGGCACCAGTGAGAGCTGAGGCCCCGGTCCCCAGCCCGATCCCCGTCCTGAGTGACGGAGGGGTCACGTTGCGGCCGCACGAGCCCCACGATCTCGATCGGATGGTCGAACTCGCGGCGGATCCGGCCATGATGCGGTGGACCCCGATCCCCGCTCCGTACAGCCGTGCGGCAGCAGAGCGCTTCGCGCTCGACTATGCACCGCGGAGCTGGGCGAACGGCACCCGGATGCTGTGGGCTGTCGAATTCGACGGGCGATTCGTCGGCACCGTCGACATCGAGGGTGAGGGCCCGCTGACGCGGCTCAGCTACGACCTGCATCCCGACGCCCGCGGGTGGGGCGTGATGAAGCGCGCCGTCCTGCTCGCCGTCAACTATGCGTTCGGCGAGGCAGGCAAGGAAGTCGTCCGCTGGACGACCGTGGCCGGCAACATCGACGCGCTGCGGGTGGCCCACTCGTGCGGCTTCCGTCTCGACGCCGCGGTGCAGAACGGCGTCGAGGTCCGCGGTCACATTCGCGACGCCTGGGTGGGATCGCTGCACGCGGACGATCCGCAACACCCGAAAACCGACTGGCGGACAGACGTTTTCGAGACGGAGCGATTCCGTCTCCGGCCGCTCGCGGAGTCCGACGACCCCCGGATCCGGGAGACGCTCGACGACCCGGCGTCGCGCAAGTACCTCTTCGCGCGGCCCGATCCGCTGGAGCTCGAACATGCCGCCGCCGAGCGTCTCCGCAAATGGTGGACCGCAGCGCAGGGCACGACGTGCACGTGGGCCGTGGCCGACCGCGAGACCGACGACTATCTGGGCGACATCACCCTCCTGCACATCGACGAGGTCACCGGAGCCGAGGCGGGTTTCTACACGCACCCGGAGGCGCGTGGGAAAGGTGTTCTCGCCGAAGCGTTCCCGGCTGCGGTTCGATACGCCTTCGACAAGCTGGGATTCCGACGCCTGACCCTGTTCGCCGCCGACAGCAACGAGGGCAGCAAGAAGCTCGCCCGCAACGCCGGCTTCCGCGAATTCGGCACCCAGAAGCTCGCCGCCCGATCCGACGGCGTTTTCGAGGATCTCGTCGGCTTCGAGTTGTTCTGCGACGACTACGAGGCCCACCGCAACAACTGACCGGACCGCGGCTTTCGTCGACTGTGCGCTGATTTCCGTCGACTGTGCGCCCGGGCGGTCCCACGACGGAGCTCGTTCGCGATCGCCCGAGCTCGTTCTCCACTGTCCGAGCCCAGGTTCGTCACACTCACTGGACACGACGCCGCCGCCAACCTACGCTTGCGTAAGTTACGGAAACGTAGGCGTAGGCAGCGGTCGACAGGCGCACCTCAGCACGCGCGCGACGGACCGACCACCGGCGAAGGGAACCACACACATGGCGATCTCCGACATCCCCGAATACGCACATCTGACCGAATCCGACGTCGCTGCCCTGGGCGCCGAGCTCGACGCGATCCGCGCCGACATCGAAGCCGATCGCGGCGAGCGCGACGCGCGCTACCTGCGGAACACGATCCGATTCCAGCGTGGCCTGGAGATGACCGGTCGCGTGCTGCTGTTCGGGTCGACCCGCAAGTCGGCCTGGTGGGCGGGTGCCTGCACGCTCGGCGTCGCGAAGATCGTCGAGAACATGGAGCTCGGGCACAACGTGATGCACGGGCAGTGGGACTGGATGAACGATCCGGAGGTGCACAGCACCACCTGGGAGTGGGACAACACCGACCCGTCGGCGCACTGGAAGCACACCCACAACTACATCCATCACAAGTACACGAACGTGCTCGGCATGGACGACGACGTGGGTTACGGTCTCCTGCGCGTCACCCGCGATCAGCGGTGGCGCCCGTTCAATTACGGAAACCTCGTCTACAACACCATTCTCGCGCTGGCGTTCCAGTACGGCGTCGCGGTGCAGCACCTCGAACTCGGCAAGAAGCGCAAGACCCCCGAGGCGCAAGAAGAGTTCCGGCGCAACCGCAACGACGTGCTGTCGAAAATCGGCAAGCAGGTCGCCAAGGACTATCTCGCATACCCGGCGCTGGTCAGCGCCGCGACCGGACACAAGGTCGGGTACGGCCGCGCCTACGCCAAGGCGGCGACCGCGACCGCGCTCGGCAACGTCATCCGCAACGTGTGGAGCAACGCCGTCATCTTCTGCGGGCACTTCCCGGACGGTGCGGAGAAGTTCACCAAGCAGGACATCGACAACGAGACGCAGGCGGAGTGGTACCTGCGGCAGATGCTCGGCAGCGCCAACTTCGACGCGGGGTTCCCGCTCGCCTTCATGAGCGGCAACCTGTCGTACCAGATCGAGCACCACATCTTTCCGGACCTGCCGAGCAACCGGTACGCCGAGATCGCGGTGCGCGTGCGAGCCCTGTGCGACAAGTACGACCTGCCCTACACCTCGGGGCCCTTCCCGGTGCAGTACGCGAAGGCGTGGCGGACGATCGCCAAGCTCTCGCTGCCGGACAAGTACCTGTCGGCGACCGCGGACGATGCTCCCGAGACCGCCTCGGAACGTCGCTTCAAGCAGGGGCTGCCCGAAGGTGCGCGACTGCAGGCGACGATCGACGAGGCGACCGGTGCGCGCCGGGGACTGCGTTCGGCCATCGCGTCGCTTCGCTCCCGGCGGGGCGGTCGGACTGTGCCGGGCGCGCTCCGGTCCCGTCGGACCCGGAACGACATCGACGCGTCGGACGTCCGTTCCGACGAGCGGGCCGCTTGATCCGCGCAGGTCAGGCGACCGACAGTCAGCGAGAACGAGGCAGTGGCCCCGGCAGGGGCATAATGAGGCGCAATGGCAATCACTGATATCAACGAGTACGCGCATCTGACCGACGCCGACGTGGAAGCACTCGGCGCCGAGCTCGACGCGCTCCGCCGCGAGATCGAGGCGGACCGCGGCATGCGTGACGTCCGATATCTTCGGCGCACCATCTTCGCGCATCGCGCCCTGGAGGTCGCGGGCCGCGTCGCGCTGCTCGGCAGCCGCTCACGGCCCCTGTGGCTGCTGGGCACCGGGGCGCTCGCACTCTCGAAGATCATCGAGAACATGGAGCTCGGGCACAACGTGATGCACGGGCAGTGGGATTGGATGAACGACCCGGAGGTCCACTCGACCACCTGGGAATGGGACATGGTGTGCGCGTCCCCGCACTGGAAGCACTCCCACAACTACATCCATCACAAGTACACCAACGTCCTGGACATGGACCACGACGTCGGTTACAAGACGCTGCGCGTCACGCGCGACGAACCGTGGAAGCCCAAGCAGCTTCTCCAGCCGGTCACCAACATCCTGCTCGCCGCACTGTTCGAGTGGGGCATCGGCCTGCACGACCTCGACATCAAGGACGCCATCTCGGGCAAGAAGCCCAAAGAGGTCGCCGTCCCGCAGTTGAAGGTCTTCGCGCGCAAGGTCGGCAAGCAGCTCGCCAAGGACTATGTTCTGTTCCCGGCGCTGTCGGGACCGAACTTCACGCACACGCTCACGGCCAACCTCACCGCGAACCTCATCCGCAACGTGTGGGCCTACGTGGTGATCTTCTGCGGCCACTTCCCGGACGGCGCGGAGAAGTTCACCGCGGACACGCTCGAGAACGAGACACAGGGCCAGTGGTACCTGCGGCAGATGCTCGGTACGGCGAACTTCGACGCCGGCCCGGCGATGGCGTTCTTCAGCGGCAACCTCTGCTACCAGATCGAGCACCACCTGTATCCGGACCTGCCGAGCAATCGGTACGCCGAGATCGCGGTGCGCGTGCGGGCACTGTGCGACAAGTACGACCTGCCGTACACCACGGGATCGATTGTGGTGCAGTATCTTCAGACTCTGCGCACCATCAACAAGCTGGCGCTGCCCGACTCGTTCCTGCGCGACACCGCCGACGACGCCCCGGAAACCGCGTCGGAGAAGCGCTTTGCCGGGATGGCTCCCCGCGCGACCGGCCTCAAGACCGCCATCCGCGAGCTGCGCGCCCGTCGTCGTCGGCGGTGACGATCAGTCCGGTCACCCCTCCGGCGTCCGCGGCTCCTCGGCCACATCGCCGTCGCCGCCGCTGACCGCCACCAGGAGGTGGCGCACCGCCATGGCGCGGCGGTACGAGTGACCGGTCAGTTCGTCCAGCCTGCACTCGGGATCCGCCGGTGGGCCCAGATGGGTACAGCCGCGCGGACATTCGTCGATCGCGGCATGCAGGTCGTCGAAGGCGGCGACGATGTCGTCGGGTCCGACGTGTGCGAGTCCGAAGGACCGGATGCCGGGTGTGTCGATGACCCAGCCGCGCGGGCCCGCGTCGTCGGGCAGTGCCAGGGCCACCGACTGGGTGGAGGTGTGCCGGCCCTTGCCGACGCCCGACACCACGCCGGTCGCCCGATACGCGTCCGGCACAAGGCGATTGACCAGGGTGGACTTGCCCACCCCGGAGTGGCCGATGAACGCGGTGATCCGGCCCCGTAGCGTCGCCAGGATCTCGTCGAGGGGGTCATCACGCCCCGCGCACACCACCGGCAGGTCGAGATCGGCGAATGCGGCGGTGAACTCGGCCGGATCGGCGAGGTCCGACTTGGTCAGACACAGGACAGGGGACAGTCCGCCCACATACGCCGCGGCCAGCGCGCGTTCGACGAAGCCGGTGCGCGGCGGCGGGTCCGCCATGGCGGTCACGATGAGGAGCTGGTCGGCGTTGGCCACCACGATCCGTTCATACGGATCGGAGTCATCTGCGGTGCGTCGCAACACGGTTCGTCGCTCGGCGACGCGCACGATGCGCGACAGCGTGTCCGGCCGTCCGGACAGGTCACCCACGACGGAGACGTCGTCGCCCACGACGATCGGAGTGCGTCCCAGCTCCCGGGCGCGCATCGCGACCACCCGCCGGGCCGGGTCGCCGTCGAGCACCACGCCCCAGCGGCCCCGGTCCACCGACACCACCATGGCCTGCTCGGCGTCGTCATGCGACGGTCGCGTCTTGGTGCGCGGTCGGGTGCCCTTTCCGGGACGAACCCGAACGTCGGATTCGTCGTAGCTCGCCGCGCGGCGACTCAACGGCGCGCCCGTCCTCGACAACTCATGCGCGCCCCAGCATCCGCTGCCACATACCCGGGAAATCGGGCAGCGTCTTGCTCGTCGTCTCGATGTCGGCGACTGTCACGCCGGGTGTGACGAGGCCGATGATCGCGCCCGCGGTGGCCATCCGATGGTCGGCATAGGACTCCCACGTGCCCCCGTGCAACGGTGCGCCCGCGGTGCCGATGATGCGGAGGCCGTCGTCGGTCTCGGCGCACGTCCCGCCCAGGCGGGTGATCTCGGTGGTGAGTGCGGCGAGCCGATCGGTCTCGTGCCCGCGGAGATGCGCGATCCCCGACAGCACCGACTCCCCGTCGGCCAGTGCGCACAGTGCGGCGATCGTGGGGGTGAGTTCGCCGATGTCCCGGAGGTCGAGGTCGACCGCCTTGAGCACCTCGGGTCCGTTGACCGACAGCGTTCCGTCGAGATGTTCGACGGCACAACCCATCCCGGCCAGGACGTCCGCGATGCGCGCGCCCGGCTGGGTGGTCACCGCCGGCCAGTACGGCACCCGAACGGTGCCGCCGGTGACGGCCGCCGCGGCGAGGAATGCGGCCGCATTCGACAGATCGGGTTCGACGGTCCAGTCGACGGCCGCGATGGGTCCGGGCGCGACACTCCAGACGTTCGGGACAGAGGTGTCGACGACGACGCCGGCCGTCGCCAGCATCTCCACCGTCATGTCGATGTGCGGGGTCGACGGGACGGGTGGTCCGTCATGCCGGATCACGACGCCGGCGTCGAATCGCGCCGCCGACAACAGGAGTCCGGACACGAACTGCGAGGATCCGGACGCATCGATGGTGACCTCGCCGCCCGGGACGGAACCTTTGCCGTCGATGGTGAAGGGCAGCCGATCGCCGTCGACGGCGACACCGAGCCCGCGCAGGGCGTCGAGGATGGTGGTCTGCGGCCGTTCGCGCGCATGGGGATCGCCGTCGAAGAGCACGCGACCGGTGGCCAGGGCGGCGGCCGGGGGCAGGAAACGCATCACGGTCCCGGCGAGGCCGCAATCCACCGCGGCGCCGTGGAGTGGTCCGGGCAGGACGGACACCGTGGTCTCGCTCGCGGGGTCGATCCGGATCTCGGTGCCGAGTGCCTCGAGCGCGGCGAGCATCAGGTTGGTGTCGCGACTCCGAAGGGTTCCGCGGACGGTCGACGGTCCGTCGGCGAGGGCGGCGAGGACGAGTGCGCGGTTGGTGATCGACTTGGAACCCGGCAACTCCACGGTCGCATCGAGGCCGCCTTCGGCGGGGGCATCGAGGCCGCCTTCGCTGGGCGCATCGTGTCCACCGGTGACGGTCGGCGCGTTCCAGGAACTCATGGCGTCCAGTCTGTCATGGCGCGTCCACGTCCTCGGCCACCGATCGGACCGGGTCCGTGTCTACCGGGTGTCCTTGCGCAACGGATGATCGGCGGGGATCTGGACGACGATGAGGGTGCGGCCGTCCGGGTCGGTCGCGTGCATCTCGATCAGACCCCAGGGCTCGGTACGCGGCTCGCGGGTCACGGGAACCCCGCTCTCGCGGAACTCGATGGCGATCGCCTCGGCGTCCCGGACCTGCAGCCAGAGAACCGAATCGCTCGCCGGGGCGGGCGCGTCGGTCTTCATGTGCGACGAGATCTCGATGAGCCCGTTGCCGGCGAAGAACACCACGCCGCCCGGATACTCGCGATGGATCGGCAGCCCGAGCCGGTCGCGGTAGAACGACTGCAGGCGTTCGGGATCGGCCGAGAGCAGGAGCACCCGGCTGGACAGCACCTCCATCTACTGCCCCTCGGTCGTTCCGGCGGAACCGCCGAGCGCGTGACCGCGGTTGACATCGCTCCCGAGGCTGGCCGCGTCGTAGGCCGCGCGTTCGCGGGCCAGGCGGTCGGTCTCACCGATCGGCGCCGAATCGCCGAAGGCGAACGCGGAGTCATGTGGCCATTCGTGCGGGACGTCGGGGTCGATGATGCGCCCGTCGTCGTCTGCCGGCTCGGGGTCGTGTCTGGGGGACATGGGCTCCACGATAGGCCGAACCGGTGCCAGCGCGCCGGGACTCGAGGGACGGACACCGTTGCGCGATCGTGCGGTCGTCGCAGTACAACCGCAAGGTCGCGGGCCTAGCGTTGTCCTGGGCCGGGGGATTCGCATGCGATCACCGGGAGGGACCATGACCAGCACCGAGCACCGGACCGAACACCGCGCCTTCGCCGAACCCGACGAGGTCCGCACCTTCGGACACGGCCAGATCGAAGTACTCAACGTGGGGCACTCGGACATCGGCCGGATGACCCTGCAGCCCGGCTGGCGATGGTCGGTCGACGTCAAACCGATGGCCGGCACCGAACTCTGCGAGGCGCCGCACTTCCAGTACCACGCCGCCGGTGTCCTACACGTCGTGATGGCGGACGGAACCGAGTTCGACGCGGGACCCGGCGAGATCACCTCGCTGCCCTCCGGCCACGACGCCTGGGTGGTCGGCGACGACCCCGTGGTCCTCGTGGACTTCTACGGCGCCAGCAACTACGCGAAAAAGCACGGGTGAGGTCCGCGACCGGGTGAGTCCATCCGGTCAGGACCCGCGACGAGAGAATCCACCCGAGGTGTAACCGTCCCAGGTGTCGAAGAGTCGCAACACCTTCGGGTCGTCGAGGCCCTTGATGTGATCGGCCAGGTCTTTGGGCGTCGCCGGGTTGGTGACGATGAACGGGTGCAGCGACGCGTCGTGCTCGGCCAGATAACGGAGGGTGTCGGCCGGGGTGTCGGGGTCGGCGGCCGCCAGTGCGTCGCGCGGGTCGAAGGCGGCGGCGCGCACACCGTCCGCGCCGGAGAGATCGGTCGATCCGCCCGGGGCGCCGACCACCGCGATGTCCCCGGTGTTGTGGTAGTCGACCGGGTCGGCGGAGACGCTCCGGGTGTTCAACAGGAGGTTCAGCACGATCGCGGTGAGGGCGCCGGCCGAGATCCCCGAGTGGAAGATGGTCTGGAACCAGTCGGGGAACTGTGAGTAGAGATCCAGGACCACGTTGACCGGCGCCTCACCGAGTTCGCGATCGGTGTAGTAGATCTTCGCCTCGGTCAGCATCGCCACACCGACCGAGATCGCGACGACCAGGATGTTGGTGTTGTTCAGCTTCGCCTTGGCGAGCGTCCGGATGCCGCTGGCCGCGACCATGCCGAACAGGGCGACGCCGGCCCCACCCAGGACGGGCAGCGGGATGCCCTCGATGACGGCCGCCATCTTGGGCAGGAGGCCCAGGACGACCAGGATGACGCCCGCGCACGTCGCGACGTGCCGGGTCTTGACGCCGGTGATCGCGACCAGGCCGACGTTCTGCGCGAACGCCGTGTATGGGAAGGTGTTGAACACGCCGCCGAGCGCGGTGCCCAGACCGTCGGCGCGCATGCCGTCGGCCAGCTTGCGCGGGGTGATCTTCTTGTCGACGATCTCGCCGACGGCGACGATGTCACCGGTGGTCTCGGTCATGATCACGACCCCGACGATGATCATCGAGATGATCGCGCTGACCTCGAAGGTGGGCGCGCCGAACTGAAACGGCTGGGGGATGCCGACCCACGGATACTCGCCGACCTGATCCCAGTGCGTCATCCCGAACGGGATCGAGATGACCGTGCCGATCGCGAGACCGAGCAGGATCGACACTCGGCGGATCGCGGCGGGGGCGAAGCGTTCGATGCCGACGATGACGGCGAGCGTCAGGAATCCGAAGGCGATGTTCTTCGGGTCGCCGAAGTCGGGACCCGCGGCGGTGCCGCCACCGAACCAGCCTGCCGCCACCCGCATCAGGGACACGCCGATGATGAGGATGATCGTCCCGGTGACCAGTGGTGGGAAGAACCGGATCAGTTTCCCGACGATCGGCGCGACCGCGATCATGAAAACACCGCAGGCGATCACCGAACCGTAGATGGCGGTGATCCCATACGACGTCCCGATCGTGATCATCGGTCCGACGGCGGCGAAGGTGACGCCCTGCATGAGCGGGAGGCGGACGCCGAACCGCCAGAAGCCCACGGCCTGCAGGATCGTCGCGATCCCGGCGACGAACAGGTCGGCCATGATCAGGTGCACGATGTCGCCCTGCTCGAGCTGTCCGGCACCCACCATGGCGCCGCCGACGATGAGAGGTACCGCGACGGCTCCGGCGTACATGGCCAGGACGTGCTGCAGGCCGAGTGGGAAGAGGCGGACGAACGGCGGGATCTCGTCCACCGGGTGTGCGGCGGCCCTCCCGTTCCGGACGACATCGAGAATCGACATGGTCAGAGTTCTACGGTTCCCACGTTTCGGCGACCGTGCAGACGTATGTCCGCGAGGTTTCCGCCAAGATGTATCCGTGACCTCCACCTCGTCCCGCCGCAGCGCGGGAATCCTGCTCTATCGCCGAACGTCGGCGGACGGCGCCGACACCGGTGTCGAGGTCCTGCTCGTGTTCCCCGGTGGTCCGATCTGGGCGCGCAAGCCCGACGCCGGGTCGTGGTCGCTGCCCAAGGGCCTCGTCGAACCGGGAGAGGACGAGTGGTCCGCCGCCCGGCGTGAATACGCCGAGGAGATCGGCAGCCCGGTACCCGACGGCCCGCCGATCGAACTCGGCGAGGTCACCCTGAAGAGCGGCAAGCGCGTGACCGGCTTCGCCGTGGAAGGCGACCTCGACGTGGCGACGGTCGTCAGCAACACCTTCGATCTGATGTGGCCGCCGCGCTCCGGCCGGATGCAGGCCTTCCCCGAGATCGATCGCGCCGAATGGTGCTCGACCGATGCCGCGCGGACCAGGCTGAACCCCGCTCAGGCGCCGTTCGTCGACCGGCTCCTCGAGGCGCTGTCGCCGAGCAGGTAGACGCGGGTGAGGTCGCGCCACAGCGGGAGGTGTGGATCGGTCAGCGGGTCGCGACGGTCGATGAGGTAGGTGGTCGCCGCGCCGCGCATGCTGGTCAGGAGCAGCGGATAGAGGTCGGCGTAGCGTGGCGACGCGGTCAGCTCGGGACCGAGGAAACCGGCCACTGCGCGGCGCACGGTCTGTCCGATCTCCCGCTCGGTCGGCAGGAGGGCCGTCCGCAGGTTGGTGTTCGTCCGCGCCGCGACCCACAGCTCCATCGACGCCACGAAGTACGGCTGGTGGAACGTCGACCACCCGACATCGGTCGCGAGCGCGATGCGCTGGATCGGGTCGGCAGGCCAGTCCACGCGGCTGGGCAGTTCGGCGATGCGGGTCCGGGCGAGGTGTCCGACCGCCGCCATCAGCAGCACGTCGCGCGAGGGGTAGTGGTGCAACAACCGGCCGCGGCTGACGCCCGCCTCGTTCTGGATCGCCACCGTGCTCGCCGCGGCGTATCCGCGGTCGGCGAGGACGCGGATCGCGGCGTCGAGGATGCGGGTCTGGGTGACCCCGCTGCGTTGCTGCCGCGCCCGCCGGGCGGCGCCGGGAGAGGTGGTCACGGAGGCATCGTAGTTCGGCGCGGCGCGGATCATCGACGCGTCACACGTCGAGGATGTGGGGGAGTCCCGCCCGGTAGCGGTCGCGGTCGATCTGCTTCAGCGGTTCGAGCATCGGCAGTTCCCAGAGCGGGAACACGGTCGCCGCGCGGGCGGGACTGTCGGCGGCCGCGATGATCGCGTTGGTCACCCGGCGCCCGGATTCGTTGGCGCCCTCCATCGTGGCGAGGTCGATGTTGCTCCGGACGTGGTCGCCACCGATGAACAGATTCGGAATGGACGTGCGGGCGTGCGGCCGGTTCTTGTACGAGCCGGCCGTGTTGACCATGAGCGGGGTGGCGTTGGCGATGGACGGCGACCAGGAGATCCCGGGGTCGAGGGACCAGGTGACGATCTCCTCCGAGCGCAGGAGTTTGCGAGCCCCGGAGTTCATCGCGCGGCTCATCTGCGCCCACACCTCGCGTGCGATCTCCTGCCGGGTGCACTGTTTGGCGGGCTTGCCATAGAGGATGCCCGGCTTCTCCCATTCCGAGATGTCGATGGACAGACAGTCTTTCACGCGTCCGTCCCCGTAGGTACGCCCGAAGTCGACGTTCCACGGCCGCGCCTGGAACAGGCCGGTCAGCGCCCACGGGGTTCCCAGCGCGGCGATGTGACTCGGCGGCATGTCGGCGCGGCGGGAGAGGAAGTACTGGATGCCGACCATCCAGTCGTCCTTGAGCGCATGGATACCGGCCAGCGACGGATCGGCGTCGACCAGTTCGGGCGACAGCAGCGGACGGAGCCGGTCGATCGGCATCGCGGCGACGTACCAGTCGGCATCCACCGACGCACCCGAGCTCACTTGCGCCCCGGTGATGCGGCCGCCGGCGAGGTTCAATCGCGTGAGGCCGGTCCCCATCTCGAAGCGCACCCCGCGGCCGCGGAGGTGGGCGACCCAGGGGTCGATCCATGCATGGTTGGTGGGACGGTTGAGGATTCGGTCGACACCGCCGTGCACGAGCCCGGCGTCGTAGCCGCTGATGAGTCCGGTCGCCGAGGTGGCCAGTGCCAAGCCGATCTGACCGATGGTGCGTGCCGACGCGGTGTCGGGTTTGGCCGCGACGAGCGCCCGCGTGAGCGCGCCCACGAGGTATCGCTGATAGGCGCGGGACTTGCCCTTGGATTTCACGAACTGCATCCAAGACTGGTTCTCCCACTGCCCGATCCGACGCTCGGTGCAACTCGTCGCGATGATCAGTTCGCGGGTGACGAAGAACGCCAGCTCGGGCGGTGGGACGTCGACGACGAACTTGAGTCCGGTCATGAACGCGTTGCGCAGATTGTCGAGCGTCACGATCTCGTTCGCATGCTGGACAAAGCCCATGATCGATGCCGGGGCCGTGGTCGGGGCGTACCCGGCGTCGTCGAAGGCGATGACCGCGGACTCGACGTTGATGAGATGCCGGTCACGAACATTGCTGCCACCGACGGGAATTCGTTCCATGGTGTCGGGCACGTGCTGATAGCAGCCGGGGAAGAAGCGGAAGCCGTGTTCGCCGGGGAGCGCGAGGCGGCCGCCCTGCGCGGTGCCCGGGACGTCGTGGCTGTAGGCTTTGCCGCCGAGTCGCGACGGCTCGTAGACGGTGACGGTGAAACCGCGCTCGACGAGTTCATGCGCCGCGGACAGGCCGGCCATCCCGCCGCCGAAGATCGCCACGTCGCGTCCGCGGCCGGCGCCGTGGCGGGGCACCGCCCGTGCGGAGGGAACGGCGATCCCCGGCAACGCCACCGCGGTCCCGGCGAGCACGGCAGCGGCAGCCGAGCCGCGCAGCACGGATCGGCGTGGAAAACCGTTCGGCGAGTTCACTTTCGAGTTGGTTTTGGTGTCCGACATCCCCACGACCCCTTCGTCGATACGATCGCCGCCGACCGAGAACAGTCAGCATTGACTCATCTGGTGTGATGTCTACCACAGCACGAAGCGAGGTCGGACGGTTTTGGAAAATCGTCTCAGGGTCGGTGCGCGGCTCGTGGGGCGTGGGCCTACGACGGCTCGCGGCCGGTGAGGGTGCGCTGCCGGAAATACTCGTACAGGCCGTCGAAGACGGCATCCGCGACCTGAAGCGTCCGGGCGTCGTCGCCGGAGAGTGACAACCCGCGCAGGACGACGTCGAGTCCCGGCGCCTCCGGGGCGTCGTATCGACCGTCCTCGATGTCGGCCTCGTGAACGATCTCGGCGATCGCCCACAGAACGGGGTCGCCCAGATCGTGTATGCGGAGGATGGTCTCGAACGTGCAGTCGCCGTCGTGATGGCCCAGCTCGACCCCGCGCATGTCGAAAGGTGTGGCATCCGAGGGGATTTCGGAGGCACTCGTGACGAACACGAACTCTGCCGCGGGGTCGATGTAGCGGCGGATGAGCCACGCGCAGGCGGCCCGGTCGATGTGTACGCCGACGCGCGTCGCCCACCTCATGACGGCCGCGCGGGTTCGGTGTCGGCGATCTGGTCGGCCAGTGTGCGGAGCGCTTGCCGGGCCGTCTCCCGGGACTCGGTCGGGAAGTGGTCCCGACGGGTGATCTCGCGGAGCCGGCGACGCAGCGCGCCGAGCTGTTTGGCGGGATCGGCGTGCTCCAGCGCGTATTGTGCCTCGGCCACGATGTCGGCATATTCGGCGCCGCGGGCGAGTTCGAGTTCGGTCCGAATTCGCTCGCACTCGGACGGATTGGTGGGCGCGGCCTCCCAGACCTCGCCCGAACCCCCGGCGCTGACCGCGTCCTCGGCCACCCATTCGAGCTGCTCGCGCGTTCGGGGGCTCGCGGGCAGCAGCACCACCCCGTCGGTCAGTTGGTACGCGCCGTACTTGCGGAGCTTGCGCCAGATGGCAATCCGCGGGGTCGACGGTTCTCGTGGCACCCGGTACACGAGCATCACCCAGTCTTCGGCCATCGAGCACCCCCTCGCCATGCCATCAGATCATGCGCCTGCCATCGATGTCGTGACCCGTCGATCACCATGCGTTCAACCCTGGACAACATGATTGTAACCGTGGTTGCATCTGCTGGGTTGGCGCACACACGCGGCGCCGAAGGCACGCGGTAGGTGAGAAGGGTTGGGTGGGCGATGTCGGAGAGATCCGGTGTGTCCGGAGGGTCTGACGCCTCGAGGCGTCCGGAGGCGCCACCGGAAGCGGGCCCTCAGGTCGACCCGTCGGCAGGAGTGTCGCTCCGAGCCGCGACGCGGGCGTGGTTCCTGATCTCCCTACAGACCTTCGGGGGTCCCGCGGGACAGATCGCGGTGATGCAGCGGGCGCTGGTCGACGATCGACGCTGGATCGGTCAGCGTCGATTCCTGCACGCATTGAACTACTGCATGCTGCTGCCCGGCCCGGAGGCGCAGCAGCTCGCCATCTACGTCGGCTGGCTGCTCAACGGCACCGCCGGGGGGCTGATCGCCGGCATCCTCTTCGTCCTCCCGGGCGCGATCGCGATCCTGGGACTGTCGGCGATCTACGTCGCCTTCGGGGCGACCACCATCGTGGCCGGGTTGTTCGCCGGTATCGGACCGGCGGTGCTGGCCATCGTGGCCCAGGCGGTCACCCGGGTCAGCAAGCGGGCGCTGCACGGCCCGTTGCACATCGGGATCGCGGTGGCCGCCTTCATCGCGCTCGCGGTGTTCGCCGTGCCCTTTCCGATCGTCATCGTCGTGGCCGGTGTCATCGGCTGGCTGACCGGGCGCCATCGGGTCGGCACCGGCGGAGAAGTGGCCGACTCAGAACCGTCCGACGAGGGCCCTGCGCCGGTCATCGCCGACGACGCGATCCACACGGCCTCCCCGTCGTGGCGGCGCGCCGGGATCGTGCTCGGGCTCGGTGTCCTGGCCTGGGTCGTCCCGATGGGCATCGTCGTGGCGACCACCGGGACGGGCAGTGTGTTCACCCAGCAGGGCACGTTCTTCACCTGGACCGCGCTGATCACCTTCGGCGGTGCCTATGCCGTCCTGGCCTACATCGCCCAGCAGGCGGTCGACGTCTACGGCTGGGTGAGCCCCGGCGAGATGGTGCGCGGGCTGGGACTCGCCGAGACGACGCCCGGCCCGCTCATCATGGTCGTCCAGTTCGTCGCGTTCCTCGGCGCCTACCGCGATCCCGGGGGACTGGATCCCTGGGTCGCGGCGACGATCGGCGCGCTGTTGACCACCTGGGTCACCTTCGTGCCGAGTTTCGTGTTCATCTTTCTCGGGGCGCCGTTCATCGAGAAGCTGCGCAACAACCGGCATCTGACGTCCGCGCTGAACGGTGTCACCGCGGCGGTGGTCGGTGTGATCGCGAATCTCGCGCTCTACTTCGCCCTGCACACGCTTTTCCGCGACACCACGGTCGTCACCGCCGGACCGTTGCACCTCGCGGTCCCACACCTCGACACCCTGCGGCCGCTCGCGGTGGTGATCACCGTGATCGCCTTCGTCCTGATCTACCCGCTCAAGCAGTCCGTGCTCCGCACCCTGGCCGTCTGCGCGGTGCTCGGATTGCTCGCCGCGGCAGTCGGTCTGCCGCTGACCTGACCGAGCCCGACCTACTGTCCGGCTCGGTCACGACGTCAGGAACGGTCGGATCCAGTCGGGCGACACCTCGTGGGCGACGCCCGCCGCGGTCTCCTCGTCGACGTCGACGAGTGCGTAGTGTTCGGCGCCCGCGGCGGTGGCGAGGATCAGCGTCGTCACGCCGGCCCGACGCTGGAACAGTGAGGTGCGGCTCGCCCAGCCGATCACGCCGTCCCGGTCGACGACGACGCGCTGCCGGGCGACGCTCGGCGGGGCGATGACCACCGAACGAGCCGTCAACCGGTGTCCGAGATGGCGGGCGCGGACCATGCCGAGTGCGGTCGAGCCGAGGACCGCGACGACACCCACCGCGAGCCATGGGGCCGGGATGGCGTGGGTGACCACGGCGACGCCGATGACGGCGAGTGCGGCTGCCCCGCTGAGGAATCCGCGGTTGAGGCGACGCAGTCGGGCGGTGGTCCCGTGTCCGACGAGCGGGGTGGTCAGCTCGGTTCGTTCGTGGGTGACGAGACCGGCGACGCGCATGGCCTCGTCGATCGGCGCCGGCGGGAGCAGCAGCGGGTGTTTGGTGCTGCCGGTCGCGATCGCCTGGAGCCGAGCGCCTTTCAGCGGTCGCATGAGGACCGGCTCGGTGAGGTGACTGCCCCGGATGCGCCGCTCGTCGAAGCTGATCGCGTTGGTCGTCAGCAGGCCGCGCTCGGTGCGCAGCGTCCCGTCCGGGTGGCGGAGGAGCCGGAAGTTCCAGTAGTTCAGGACATAACCCAGGACCGAGAGCACCCCGCCGACGACGACGACCACAAGGCACACCCCCAGGATGACCAGGCCGATCGCGGTCTCGCGTACCGCGTCGACGGCGTCGCGCGCAATGCCGATCCCCTCGGTGAAGACGCCGGCGTCATTGGCGATCTGGGCAGCGAGACCGGCCGCACCGGCGGCCAGCGCGAGGCCGGCGACGGAAAAGGGAGAGTAGCGCAACCAGGACGACTGGAACCGGGCCAGGACCTCGGCGTCGGGCTCCGGAGCGGTCGGATCGGCGGGGGCGACTCCGACGGCCGGCGACGACGGCCCCCGACGGGCGCGGGTCGCCATCAGGTTGTCGTGCAGCGCCCGCGCCTCGTCGGCGGTGAGTGCCGTCAGGACGACCGCCGACGATTCGTCGTCGCCGCCGGTACCGATCTTGACCTTCTGCAGTTTCAGCACGCGGTGCACGGGGGAGGCGGTGAGGTCGACGCTGCGGATCCGGTCCCGGCGCGCGGTCGCGACCTTGCGGGTGATCAGTCCGCTGCGCACCCGGACGTGTTCGTCGGTGACCTGATAACGCGTGGTCAGCCACGGCACGACCGTCACGAACGGCACGATCACCGCGGTGGCGATCAGCGTGAACAGCGGTGCGCCCGACCCGGCGAAGACCAGCGCGATCACCACCGGCACCAGCGAGGGCAGCAGCTCGACGGGTTTGACCGCCATCATCCAGGGCGACAGCCGGTGCCAGTCGTCGGGCCCGTCGACGACGAACCGGTCAGGTCGCGTCATCGGTGAACGCCTGGGTGCGGATGGTCAGGTCGGCGGCGGTCGCCCGCGCGACCTCGGCGTCGAGGCCGGCGATGTGGATGGTCCCCGCCGACGAGGCCGTGGTCACGGTGAGCGTCGCCAGGCCGAGGAACTGCTCGATCGGGCCGGCCTCGGTGTCGACCACCTGGATCCGGGCGATGGGGATGATCACGCGGTGCCGGACGAACCATCCCGACTGCGAGTACACCGCGTCGTCGCTGACCTCCCACCGGTGGAATCGGTAGCGCCACTGCGGGACGACCGCGGCGTAGACAGCGGCCAGGGCGGCGATGACGACGGCCGCGAGCGCCGCGATCCATCGCGCCTCGCCGACCACGACGGCCACGACGACGGCGGCGGCAACGCCGAGTACGCCGAGGACGAGCGGGCCGATGCGCCACAGGGTCTTCGCGCGCGGATCGACCCGATTGGCCGGTTCGCGCAGGGTCGGATGCACCTCGGCGTGCGCCGGCAGTTGCGGATCAGGTGAAGGGTCCATTGCCGTCAGTCTAGGGGTGGTCCCCCCCGGCGCTAGGTGACCGTGATGCCGCCGTCGACGGGGAGCGTCTGACCGGTGACGTATCCGGCAGCCGCCGACGACAGCCAGATCGCGGTGGCCGCGAGTTCCTCGCCGTGTCCGGTCCGGCCGAGCAGGACGCGCGGCATCTGCGAGTCGAGGTAACCGGGCTGGTAGGTGTCGGTCATCTCGCTCTCGAAGAACCCGGGGGCGATGGCGTTGACCCGAATGCCCTTGCGCGCGCCCCACTGCTGGGCGAGATCGCGGGTGAGTCCGATGACGCCGGCCTTGCTCGCCGCGTACGCCGCCTGCGGCAGGCCGGCGGTGGTGATGCCGAGGATCGACGAGATGTTGATGATCGCGCTGCCCGGCTGCATGACCCGACCGCAGGCCTGGGCCATCCAGTAGGAGCCGTTCAGGTTGACCTCGATGACCCCGCGGAACTGTTCGGGTGTCTCGCGGGTCGCCGGGTACGCGGTTCCGATGCCTGCGTTGTTGATGAGTACATCGACCTTGCCGAAGGTCTCCATCGCGGCGTCGACGACGCGCTGACACTGCTCGGGGTCGGCGACATCGGCGGGTACCACCAACGCCTTTCGGCCCAGCGCCTCGACGGCCGCGGCGGTGTCTGCGAGCTTCTCCGCCCGCCGTGCGGCGAGGACCACGTCGGCACCGGCCTCGGCGAAGCCACGCGCGAACGAGACCCCCAGCCCGGACGAGGCGCCGGTCACGATGACCACCTTGCCGGCGGTGTCGAACAGATCCATCACGGACATCGTTGTCTCCCTTGAATAGTCGGCAACTCTTCCGACGCGGCGCGTCGGCGGCGCGTCGAACGCGTCAGAACCAGGACGGCTCGACGTCGAGGGTGGTGCGGTCGAGGGCGGTCAGCAGGTCGAGCTGCGGCCCGGTCTTGGGTAGCTCGTAGCGGAAGAAGTACTGTGCCGCAGCGCGTTTTCCGTCGTAGAAGTCGCCGGACCGGTTGCCGGCCGCGAGGAGCTGTTCGAGCCAGATCCAGGCGATCACGATGTGCCCGGCGGTCTCCAGGTAGACGGTTGCGTTGGCCAGCGACAGCTTGGGGTCGCCCGCCGACCAGATGTGCGCGGTCACCTTCACCAGGCGGTCCACGACGGAGTGCAGCTCGTCGGCGTAACCGGCCAGCCCGTCTGCGCCGCGCGCACGCTCGACGGCGGCCTCGATGGTCTCGGCCAGGGCCGCGAGGCCGGCGCCGCCCTGCATGATCACCTTGCGGCCGAGCAGGTCGATCCCGTGGATGCCGTGTGCGCCTTCGTGGATGGGGTTCAGACGGTTGTCCCGGTAGTACTGTTCGACATCGAACTCGCGGGTGTAGCCGTAGCCGCCGTGTACCTGGATCGCGAGGCTGTTGGCCTCGAGGCACCACTGCGACGGCCAACTCTTCGCGATCGGGGTCACCACCTCGAGAAGCAACTCGATCCGCGCTCGTTCGGCGGCGTCGGCGGCGGTCGCAGCCTGGTCGACGAGGACGCTGCAGTACAGCCCGAAGGCGAGTGCGCCTTCCACATAGGACTTCTGCGCCAGCAGCATGCGCCGGACGTCGGCGTGTTCGATGATCGGCACCGGCTTGGTCGACGGGTCCTTCTGGTCGACGGGCCGGCCCTGGGTGCGCACCTTCGCGTAGTCGAGCGAGGCCCGGTATCCGGCGTAACCCAGTGCGGTGGCGAGGAATCCGACGCCGATGCGCGCCTCGTTCATCATGTGGAACATGTAGGAGAGGCCGCGGTGCTCGTCGCCGACGAGAAAACCAACAGCACCGGGAGCGGAGTCGGCTCCGAAGGTGCCGTCGCCGAAGTTGAGCAGGGTGTTGGTGGTGGCGCGGTTGCCCATCTTGTGGTTGAGGCCGACGAGTGCGACGTCGTTGCGGGTTCCGTCGGCGAGGTACTTGGGCACGATGAACAGGGAGATGCCCTTGACGCCGGGGCCGCCGCCGGGGATCTTCGCCAGCACGAGGTGGACGATGTTCTCGGTCAGCTCGTGGTCGCCGGCCGAGATCCACATCTTGGTGCCGGTGATCCGGTAGGTGCCGTCGCCGACGGGTTCGGCCTTGGTGGTGATGTCGGCGAGCGACGACCCGGCCTGTGGTTCGGACAGGCACATCGTGCCGGAGAAGCGGCCCTCGACGAGGGGGCGGACCCAGGTCTCGCGCTGCTCGTCGGTGGCGTACTCGGCGAGCAGGTTGGCATTGCCGACGGTGAGGAAGTTGTACGACGACATGGCGGCGTTCGCGGCCTGGAACCACACGGCCGAGGCCTGGCGGATGACGGTCGGCAACTGCATGCCGCCGAGTTCGTCGTCGAAGGAGGCAGAGATCAGACCTGCCTTGCGGTACTCGGCGAGGCCGGCGACGACCTCGTCGGGCAGCACGACCTTGCCGTCGTCCCCGATGTAGGGCTCGTGGGCGTCGCCGATCTTGTTGGCGGGCGCGAAGCACTTCATCGCGATGTCGGCGCTGAGTTCGAGGACCGCGTCGAAGGTCTCGCGTGAGTGCGCGGCGAAACGGTCTCGGGAGGTCAGGGTCTCGACGTCGAGCCATTCATACAGCAGGAACTCGAGGTCCTGCCGGGACATGGGTGTGGTCATCGCACTTCCTCGTGGATCGGGCGGTCGGACGCTGGTTCGGATGTCCGTCGCCCGTCCATCATGCCCCGGCCGGACACGGCCGCTCGCGAGACCCCGGTGCGTGCGGCATCCGCCGTCAGACGTCGATGCCGAACTCCTTGATCTTGCGGTAGATCGTCGCGCGGGAGATGCCCAGCGCGTGGGCGGCGGCCAGTTTGTTGTGGCCGTTCTCCTCCAGGCTGCGCACGATGGCGTCGCGTTCGAGCGCTTCGATGCGGGTGAGGGTGTGCCGGCTCTGTGCCCGATAGGTCGGGGGGAGCTGCTTGACGGTGATCGTCCCGGACCGGTGATGGGTGACCACGTCGCGCAGTGCCTGTCGCAGTTCGGCGACGTTGCCGGGCCAGGTGTACTTGCTGAATTGGCGCATCGCGTCCGGCGCGACCGGGAGTTCCTTCCCCCGGGTGAGTTGCCGAAGGATGGCGGGCACCAGGACCTGCAGATCCTCGATGCGATGCCGGAGTGGCGGGACCTCCACGGTGTGGGAGAAGAACGGCAGCAGCGTCGCGCCGAGGGCGGGCAGCGTGTCGACGGTACTGAGCGTGATGCCCAGCCATCCCGCGTGTTCGCGCCCCTGCAGCACGTCGGCGACGTCGAAGAGCATGTCGTCGTCGAACTCGTCGATGTCCCGCAGGATGATGGCGAAGTCGTCGCGCTCGATCTCGGCGCTGAAACTGTCGAGGGTGTCGGCGTCGGAGAAATCCTCGGCGGAGAAGACCCGGATGGTGCCGCGGCGGTACTGGCCCGCGGCTGCGCGCAGCACCGCGGCCCGGCCACTTCCGCGCTCGCCCGACACCGCGATCCAGCGCCCCGCCCCGACGTGCTGCGCGATTCGGTCGCAGCATTCCCGCCACGACGAACTGCGGCCGACGATCCCCGGCAGCGTTGCGGTCGCGGCCGGTCGACGGCGTGGTTCGGAGAACGACCCGGGGTCCATCAAATGCACGTGGAAGACCGCGATCCCGGCATCGGTGTCGGAGAATTCGGCGACCGGCGCCAGCCGGACCGTGCGGCCGCTGGGCAGCGTGTTGACTCGCCGGACGGCACCGGCGTCGAGGGCCTGGTCCACCGCGTGTTCGAGCATCGACACCTGGTCCTGCGGATCGATGCTCTGGCGGAGCCGGCGGTTCATCAGCACGACGTCGGCGGCGAGCGCGAGGACCATCATCTGGGGCGCTCGTCGGCAGGTGGCGAGATAGGCTGCGAGAAGGCGTGATTCGCGCTCACTGGCGTTCGCCAGCATCTGTTGCTCGATCTGGACGGTGGCCGACTTGGCCAGCGACAGCAGCAGCGAACCGCCCTCCTCCACCCAGCCGGTGAGATCGAGCGCGCCGACGATGCCGCCGGAGAACGGATTCCGGATCGGGACGCCGGCACAGCTCAACTGGGCGAGAGCGCCCGCGTAGTGCTCGGGTCCGGTGACGAGGGTTGCCTGCCTCGACTCCAGTGCGGTGCCGATTCCGTTGGTACCGGCGTGTTCTTCGCTGTAGCTGTAACCGGGCGCGAGGGATACGGCGTCGAGTTGGGTGAGGAGTTCACCGCTGCCGGCCGCGCGCGACAGCACGACACCGTCCGGCGAGGTGAGGATGATGCTCACCGGTTCGTCCGACAGATCAACGGCCAGCTGATCGAGCACCGGGCGGGCGGCGCTCATGAGTGGGCTGTCGGTGTTCGGTTCCCGGACGAACGGCAACTCGAGGCGGTCTGCCTGCACCTTGAAGGAGCGCGAGCGCCGCCATGAGGTGGAGATGGCATCGCGGACGGTGCCGTCGATGCGGTCGTCAGGGACTTCGTCGTCGCTGAGGAAACGCTCGCGCGCACGTGCGACGAAGGTGGTCGATCTGCGGGCCTGGGCTGTGGGCTGGTGCTTCACCGCGGTAGACAACTCCCTACTGTGATGTACGTCTCACATCAACAGCAGTGTACAGAATAAGTGCTGGTGACGGGCGTCGAACCGGGTACGAGTCCGGCGAGCCGGTTGGTCCGGACGCCCCTGGGTTGCACGGTCCCGCCGACGGCCCGGCAGTGGGCCGGTCGCGATCGACGCCGAGAACGAATTCCGATCGCGACCGGCCCCCGTCACCGTTGTGCGGTGACGTCCCCGCCGGGGTCGGTGGCCGCCGGCCGGGGTGGACCGGCCGGCGGCGGTTCGGGTGTCCGCGCCAGTGGATGTCGGCGCTAGTAGATGTTGGAGGGCCGGACCATCCCCTCGGCGAGGTCGCCGAAACCGGGTGCCTCGATGGCGCCGGGGTGGGTCAGGACCTCCTCGACGACGGCCGTCTCGGTGGTGATGAGCAGGGCCGCGATGGACGCCGCGCTCTCCAGCGCCGCCTTGGTGACCTTCGCCGGGTCGATGACTCCCTCGTCGAACATGTCGCCGTAGCCGCCGCTCATCGCGTTGAAGCCGTGTCCCGTCGGCAGTCCGCTCACCACCCGGACCACCTCGTCGCCGTCGAATCCGGCGTTGGTCGCGATCCAGAAGAGCGGTTCGGCCATGGAGCGGCGGACCACGTCGACGCCGACGCCCTCGTCGCCCGAAACGTCGGCGAGCGACTCGAGGGCCCGGTGCGCCTGGGCCAGGGCCGTCCCGCCGCCGGAGACGATGCCGTCCTCGACCGCTGCACGCGTGGCGGCGAGCGCGTCCTCCACGCGAAGCATGCGTTCCTTGAGTTCGACACTGGTGACCCCGCCGACCCGGATCACCGCCACCCGGCCGGTCAGCCGCGCGATCCGGAGTTCCAGGCTGTCGCGGTCGGCGTCGATGCGGGCACGGCCGTGCTGTGCCTCGAGCTGGGCCACGCGCGCGTCGACGAGACCCTGGTCGCCACGCGCTCCGACGATCGTCGTCGCGTCCTCGGTGATGGTCACCCGGTCGCACGTGCCGAGCTGCTCGACGGACACCTCCGACAGTTCCAGACCGGTGTCCTTGGCGATCACCTGACCGCCCAGGGCGACGGCGAGGTCCTCGAGTTCGGCGACGCGCCGATGCCCGAAGCCCGGGGCGCGGACCACCACCGACTGCATCGTCTTGTGCATGTTGCCGCCGACGAGGAGTTGCAGTGCCGGGCCGTCGACGTCCTCGGCGAGGACCAGCAGCGGTCGGTCGGCGCGTTTGGCCGCCTCGATGCTCGGCATGATCTCCTGGACCGTGGTGATCTTCTTGTTCGTGAGCAGGACCACCGGGTTCTCGAGAACCGCTTCCATGCGTTCGTGATTGGTGACCATGTAGCCCGAGATGTACCCGTGGTCGAACTCGATGCCGTCGACGACGTCGACTCCGAGCCCGAGCGTGTCGCTCTCCTCGGTCGTGATGACGCCGTTGCGCCCGACGTATTCCACGGCCGCCGCGATCGCGGACCCGATCACCTCGTCGTCGCTGGCGGCCAGGGTGGCGATGCGCTCGAGGTCGCTGCGACCGCCGAGCGCGACGGATTGCTCCGACAGCGACTCGATCACGGTGGCGATGGCACGTTCGATGCCGCGCCGCACCCGCATCGGGTTGGCGCCCTGCTCGACCGCACGGAGACCTTCGCGAACCATCGCCTGTGCCAACACGGTTGCGGTGGTGGTGCCGTCACCGACCACCCCGTTGGTCTTCATCGCCACCTCCTTGACCAACTGGGCGCCCATGTTGGCGAACGGGTCGCGCAACTGGATCTCGCGGGCGATGGTCACCCCGTCGTTGGTGATGGTGGGAGGGCCGGTGAGCTTCTCCAGGACGGCGTTGCGTCCCTTCGGTCCCAGCGTCACCTTGACCGCGTCGGCGAGTGCATTGACCCCTCGCTCGAGCCGCAGCCGCGCTTCGGCGTTGTAGCGCAACTCCTTGGCCATGGTCGTCCTGCCTTTCGTTCGGTGTTCTCGGCTGTGTACTGCGGTGAATCTGTTGTGCTGCTCATCCCTCCGCTCCCTGAGGAGCGAGCTTGCGAGCGTCACGAAGGGTCAGGGAACGAGGATCGCCCGTCCGCGGACCCGGCCGGCGTCGAGGTCGTCGAGGGCCTGCTGGAAGTCGTCGAGGGCGTAGGTGCTGGTGTGCAGCTTGACCTTTCCCCGTGCGGCGAGGTCCATCAGCTCCCCGAGGTCGTTGTAGGAACCGACGAGGTTGCCGATGTAGTTGATCTCGGTCGAGATGACGTCGATGGTCGGCACGTCGATGTTCTCGCCGTAACCGACGACGAAGAAGTTGCCGGCGCGCCGCAGCATCGCGGTGCCCTCGGCGGTGGCCCCGCCCTCTCCGACGAAGTCGAGCACGGCCTCGGCGCCGTGCCCGCCGGTGAGTTCGAGGACCTTGTCGACGTGTGTGCCGTCGGCGACGATGCCGACGTCGGCCCCGATCTGCTGGGCGAGTTCGACGGCATCGGGGTTGCGGTCCACCACTATGAGCCGGACGGCAGAGATGGCGGCGAGGACCTGAATCCCGATGTGGCCCAGTCCTCCGGCGCCGATCACCACGCAGGTGTCACCGGGCCGCGTCATACGCGCGACCTTGGCGGCGGCGTGATAGGCGGTGAGGCCCGCGTCGGCGAGCGCCGCGACGTCGGCGGGCTCGAGCGAATCGTCGATCCGGACGACGCTGCGGGCGGTGGTCTTCAGATACTCGGCATACCCGCCGTTGGTGTCGATGCCTGGGAACTGGCTGTTCTCGCAGTGGACGTCGTCGCCGAACCGGCACGCTCGACACAGGCCGCACGTGATGAGTGGGTGCAGGATCACCTTGTCGCCGACGGCGACGTTGGTGACCGCGTCCCCGATCGCGTCGACCCAGCCGGCGTTCTCGTGCCCGATCGTGTACGGCAGCGACACACCGGATTTCTCCTCCCACTGCCCCTCGAGGATGTGCAGGTCCGTGCGGCACACCCCGGCGCCACCGATCTTCACGATCACGTCGAGGGGGCCGGTCACCTCCGGCGCCGGAACCTCGTTGAGTTGCAACTTGTCGTGGTAGCCCACGACCTGTACTGCGCGCATGATCTACTCCTGTTCCGTTCGGGTGGTGCCGCCGCGCGTGGTCCGCAGATCGGTGATGACGGGTCCGCTCCGGCCGTCGCAGACGGTGTCGTCGGCGTAGCGGGTGGCGAGCAGGCCGCGGCAGAAGTGGCTGTTGCCCTCCATCGAGATCCGCACGGACCGTGCGAAACGCAGGCGCATGGGCACCTGCTCGGCGGGCAACGGGCGTCCCTCCTCGTCGACGACCACAAGGCTGTTGGGACAGACGCTGAGTCCCAGCTCCATCCGCCGGCGCACCAACGCCGACTTCCGGTGGCCGCGCGGGAGATCGCGGAGCGCGAGACGCTCGACCTCGGCGACCAGGACCCGTCCGGCGGTGATCTCGGCTGCGACGCAACGCTCCATCGCGGCGGTGTGTGCCTTGCGCCGGAACGTGAGTCGCAGCTCGTCGAGACTGTCGAGTGCCTCCACCCCAAACGTGCCTCGGTATCCCGCGTGGGCGTCGAGGCCGGCGTTGATCTTGTCGCTGTCGTGGTGGTCGTCGAGCAGTACCCGGACCTGGCCGATCCCGTCGATGTCCTCGAGCGCGTCGAGGGCGTCCGATCCCATCAGGTAGGCGAAGTTCGGCGAGCAGAACGAGGTGGGCAGTCGCAGGTGGACCGTCACCCCGGCGTCGTCGATCAGGATCGACCGGACGAAGGCGAGATCGGTGATCGGCTCGTCGAGTTCGGGGTCGAGGACCGTGTCCAGCGCGGCCAGGATGTCGTGCTCGATACGGGTCGGGTGTTCGACGCCGGGCGCCGGACGATGGTCCAGCGCGGTCATGCGTTCACCGCATCCTTCGCGCCCGCGGCCACCTCGGCATCCGGATCGGCTGCGCTCGTGGGCAATCGAAGTTCTTCGGGCACCTCGATGTGCGGGTACAGCGCGGCTGCGTTGAGACCGAGGATCTTCTTCTTCTGCTCGACGGTGATCGGCGCATATTCGGTCATGTCCTCCGGGATCTGGAAGTCCACGAACCGCTCGACCAGCCACTGCGGTGTCCACAGCGCGTAGTCGCTGGCGAAGAGGATCTTGTCCTCGCCGATCCAGTACAGGAGCTCACCGATGATCTGGGCGAAGTACCGCGGGCGGGTGTGGATGAACGGGATGGCCACGGCCAGGCCGCCGAACACATTCGACTCCTGGGTCGCGATCCAGCAGAAGTCCTCCAGCCGCGGGAGACCGACGTGCTCGACGACGAAATTGAGGTCGAGATAGTCGGTGGCCACCTTGTCGACGTCGGCGACGTCGAAGGCGTCTCGGTCGAGCGGCCGGATGGTGGGGCCCTTGTGGATGTGGACGTTCTTGATGCCGAGCTTGATGCACTCCTCGAGATAGCGGCGCGACCAGGCGTCGTCGAGCTTGTATCCGCGTGAGTCACCGAACCATTCGGCGGTGTAGAGCTTGACCCCCTTGAGGTTCATCACCTCGGCGTCGCGGCGCAACTGCTCGAGACCCGCCTCGCCGTGCCGGGGATCGTAGGCGTGGTTGTAGGTCAGCAGACCGGGATTGTCCTCGCACAGTTTCAGCGAGTCGTCGACCTGCGCGAAACCGTTGACGTAGAAGTCGCTCAGCATGGTGGCCTGGAAGATCGCGTGGTCGGCCGGGCCCTCCTCGAAGAGGTCACGCATCAGCCGGTCCGGGCCGTAGTAGGTGTAGGTGTCGTAGTCCCACACCTTGTCCTCGGGGCTGAGGTTGCGGTGATAGTCGTAGAAGCAATCGATGAACTGCTTGCCGTGGATGTTCTTCTGGTTGGATTCGCGTCCGTCCCAGAGATGGACGTGGGCGTCGACGATGAAGTACTTGTCGCCATTCTTCTCGTACATCGTGTGCTCCTGACGATCGTGGGCTGCGGTCTCGGCGGGGTGGTCTCGGCGGGTGGCGCCGGGCTGTCTCGGATGTGGTCGGCGGGGCGGGGGACAGGGGCTGGAAGAGATGGGTTGGTGTACGTCGTGACCGCCGGGAACAATCCGCCGGCGGTCACGACGCAGGCCTGGTGCGAGCTCTCAGCTCTGGGCGGTGAGGTCGAAACCGATGTACTCGGCGGCGTCCTCCGGGCTGGCGAACAGGAAGGTCCGGTCGTCGAGGTGCACCATCCGCCCGTAATGGGTCGAGCTGATCTCCTCGAAGATCGATCCGTCGAAGTCCTGGCCGAGTGCGTCGGTCAGCTCGTCGTAGTCGAATTCGAGCCGGTTGACCCCGTCCACGCGGATCATCGACGGGTACTCGGTGAGTTCGACCCCGTCCTTCGAACCCATGACGTCGGCGACGACGCGGCCGATCGGGGTGTTCATCAGCGTCACGCCGCACATGTTGGAGAACTCGGTCTCCGCGCCGAATTGCATGGTCACTTGGTCAACTCCTCGGGGATGGCGACATCGATGGATGTCAGCAGGTCGGTGAACTTGGCGGTCGCCGCGTCCAGGCTGGTGGCGAAGGTGATCGACTTGTCGGCCGGCTGGGACCAGATCGGTTGCAGCGCACGGGCCGCCTCGAGGCACCTGGGTACCCACACGGCGAGCCACTGGGCGAACAGCTCCTTGTTCTGATCTCCGAATTCCCCGTCGCGAGTGAGGATTCGGAACAGGCTCCGGGTGTAGGCCAGGTCGCGGTCGTAGTCGTACTCACCGGTGCCGACGATGGTGGGGGTGATGTAGTCGCCGTTACGGGCGGCGACCTGCATGACCAGCTCCGAACGGAACAGCGATCCGACGAGCTGCTCGAAGACGATGTTGGTGGCGAAGAGGAGCTCGCACCAGTCGCCGACCGCCGTGAGACGCTCGACCACCTCGCGGGTCGGCTGCCACTCCGGCGCTGCCTGCCACACCTCTTTGTGTGCCCCGCCGTCGAATTCCTCCTCGGCCTCGGACAAGTCGAGGTTGAACAGTGCGAGATCCTGGGCGAAGCGCATCTTGTGCGCGGCGTTCACCGCCACGGCGGTGTTGATCATGTTGGTCGGTCCGGACCGCTGGATGGAGGTGAACACATGCAGCGCCAACCCGTTCTCGGCGTGCATCCAGGCGCCGAGGTTGCGCTCGATGAACTTGAGCCACGGCGAATTCCAGGAATCGTAGGCGCGTGCCCGTTTGGCGTTCTGCAGGCACAGGTCGACCTGGTGGACGACCGCCGAGTTGTTCCGGTAGATCGTCTGGTCCCACTCCTCGTTCGGGTCGAGGAAGGCGTGCCAGTTGCTCGACTTCGCCGTCGTCCACTCCTGCGGGTAGCCGCCGGGACCGTTGCCGAAGCCATAGATCCAGCCCTGACTCAGGTGCCGTTCGGGATCGGGCTGCACATCGACGGTCACGTCCTCGTACGTCGTCGCCCGCTTCTTGGCCGGCTGGTAATAGCTGTATTTACGGCTCTTCGAACTCGGGAAGTCCTTGGCGCCGGCCTCGGCGTCGGTGAACTCGATGGACGGGAAACTGCGTTCCCGCTGGTTGGGTTTGGGTGCGGTGGGTGCGGACATACTGCGCGCTCCTCGGGATGTCGGCGGCTGTCGGGGATCTGAGTGGGCTAGTCGAATGCCGGGCTGGTGAAACTGTCATAGAAGATCTGGTCACGGGGCACCGAATGTTGTTCGGCGAGAGCCAACGCCGCGTCGACCATGGGCGGGGGTCCGCAGAAGTACACCTCCGTTCGGGACAGGTCGGATTCGCATCCGTTGACGATGTCGGTGACGTTGCCCTCGGCCACCGAGACGCCTGCGGGTGCGTCGGCGGCGGACTCGGACAAACATGCGGTGAAGCTGAAGTCGGCGATCTTCTCACCGAGCGAGGCGATCTCGTCGAGACAGAACAGATCGGCCGCGGTGCGAGCGCCGTAGTAGAAGCGCACCGGGCGCTGAATTCCGGCTTCGCTGATGTGCCGCAGAAGCGACAGCAGCGGTGCCATGCCCGCGCCCCCGCCGATGCAGACGAGCGGGAGCACATGTCCGTTGCGGAGGGTGCACGATCCGTAGGGACCGTTGACCATGATCTCGGTGCCCGGTTCGAGTCCGCTCTCGAGCATGCCGGCGAACACGCCGCCCGGATACTTCTTGATGAGGAACTCGAGTGTGTCCGGGGTGGATTGCGTGGTGGCGATCGAGAACGACCGCTTCTCCTCCGTCCCGGGGATCGAGAGGTCCACGTACTGGCCGGGTTTGAACTCGAAGGTCGCCGGCTCGACGACGTCCAGACGGAGACAGACGATGTCCTTGGTCATCGACTCGACCGCTGCGACGCGGGTCTTGACGTCCTGGATCGGTGCGCCGCCGAGCAATTCGTCCTCGTCGAAGTTCAGCAACTCGATGTCGCAGTCGCTGTAGGCGTAGGTGCGGCAGAGCAGGACGTACCCCTCGGCCTCTTCGGCGTCGTTGCAGGCGAAGGTCGAGTAGTCGTCCATCTGGACGTCGCCGTCGAGCATGTAGGACTTGCACGCCGAGCACCGACCCTCCCGGCACCCGTGCATGAGATGGATGCCCTGCCGGAATGCGGCGTCGAGGATGGTCTCGTCCTCGCCCACCTCCATCTCGATGTCGACGGGGGCGAAGTTGATGCGATGTGTGTCGGCCACGGAAGCTCCTGAGCGAAGGGAATTGCGACGAAACGGTTCAGTTGCGGATGTGGTGGACGGCGCGGTTGCGGAGGTTCGCGCCGTCCACCACCCCTGCCGCCTCAGGCCGGAACGGCCCCGTTGGTGTTGGCGCGGTACGCCGCGATGTGGGCGTCCCGTTCCTCGTCGGACATCTCGTTGAGCAGCACGTTCGGGCTGTTGAAGACGTTGCCGCGGACATCGTCGAGCGTCCACATCTTCTTCGGGTCCAGATCGAGGTGCGGCTGCGGGATCAAGGTCTTGCCGTCATCTCGGACATAACCCAGGTCCTGGATGATGTCGGCGAGATCCTTGCCGTGATGGAGCGTCTCCCATTCACGGAAACCGGTGAGGCGACCCATGTTCGGGGTCTCACGACCCTCGTACTCGCCCCGGAACGCCACCGCATCGGTCCAGTAGCAGGTCTCCGAGCAATACGTGCGCCACTGGTTGTCGACCTTCTCGGTGACCATGTCCTCGCGGATGAGGGCGGGCACCATGCAGGTCCAGCACCGGTGCGGGTACTCGTACCCGACCTCTTCGAAGGCGATCGGCTTGTTGCGGCCCGGGTAGGCGAGCCGGTTGTAGTTCTCCCACCACTTGCCGAACTTGTTGTACCAGCCGGGGTATTTGTGCTCGAACCACTCGAAGTCCTTGTCGGTCATGGCGTCGATGCGCCAGTAGTTGACCGGCCAGCCGGTGGCGAAGAAGCGGGCGACCTCGTGGACGTAGTGCTTGTTGGTGATCCGGTTCCACGCCTCCTCGACAAGGTCGTGCGGGATGGTGAGCCCGTACTTCTCCAGCGGCAGAAGGTAACTGCGGTAGTAGTCGTCGTAGATCCAGCGACGCCACATCTCGGCGTAGCTCTCGCGATCCTTGCGACGGTCCTTGGTGCCGTACTCGATGAACGTGCCGATGGCGGCGTCGACGACGCAGTGATTGTTCCACCATGCGTAGCGCAGGTCGCGCTCCAGCAGGGGGCGGTTGCGCTCGTCGGCGAGTGCCATGAGCAGGATCGAGTAGCCGTTGGAGATGTGTCGCGACTCGTCGGACTGGACGGAGTGGAACACGGTCGGCAGCAGGTAGTCGCCGTTGGCGGCGGCCTCGTCGGGCATGGCGACGAAAAGCGTGTTGGTGAAGGCTGTTTCGGCGACGACGGTCAAGTAGATGTTGGCCGCGGTGATGGCGTCGCCGGTGATGAAACCCTCGCCGAACTGGCGGCCGATGGTGCCGGCGTAGTTGTTGGCGAACGCCTTCTCGGTGATGTCGAAGCCGGCCGGGTCGATGTAGTTGTTCATGTACAGCTTCTTGAGGTTCATCTGGATCGTCGAATGACGAACCTCGTCGATCATCTGCACGGCCAGGCCATTGTGGATCTCGGGATTGGGGACGGCGTCGATGGCCATCGGCATCGCGCGGGCCGCAGAGATCTCGGGGAACGGGATGATCGACAGGAACAGCTTCTGCCATTCCAGCCAACGTTCCTGCACCTGACGGAACATGTTGCCGCGGATGGCGCCGTCCATGGCGCCGTACACGCGGTTGTCCTTTTCCTCCTCCATCGGGAAGTACGACCGCATGATCTGCTTGAGCGGATCCTTCTTGGGGGCCTTCTCGAATGTGTAGTCGGTACCGAACCGGGTGGCCGGGGTGGCGAAGGTGGGCTCCCAGGACAACTCGGTGATCTTCGCATGGGCTTTTGTCAAGCTCTGCCTGCTCAAAGTGCGCCTCCTTGGTGGAGAGCCGGCGGACTGCCGGCCCGCTTGGACTGGAGCGACTTCGATACAACCCTGTGACGTGGATTACAAACGTCTCACTGTGAGACGACGACAACGAACCCGCCGAGTGCGGCGCGCACAGGGCCGGTTCGTTGGGGGTTCGGAGGGGGAGGAGCTCGCTACAGCTCGTTGTCGGCTGCGGCGAACGATCCGGACGGCAACAGCGGTTCGTTGAGACGTTGGGCGTACTGATCGAAGTAGATCCGCGCGATCAGCTCGCGTCTGCTGCGGACGCCGGCCTTGTCGAAGATGGATTTCAGGTGGTCCTGCACGGTGTAGGCCGAGACGTGCAGGGCGGTGGCGATGTCCTTGGTGGCCACACTCTGCAGCACCATCTGCGTGACGTCGCGTTCGCGAGCGGTGAGCCCGAATGCCTCGACGACCAGCGGAATGATCTCGGGCGGACGCGCCTCCTCGATCGTCACCACGACCTCGCCCACCCGGCCGTCGGCCGACGACAGCGGCGATGCGTGGATGACCAGCCACATGCCCGACGCACCGCGCACCCGGAGACGCGGCGGGACGGAGGACTCACCGGACCCGTACCGTCGTGCGGCCCCGATCAGGCCGTAGATGGGGTTCATCACCGCCGCACCGTTGGGACCGGACGCGAGGTCGGCGATGCGCTCCTGGCTGCCGGCGCTCATCTGGACGATCTCGTTGCTGCGGTCGATGATCAGGACCGCCGGGCCGTGCACGGCCGCGGGAACCGGACCCGGCACGCTCGGCATGTCGGCGACCACGCTGCTCAGCAGGCCGACCCGGACGCCGTGTGCGAGCGTGCGCGACAGCGAGGCCAGGAACTCCACTTCGTCGGAATCGAACGGCCGGCATCCGGAACCGCTGCGGAACAGCGAGATACCGGCCCACGCCCGGTCGCCGTCGCGCAGCACGAGCCTCGCCTCGTCGTGGAAGCAGTACTCCGGGATCATCAACTGCGACATGCGGTTCGAGTGTTCCGGCGCATCTCGTTCGAGCATCTTCATGCCGACTGCGTCGCGCCTCTCGGCGACCATCTGACGGAACGCGGTCGGCTCCACCTGGCCGTACTCGAGGAGGCCCCAATCGGGATCACGATGATCCTGGCCGAGCAGGGCGCCGTACTTGCGGGCGCTGGTCAGCAGCACGGTGTTGGGATCGAAGGTGCCGATGCAGAAGGCGTCGGCGGGCACCGCGCGGCCCAACGAGGCCACGGTCTCGGCGAAGAACTCGTCGAGAGTCAGGCCGGCGTGGGCCACGACCTCGATGTCGCGGCGCACACGCTCGGCGGTCAGACTCGATGTCATCCGACAATTGTCGGCGTGAGCTGCGGTGATGTCTATCCCACAATCGTGGGATCACCTGGTTGGAGGACACCGTTCGGATCGTGGCGACGCCGGATGGTCTCCAGACGCATCCGCTGATCGTCGGGCCACAACGCGTCGCGCTCGGCGGACGTCCGCCCGGAGAAGTTCAGCAGGGCTCCCGACGAGTGGGCGGCCAGCGCGTCGTTCACGGCGGCGAGATGCTCACCGACCTGGTGGCCCATCGGGCCCGCGGGGACGCCGATGGCGATGACGGAGAACGCGCCGTCGCGTCCGACCACGGCGTTGGGTACACGTTGCGGCGACCGCAACCGGCCACCGAGGAGACGGACCTCGACGATGGCCAGCGGACTCGCCACCGTGGGGCCGGCGACGGCGAGCAGTGCGTCCACGGCCGATGGCGGGAAACCGGTGAGCAGGCAGCCACGCTCGGCGCTGGGCATCGGCCCGGGCGGGTCCATGTGCACGGCATCGAGTGCGGCGATCGGCAAGACGTCGATGTTCTCCAGCAGGATCGGCCCGGCCGAACGCATCGGTGCCAGCAGGGCGGCGGCGGTGGCCGGGTCGCCGGTATGCGTGTAGCGCACGTGGACGGCGAGCTGACCCTGCAGGGGCGGCGGCAGGTTGGGGTCCGGCGGGAGCCGGAGGATGGCCACCGAGGTCCCGGCCTCCTCGGGAAGGGAAGGGGCCCACTCCCGCCACGCATGTAAGACGTCGCCGGCCGCCGAACCGGCGAAGAAGATCCCGCCGCCGTAGACCGTGGGCAGATCGAACAACTCGAACTCGAGTGCGGTGACGATGCCGAAACCGTCGCGGCCGCCCAACAGCGCCCAGAACAGGTCCGAACCCGCCGACGCGTCGACTGTTCGGACGATTCCGTCGGCGGTGACGAGCTCGATCGAACGGACATGGTCGGCGGCGTAACCGAACTGCCGACCGAGGGGACTCAGGCCGCCGCCGAGGGTGTACCCGACGACGCCCACCGACGACGACGAGCCGACGAGCCCCGTGAGACCGTGGGGCGCGGTCGCGGCGGCCACGTCGCGCCACCGCACACCGGCGCCCACACGAGCGGTCCTGGTGACCGGGTCGACGCTGATCCCGGTCATCCGGGAGGTCGTGACGACGACCGTGCCCCGCCCCTCGATGGGGGAGCCGTGCCCGGTGGCGCGCGCACTGATGCGCAATCCGTTGGACCGCGCGTACCGCACGGCGGCGGCGACGTCGGCGGCGTTCGTCGCCCCGACGACCACGTCGGCTGCCGGGATCGCCGCGAGGTTGAAGCCGGACAGTTCGCCGGTGTAACCCTCGTCAGCCGGGGTCAGGACCGGCCCGGCAACCGCGGAGAGCAGGGCGTCGAAGTCGGTGGAGTCGAGAGGTTCGGAGGTGATGGACACGGTGCTTCCTTCGAGTCGGTGGTGCGCCGGGGACCGGCTGCTCCATGCGACTCAGAGTGGCTGAGGCCCTTTTGTTCCCGCCATCCCTCGAACGCGGGAACTGTCCGCGCCAGAGTTCTGGGGCAGTGCCTTCCCAGAAGTCTGGGGGTGTCGGGCGGCGACCCTGGAAACCACCCTCAGGAGGGGCGCCGTCGACGATATGTCGGCGGCGACGTTCTGACGGGTGGTTTCAGAATGTGTTTCAGGCCTGCAGTGCCCGGTACGTGGCTGCCTCGAAGTCGAGGTAGCCGTCGACCGAGGCAGGGTCGAAGAACGGGAAGACCTGCGTCGCCCAGAAGCCGCCGATGCGGGTGTGGGGATCGATCCAGAAGTAGAGGTTCGCCAGCCCGGCCCACGACTGGGACCCGGCCGGGCGGCCGGTCGGCGCGTCGGCGTCGTTGACCATGAACGGATAGGACCACGACTTCGGTGTGCCGGGGAAGAATTCGACGTCGTGGCTCAACGGCGGGATCACGCCGGGTAACCGTCGAACCGCCAAGTCGCCGATCTGATTGCGCAACGCGCCCTCGACGGTGTTCGGTCGCAGGATCTGCTCGCCGCTGTCGGAACGCCCGCCGCGCAACCACATTCGCAGCAATGTCAGATAGTCGGGGACCGTGGACCAAAGGCCTTGTCCGCCCATGTCGATTTCGGGATCGGCGGGCTGTTCCCAACGGTGGTTGGGTACCAGCTCGCCCCGTTTGCGCATGTGCAGGACGGCCCGCCTGCTGCGGGCGTCGTCGGAGAGCGCGAAACCGGTGTCGGACATGCCGAGTGGTGTGAGGACCCGGTCGTCCATCACCTCGCGGAGCCGGCGTCCGGCGACGGCCTCGATGACCTGTCCGGCCCAGTCCACTCCGGAACCGTATTCCCACTCCGTGCCGGGATCGAACAACAGTGGGGTCCGCAATGACGCCCGGGTCGCCGTGGCGACTGGGGGAACGCCGTGGTCGGCGGTGAGTCGTCGATAGGTCTCGTTGAAGAAGTCATAACCGAAACCGGCAGTGTGGGTGAGTAACTGATGTGTTGTGACATCGGAGGCGGGTGGGCGGAGGCGCGGCTGACCGTCGTCGTCGAAGCCGTCGATCACCTGTAGTTCGCCGAGCTCCGGTACGTAGGAGCGCGCGGGTGCGTGCAGGTCGAGATCACCGTCCTCGACGAGCTGGAGCGCAACGGTCGCGGTGACCGCCTTCGTCGCGGAGAACATCGCGAACACCGAGTCGACAGTCATCGGTTGTGGGTCGTCGAGGGCGCGGACTCCGGCGGCGCCCAGGAACACCGTCTCCTCGTCGGTCGTCACGCCCGCGACCACACCCGGTACTCGTGGATCGCCCTCGGTGCGCGCGGTCAGGATCGGGGTCACCTCGTCGGCGAGGCGTTCGGAACGGACTGTGCCCGCGAAGCTCATGTGCTGGTTTCTCCTCATCGAAGTGGGACATGACCGGCGCCGACGAACGTGCGAATCCGTTCGATGGCGAGGGTGAGGTCGTCGGTGGAAGCGGCGTAGGACAGCCGGACGTACCGGTCCGCGCCCGCCACGCCGAAGTCGTTGCCCGGGGTCATGGCGACGTGGGCGTCGGCGAGCACCCGGTCGCAGAACTCGGTCGACGTGAACCCCGTGGAACTCACGTCGAGGTAGACGTAGAAAGCGCCGTCGGGGATGACGGGCACCTCGAGTCCGACATCGGCCAGTCCGTCGACGACGAGCTGGCGTCGACGCGCGAACTCACGGCGGTTGTGTTCGGCGACCGCGAGGGATTCCGGGGTGAAGCAGGCCAGCGCCGCGTACTGCGACGGGGTCGGCGGGCACACATAGAAGTTCTGCGCCAGCCGTTCCATCACTCCCACGAGTTCGTCGGGGACGATGCACCAACCCAACCGCCACCCGGTCATCCCGAAGTACTTGGAGAAACTGTTGACCACCACCGTCTCCGCGACGCCGGGCGAGTCGGTGGCCAGGACACTGCGCGGCGGCCGTCCGTCCGGCGCGGGGTCGGACAACCCGAGGTAGATCTCGTCGACGATCGACCATCCGCCACGCACGGCAGCCAGATCGCACATGGCCACGAGTTCCTCGTAGGGCATCGACGTGCCGGTCGGGTTCGAGGGGGTGGCGACGATGACCCCGCGGGTGGAATCCGTCCACGCCTCCCCGACTTCGGCGGTCGTGAGCTGGAACCGGGTCGCCGGGGTGGTCGGCAGAAGCCTCACCCGCGCGCCGAACGCGTGCGCGAACTGACGGTTGCACGGATAGGAGGGATCGCCGATGAGCACCTCATCGCCCGGGTCGATCAGCGCCGCGCAGGCCATCAGGAGTGCCGCCGACGCGCCGGCGGTCACCGCGACCCGAGCCGGATCCACCGTGGCCCCGAAATGGTGGCCGTAGAAGTCCGCGATGGCCTCGCGCAATGCGGGGAGACCGAGAGCGCCGGTGTACGCGAGGGGGCGCCCGGTCGCTTCGCGGGCCGCGGCCAGAACCGCAGGCGGCGGCCCGAAGTCGGGTTCGCCGATGTTCAGCTTCACGACCGGATGACCTGCCGCCTCGAGTTCGGCCGCGCGCTTGGCGTACTCCATCGCCTGGAACGGTGCGATCCCTTCGGCGCGTCGGGAGATCCTCATGGGTCACATTGTGCGCGGCGCGGAGATCGTCGTCCGACCCGCACCCCGACGGCGCTCCTTCGGCACCGTGCGACCCCGCCGGGCAGGATGTGGGGGTGCCCATCCCCGAATTCATCCGCGATCTGCGAGCCCAGGTCGGTCACCGCGAACTCTGGCTGTCCGGCGTCAGCGTCGTCGTCCTCGACGACTCGGGGCGCGTGCTGCTCACCCGGCGCGTCGACAACGGGCAGTGGGCCGTCGTGTCCGGCGTCCTCGAGCCGGGGGAGGAGCCGGCGCGGGCCGCCCTGCGCGAGGTACGGGAGGAGACCGCGGTCACCGCCGACATCGTGCGGCTGACCAGCATCGACGTCACCCCGCTGATCACCTACCCGAACGGCGACCAGACCCGCTATCTCGACGTCTGCTTCCTCGCGCGGTACGTCGACGGTGATCCGCGCGCCGCCGACGACGAGAACTCCGACGTCGCGTGGTTCGCACCCGACGCACTGCCGTCCGACCTGACCGACACGTCCGCGCTGCGCATCGAGAAGGCACTCAGCGGCAACGCCGAGGCCTGGTTCGCTCGGTAGGGGTTCGCGCGGTAGGGGTTCCCGCGGTGGGGGCTCTCTCAGGGAAGTCCCTGAAGTTCGCCCCAGAAGTGCCCTCGACCATCGCTTTCCCGCTTCGGCGGGCGCAGACTGGGCGCATGAGCACATCGACGAACACCACCACCGGCATGACCTTCTGGAAAGTCCTGGGCGTCCTCGCGGTCGCACTGATCGCGCTGGCCGTCCTCGGCCCGCTGCTCGAGGGACTGTTCTGGATCGCCCTCATCGCACTCGCCCTCTACGGCGGCTACATGCTGTTCCGTTCGAACAAGAAGGGCACCCCGCCGACCACCTACTGAGCCCGGCCGACCGACCGGCGGACCTCTCCGCCGAACTCATCCGCCGAACAACAGGTACAGGCCGAGGAACGTGTAGAAGACCATCGTCACCATCATGGTGAGCTGCCCGGTCAGCTGGTGCTTCCGCGGTAGCAGCCGCAGTGACGCATCGTGCGCGGCGGCGACCCCCAGCAGGTGCCCGCCGAGGACGAACGCCACCTTGAGGGTCACGGTGACGGTCGGATGGTCCGACATCACGTAGACCGGATGGGCATCGCTGAGCCACAGCACGTTCCAGCTTCGCCCCAGCGGATCGCCCAGTGCGAGTACGGTCTCCTGGCCCTGCTCGACCAGCGACTGCAGGTAGTGGGCGAGGATGTAGCCGATCACGATCGGGACGAGCGAGTGCGCCATCAGGCCGGGCAGGCGGCGCCGGAGATCCGGTTGCACACCGCCGACGGCGCGGGCGGCCGTCCAGAACGTCGCCGCGACGATGCCGATGAACACCAGTAGGCCCGCGGTCGAGTAGCAGGTGGCGATCACCTGGTTGTCGCCCGCGCCCTCGGCGACGAGATCCCGCCAGAGCGGGATCGCCGAGAAACTGTCGAAGGCGGTGGAGCCGAGCAGGATCGCGAGGACCGTGACGGTACCCGGGAGCACCGGCAGCGTGGTCAGCGAGTTCATCGGACTCCGGGCGATCACCCGACCCTCGCGGTTCCGGGCGAACGGGGACAGACGCGATGCGACCGTGCTGTACACCGCGAACGGGTCGCCGCGATCAGTCCAGCGCAGTCCGAAGACGACGCCACCGGCGAAGGTGATCACGAGGTAGCAGATCAACCAGATCCGCACCGATGCCACCGAACTCGGGTCCGGAGACGCCAGTTCCAGCCAGACGAAGGCGAAGAGACCCAGCGCTGCGGGCCACCACCCGAGACGTCGCGGATAGTCCGTCAGGCCGACGACACGCGGGCCCGCGATGCCCTGCGCCAGGCGAAGGACGGTCCGGACCGGCGACAACAGCCGCCACACCGGGCCGAGGAGCGCCGACAGCACGGTCATGCCCACCCAGAGCAGGACGTAGAACGCGCCGGGCAGGGGGTTCTCGTCGGTGTCGGGCCCGAAGGCGGCGACGATGAGCCACGCGGTGAGCACCACCGCGAGTCCGCTGATCACACCGCGAACCCAGCGGTTGTCCACGGTCGTCGTCACCCACGGCGGAAGCTCACGGCCGGCGTCGGGTCGTCCGTACCGCGGTGTGCGCCAGGCGAAGGCGATGATCGCGAAAGAGATCGTCAGTGCCCACGCGCAGCCGATCAACACCGCGGTCAGCGGAACGGGCAGGTATTCCGAACCTCCTAGTCCGTGGGCGAGCAGAGTGTCAGTCGGCCTCGCGGGCGGGGTCATCGGCCTCGTTCCGGGTCGGGGGAGCGGTGGGATCCGGGTCGGTGGAGTGATCGACGCCGCCGGTGCCGGCGGCGTCACCGTCGTCCTCGTCCTCGTCCCCGCGACGGCGGTCGAGGATCGCGATCGTGACGATGACGCCCACCAGCAGGAACGCGGGGATCACGGCTGGCAGGGCCAGCACGAGCGGATGGGTGGCGAGGTGGTGGACGGCAAGGGCCGCCGCGGAACCGGTCACGGCTGCGGCTGGAGCTCTGGCTCCCGTGCGCCCGAGGTCGCCTCGCGGGCGTTCACCCGGCCGGCCCCCCAGGAGAGTGCGGCGATGAGCAGCAGCGAGCACACGAGAACCACCAGGGACGCGGCACCGAACAGCCACGACGGGTAGTCGAAGGTGCGCTCGCGCTGCAGGATCGAGATCTCCGCGGCGAACGGCTTCGTCGACGTCTGTTGCGCCGGTTCGCCTTCCGCGCCGATCGCGGGATCCGCCGGGAGGTACACGGGTACACCGGCCATGGTGGTCCCGTCCTGCACCCGCAGGATGGTCTTCCACGATCCCGACACCGGCATCGGTTCGGTGGACCGGAACCGGTTGGGACCCACCCGCTCGAGGCGGTCGATGACGATGCCGCGGTCGTTGTCGATCCCGCCCTGCCAGGACATCAGCGTCACCCATTCCGGGTCACCGCTGAGTGCGTCGGTCGGGTTGAGGAAGACCTCGGCGGTGACGTTCTGCTCGGCGGCCGCGTTGGGGCCGGCGGGGGTCAGGACGATGCGCGCGGTGGTGTCCGCGGGCACCGAGACCCGCAGCCCGTTGGCGACGGCGCCGCCGATCACCAGGACCGAGAGCACGACGGCGGTGACACTGATCCAGCGTCGGGGGAGTCGTTCGCCGACGCTGACGAGGCCGAGCAGTCCGCCGCACACTCCGGCGACGACCCCCACCGGGATGGCCATGGCCAGTGCCTCGCCCCACATTCCGGTGACCCACGGGAACGGATAGGCCGCGGCGATCCACCACGACTCGATCCAGAGCCCGAGAGTCGCGACGCCCAGACCGGCCACCGCGCCGAAGAGCACCCGGCGTTTGAGGAGGGGGGTCAGCGCGAGCAGTTCGATGACCACGGCCGCGCCCAGGTAGAGCGGGAACACGTTGATCGGTGCGCCCAGAGCCGGTCCGACGACGACGGCGACGACACCGCGCAACAGGATCGCGAACACCGCCGCGACGAGCGCCGCGCCCGGCCCCAGGCTGATCCGTGCGGCCACGAGCGCGAATGCGCCGGCGCCGGCGATCATCATGGGCTGCAGGACGAGACGGAACTGCTCGACACCGAAGTCGTATTCGATCTGGAACACCGACATCCCGATCACCAGTCCGCCGAAGGCCAAGCAGCGTACGAGCCACTGACTCCGCCCGTCCTGCGGGGCGTCGGGACCCATCGCGGCCCGTCCCTCCCGGTCGAGGATCACGACCGCGATGAGCGACAGACCCGCGCCGCCGATCAGCATCAGGTGAGTCGGCCCCCACAGTGTGACGTCCTGGCCGAAGATCCGGTGCCAGACGTCGTCGAGCGGGAATCCCAGCAACGCGTAGAAACCACAGCCGGCCAACAGGATTCCACCGACCGGCGCATACCAGTGGCGCGTGATCCGGACCGCCGAGCGGCCGGGTTTGTCGAACGGCAGGAACACCGACAGCATGCCGGAGATGAACAGCAGGAACAGGCCCACCAGGATGAAGTAGTGCGCGGGGTTCGCGAGCGGTCCCTCGTCGCGGCCATCGCCGATGTGCAGACTCACATCCCAGAGGAAGCCGAACAGGGCGCAGATGATCGTGCTGGTGAACAGGAAGATCGGCAGGGCCGCCCACGGCGGCCGGTTCACGCGGCGCGCGGCCCACTCGGACAACGTCGTCAGCCAGGTGATCTTGCGTGTGCGGTGCAGGTATCCGATCCAGAGCAGACCGATCGACACGACGGCGGCCACCGCGGACATCAGGAAGACCTGATCGAGCGCCGCCCCGCCGCCTTCGGCCGCGAGATGCAGAGGCGTGACATCGGATGTTGGCATGGTCGAAGTATGCACAACCGCACCCGGGTCTCGGAAGTGCATTGCCCAAACCGGTCATCACTCGCCCGGTGAGACCCCCTTCGCCGCCGGTCGCGGCGAATCGAGATCACGGTGATCTCGACGGCGAATCCCCGGTGACGAATCCGCGGATTCGCGCCGTGCCCTCGCCCGCGCACGATTCACCGGGCCGCTGTCGGCACATATTCGATCGGACACACCGCGGATTTCGGTGACAGACTCCGCCGGTGTGACCGCGGGCGAGCGGTCACACCCGGCAGGTCATCCGACGGGGAGGCAGGACGACGTCGAGCAGATCTCCGCGGGCAATTGGATCTCGGGGAGTCCGGGAATGTTCGGCAGCCCCGGGATGGTCGGCAGACCGGGGGCGGCCGGGGCGTCGGGTTTCGGCGCCGGGGGTGTCGCCGCGCCGCCCGGCACGGTCACCCGGATCGGCTCGGCGACCGTCGGGGTCGTTCCCGTCACCGGTGGGTTGGTGCCCCAGAACTCCTCGGCTGCCCCGGTGCCCGGCGGCAGGGTGATCGTGGTGCAGCCCCAGTAGATGTCGTATGCACCGTCCGGGATCGTCGTCGTTCCGGTCGGGGCAGGCGGTGTGCCCTGAGAAATCCGCAGCGGCAACGACTTCGACGATCCGGTGGTGATCAGCGCGCCCAGCTCCTCGGGGGTCTGGTATCCGAAGACGACGTTGGTCGGGGCGCCGCCTGCCGGGACCCCGACGATCTCGCAGCCGATGCGTTTCGCGGAATTGTTCGTGACCGTCAGCGTGACGGTGCTGCCGGACACGGAGGCCGTCGCGGTGACATCGGTCGGCGCGGTGACATCGGTCGGCGCGGCCTCGGCTGCGGGCGTGTGGGCCGCGCCGAAGGCCGCTGCGGCGCAGACCGCCAGGCCGGCGGTGACCTTTCGGACTCGGATACTCATACGGTTGTCCTTCCACGTGGGAATTCTGCGGGTCGGTGCGCACGAGAGTTCGCACGTCGCCGAATTCGAGGCTTTGTTTCGATGATCGTTTCTCATCCAATTCCGAATACGGATATCGAATTCACCGAAATAACCCATCAATACTCTCGACGCGAACATTGTCACAGATTCGGAGAATTCTCGCAGAATGGGCTCGCCAGGTTCGCCGGACCCCATCTCGACCGCGGCACTTCGGATCGAGGACTCCCGACGGGGCGACCTCCGGCGGACGGGGTTCCGATTACGCCCGGTGGCCTCGGCGTCGGCTCGGTAATCTGACTCGCGACGCACGACGACCGAGCAGACCGGGGACATCATGCCGACGGTGATCGCGACCATCAGCCTCAAGGGCGGGGTCGGGAAAACCACGCTCACCGGAGCGCTCGCCGATTTTCTCGCCGGCGTCTTCGGTAAGAAGGTCCTTCTCGTCGACCTGGACGCGCAGACGAACCTGACGACCATGATGATCGGGCAGGAGCGCTGGCTCGCGTGCAATGCGCGACGGCAGACCGTCGCGACACTGTTCGCCGACGTACTCGACGGCACCCGGGACTTCGATCTCGAGAGCAGCGTGCAGCGCGACGTCTCGACCGTCAGCGGACTGACCGGGATCGACCTGCTGCCGTCCTCGCTGGACCTCATCGAACTGGCCGAGGAGCTGAGCGCCCATCGGGTCGCGGCCGACGATCACCTGGCGGCCGTCGAGGTCTTGGGAAACGTCCTCGACCCGGTTGCCGGCAGGTACGACTACATCCTCATCGACTGCCCGCCCAACGTCGGACCGTTCAGTCTCAACGGCCTGGCCATGGCCGGCGGGTACCTGATCCCGACGATCCCCGATGTGTTGTCCACGTACGCGATCCCACACGTCCAGCGGCAGGTCGCCGGTTTCGGCGCCGAACTGGGGCGCGACATCGTCGAGTTGGGGGTCGTGATCACCAAGTACCGTGCCGGATCGGGCCTCCACCAGGACACGGTGCGGCGACTCCGTCGGGACCCCACCATCCAGAACGTCTTACCCGCCTACGTGCACGAGGCCAACGCGATCGGTGCGGCCGCCGAGTTCGCGTCGTGGCCCAGCGTGCACGCGAAGTACGGCTACCACGGGCACTACGAGCAGCTCCGCGACCTCACCCGCGCGGTCATGGTCGAGGCCGACGCCAAACTCCCCGTGACCACGGCGGGTTCCCGCGCCCATTCGATCAACTGACGCCGAACCGCAGCTCAGGCGTCTAAATTCATCTCAGCCGCCGACCGGTGGCACCTCGTCGACTCCTCAGGAGACCTCCCATCATGCGCAAAGTGCACATCACTTCGGTTCTCGGCGCCGCGGCACTGGCCGTAGCCCTCACCGCATGCGGTTCCGACGACTCGGCGTCGGGTGGCACCGACGCGGAGGCCACGGTGACCGTCGACGGCAAGGAGCTGGAACTGGCGGACAAGACGGTCGGTTGCACGGATTCCGCAGGGAAGGTGACCATCGGAATCGGTTCGGGCTCGGGCTCGGGTATCGGCGTGGTCCTGACCTCGGGTGACTCCCCCGAGGTCGAATCGGTGGGTCTGGGTTCGCTCGACGGGGTGACACTTGGCTACCAGAAGGGTGCGGGCGGGGGGAGCGCCGATGTCACCAAAGACGGTGACACCTACACGGTGAGCGGCGAGGCGTCCGGTATCGACCTGGCGAACCCGACCGAACAGGTCACGAAGTCCTACGAGATCAAGGTGACCTGCCCCTGAGCCGGGTTCCCGGCCCCCGGGTCTCGATCCGGTGACGGGTCCGGTCTCGATGTGTACACATTTCACGCGGAGGCTGTTTCAACCGCTGCACGCCTGGGTACGTTCCGATTTGTAGCGATTCGAGGGATCTTCGCGATCCCAAACGATTCGCACAACGGATCAACGACGAACCTCAGGAGGTAGACATGCTGGGAATTGGCATCATCGCGTGGATCATCATCGGTGGACTGGCCGGCTGGATCGCCAGCAAGATCATGAAGACCGACGCACAGCAGGGGATCATCCTCAACATCGTGGTCGGCGTCATCGGCGGCCTCCTCGGTGGCTGGTTGCTGACCCTGTTCGGGGTCGACGTCGAGGGCGGAGGGTGGATCTTCAGCTTCATCACCTGCCTGGCCGGTGCGTGCATCTTGCTGTTCCTCGTCAAGCTGGTGACCGGGCGCGGCCGTACCCGCGTCTAGAGGTCTCTTCGGACCCGTACAGCCCGACTCCGCCCCGGCGCCGACATCTCGGCGCCGGGGCGGAGTCGTGTCCGCAGGAGATCGGCCGACCCAGCGCATGTGCGTACGTTGGATTGGGTACGAGGACAAGGCGACGGCCCAAATGAGCAACCGAAAGTGAGCATCCAGTGACTCGAGTGGCGATCATCGGCGGACACGGCAAGATCGCAGTGCGACTGGCCCGGATCCTGACGGCCCGCGGTGACGAGGTGACCTCGATCATCCGTAACCCCGAACACGCCGAGGACGTCGCGGACACCGGCGCCGTGCCCGTGGTCGCCGACGTCGAGACCCTCGACACCACCGGCATCGCGACCGCGATCTCCGGCCACGACGCCGTGGTGTGGACCGCGGGCGCCGGCGGCGGGGATGCGTCGCGGACGTATGCCGTCGACCGGGATGCCGCGATCCGGTCCATGGACGCTGCCGTGCGCGCCGGGGTTCGCCGGTACGTGATGGTGTCCTACTTCGGCGCCGGACCCGATCACGGTGTGCCCGAGGACAACTCATTCCACGCCTATGCCGAGGCCAAGGCGGCCGCGGACACGTACCTGAAATCCACCGAACTCGACTGGACGATCCTCGGGCCCAGCAAGCTGACCGACGAGGACGGCAGCGGCAGCATCACGCTCGGCGGCGACCGGGTCGAGGGTGACGAGGTCAGCCGTGACAATGTCGCCCAGGTCGCGGCCGCCGTGATCGGCCATCCCGCGTCGGTGCACGAGGTGATCGAGTTCAACGACGGCGACACCCCGATCCTCGATGCGTTCCCACGGTCCTGACGATCTCGGTTCTCGCCGGGGCGATCCCGACCCAACCCCGCCGGCGGAGATCGACGGAGTCCTGACCTCGCTCCGGGAGATCGTCGGCGGGACGAATGTCCTCACCGACCCCGGCGCGATGGCCGGCTTCCTGACCGACTGGACCGGCCGGTACCGCGGTGAGGCCGACGCGGTGATCCGCCCCCGCACCACCGACGAGGTCTCGCGCGTGGTCGCCGGGTGCGCCCGCTCGGGGGTGCGGATCTGCGTGCAGGGCGGCAACACCGGGCTCGTCGGCGGTTCGGTACCACCGGCGCGCGACGGGTCGGCAGATCCGCTGATCGTGCTGTCGACGGTGCGGATGACAGACATCGACGACGTGGACACCGTCGGCCGTTGCGTCGGCGTCCAGGCCGGCGCGACCGTCGAGTCGATCGATGACCGGGCGAAACAGTCCGGTCTGGCGTTCGGCGTCGACCTCGCCTCCCGGCAGAGCGCGACCGCGGGCGGGGTGGTGTCGACCAATGCCGGTGGCACGCGGATGATCCGCCGGGGCAATGCCAGATCGCAGATCCTGGGGATCGAGGCGGTCCTCGCGGACGGCAGCGTCCTGCGCAGATGGACCTCGCTGGTCAAGGACAACGTGGGATACGACCTCCCGTCTCTCCTCGCCGGGAGTGAAGGAACCCTCGCGGTGATCACCCGCGTTCTGTTCAGGCTCGTCGCACCGCCCGCGGCCGCCACGGTCGCGGTCGCGTCGGTCGAACGTGTCGAGAACGCCGTCGAGTTGCTCGGCGCGGCGGCGTCGGCGGGGCTGACCGTCGAGGCCGCCGAACTGATGACCGACGCCGGTGTCGCGCTCGTGGCTCGGCACGGGCATCGGCGACCGACCACGACGCCCGGACCGTTCTACGTCCTCGTGGAGCTGTCGGGAACCGGTGACATCGAGTCGGCGACAACCGAACTCCTCGACGCCACGGCGGGCATCATCGATGCAGTGCTCGAGCCGGCGCCCGCCCGCGCACTCTGGGCCGGTCGCGAAGGTCACACCGAGGCCATCGCCCGCTCCAGTTCGACGCCGGTCGTCAAACTCGACATCTCGGTGCCGATCAGAGCCCTGCCCGAGGCGTTCGCGGAACTGTCCCGGGTCGGCGTCCACGACCCCTTCCCCTGCCGGCCGATTCTCTTCGGACACATCGGCGACGGCAACATCCACGTCAACCTGCTCGACGTCCCGCCGGAACAGACGACTGCGGTGACCGACGCCGTGTTCGGGATCGTCGCCGCCAACGGTGGCAGCATCAGCGCCGAGCACGGCATCGGGCGCGCGAAGGTGGCCTGGACCCACCTCGGCCGCGACACCACCGATCTCGCGACCATGCGCGCGATCAAAACGGCACTCGACCCGCGGGGGTTGCTCAATCCGGGGGTGTTGTTCGGGTGAGCACCGTGCCCTCGGAGGGAACCGGGCGACGAGCACGGCGAGCGTGCGGAATTACTGCGATCATGCACGGGTGGCTGATGTGAACCTCGATCGGTTGACCGCACTGGCGCACCGCTACGGTGTCGCCACCGACTACGTCGGCTGGGGTGAGAAGCGCCACGACGTCGACCCCGAGACCCTGGTCGCTGTCCTCCGGGCGCTCGAGGTGCCCGCCGGGTCGGCCGAGGAGATCGAGGAGTCGATCCGCGAGATCGACGACCAACCGTGGCGCGAATTCGTGCCTGCGGTGACGGTCGTGACCGAGGGGTCCGGTGCCACGTTCGCCGTCCATGTCCCGCACGGACATCTGGTGAAGGTGTGGATCGTCAGCGAGACCGGCGACGACGTCGCCGCGCCGCAACTCGACGTCTGGGTCGAACCGCGCGAGGTCGACGCCGTGCTCGTCGGGCGCGCGACGTTCGCCGTGCCCGATGACCTGCCACCCGGGTATCACCAGATCAAAGCGCTCGATCTCGACGATTCGTCGGCGTCGAGTGCGCCGCTGATCGTGACGCCGCGCCGCCTGCACACCGCGGACCGGTTGACCGGCCGGCAGCGGTGGGGTCTTGCCGTGCAGCTGTACTCGATCCGGTCGGCGGATTCGTGGGGAGTGGGCGACTTCGCCGATCTCGCCGGTATCTGCGAGGTGGCCGCGAGCTCGTACGGCGCCGACTTCGTCCAGGTCAATCCGCTGCATGCCGCACAGCCGCAGGTGCCGATCGAGGCGTCACCGTATCTGCCGGTGACACGACGCTTCGTCAATCCGCTCTACATCCGGATCACCGACATCCCCGAACTCGACGGATTGTCGAAGTCGCAGCGCAAGTCGGTCAGGGCTCTCGGTCGCAGCTTCCTCGCCGAGAACACCGCCACCGACAAGATCCGGCGCAACAAGGCCTTCCGCGCCAAGATGGAGGCCCTCGAACTGATCTACGGCGTCCCGCTCGCCCCCGCCCGCGCCGGTGCGTACCGCGAGTTTCGGCGTCGGGAGGGCAAGGGCCTCAAGCGTTTCGCGACGTGGTGCGCGCTCGCCGAGCGTTACGGCGCCGACGACCCGCGCTGGCACGGCAAGTTCCTCGACCGCGAGTACCTGACGAAGAAGCGCCGGAAACTGGCCCGCCGCATCGACTTCCACATGTGGCTGCAATGGCTCTGCGACGAGCAACTCGCCACCGCCGCTCACGCGGCGCGCTCCGCGGGCATGGGGATCGGCGTGATGGCCGACCTCGCGGTGGGTGTCGCCCGGCACAGCGCCGACGCATGGGCGCTCGGTGACGTGCTCGCGTCAGGGGCGACCGTGGGGGCGCCGCCCGACGGCTTCAACCAGCAAGGACAGAACTGGGACCAACCGCCGTGGCATCCGCGGCGCCTCGCCGAGGCAGGGTACGAGCCGTACCGCGACATGATCCGCACCGTCCTGCGGCACGCGGGAGGTGTGCGGGTCGACCACATCCTCGGCCTGTTCCGGCTGTGGTGGATTCCCGACGGGAGCAGTCCCGCGCAGGGGACGTACGTGCACTACGACAGTGAGGCACTGATCGGCATCCTGGCGCTCGAGGCGCAACGCGCCGACGCCGTGGTCGTCGGTGAGGATCTCGGGGTCTTCGAACCGTCGGTGCAGGACTCGCTCCGCGAACGGGGAATCCTCGGCACCTCGATCCTGTGGTTCGAGCAGGGACCCGACGCGGCGATCCCGCCCGAGGACTACCGCGAGCTGTGTCTGACCTCGGTGACGACGCACGACCTGCCCCCGACCGTGGGATATCTGGCGGGCGACCACATCGCGCTGCGATCGCGGCTGGGCCTGCTCGCCTCCGGCGAGGACGCCGAGCGGGGGCGCGATGCGCGCGAACGCGACGCCGTGCTCGAACTGGCCTACGAACGCGGCCTGCTGTCCCGGGACACACCGCTGACGGATCCCGCGGTCGTCGACGCGCTGTACGCGGTGATCGCATGTACCCCGTCGGTGCTGCTGAGCGTCGCCCTCGTGGATGCGGTGGGGGAGCGACGGATTCAGAACCAACCGGGTACCGACAGCACCCAATATCCGAACTGGCGTGTCCCACTCGCGAATGCGGAGGGCGATGTGGTCCTCGTCGAGGATCTCGTCAGCAGCGTGCGGTTCCGGCGCCTCGTGTCGGTTCTCAACGAGTCGGGCGTGCCAGGTTCCTGACCGAGACGATGGTCAGTACGAGTGCGACGAGGGCCAGCACGGCGACCCCGATGTTGAACGCGATCCCGGCGGGCCGCAGGCCCCAGTGCTGCGCGGTGATCCCCTGGCCGACGATCGGGATCGAGATCGCGACGTAGGCGACGACGAAGTAGGTCGAGGTGACCTCGGCCTTGCGGCCCGCCGGGGTCGCCGCGACCACCGACGCCAGTCCCTTGCTGAACGACATACCCTGCCCGACACCGCAGATCACCGCTCCGCCGAGCAACGCCGGGGTCGATGCGGCGACGAGTCCGAGGATCGACAGGCCCGTCCCGAGGATGAGGATGGCGCAGCCGGCGATCAGGGCCGGTTCGGTGGGCATCCGGCGCACGACGATCTGGGTGACGGCCGAGGACGCGAACAGCACGAACACCAGGAAACCGGTGAAGGCGTGGTCGTCGATGCCGAGGATGTTCGTGACGAAGGAGGGCATCACGCCGGTGAAGGTGCCCATCACCGCGAACCCGGCGAACGCCGCGATCGACGCCCGGACGAAGACGCCGCGGATGTCGGCCGGGACCGAGAGCCGCTGCACGCTCAGCCGCGCGCCCGGCACGACGTCGACCGTCTCGGGCAGCCGCCAGATGCCGATGAAGACCAGGACCAGCAGGGCCAGATCGAGCACGAACGGGGTGTGCAGCGGGGACGGGGCGTACTCGGCGAGGAGTCCGGCGATCAGCGGTCCGAGCCCCAGGCCGCCGATGTTGGCGGCGGTCGCCACGGCCGGGGCGCGGCCGCGCCACGAGGCCGGGGCCAGTTCGATGACCGCCGTGGTGGCGGCGCCGGCGTAGATGCCTGCGGACAGGCCGGACAGTACGCGGCCCAGCAGCAACTGCCAGACCGGGCCGGCGGTCAGGAAGACGACGGCGCTGATCGCCGACAGGATCGCGCCGGCGATGAGCATCTTGCGTCGGCCGATGACGTCGGACCAGCGTCCGAAACCGATCAGTGCAGCGATGACGCCGGCCGCGTAGACGGCGAAGATCACGGTCGTGGTGGTGACGCCGAAACCGAGTTCCTCGCCGTAGATCGCGTAGAGCGGCGTGGGCAGCGTGGTGCCCAGCATGATCACCGCGAAGGCGTAGACGGCAGCGGCGAAGGATGCGCCGGTCGGGGCGGGGGAGGCGGGAGTATTCGCACGGTCAGACATGGCAGCTGACACGCTACCGACGCGGTCCGACGGGTCCGGCTCTGGTCCGGCGCTGTGTGCTGAGTTACAGTAACTGGTGGTAACAGTTAAGTTCGCCGAACAGCTAGTTGGGGGTGTCGGATGCAACCAGAACTCGACGTCGTGATCGTGGGCGCCGGCTTCGGCGGAATGGGCGCCGCGATCGAACTCAAGCGCCAGGGCTTGGACAACATCGCGATCCTCGAACGCGAAGACGACCTGGGCGGTACGTGGCACGTGAACCACTACCCCGGACTGGCCGTCGACATCGCCTCGGTCACCTATTCCTATTCGTTCGAACCGAACCCGAACTGGTCCCGGCTGTTCGCGCCGGGCGCCGAGCTCAAGCGCTACGCCCATCACGTCGCGGACAAATACGACCTGAAGCGGCACATGGAGTTCGGGACGCTCGTGGAGTCCGCCTCATGGGACCCCGACGATCAGCTGTGGCGTGTCCGCACCGGTGACGGGAGCGAGCGCACCGCCCGCTATCTGGTGACCGCGACGGGGTTCCTGTCGCAACCGCACGTCCCGGAGTTCCCCGGGATCAAGAACTTCGCGGGCACGATCCTGCACACCGCTGCCTGGAAGGACGGCTTCGACTTCACGGGCAAGAAGGTCGCGGTGATCGGCACCGGAGCCACCGCCGTGCAGCTCATCCCGGAGATCGCCGCCCATGCCGACGCCCTGACCGTGTTCCAGCGCACCGCGATCTGGGTGGTCCCCAAGATCGATTTCGCGATCCCGGCGGTCGTGCAACAGCTGTTCCGCCGGATTCCGGTCACGCAACGGGCTGCGCGAGGAGTCAATTCGTCGCTGCTGGAGCTGCTGATGGTGTTCGGCGTCCTGCACTTCAAGCAGGTCAAGCCGGGCAACCGGTTGGCCGCCCGACTGGCCAAGGCGCACCTGCGGTCGCAGATCGACGACCCGGAACTGCGGCGCAAGCTGACGCCGGACTACGACTTCGGATGCAAGCGTCCGACCTTCTCCAACACCTACTTCGCCAGCTTCGCCAAGCCGAACGTGACGCTGGAGACCAGCGGTATCGCCCGCCTCGAGGCCGATGCGATCCTCGCGGCCGACGGCACGCGCACCGAGATCGACACCCTCGTCCTCGCCACCGGGTTCAACCTCTGGGACGTCAACTTCCCGGCCTTCGACATCATCGGTCGGGACGGACGCAACCTCGGGAACTTCTGGCGCGAGAACCGTTTTCAGGCCTACGAGGGTGTGACGGTCCCCAAGTTCCCGAATCTGTTGTCCCTCAACAGTCCGTATTCGTACAGCGGGCTGTCGTACTTCACGACCATCGAGGGGCAGATGAAACACATCGCACGCCTCTTCGGCGAACTCCGACGCCGCGGCCGGCACACCTTCGAGGTCACCGAGGCGGCCAACGATGCCTTCCTCGACGAGGTGACCGACCGGCTGCAGTCCTCGGTCTTCTACAACGGGGACTGTGCGACCTCGCGCAGCTACTACTTCAACCAGCACGGCGAGGCGACGCTCCTGCGTCCGGCCTCCACGTTGCGCACCCTGCGCGAGATGAACTCGTTCCCGTTGCGCGACTACGAATTCAGCTGATCGCTCACGAGAACACCTCGCTCACCACGTTCCCTGAGGAGCGAGCTTGCGAGCGTCCACCGTTCCCTGAGGAGCGAGCTTGCGAGCGTCCACCGTTCCCTGAGGAGCGAGCTTGCGGGCGTCCACCGTTCCCTGAGGAGCGAGCTTGCGAGCGTCACGAAGGGTTCAGCAGCTCGGGTCCGTTGTTGGCGACCCGGTTGACGAGTGGGGCGACCTCGCGGATCGCGATGGCGTCGACCAGCGATTCGGCCGGCGGGGCGAACAGGTCGTCGGGTGCGCGGCCGTCGGGATCGAGCCAGGCATCCCAGCTGTCGTACGGCATGATCAGCGGCATCCGGTCGTGGACATCGCGGAGGTCGCCGACCGCGTCGGTGGTGAGGATGGAACAGCTGAGCAGCGGGGGCTGATCGGGTGAGTCGGGGCCGGTCCTGGGGTGCCACACCGACCACAGGCCCGCCATGAAGAGCCGGGTTCCGTCTTGCGGGGACATGTAGAACGGGATCTTGGTCGGCTTGCCCTTGCTGTCGGCGGGCCCCTTCTTCCACTCGTACCAGCCGTCCATCGGTACGAGGCAACGCCGCGACTTGACCGAGGAACGGAACGAACTCTTCTCCGCTGCGCTCTCGGCTCGCGCGTTGAACAGCAGCGGCCCCTTCCCGACCTCTTTGGCCCACGGCGGCACCAGGCCCCAACGCATCGCCCGGATGCGCAACAACGGATCGTCGTCGGGCTGCCCGGGTGAGTGTCGCTTGACGACGGTCATCACGGTCGTCGTCGGCGCGACGTTGTAGTTCACGCCCGGCGACCGGGGAGTGGCATCGAGATCGGTGGAATCCTCACCCGCGGGGTCGGGTACCTCGTTCACGGCGTCGATCTCTGCCGCCAGCTTTGCCGGGTCGGTGGTCACCGCATAGCGTCCGCACATGGTGTCCATGCTGCCCTAATGGTGCGACAGCGGGCGACTAGCCTGCGGCGATGTCGGCGACAACGGCCTCGGTGATCGTCACCAGATCGGCCGGGGCGAGTTCGATCTCGAGGCCGCGTTTGCCCGCGCTGCACAGTACCTTGTCGAACGCCGTCGCCGAGGAGTCGATCACGGTGGGCAACAGGGTTCGCTGGCCGACCGGGGAGACGCCCCCGAGGACATAACCGGTGGTCCGGGTGACGGCCTTGGTCTCGGCCATCGTCGCCTTCGACGCCCCGAGCGCGGCCGCCGCCGACTTCAGCGAGAGCTTGCCGGGCACCGGGACCACCGCGACCGCCAGTCCGGATCGTTCGCCGCCGGACAGTTCGATGACCAGTGTCTTGAAGATCTGCTCGGCGCGTACGCCGAGGGCGTCGGCGAGCGCGGCGACGGCCTCCGCACCGTAGGCCTCGGATCGGGGATCGTGTGCGTACCGATGCACGGAGTGGGCGATTCGAGCGCGTTCGAGAGCGGCGATCGCCGGAGTGGACGCCATCGTTCGGTCACCTCCTGGTGGTGGACAGGGACATCGTGGGGACGCGACCCGTCGCCGGCGTGGGCCGGGCGTGGCGATCACGACGGCGACCCGGGAACAAACCGCCGGTCGTGCTCTGTTGGGACTGTTCGGACAACGGACGTACGCACACGGACACGAAGGAGGTCGGGAGGCAGATGAGTACCGCGGCCGTGATGGAACTCCCGCAGCGCACCGAACCGAGGTCGCTCTCGGTGGGGGACGGGTCGGTAAGCTTGATCGACAACATCTCCGTGATGCCTCCCATCGAAGGGATCGTAGTGTCCGACACAGAAGCATCCGACACAGAGTCGTCCGAGACCGGCCGAACCGGGACCGCCAAGGCGCCCCGCCGGGCCGATCCGAACGAGTCGCCGGAGCAGCTGACCGAGCGGTTCGAGCGCGATGCGCTGCCGCTGCTCGACCAGATGTACGGTGCCGCGCTGCGGATGACCCGCAATCCCGCCGACGCCGAGGACCTGGTCCAGGAGACCTACATCAAGGCGTTCACCGCATTCGCCTCGTTCCGGGAGGGCACCAACCTCAAGGCCTGGCTCTACCGGATTCTCACCAACACCTACATCAACGGCTACCGCAAGAAGCAGCGTCAGCCCGCGCAGTACCCGACCGACGAGATCACCGACTGGCAGATCGCCGCGACCGCCGAGCACACCTCGCAGGGGTTGCGGTCGGCGGAGATCGAGGCGCTCGACGCCCTTCCCGATGACGAGATCAAGGCCGCACTGCAGGAGTTGCCGGAGGACTTCCGGATGGCCGTGTACTACGCCGATGTGGAAGGCCTGCCGTACAAGGAGATCGCCGAGATCATGGACACCCCGATCGGTACCGTCATGTCCCGCCTGCATCGCGGACGTCGCCAGCTGCGTGAGCTGCTGGCCGACGTCGCGCGCGAGCGCGGCTTCAACCGTTCCGCACGCGTGACGGATGCGGAGGTGGCCCGATGAGCGACGTCGATCCGGAGCTGACCCAGCTCGACTGTTCCGCCGTCATCGCCGACGTCTGGCTCCTGCTCGACAACGAGTGCGACCAGAACGCCCGCGAACGCCTCCAGGGGCATCTCGACTCCTGCCCGTCCTGCCTGGCGCATTATGGCATCGAGCAGCAGCTCAAGGCGCTCGTCAACCGCAAGTGCGGTGGCGATCAGGCCCCGCAGGGTCTGCGGGATCGCCTGCGCATCGAGATCCGCAAGACCGTCATCGTGCACGAGGTCACCGAATCCGAACGGTGACGCCACGAGCACACGAAAAAGCCCGGGCGGCCTGATGGCCGTACCCGGGCGTTTTTCGCTGCTCGTTCGCCGAGACCGCGGTGAGCGGTGATCAGGCGTTGGGGCGCTTGCCGTGGTTGGCAGCGTTCTTCTTACGAGCACGCTTCTTGCGTCCGCGCTTTCCCATGACGCATCTCCTTCATTGCGGGGCGGGCGTCGCCGATAGCGGGCCCGCCGTGTACTGGTTCGCCCCGTGTGCTGGTTCGCACAGAGTGCTGAGACAACCCTGACATCGGCCGGGGAGGACATCCCTGCTGATCGGGACATCACAGTGTCTCAGGGATTCTCCCATGCGCCAAAAACACCTCCGCTCACGCCCCGGCACCGGAGCTTCCGGGCGGGGCGCCGTGGGCTAATTTGGGTGCATGGCAGAAGACGTGGTGGCAGAGATCGTCGCGAGTGTCCTCGAGGTGCGCGTCGCTGCGGGCGAGCAGATCGAGGTCGGCGACACGCTGGTCCTGCTCGAGTCGATGAAGATGGAGATCCCCGTGCTGGCCGAGGAGCCGGGCACGCTCGCCGAGGTCAAGGTCGAGGTCGGCGATGTCATCCAGGCCGGCGATGTGATCGCCGTCTTCGAGTAGCGGCGCCCCGCGCCGGCCGCTCGACGCCCCGTGTCCTGAGATGTCGACCCTCTCCGATCTCCTCGCCGAACACACCACGCTGTCCGACTCGGCAGCTGCCCACCTGCAACGGCTCGTCGCCGAATGGCAGTTGCTCGCCGATCTGTCGTTCGCCGACCTCCTGCTGTCGGTGCGCACGGAGTCCGGGGCGGTGGTCACCGTCGCCCAGTGCCGTCCCAACACCGCGTCGACGGTCTTCCCGACCGACGAGGTCGGCCGGGTCATCGACACGGACGCCCATCCGCAGGTGTTGCGCGCCTTCACCTCCGACCGCATCCTCCGTGACGAGGATCCGACCTGGTTCGGCGCGACGGCGATGCGGCAGGAAGCCGTCCCGGTCGGCCACGACGGCGCAGTGATCGCGGTGGCCACCCGGGCGGTCGATCTGACCCACCCGCGCCTGCCGTCGCCGCTCGAGCTCGCGTACCAGGATTCGGCCGACGACCTGTGTCAGATGGTCGCGGATGGGACCTTCCCGCACGAGGAGGGCAATCCGCGCGGACTGTCGACACCGCGTGCGGGCGACGGCTTCGTGCGTCTGGACGGCCAGGGGATGGTGACCTATACCAGCCCGAATGCGCTGTCGGCATTTCACCGGATGGGATGGACCGCCGAACTCAATCACACGCACCTCTCCGACGTCGTGAAGCAACTCATCACCGAGCCGTTCGAAGCCGACGACGTCGCCCTGATGCTCGACATCGCGGCCGGCGTGACCGAGGTGCCCACCGGTCCCTACCGTGACATCGGGATGCGGGTGGAGGCCGACGCGCGACGGGCCACGGCCCTGATCCGCGCGGTGCCGCTCCGTCCGCGTGGGGAGATCACCGGCACCGTGGTCCTGATCCGCGACGTCACCGAGGTCAAGCGGCGCGATCGCGCCCTGATCAGCAAAGACGCCACCATTCGCGAGATCCATCATCGGGTGAAGAACAATCTGCAGTCGGTGTCGGCGCTGCTGCGGCTCCAGGCGCGGCGCACGTCCAACTCGGACGCGCGAGAGGCCCTCAACGAGGCGGTCCGCCGAGTGGCCTCCATCGCACTCGTCCACGAGCTGTTGTCGGGCAGTGTCGACGAGGAGGTCGATCTCGACGAGGTCGTCGATCGGCTCGTACCTATCCTGGTCGATGTCGCGTCGGGGGAGGCGAGGGTGGCTGTGCGCCACCGTGATCGGTTGGGTGTGCTGACCGCCGAACTCGCGATGCCGCTGGTGATGGTCCTCACCGAACTCATCCAGAATGCGATCGAACATGGCTTCGACGGAGCTCCGCGCGACGACGCCGAGATCGCGGTCGTCGCCGAACGGGATGTGCGTGGGTTACGAATAGCGGTCCGCGACAACGGTTCCGGGCTGCCTGAGCAGTTCGATCTGACGACCTCGGAGAACCTCGGCCTGCAGATCGTGAAGACGCTGGTGTCCATCGAGCTCGGCGGCGAGCTCGAGGTCCGCGCCAACCCCGGTGGCGTGGGAACCGAAGTGGGTGTCTACATTCCGCTGCGCGCGTGAGACCCGGTCGCGAACCCGGTTGGCCGGCAGAGGCTTCGGCCGGAGGCGACGAGCGCGAGCACGAAAAAACCCGGCCGGGGCCGGGTTTCTTCGAATCCGGAACAGGGCCGGCCGGTGAAGGCCTAGACGCTGCTCCGGGTACGCGTACGTGCGGTACGGCGCTTGAGGGCGCGTCGCTCGTCCTCGCTCATGCCGCCCCAGACGCCGGCATCCTGGCCGGACTCGAGAGCCCACGAGAGGCAGTCGGCGGTGACGGGGCACCGTGCGCAGACGAGCTTCGCGTCGGCGACCTGCGCGATGGCCGGGCCGCTGGTCCCCACGGGGAAGAACAGTTCCGGATCCTCGTCGCGACAGATGGCCTTGTGACGCCAGTCCATTCCTCTACTCCTTCGGGCGCGTTTGCACCACTCGATCGTCGTGCTGGTGATTGTTGGCTGTAACTCTCAGTTCACGCGGCGCACCAAATGTTTCCGCGTTGTTGCTTGTGAATACTTTCACGAATCGAGCCGAAGTCAATGGGTTTGCTTAACACGTGGGCAACATCACGTCGCTCGCCTAGCACTTCGGTCGCCGACCCCCGGAGGGGGGTCCGGGCAGTGTGTCTCACGGCCTTGTAGTAGCCTACTCGTCTCGCGACGGTACTGTCGACGACTTTCTGCTGGTCGCGACCTCGACCCTGTGTGAAACAGCTCGTGACGTGGCCGGACGCGCGAGGGTATTCTTCACCACATGCGCCGACGATGTTGATCCACACCGCTTGATCGGACCCACCGCAGGCTGACCGTCGCGGCAGTGGGTGCCGCCCTCCTCGAAGACCTGATCCCGCTCTATCCGCTCTACGCCGTGCTCTTCGCCGACCCCGGAGTCCCGGGCGCCGGCCTCGGGCCCGCCGAGATCTCGGCCCTGTTCGTGATCTGGTCGGTGTCGTCGGTGATCGTCGAGGTTCCCACCGGAGTGCTGGCCGACCGCCTGTCCCGGCGGAAGCTGCTCGTCGTCGGTCCGCTGATCACTGCCTCGGGTTTCGCGCTCTGGACGGCGGCGCCGTCGTTCCTCTCCTTCGCCACCGGATTCGTGCTGTGGGCACTCGGGGGTTCCCTGCGGTCCGGTACGACCCAGGCCCTGGTCTACGACGAACTGGTTCGACTGGGCCGCACGCACGACTACGCACGGTTGTCCGGGCGCATGCGGGCGGCCGCGGCGCTCGGGGTCATCGGCGGCACCGCCCTGGCTGCGCCGCTGTTCTCCTGGGGTGGTTATGGCCTGGTCGGCGTCGCGAGCGTCGTCGCCTGCCTGGTGTGTTCGCTGCTGTCGGCGATGCTGCCCGAGACGCGCGCCGATCGGAACCGGCCGGACCACGACGACCTCGGGTCCGCAGACGGCGAACCGGACCCGGGCTGGTACGCGATCGTCCGCAGTGGCCGGCGGTCGCTGCGGACACAACCGGTGGCGCGACGGATGTTGCTGCTGGGCGTCGCCCTGACCTGGGTCGCGGCGCTCGACGAATACCTCCCGCTGCTGATCGGGTCGTTCCTGGGCGACGACGCGGGCGGGTCGGGGCACACCGATCCGGGCGGGGTCGCCCTGCTCATGACCGTGGTGTCGGTCGGCGACATCGCGGGCGCGCTCGCCGCGGGCCGGTTTCGGTCGGTTGCCGCGATCGGGCCCGCCGTGGGCCTCGGCGCCATCGCGCTCATCGGAGCCGCGCTGTGGGGGCACCCGGTGGCAGCGCTGGGCGTCGCCGTCGCATTCGGCGTCCTGGGCTGGGCGCGGGTCGTCGCCGACGCCGAACTGCAGGACCGGCTGAGTTCGACTTCGCGCGCCACCGTCACGTCGCTGGCCGGGATGGGTGAGGAAGTGGTCGCGATCCTGGCGTACGCCGGCTGGGCGCTGGGCTCGGCGTGGCTGGGGCCTGCCGGCCTCTTCGTCGTCGCCGCGCTGCCCTACGTCGTGGTCTCGGGGATGTTGATCGGCGGTGCGATGACGGTCAGCGCGTCGCGGCGATGGCGAAAGCGTATGTCGCGGAACGCCCCGATGTAATCGCCGTCCATCTGCACGTCTATCGGTGCCTCGGCGTGGAAGCACACCTCGTCGACGTCGTCGTCTCGAAAGAGATGGCGCGCCTTGGGGTCTGCCTGGGACAGGAGCCTGGTCGCCAGTGGGAGGTTGCGGAGGACGCCGGTGGAGGTCGCGACGAACACGCCGAGGCCGGTATGGAACCCGGTGTCGGGGTTGGTGCGAATCTCCCGCGGTCCGAGGTAGGTCCAGGGGCTGGTGTTCGAGACGAAACCGAAACGGGCGCCGATGATCCGGTCACGCCCGGGGATCTCGACGTCGAAGGTGGCCGACGAGCCGGACTGTTTCAGGAAGCTGGTGATCGTGGTCCACAGGTAGCGGGCCGGGGTCGCCGTCTTGCCCGCGTGGCGCTTGTCCTCCATCGCGTGGACGACCACCGCGTCCATGCCCATGCCGGCGTTGAACAGGAACCACCGGTCGTCGGTGTGACCGAGGCCGATCCGGCGGCTCTGGCCCGCGTCGAGCAGCGAGATGATCTGCTGCGTCGCGAGCAACGGGTCGGGGTCGATTCCCAGCGTGCGGGCGAAGACGTTGGCGCTGCCGCCGGGGATCACGGCCAGTGCGGGACGGTCCCGGTCGGGGTCGCTGCTCGACGGCGGGTCGAGGAGACCGTTGGCGGCCTCGTTCACCGATCCGTCGCCGCCGTGCACGATCACGGTGTCGAAGTCCTCGGCAGCGGCGCGCGCGGCGAGTTCGAACGCGTGTCCGCGGTGGGTGGTCAGCTCGACGTCGAGGTGGAAGTGCGCGCTCAGGGTGTGCGCCAGTGCGTCGCGTCCAGCGGGACTGGTCGCGGTGGCGAACGGATTGACGATGAGCATGACGCGCACGACACCCGAGGATATGGGGTCGGGCCCGCCCGCGCGTAATCGCGCTCGTGCGGACAGGTGTGATCGCGCTCGTGTGTGGACCCCCGGCGGTGCGCGCGAGCCCACCAAATATCCTGGGGCGGTGAGCACCGACAGCGGCCGTCCGGAACCCGACACCGATCCGTCGGTGACCCCGCGCCAGATCAAGATCGCCGGTGCGGTGACCACGATCGAAGGGCTGGCCGGGGTCCTGGTCGCGGTGGTTCTCGTGGTCCGTGGCCTCGCCGGACACGAAGAGGCGGCGATCAGCGGGTACGGCACCGCGGGATGGTTCGGGATCATCGGCGGCGGGGTCCTGCTCGGCGGGCTCGCACTGCTCACCGGCCGGCGGTGGGGTCGCACGATCGCGATGATGGCGCAGATCCTGCTCCTGCCGGTGTCCTACTACATCTTCACCAGCGGGTGGGCCGTCTTCGCGGTCCCGTTGGCGTTGGCGGCCCTCGCCGCCCTCGTGATGCTGTTCAGTCCGCCCTCGGTGCGCTGGCTCGCCGAGGGGCCCGAGCCCGGCGCCTGAGAGTCGAACCGCCGGGGGTCTTACCCGACGGTTCCGGCCCGGGCGGTCGTACAGTAGGGCGCATGACGCGCATCCTCGCGATTGCCAACCAGAAGGGTGGGGTCGCCAAGACCACCACGGTGGAGTCCCTCGGGGCCGCCCTCGCCGACCTCGACGTCTCGGTGCTCGTCGTCGACCTCGACCCCCAGGGCTGTCTCACCTTTTCGCTCGGGCACGATCCCGACCAGCTCAGCTCCTCGGTCCACGACGTGCTGCTCGGTGACGAGGAGATCGCCGACGTCCTGCTCGACACCGAGGACAAGGTCACGCTGTTGCCGGCAACCATCGATCTCGCCGGCGCCGAGGCATTGTTGCTGATGCGGCCGGGTCGGGAGTACGCGCTCAAGCGGGCGCTCGCAGAGGTGGCCGAGGACTTCGACGTCGTCATCGTCGACTGCCCGCCGTCGCTCGGCGTGCTCACCCTGAACGGTCTGACCGCGGCCGACGAGGTCATCGTGCCGCTGCAGTGCGAGACGCTCGCCCATCGTGGCGTCGGGCAGCTGTTGCGCACCGTGCGGGAGGTCCAGCAGATCACCAACCCGAATCTGACGATGTTGGGCGCGGTGGCCACTCTCTTCGATGCCCGCACCACGCACAGCCGCGACGTGCTCGCCGACGTCTCCGATCGTTACGATCTGCCCGTGCTCGACCCGCCGATCCCGCGCACCGTGCGTTTCGCGGAGGCCTCGGCATCCGGAACCTCGGTGATGCGGGGTCGAAAGAACAAGGGCGCCACGGCATATCGCGTTCTGGCCGAGAATCTGTGGAAGCACTGGGAGGCCGGCGAGAAGGTCGGCACCTTCCAGGTCTGAGGCCCGGCGTCGGCGGTCTGCGGGTGCCGGTCAGCCCGGACCGAAGGCCTCGACGCGCGGTCCGTGCTGCTCGACCACGACGTCGCCCAGTACCCGCAGACTCACGACCGGCGCGGCCGGTGCGCTCCGTGCCAACGGGATCGACCGGATCTCACGGCCGGTCGCCACGTCGCGGACGCTGATCCCGGTCGCGCTCGGCAACAGGAGCTGTCCCGCCATCACCTGGCCGGGTCCGAGAGTGCCCGGAACCTGATAGATCGGGTTGAGCGTCTGCGCGTTCAGGACGACCGTCGCCTTGCCGGTCCAGTAGGTGACCACCCCGTCGGAGGAGATCGGGACACTTCCCGCCGGGGGTGTGGCGTCACCGGCGACGGTGTTGGTCCCGGCCGCGATGCCGTCGGTGTCGAAGCGCCGGATCGCCGGGCCGCTCTCCGCGCCGATCGTCGGGGGCTCGGCCGGTGCCGCCCCGCCGTCGTAGACGGCGATCCCCGAGGACGACATCGCGATCAGTGTCGGTGGCGGGCCGCTCACGTCGCCGGTGATGAGTGACGACCCGTACTGTTCGACGTTCTCGTCGTTCCCCAGCACCGCGCCGAGGACGGTGAGCCGATACCCGGGATCGTCGGCGCAGCGCTCGACGACGGCGACGCGATCACCGGACACCGCCGACGAGAACAACTCGCAGTCGGCACGGTCGGGCGCGTCCTCCGGGCGAACAGGTGCCTCGACCCGTCCGTACTCGATGCCGCGGACGAGGTTGGACCCCCACGTCTCCATCCGCCGGGAGCCTTGCGCGACGGCATATCCCGAGTCGGTCACGAGCCGGATCTGTGGGTCGGCGTCGCTGGTACGGGCACCCGCACGCCCCCCGGTGCCCGCGTCAAGTGCGGTCACCTCCGAGCATCCGCGGCTGTTGCGGTACACCGCCAGCGCCAGGTCCGAGCTCGCGGTCCAGGCGGTGCCGACGGTGCACAGATCGAGATCGCGACTGTACGACCAGAGTTCGCGTCCGGTCGACGGGTCGTGTCCGACCACCCGGCCACCGTTGCCGGTGACGACGACCGAGGTACCGACGGCCGGGACGGTGGTGGCGTCGGAGTCGGCCTGCCAGCGGGCGACGAAGCGCTCCGGCACGGACTTCGCCGGTTCGATCGCGGCGGGCTCGGCCTGGGCCTGCACGCTGGTCGTGTGACGGACCGGGCTCAGCGCCCAGGCGGTGACGCAGAGGGCTGCGACGACGACCAGGATGGCCGCGGTGACCGCGAGGTCGATCGGGCGGCGCCGTTCGGGCCGGACTCGTGCCACGTGGGTCAGGTCAGTCGGCGACGGCCGCTGACGACTCGGCGCTCGCCTCGCTGCCGGACGACGCGGTCTGGTCGCCGGCGGGCGTGCGGTTGGCGCCCCCGCGGCGACGACGGCGGCGACGCGGCTTCGAGGTGCCGTCACCGGCCGGGGTGCCGGCGTCGGCGGGCGCCGCGTCGGCCGAGCCGGCGGACTCGGTCGAGGCGGACTCTGTACCGGATGCCACCGATGCCGTGTCGCCGTCCGTCTGCCCACCTCGGGTGCGCCGGCGGGTGCGGGTCGAGCGCTTGCGGGGCTCGCGGTCCGCGCGCGTCTCCCTGGTCTCGTCGGGATCACGCGGCGGCTTGGGCGCGGCGACACGACCGGTCTTCGACTCGGGGATCGACAGATCCGAGCGGAGGTGCTCCGACGTCGAGTAGGTCTCCGGCGGGTCGGGGATGCCGAGGTTCAGCGCTTTGTCGATGAGTTCCCAACGGTGCAGCTCGTCCCAGTCGACGAGGGTCACCGCGATACCCGTTCGGCCCGCGCGACCGGTACGACCGATGCGGTGCACGTAGGTCTTGTCGTCCTCGGGGCACTGGTAGTTGATGACGTGCGTGACGTCGTCGATGTCGATGCCGCGGGCGGCCACGTCGGTCGCGACCAGCACGTCGATGGTGCCGTCGCGGAACCGCTTGAGTGCCTTCTCGCGGGCGACCTGGCCGAGGTCGCCGTGGACGGCGCCGACCTTGAAGCCGCGCTCGGCGAGGTCGTCGGCGACCTTCTGCGCGGTGCGCTTGGTGCGGGTGAAGATCATCGTCGCGCCGCGGCCGTCGGCCTGGAGGATGCGGGCGACGAGTTCGGCCTTGTCCAGCGCGTGTGCGCGGTAGGCGTACTGCTTGGTGCGATCGTGGACTGCTGAATCGTTGGCGTTCTCGGCCCGGATGTGGGTCGGCCGGTTCAGGAAGGTGCGGGCCAGGGTGACGATGGGGCCGGGCATGGTCGCCGAGAACAGCATCGTCTGACGAGGCGTCGGCAGCGCGGACATGATGCGTTCGATGTCGGGCAGGAAGCCGAGATCGAGCATCTCGTCGGCCTCGTCGAGGACCAGTATCGACACCTTGCCGAGGACGAGATGGCCCTGCTGGGCGAGGTCGAGGAGACGACCCGGGGTGCCGACCACGACGTCGACGCCGGACTGCAGCTCGGCGATCTGGGACTCGTAGGGGCGGCCACCATAGATCGAGGTGACCTTCAACGGGCGCTTGCGCCCGTCGGCCAAGGTCACCTCGAGCGACGGCGCCGCCACCTGGAGGTCGCCGGTCACCTGCACGCACAGCTCACGCGTGGGCACGATGACCAGCGCGCGGGGGGTGTTGTCCAGCGGACGGACCCCGGTCTCCTCGGCGTGTGCGAGGCGATGCAGCAGCGGGATGCCGAAGCCGAAGGTCTTGCCCATGCCGGTGCGGGCCTGACCGATGAGATCGTGGCCTTCGAGCGCGAGCGGCAGGGTCAGTTCCTGGATCGCGAAGGTGTGGGTCTTGCCGTCTGCGGCGAGGGCCGAGACGATACGCTCGTCGACGCCGAGTTCGGCGAAGGTGGGCGCGGTGTGGGTGTCGTCGACGATGGTCGTCTGCACGGCGGAATCGCTCATGTGCGGTTGTATGCCTTTCTGGGCCGGTCTGCGCGCGATGTGTTTCGGTGCGCGCACGAGGAAGGCTCGAAAGTGCACGCGCATATGTCGTAGTGGCACCGGGGATGTGACCGGGTATCGCGAAGAACTCGCAGGTCCCGCGAGATCACTCGCGAGCACCGCCGTCGTCACATCCACACGCTCGCGCCGGCGAGCACGCGCGGCCGCGCAGCTCAGCGGGCAAGCGACGGGGGGTCCCGTCGGAGTGCACCGCCGTCGAGTGTACTTGGTGCCCGGCGGCGGCCCGCTACCATCACCTCATGGCGCCTGCACCCGACCCGTCCGAGTCGATCCCGTCAGCTGCGACGTCCACCACGGTGGTGTCGGCCGAGATGCAGGATTCGGCCATCGGGAAGCTGTTCGCCGTGCTGCTTGCCGGCGAGTTCGCCGCCTTCCACCGGCTCATCGAGGAGTCGGCCATGGCGCCGGACGTGCCCAGTCGGATCGCGATCGCCCGCATGGCCGCCTCGGAGGTCGGCCACTTCGACCGCCTCGCCGAGCGCGTGGAGGCGATGACCGGCCTCGGGGCGGCAGAGGCCGTCGAGCGCTACCGTTCGGTGTTCGACCAGTACCACCGCGCGACCACGCCGAAGACCTGGTACGAAGCGCTCGTCAAGGCGTACGTCGGCGACGGACTGGCGGCCGACTTCTACGCGGAACTCTCCGACATGCTGCCCCCGGACTCGCAAGCGGTGATGGCCGAGGTGATGTCGGAAACCGCCAACTCGGAGTTCGCCCGGGACCAGGTACGGGCTGCGGTCGAGGCAGATCCGTCCATCAAGTCGGCACTCGTGCTGTGGGGCCGCCGGCTGCTCGGCGAGGCCATCACACATGCACAGTGGGTCCTCGCCGCCGAGGAAGAGGTCACCGATCTGCTCTTCGCCGGCGCGAGTTCGCTCACCGGTGTCGCGGGATTCTTCGACGTCGTCGCCGGCAAACACGCCGATCGGATGGCCGACCTCGGACTCGCTTGAGTCGCACCTGACCTCCGCGATTGCCGCCGGCGCGTTTCGCTCTCAGCGGAGTGCCTGTCCCGCCGTGCAGCTGCTGCACTAGCCTTGTGCGGCAAGCGTTGTTAGACACCGAGGAGGGCGGCACATGGCCGTGGAAGTGAAGATCGGCATCACCGACAGCCCGCGGGAGCTGACCATCGCGTCGACCCTGACCAGCGACAAGGCCTTCGCCGAGGTCGAGGCGGCATTGGGTGGAAAGCAGCAACTGCTGTCCCTCGTGGACGACAAGGGCGCGCGCTACCTCATCCCCGTCACCAAGATCGCCTATGTCGAGGTGGGGGCATCGGAGAACCGGCGCGTCGGGTTCGGTTCCTGACGAGACACCCGAGCGCGTAGATCGACGAGAAGGGGCCTGTACGCCGATCCCCGCAACTCCCTGAAAGCCAGGGTGTTGCGGGGATCGCTAGAACCCGCCGATGGCGTACAGGCCCCTTCTCATGTGCTCGAGTGGATTCAGGCAGTGCCGGTCACACTCGGCCCGCGCGCTTGGCTCCCGGCGCCGGTCAGATTCGGCCCGCTCGCTTGGCTCCCGGCGCCGGTCACACCCTCGGACTCGGCGCCCGCAGGCTGCGCCTCGGCCGCAGCCGTCTGACGCGGGAAGTGGGACAACCCGCCCCACAGCAGCGCGACCGTGGTGTCGACGGCGGTCTGCTTGTCGACGGGCCGCTTGGCCTCGAGCCAGTAGCGCGCGTTGACCTGACTGGCGCCGACGAGTCCCGACGCCAGCATGCGTGAGCGATAGGGATCGAGACCGGAGTCGTGCATGACCAGTCCGTAGACCGCGTCGACACACGCCTCGGTGGCACCCTCCACCCGCCGGATGACCGCGGGGTCGGAGGCGTCGGAGGAGAAGATCAACCGGTAACCCGAGTTGTCCTGGTCGATGAAGTCGAAGAACGCCTGGACCGCTGCGCGCACGCGCCGGCGGTTGTCCGTCGTCGTCCGCAGAGCGGTGTTGACGTCGCTGACCAGCTTCTCGGCGTGCGAATCGACGACCGCGATGTACAGGTCGAGTTTGGATGGGAAGTGTTGATACAGAACGGGTTTGCTCACGCCCGCGTGCACTGCGATCTCATCCATGCCGGCGGCGTGGTAGCCGCGTTCGACGAAGATCTCACTGGCCGCGTCGAGCAACTGCATACGTCGTGCGCTGCGCGGCAGGCGGGTGCTGCGTCCAGGCACGGCGGATGCATTGGTTGCGGTCGACATGCCCAAGAGAGTACTCGGGGGAGCTTCCTGCGCAGTATCGGTGGTCTGCTGTGAGAAAGTTGACCGGTGAGCCGCACTGAGGACGGTGGCCCCGAGCCCGAACGCGGCCGGGTGCGTGCCAAGGACGTCGGCCCGAGATCGTCGGGACGCCCCAGACCGGACCAGCCGCTTCGAGCGCGCTGGGATCCGACCGACGACAGCGGACGTCCCCGCGTCGACCGCGATGCACAGCCGGAATACAAGAAGCAGTCCGCTCTCGGGCGGTTCGTCTCGACCTACGGCTGGCGCGCGTACGCCATCCCGGTGCTCTCGATCCTGACGATCGCGCTCATCGTCGTCACCGTCCGGGACGGCCGCACCGATGCGCTCGAACCGGCTGCTGCCGCCAGCCCCGACTCCGCGGCGCGCAACACCGACATCAGCAAGGAGACCCGCCCGATCGGAGCGCCGACCGGCGACATCCAGGCGGCCGCGCTGCCGGCCGGCACGCTGCCGCAGGGTGGCCCGTTCACCGAGCGGGCCCGCAAGACCTTCCGGGTGCTGCGCGGTGGCGGTCCGCCCGTCGGTACCGGCGGTCAGGTCTACACCTACACGGTCGAGGTCGAGAACGGTCTCGACCCGCAGGACTACGGCGGTGACCCGACCTTCGCGAAGATGGTCGACACCACGCTGGCCAACCCGCGCAGCTGGATCGGCGACGGACGGGTGTCCTTCCGCAGGGTCGACCGTGGCGAGCCCGACCTGCGCATCACCCTCACCTCCACCGGCACCACCCGTGAGCTCTGCGGCTACCAGATCCGGCTGGAGACGTCGTGCTACTACCCGCCGCAGGCCCGGGTCACGCTCAACGAGGCGCGCTGGGTGCGCGGGGCCCTGTCGTATCAGGGCGACGACGTCGCCTACCGGCAGTACCTCATCAATCACGAGGTCGGGCACGGCATCGGCTATGAATCCCACGAGGCGTGCCGCGAGGACGGCGCGCTCGCGCCGATCATGATGCAGCAGTCCTTCGGCGTCGCGAACGCCGAGATCATGGCCCTCGACCCGCAGATGAAGGCCAACCGCACCTTCGTGTGCCGGCCCAACCCGTGGCCGTTCCCCACCCGCTGAGGGAATGCGGCCGCGAGCTCTGCCGTTGTGTCAGGAGTCCGTAGTCAGCCTGAACAATGGAGGCGTTCGTGTCGTCGCAAGGGTCGCCCACTGGGTCGCTGCCGCCGCTGGTGGAACCGGCCGCGGAACTGAGCAACGAAGAGGTGGCCCGCTACAGCCGTCACCTGATCATCCCCGACGTGGGCATGGACGGTCAGAAGCGTCTGAAGAACGCCAAGGTGTTGGTGATCGGCGCCGGCGGACTGGGCTCGCCGACACTGCTGTATCTCGCCGCGGCCGGGGTCGGCACGATCGGCATCGTCGAGTTCGACATCGTCGACGAATCGAACCTGCAGCGCCAGGTCATCCACGGCCAGTCCGACATCGGGCGGCCCAAGGCCGAGAGCGCGCGGGACTCCATCCTGGAGATCAATCCGTTCGTCACCGTCAACCTGCATGACCAGCGGCTCGAGCCCGAGGGTGCGATCGAACTGTTCTCGCAGTACGACCTCATCCTCGACGGCACCGACAACTTCGCGACCCGGTACCTGGTGAACGACGCCGCGGTCCTCGCGCACAAGCCCTACGTGTGGGGGTCGATCTACCGATTCGAGGGTCAGGCGTCGGTCTTCTGGGAGGACGCTCCCGACGGTCGCGGGCTCAACTACCGCGACCTCTACCCGCAGGCGCCGCCGCCCGGCATGGTGCCGTCGTGCGCCGAGGGCGGCGTCCTCGGCATCCTGTGCGCCTCGATCGGCTCGATCATGGGCACCGAGGCGATCAAGCTGATCTGCGGGATCGGCGAACCCCTCCTCGGCCGTCTGATGGTGTACGACGCGCTGGACATGACCTACCGAACCATCAAGATCCGCAAGGACCCGGAAGGCGAACGCATCGCCGGCCTCATCGACTACGACGACTTCTGCGGCGTCGTCTCCTCCGAGGCGTCCGATGCCGCGGCGGGGTCGACGCTGACCGCCGTCGAACTCAAGTCGAAGATCGACGCCGGGGAGAAGCTGGCGATCATCGACGTCCGGGAGCCCGTCGAATGGGACATCGTCCGCATCGACGGCGCCACACTCGTGCCCAAGGGCGACATCCTCTCCGGTGAGGGGCTCGCGCAGGTACCACACGACCGCCCCACGGTCCTGTACTGCAAGACCGGTATCCGTTCCGCGGAGGCACTGGCCGCGCTCAAGCGAGCCGGTTTCGCCGACGCGACGCACCTGCAGGGCGGCGTGACCGCATGGGCCAACCAGGTCGACAAGACGCTTCCGGTCTACTGATCCCGGCTGTCTGCGCGTGATGGCTGCCGCGTGCCTTCCGTGACCGGGCAACCGCGCTCGGTAATCTGGCCAACGTGAACACCGTCGAGCCGCCCGAACATGTGTTGAACACGTTCGGGCTCACCGCCCACCCGCCCATCGCGATGGGGGAATCGTGGGTCGGCGGGTGGCGTGTCGGCGAAGTCGTGCTGTCCCTGGTTCCCGACCACGCGCGTGCCGCGTGGTCGGCGTCGGTGCGGGAGTCCCTGTTCGTCGAGGGCATGCGCATCGCGCGTCCCTTCCGCGCCACCGACGGGCGGTACGTGGTGTCCGGGTGGCGGGCGGACACCTACATCGCGGGGACCCCCGAACCCAGGCACGACGAGGTCGTGCTGGTCGCCGACCGCCTGCACGAGGCGACCGCCTCGCTCGAACGGCCCCGGTTCCTGCTCCAGCCGCCGGCCCCGCCGCACACCGATGTCGATGTCTTCACCGCCGCCGACCGCGCCGCGTGGGAAGAGGTTCCGTTGCGATCGGCCCGTGCCGCGGGGATGGCCGAACCGACCGCGCCGGACGGCGTGCAGAGCGTCGACATGCTGAAAACCCTTGCGAAGCTTCGCAAACCGGTGGATCTGCCGTCTCAGGTCGTGCACGGTGACCTCTTCGGCACGGTTCTGTTCGCGGGGGCCGCGGCCCCCGGCATCACCGACATCGTCCCGTATTGGCGGCCCGCGCCGTGGGCTGCGGCGGTCGCGGTGGTCGACGCCCTCGCCTGGGGCGGTGCCGACACCGAGCTCATCCAGCGCTGGTCCGATCAGCCCGAGTGGCCGCAGATGATGCTGCGGGCGACGATGTTCCGGCTGGCCGTCCACGCCCTGCACCCGCGGTCGACCTCGGGCGCACTGCCCGGGTTGCAGCGAGTCGTCGAACATGTACGTTTGCTCGTATAACCGCAGCTCACAGCCCTGATCGAGAGCTGACAGGGTTCTCACACCGTCGTTGTGACGGAGTGAGGACAACGTGACCATGCGGTCACCTCGCGGAAAATCCGCGCAACACACCCCCTCCACACTTGGTCTCGAGTCGCACGACATCGGTGTCGGCGTCTTCCACGACAGCCACCACTGCACGTCCGGCCCCGTGCACGGCAGTGACACCACGTAGACCAGCAACCATCGGAGGCGGAGCCTTGGCATTCGCAGACCTCACAGCCAACCTGAAACGCGACCACACCATCACCGACTGGGATCCCGAGGATCGGGTCGCCTGGGACAACGGCAACGCCGCGATCGCCAAACGCAATCTGATCTGGTCGGTGATCTGCGAGCACGTCGGCTTCTCGATCTGGTCGCTCTTCTCGGTGATGGCCCTGTTCATGGGCCCCGAGTACGGCATCAGCATGGACCAGAAGTTCGTCATCGCCGCCACCGCGACCCTGGTCGGTTCCTGCCTGCGGATCCCCTACACCCAGGCCACCGCCCGGTTCGGCGGGCGCAACTGGGCGATCTTCTCCGCCGTCGTGCTGCTCATCCCCACCGGGCTGACGATGATGCTGATGATGAACCCGGGCGAGTTCGGGTTCGGCTGGTTCCTCGCCGTCGCGGCCATCACCGGTTTCGGTGGCGGCAACTTCGCGTCGTCGATGACCAACATCAACGCCTTCTACCCGCAGCGGCTCAAGGGTTGGGCCCTGGGCCTCAATGCGGGCGGCGGCAACATCGGCGTGCCGGTCGTCCAGGTCATCGGTCTGCTGGTCATCTGGCTCTTCGCCGACCAGCCGGAGATCGTGTGCGCCATCTACCTCGTCGCCCTGGCTGTCGCCGGCATCGGTGCCGCCATCTACATGGACAACCTGGACCACCAGACGGCCAGCGGTCGGGCGATGATCGACTGCCTCAAGTACCGCGACACGTGGCTCATCTGCCTGCTCTACATCGGCACGTTCGGTTCCTTCATCGGCTTCGGGTTCGCCTTCGGCCAGGTCCTCAACATCAGTTTCACCGAGGCCGGAGTGGCGAAGCCGGCGCTGGCGGCAGCGCAGATCGTGTGGATCGGCCCGCTGCTGGGGTCGGTCATCCGCCCCTACGGCGGGAAGCTGGCCGATCGCGTGGGTGGTGGCAAGGTGACGCTGTACACCTTCATCGCGATGGTCTTCTCCGCGGCGATCCTCGTCGTCGCCGGCACGATCGCCGACAACAACGGCAAGACGATCACCGGCGCCACGTTGACGGCCTTCATCATCGGCTTCATCCTGCTGTTCCTGCTGTCGGGCCTGGCCAACGGGTCGGTGTACAAGATCATCCCGACCATCTGGGAGCACAAGGCGCGGACGCAGAGTGGACTGAACTCACTCGGCAAGACGAAGTGGTCGCGGAGCATGTCCGGCGCTCTCATCGGGATCGCCGGGGCAGCAGGAGGTCTCGGCGGCGTGGGTATCAACCTGGTGCTGCGGGCCAGCTATCAGACCAACAAGTCGGCGACGATGGCCTTCTGGGTGTTCATGCTCTTCTACGTCCTGGCGGCGGTCGTGACCTGGTGGTTCTACGCCCGACGCCCGATCGTCCTCGCGGAGACCACCGATCTGTCGGTGGCCGGCACCCCGGAGGGTGGGGCTTCCACCGGCGACGAGGGCGCACCGACCGGTGTCGCGTCCGAGGGCACCGACAAGCAGGCAACCAACGAAGCGCTGGCCTGATCCGCACGGGTCCGGCGAGGCAAGGGAGTTCAGAGCAGTGAACAGCGAAACCGCAACGCGCACAACCAAGACAGTGGTGGTGGTGGGCCACGGCATGGTCGGTCACCGCTTCGTGCAGGCGCTCCGTGAGCGTGACGCGACCGACCGGTGGCGGATCGAGATCGTCAGCGAGGAGATCGACCCGGCGTACGACCGGGTGGGGTTGTCCTCGTATGTCGGTGCCTGGCTGAGGGATTCACTCGCACTCGAGGGAAACACGTACGCCGGCGACGACCACGTGGTGACGCATCTCGGGGAGACCGTCACCGGCATCGACCGCGAGGCGCGGCGCGTCGTCACCTCGGGCGGCCGAGAGATCGCCTACGACGCCGTGGTTCTCGCGACCGGTTCCTACGCCTTCGTCCCGCCGGTTCCCGGGCACGACAACGACCGGTGCTTCGTCTACCGCACCCTCGACGACCTCGACGACATCCGGGCCGCGGCCGAGGCGGCCGGTCCCGGGGCGACGGGCGTCGTCGTCGGCGGTGGACTGCTCGGGCTCGAGGCGGCCAACGCCCTCAAGCTCATGGGGATGACCCCGCACGTGGTGGAGTTCGCCCCGCGCCTGATGCCGATGCAGGTCGACGAGGGCGGTGGCGCGATCCTGAAGAACCTGGTGACCGATCTCGGACTCGAGGTCCACACCGGGGTCGGGACATCCGAGATCGCCGACGCCGAAGGCGGTGGCCTGCGGGTGACGCTGTCCGACGAATCCACGATCGACGCCTCGCTGGTCGTCTTCTCGGCGGGTGTCCGGCCGCGCGATCAGCTGGCGCGGGAATCGGGACTGGCGGTGGGTGAGCGGGGCGGCGTGCTCGTCGACACCGGTTGTGTCACCGATGACGAGAACATCTATGCCATCGGCGAGGTCGCGGCCGTGGAGGGCCGCTGCTACGGCCTCGTCGCCCCCGGGTACTCGACCGCCGAGGTGGTCGCCGACCGTCTGCTCGGCGGCACGTCGGAGTTCCCCGGTGCCGACCTGTCCACCAAGCTCAAGCTCCTCGGCGTCGATGTCGCCAGCTTCGGGGACGCATTCGGCGCCACCGCGAACGCGCTCGAGATCACCTATCACGATGCCGTCGCCGGCAGGTACGCCAAGATCGTCGTGAGCGACGACGCGAAGACGCTTCTCGGCGGCATCCTCGTCGGCGACGCATCGGCCTACGCCATGCTCAAGCCGATGGTCGGCCGAGAGATCCCGGGCGACCCGGCGGCGCTCATCGCACCCGAGGGCGGTGCGGCGGTCGGTATGGACGCACTGCCCGACGACGCGGAGATCTGCTCGTGCAACGGGGTTTCCAAGGGTTCGATCTGCTCGGCGATCGCCGACGGGGCGTGCGACATCGCCGCGGTCAAAGGCTGTACCTCGGCCGGCACCACGTGCGGCGGCTGCCTGCCCAGCATCAAGCAGCTGCTCGCCGCGTCGGGGGTCGAACTGAGCAAGTCGCTGTGCGATCATTTCGCCCAGTCGCGCGCCGAACTGTTCGAGATCGTCGCGGTCACGGGCATCCGGACGTTCTCCGAGCTCATCGAGCGATACGGCACCGGCCTGGGATGTGAGATCTGCAAGCCGACGGTCGCGTCGATCCTGGCGTCGACCTCCAGCGAGCACATCCTCGACGGCGAGCAGGCTGCGCTGCAGGACACCAACGACCACTTCTTGGCGAACATGCAGAAGAACGGGTCGTACTCGGTGGTGCCGCGGATGCCCGGCGGCGAGGTCACCCCCGAACAGCTGATCGTCATCGGCGAGATCGCCCGCGACTTCGGGCTGTACACCAAGGTCACCGGTGGCCAGCGCATCGACCTGTTCGGGGCGCGCGTCGACCAGCTGCCCGAGATCTGGCGGCGCCTCGTCGACGCCGGGATGGAATCGGGCCAGGCGTACGGCAAGAGTCTGCGGACGGTGAAGAGCTGCGTCGGTTCGACGTGGTGCCGGTACGGCGTGCAGGACTCGGTCGGCATGGCAGTGCTGCTGGAGAAGCGATATCGGGGTCTGCGCTCGCCTCACAAGATCAAGTTCGGGGTGTCGGGGTGTGCCCGTGAATGCGCCGAGGCCCGGGGCAAGGACGTCGGCGTGATCGCCACCGAGCACGGCTGGAACCTGTACGTGGGCGGCAACGGCGGCCAGAGCCCGAAGCACGCGGTCCTGCTCGCCAGCGGAGTGGATGACGAGACCCTCGTCGCCTACATTGATCGGTACCTCATGTTCTACATCCGAACCGCCGATCGACTGCAGCGCACAGCGCCGTGGCTGGAGTCGCTCGAAGGTGGCCTCGACCATCTGAAGGACGTCGTCTGCGAGGACAGCCTCGGCCTCGCCGCCGAACTCGAGGACGCGATGGCCCGCCACGTCGGCGGCTATCAGGACGAGTGGGCGGCGGTACTCGCCGACGAGGACAAGCTCAAGCGGTTCGTCTCGTTCGTGAACGCGCCGGATGTCGTCGACCCGACCATCCGGTTCGCCGACCACGAACGGAAGGCGCCGGTGTTGCTCGACATGCCGTCGGTCCGCCCGGGAGCGGACGTGTCGAGCCCGGAGGCGTCGAGCACCGCACCGGTGAGAGAAGGAGTGCCCACATGACCATCGCGCCAGGGGAGGCCGACACCATGTCCGCGGAGACCACACCCACCGGTACCGCCGTCGGGGTGCGCGAGGGGAGTTGGGTGCGCGCCTGTTCCATCGACGATCTGATAGTCGGACGCGGGGTCGCCGTGCTCGGTCCCGACGGCGTCCAGGCCGCCCTGTTCCGGCTGCCCGCGGCCGAGTCGGACCGCGAGGCGGCACCGGGCCGCTCCCGGCTGTACGCCATCGGCAACATCGATCCGTTCGGCCGTGCCGCGGTTCTGTCGCGGGGGCTCACCGGCGATCGCGGGGGAGAACCCACCGTCGCCTCGCCGCTGGGCAAGCAGGTCTTCGCGCTCCGGACCGGACTCTGCCTGGACGACGAGACGGTGTCGGTCCCGAGCTACGGAGTACGCGTGAGCAACCGCATCGTCGAGGTGTACTTCCCGGCGTGAACACCATGACCCCCACCGGTGCAGACCCCGCCGGCTCAGGCCCCCCGGGAGCGGATCCGCTGCCACTCGCCGGATTCACCATCGGCATCACCGCGGCCCGGCGCGCCGAAGAGTTCGCGGTGTTGCTGGAACGACGCGGTGCCGAGGTGATGCACGCCCCGACCATCCGCATCCTGCCGCTGGTCGACGACACCGAGCTCGAGCGGGTGACCGAGGAACTGATCGGGAACCCGCCGGAGGTGATGGTCGCGACGACCGGCATCGGGTTCCGCGGATGGGTCGAGGCCGCCGACGGCTGGGGCAACGCCGAAGCCGTGTTGCGGGCGCTGTCCGCGAGCCGGTTGATCGCCCGCGGCCCGAAGGCCAAGGGTGCGATCCGGGCGGCGGGTCTGCGCGAGGAGTGGTCGCCGGAGAGCGAGTCCTCCTCGGAGGTGCTCGACCGGTTGCTGGAGGAGGGCGTCGAGGGCGTCCGGATCGCCGTGCAGTTGCACGGCGCCACCAGCGAATGGGAGCCGCTGCCGGACTTCTGCACGGTTCTGCGCGCCGCCGGTGCGGAGGTGGTGCCCATCCCGGTGTACCGCTGGAACATGCATCCCGACGTGGCGCGCATCGACAAGATGATCGCGGCGGTGCTCCGCGGCGATCTCGATGCGATCACCTTCACGAGTGCGCCGGCGGCGGCATCGATCCTGACCCGCGCCAAGGAGCTGGGCAAGCTGCAGCAGTTCGTCCATGCGTTGCGGACCGCGGTGCCGGTCATGTGTGTGGGCTCGGTGACCGCCAGTCCGCTGGAGGCACTGCAGATCCCCACGATCTACCCGCGCCGGTTCCGGCTCGGTGCGCTGGCGCGGCTGATCACCGACGAACTGCCGCGCCGCAGCCATCTGCTGCGGGTCGCCGGTCACGACACCGCCATCCGCGGACAGGCCGTGGTTGTCGACGGCGAGCTCCGCGAGATGTCGGCGACGAGTCTTCTCCTGCTCAAGCTGCTGGCCCGTAACCCCGGCCGCGTGGTCTCCCGCCAGGAGCTGCTCGCGGGGTTGCCCGGGGACAGCTCCGACACCCATGCGGTCGAGGTCGCCGTCGCGCGACTCCGTGCCGCGCTGGGGGATTCGAAGATGGTGCAGACCGTGGTCAAACGGGGCTACCGACTCGCCGTCGACCTCGAGTACGACGCCGAAGACGAGTGAGGAAGGAGCGAGAACACATGCACGACAACCATGTACGGCTTCCGCACGGCGACCGTCTACAGGGGTACAGCCCGGTCCTGGTCGCGCACGGGACCCGCAATCCCCACGGGGTCTCGGTCATCGCCCAGATCGCCGAGGCCGTCAGCGACCGGATCGGTCTCACCCGTACCGCGTTCGTCGACGTCCTCGGGCCCACACCGAGCGAGGTCATCGCCGACCTGGATCGCCCCGCCGTCCTGGTCCCGGCGTTCCTCGCCTCGGGCTACCACGTCCGCAAGGACCTACCCGAACACGTCGCGGCCGCCGGCCGGGAGGACACCGTGGTCACCCGGGCGCTCGGACCCGACCCGGCCATCGCCGCGGTCGCGCGACTCCGCCTGGCCGAAGCGGGCTGGGAACCGGGCGACGCGGTCGTGCTCGCCGCTGCGGGTTCGTCGGACGAGAGTGCCTGTGGCCAGGTGCATCTCGCGGCCCGGCAGCTCGAATCGCTCATCGGCGGGCGAGTCGAGGTCGGGTTCATCACGACAGCGACGCCCAGTGTGCCCGACGCCGTCGAACGAGCGCGGCGAACGGGTCGCCGGGTCGTGATCGCGAGCCACCTCCTCGCACCGGGCCTGTTCCATCAGCGGCTGAACACCTACGGTGCGGACGCGGTGGCCGCACCGCTGGGGCCGGACCCGCGGATCGTCGACCTGATCGTGACGCGGATGCGCGCGGCGATCAGTCCGTATCGGCGGACCGCCGCGGCGCGTCTGAGGTAGGCAACCCCTCAGGCGGAGGGGTCCCAGCGGCACTCCCGCAGTCGGATCCGCCCGTCGGTGATCGGAACACCCTCCGCCCGTAGGCGTTCCAGCTGCCGGGTCGCGAGGTGGGGTGCCGGCCGGCCGCCGGCGGGTACCACGCGGTGCCAGGGCAGGTCGGCGGTGTCGGTCCGCATGATCCAGCCCACGATCCGGGGACTGGACAATCCGGCTGCCACGGCCAGGTCGCCGTAGGCGCTCACCTGCCCCACCGGGATCGCCGACACCAGTGCGCGGACCCGTTCCACCTGCTCTTCGGTGATGGCCGCCATCGGCGCAGACCTCCCGTCGTTCTCGTCGGGCCCGACTCGGCGAGCCGCGTGGATGATCCGCGCTACAGCAGCGATCGGATCAGGGTGGCGCTGAGCCCGGGTTCGAGGAACGGCACCATGTGCCCGCAGTCGGCGTGGTGGACGGTGACCTCGGTGCCGCGTTCGCTTGCGCAGGCATCCAGGAAGGCCGGCCGCACGAACGGCGGCTGGACCTGATCGGCGACCACCACATGGGTTGGTGTGCCGGGTGGCGGAAGCACTGCGGGTCTTGCCATCTCGCTCCACGACGCCGCGGCGGCCGGGGCGCTGACCCGCCAGCCGACCCGCCCTCGCGGCCGGGGGACGAGGTGCTCGGCGAGCTCGCTCTCCATGAGCGCGTCGGGAACGGCCGCCCAGCCCTCGGCACGTTTCGCCGAGCGTGCGGCGTCGGCGTCGGCGTAGTCCCAGTTGTCGAGACTGTCGGTGGCCACCTCGAGCGCGAACTCGGGGTCGAGGCCCTGCGCGGGATCGAGCAGCACCAGGCCCTTGACCGCGTCCGGGCGGCGGTTGGCCAGGTGCAGCGCCAGCGCGCCGCCGAACGAGTGCCCCACGACGACGACCGGCTGCTCGTCGGCGGGGATGTGGTCGTCGATCACCGCCGACAGCGCCCGCACCTGGTGTTCGATGCTCCACGGCGGGCGCCACGGTGACCGGCCATGACCGATCAGGTCCGGTGCGACGAGCCGGACACCGGGGAGGTGGTCGGCCAGCGCTGCCCAGCGACGGCCGTGGCCGGTGAGCCCGTGGATGGCGAGAACCGCAGGACCGCTGCCGAAGACATGGGTGTTGAGAGCTGCCACCCGTCCATCCTGCCGTACGGCCCCCGGCGGAAACCGATGCAGGTGGCGGACGGGAACCGACGCAGGTGGCGGCGCCCCGCCGAGAGCGTCGGTGGGCCGTGATTCGATGGGTGCATGAGTCGGAGACCGGGTGCCCAGACCCCGCGCAGCGCGCTGCGCGCGCGACTTGTCGCGGCCCCCGACTCCACGGATCGTCCCCGGCACTGGCCGCCTGCGGTGGCCGAGGTCATCGAGCCGCCCACGAGCCGCCCGGCCGACGAGGAACAGGCCTGGCGTCCGGTACGGGTGCACGGCGGTCCGGGGAGCGGGAAGACTGCGCTGATCGTCGACGCCGCGGTGGCCCGACTGCTCGACCCGGACACCGATCCGGAGTCCGTTCTCGTCCTGGCGTCCAGCCGGCGCGCGGCCGTCGCCCTGCGCGAGGAGATCACCCGGCGCGTCCTGTCCGCCGGATCGAGCGGCCGCCGGGTTCTCGGCGGTGCGCTACGCGAGCCGCTCGTGCGGACCGTGCACTCCTACGCCTTCGCGATCCTGCGCCTGCAGGCCCAGGCCCACAACAATCCGCCGCCGCGGCTCATCACGGGCTCCGAACAGGACGTCGTCCTGCGCGAGCTCCTCGCCGGTGACATCGAGGACGGCGCGGGTTACTGGCCGGCTCACCTGCGGCCCGCGCTGGGCACCGACGGTTTCGCCCAGGCGTTGCGCGACCTGATGATGCGCGCCGCCGAACGCGGCGTGGGCCCCGAAGAGCTTGCCGCGCTGGGACGTACACACAAGCGGCCGGAGTGGACCGCGGCCGCTCGCGCGTACGCCCAGTACGAGCAGAACATGCTGCTGCGCGGGGCGGTCGGTCTCGAGACGCCGGGTGCCTCGGCACCCGCGGTCGACGCGGCCGAGCTGATCGGTTCGGCGCTGTCGGCGTTCGCCACCGATCCCGACCTGCTGAGCGGCGAGCGCCGCCGCATCCGGCACCTGCTGGTCGACGATGCGCAACATCTCGATCCGCAAGCGGCGCAGCTCATCACGCTGGTCGGGACCGGAACCCTCTCGACGATCATCGCGGCCGACACCGACCAGTCCGTGTTCGGGTTCCGGGGTGCGAGTCCGCGCTTCGCCGACGGGCTGGCCGAACCGGGCAGCCCGCTCGACATCCTCCTCGAGGACGACTTCCGGTCCCGGCCCGAGCTGTCCCGGCTCGGACGCGCGATCGCCGCCCGGTTGCCCGGCGCCCGCCCGCATCCCTATCCCCGGCCGGCCACCGATGTGGATGCCGCCGAGCCGGAGTCGGAGGGGTCGGGCCCCGCGAACGGGGGCGGCGCGGCCGCCGTGCGGGTGTACGGGTCCGCGGCCAAGGAGGCCACCGCCATCGCCGACCTGCTGCGGCGTGCCCATCTCTTCGACGAGGTGCCGTGGTCGCAGATGGCGGTCGTCGTCCGGTCGGTGTCGCTGGCGCTGCCGCCGCTGCGACGGGCCTTCCGGTCCGCGGGCGTACCCCTGACGACGCCCGCCAGTGACCTGCCGCTGCATCGGCAACGTGCCGTCATCGGTTTGATGCTGGTGCTGCGCGCGGTCGCCGCGCGTGCGGCGAGCCCGGCTTCGCCGGACGCGCACTCCACCGACACGCTCGACCACTTCACCACCGAGGACACGCTCACGCTGCTGTCCGGTCCGATCGGTGCGGCCGATCCGGGATCGATGCGCCGGTTACGACGCGGTGTGCGCCGCCTCGACGACGCCGACGACCCGGCGGGACAACCGGATTCGCTCACGTCCCTGACCCGCGCGATCCTCGACCCCGAGGTCGGCGCGCGCTACCGTCGCCGACTCACCGAGACCGAGGCGATGCCGCTGGCGCGCGTGCTCGACGTCGTCGGCGCGGCCCAACGGGTGCACGACGCGCGGCGCGGGATCGAGGAGACCCTGTGGGCGGCGTGGCAGGCCACCGGGCTCGAGCGGCGGTGGGCGGCATCGGCCGTTCGCGGCGGCCCGGCGGGCGAGCAGGCCGACCGCGACCTCGACGCGGTCATGGCGATGTTCGAGTCCGCCGCGGACTTCACCGACACGCTGCCCGCGGCCGGGCCGGCCGGGTTCGTGCACTACCTGTCCCAGCTGCAGATCCCGCGCGACAGCCGGACGGCCACGGCGGCAACCGAATCGGTGACGGTGCTCTCCGCACACGCCGCGGTGGGACGCGAATGGGAGGTCGTCGCCGTCGCGGGCGTCCAGGACGGGCTGTGGCCGTCGCTGCGAAGTCGCGGAGGCGTTCTGGCCACCGGACAACTCGTCGACATCCTCGACGGCATGGACGCCGACGCCGTGGACACCGTCGCCCGCGGGGCGACCGCACTGGCCGACGAGCGCAGGCTGTTCCTCGTCGCGTGCACGCGGGCCCGTAGCCGGTTGCTCGTGACCGCGGTCGAGGACGGCAGCGGGGACGCGTCACCGTCGCGCTTCATCACCGAACTCGCGGATCTGGTCGGCGATCCCGACGATCCGGCGGAGTCGGCCCGCGTCGAGGTCCGGCTCGACCCCGGCGTCGACCGGGTGCTCTCGTTGCCCTCACTGGTCGCGACGCTGCGATCGGCGGTGATCGCCGGCGCCGACGAACCCGATGCGCCCCGGACGACGGCCGCGGCGCGTCTGCTGGCCGAACTCGCCGACTCCGACATCCCGGGTGCGCATCCGCGCGACTGGTTCGGGCTCGCCGCACCCAGCACCGACGCTCCGTTGTGGACGCCGGAGTCGGGTCCGCTGACCCTCTCGCCGTCGAATGTCGATGCGCTGACCCGCTGTTCGTTGCGGTGGGTTCTCGAACGCAACGGCGGGCGCGACGGCGACGGCACCCCGGCACTGACCGGCAGCCTCGTGCACACGCTCGTCCAGGCGGTCGCCGGCCAACTCGATCCGGCCGAGGTGACCGCAGCGCTCCGCGACATCTGGGAACGTGTCGACACCGGTGCCGGCTGGTACTCGGCCCGCGAACTCGAGCGCGCCGAGGGCATGCTCGGGCATTTCCGGGAGTGGCTGCGCATCTCGCGCTCCGAACTCGAGGAGGTGGGCGTCGAGTTGCCCGTCGACGCAACCATTCCCGCCGACCCCACCGCGGGCCCCGACGAGCTCGAGGTCCGCCTCCGCGGACGCGTCGACCGACTCGAGACCGATGCCGAGGGCAGGCCGGTCGTGGTCGACGTCAAGACCTCCAAGACGCCGATCACCAAGGCCGACGCCGACGAGCACGCCCAGATGGCGGCCTATCAGGTGGCGCTGGCGCACGGCGGGGTGCCGCAGTTCGGCGACACCCCGCCCGGCGGTGCTCGACTGGTCTACGTGTCGACCGCGAACCGCAATTCCGGTGCGGCCGAACGCGTCCAGTCGCCGCTGACACCGGAGTTGCTCGACGAGTGGATCGGGGTGGTACGCCGCGCGGCCCGGGCCAGCGTCGGACCGACGTACAGCGCGACACCCAATCCCGGTTGTGTGCACTGCACTCTCACCACGAGTTGTCCCGCACAGATCCCGGGGAAGGCGGTGACAGATGACTGATCTGCAGGACCGGATCGACCGGCCGATCGTCGGGGCGAAGTCGCTGGCGGCCGCGCTGGGACTGCCCGACCCCACGCCCGAGCAGGTCGCGGTGATCGAGGCGCCGATGGAACCCATGCTCGTCGTCGCCGGCGCGGGTGCGGGCAAGACCGAGACGATGGCCTCGCGCGTGGTGTGGCTGGTGGCCAACCAGCTCGTGGCCCCCGACGAGATCCTCGGACTCACGTTCACGCGCAAGGCCGCGAGCGAACTCGGCGCCCGCATCCGGCGGCGCCTCTCGATGCTCGCCGGGTCGCCGGCGCTGCGGAACTGGGATCCCGACGGCGCGTTGGCCGCCCGGCTACGCGGTGCCGATCCGGAGGTGAGCACCTACCACGCCTATGCCGGGCGGCTGATCGCCGACTACGGGCTGCTCCTGCCGGTCGAACCGTCGTCGACACTGCTCACCGAGACCGAGCTCTGGCAGCTGGCGTTCTCACTCGTCTCCGCGTGGCCGGGCGAACTGAACACCAAGAAGGTGCCGGCGAGTGTCACCGAGGCGGTGCTCAAACTGTACGGCGAGATGTCGGAGCACCTGGTCGACATCACCGACCTCGCGCAGGCGGGTTCGACGCTGTACGAGCTCGTCGACACCCTTCCGAAGGGTCCCAAACAGCGCGACAAGCCGACGCAGGCGCTGCTGAAGGTGCAGGAGGTCATCGACGAACGGCGTGAGCTGATCCCGATGGTGATCGCGCTGGGCGAGACGATGCGGGCGCAGTCCGCGCTCGACTTCGGCAGCCAGATGTCACTCGCGGCACGGCTGGTGGTGTCCAACCCCGAGGTCGTCACCGCCGAACGCACCGCGTTTCGCGCGGTCCTGCTCGACGAGTACCAGGACACCGGTCACTCGCAACGGGTGCTGCTGTCGACGCTGTTCGGCGGGCACGGGCGCGCCCCGGTCGCGGTCACCTCGGTCGGCGACCCGATCCAGTCCATCTACGGGTGGCGGGGTGCCTCCGCGGCCAACCTGCCGCGGTTCGCCCGCGACTTCCCGCGTCCCGACGGGACTCCCGCCCGTCGCCTGGAGCTCCTCACCAGCTGGCGGAACGCGGCCCAGGGTTTGCGGCTGGCCAATCAGATCTCCGAGGAGCTCCGACGCCGCGGGATCCCGGTCAGCGTGCTCCGGCCCCGTCCCGACGCCCCCCACGGCACGGCGACGATCGCGCTGACCGAGACCGTCGTCGACGAACGGAACGTCATCGCCGATGCGATCGAGGAACGCTACCGCGCGGCCCAGGCCGCGGACGAGGCACCGCCGACCACCGCGATCCTGGTGCGGCGCAACGAGGATTCGGCACCGCTGGCCGCCGAACTCGAGAGCCGGGGCATCCCCACCGAGGTGGTTGGCATCGGCGGTCTGCTGCACGTCCCGGAGATCGAGGACATCGTCGCGACCCTGCGCGTGATGGCCGACCCGATGGCCGGGACCGCCGTGATGCGTCTGCTCACCGGGGCCCGCTGGCGGCTGGGCGCCAAGGACCTCGCCGCGCTGTGGCGCCGGGCCACCACTCTCGCGGCGGAGAGTTTCGCCGAGGCGGGCGGCGTCGTCACCAGCCGAGAGGCGCTCGACGCGGCACTCGACGCCGTGCTGCCCACCGAGATCGTGGACCGGGCGGGAATCGCCGACGCCGTCGTCGATCCGGGCGAACCCACCGACTACAGCCCCGAAGGGTACGCGCGCATCCGGGCGTTCGGTGCGCAGCTGGAGTCCTTGCGGCGTCGGATCGGACAGCCGCTCCCCGAACTCGTCGCCGACGTGGAGAACACGATCGGGGTCGGCGTCGAGGCCCAGATCCGGGCGCGCCGCATGCGGGGCGCGATCACCGGCCGGGAACATCTCGACGCCTTCGCCGACTACGTCAGCCACTACGCCGATCGCCCGGGCGCGAACCTGCCCGGCCTGTTGGCGTTCCTCGACGCCGCCGAGACGATCGAGAAGGGTCTGGAGCCGGGGCGCATCGAGGTGGCCGAACAGCGCGTACAGATCCTCACCGTGCATGCGGCCAAAGGACTCGAATGGGACGTCGTCGCGATACCGCACCTGGCGAAGGGGATCTTCCCCAGCGCCAAGGCCGACACCACGTGGCTGGGCAGTGCACGCGAGCTCCCGGCCGACCTGCGCGGTGATCTGGCCATCCCGGCCGAGGCGGCCGACGGTGCGCCGGAAGGGTTTCCGATCCTGACGATCGACACGGTCGCCGACCGCAAGCAACTCGAGGACGCCCTGACCGACCACAAGGCCGCGATCGGCGAGCGTCGCCTCGAAGAGGATCGGCGGCTGCTGTACGTGGCGCTCACCCGCGCTCGGCACGATCTGCTCATCTCGGCGCACCACTGGTCGGAGACCGGCGACAAACCGCGCGGCGGCTCGGATTTCTTCGACGAGCTGATGGTCGGCATCGACGAGGCGATCACCGACCCGAGCGTCGACTCGACCGGGCTGTCGATCGCGGTACGTACGCCGCCGCCGGAGCCGGACAGCCCGAATCCGTTGGCCGAGCGTGCGATCGCAGCACCGTGGCCGCGCGATCCGCTCGGCGGCCGCCGCGACTCGGTCCAGCGAGCGGCCGACCTGGTCACCGACGCCATCGCCACCCGCGCAGCGCCCGCGCTGTTCGACGCACCGGCCGTCGACTCGGAGACCGCGACCACGCCTCCGGCCGATCCGGCGGACGAGATCGGTGCCTGGGAGGCCGAGGTGTCGGCCCTGCTCGCCGAGCATCACCAGGCGAATCAGGCGCTCGTCGAGGTGTCGCTGCCGACCCACCTGTCCGTCAGCCAGCTGGTCGAACTCGACGCCGACGAAGCCGAGTTCGCCCGTCGGTTGCGCCGCCCGACGCCGTTCCGGCCCAACCCGATGGCTCGGCGCGGCACCGCGTTCCACGCGTGGGTGGAACGGTGGTTCGGCGCGACCCGACTCCTCGACATCGACGAATTGCCCGGTGCCGCAGACGCGACCGCGAGCCCGGACGCCGATCTCGAGGAACTGCGGGCGGCGTTCCTCTCCTCGCCCTGGGCGAATCGCAGTCCCACCGAGGTGGAGGTGCCCTTCGAGACCGTCATCGGCGGGATCGTGGTGCGTGGACGGATCGATGCGGTCTTCGCCGAGAAGGACGGCTCGTGGACGGTCGTCGACTGGAAGACCGGTGTGATCCCCGAACCCGCCCGCCGGGAATCGTTGTTCATCCAGCTCGCCGCGTACCGCCTGGCGTGGGCGCAACTGGCCGGGGTGGAGGCGACGAAGGTCCGGGCCGCCTTCCACTATGTGCGCGACGGGCACACGCTGGAGGCCGACGACCTGCCCGACGAGGCGACCCTCGCCGCCAAGCTCGCCCGATGAGCCGGCCCGTGACGCGAGGGGAGTCCCGCCAGATGAGTTGTGGGGCGCCGTGGTGGGCTACATTGCAGCGTGTGAGCGAACTCGACGAGCGCGAGCGCGCCGGTGGCTAACCGCCTGCGCCGACGCTTCGGCGGTACCGATCTGGTCAACCGGCCCGACCATGCACTGGTCGGCGTCGTCCGTATCCCCGAACTCCAGCAGAGTCCGAGCCGGGCGATCGGCCGACGCGTCTTCTGGGCGACCCTGGCGCTGCTGTTCACCTCGGTCGTGGTCTGGTTGGATCGCGCCGGCTACCGCGACGCACAGGACAACGAGCTGTCGTACCTGGATGCGCTGTACTACTCCGCGGTGACCCTCTCCACGACGGGCTACGGCGACATCACGCCGATCACGCCGTTCGCCCGTTTCATCAACCTCGTCATCATCACGCCGTTGCGCGTGCTGTTCCTGATCGTGCTGATCGGTACCACCCTCGAGGTGCTCACCGAACGGTCTCGACAGGCGCTCAAGATCCAGCGTTGGAGGAATACCGTGCGCAATCACACCGTGGTCATCGGTTACGGCACCAAGGGCCGCACCGCGGTGGACGCGATGCGCGGTGACGGCATCAAGCCTTCCGAGATCGTCGTCGTCGACGCCGACGCCACGGTCCTCGAGGCGGCCGCCTCCGACGGACTGGTCACGGTGCGCGGCGACGCCACGAAGTCGGATGTGCTGCGGCTGGCCGGCGTGGCCCACGCCGCGAGCATCGTCGTGGCCACCAGCCGCGACGACACCGCGGTCCTCGCCACACTCACCGCCCGCGAACTCAACCCGCGGGCGAAGATCGTCGCGTCGATCCGGGAATCGGAGAACACCCACCTGATGCGGCAGTCCGGTGCGAACTCGGTGGTGGTGTCGTCGGAGACCGCCGGTCGCCTGCTCGGCATCGCGACGATGACCCCGTCGGTGGTGGAGGTGATCGAGGACCTTCTCACCCCGGACGCCGGTTACGCCATCGCCGAACGTGAGGTCGATCCGACCGAGACCGGCGGGTCGCCTGCCCACACCCGCGACATCGTCCTCGGCGTCGTGCGCAACGGCGTACTGCATCGTGTCGACGACAGCGAGGTCGAACAGATCGAGGTCGGCGACCGCCTGCTGTATGTCCGCAAGAGCCCCAACGACGACTGACCGATCCGCCGCTTCTGAGAAAGGCTTGTGCGCCAGTGCATTTCGAGCTGCCCGAACCGCCCCTGCTGTCGCGTGCGGTGTTCGACCGCGCGGACGCCATCCGCGACGACGCGCACCGGATGGCCGCCGGATGGCCGACGGCGAAGGTGTTGCTGATCGACGCGGCCGGTCGATACCCGGTGAGCGATGCCGGTGCGTTGCACTGGGTCGCCGCCACCACTGTCGCCGAGGCTCCACCGGCCGACGCGGTCATCCTCGGCTTCGACGCGGCCGACGGTGGCGCCGACCTGTGGACGCGTCGTGTGCACCACATCGACGGCCCGACCGACGACGCCCGGCGTGGTGCGACGCGGCTGTCCGCCGACGAGGCGGGCCTGCTCGCCACCGCACTGGGGATCCTGAACTGGCATGAGACCGCCCGTCATTCACCGGTCGACGGTTCGCCCACCCAACCCGCTCGCGGCGGGTGGGTCCGGCGCAGCGTCGACTCCGGACGAGACGAGTTCCCGCGTACCGACCCGGCGATCATCACCGTCGTCCACGACGGTGCCGACCGCATCCTGCTCGGTCGGCAGGCCGTGTGGCCGGACGGCTGGTATTCGACGCTTGCCGGTTTCGTCGAGCCGGGGGAGTCGCTCGAACAGTGCGTGCTCCGCGAGGTGCACGAAGAAGTCGGCATCGTGGTGCGCGAACCGCGCTACCTGGGCAGCCAGCCCTGGCCGTTCCCACGGTCGCTCATGTTGGGTTTCGCGGCCATCGGCGACCCGACCGACGAGCTGGCATTCCTCGACGGAGAGATCGGCGACGCGCAGTGGTTCAACCGCGATGAGGTCCGGGAGGCTCTTGCCCGCGGCGACGGCTGGTCACGCGCCGAGGCGCCGGGCGCCGACGACGCGGATCGTCTGCGCCTTCCCGGGTCGATCTCCATCGCGCGATCGATGATCGAGGCCTGGGCGGCCGGGTAACCCGCGCCGAGCAGACCCGATGCGTCTCAGACGCCCAGCTTGGCCTTGACGTCGGCGATCGACGGGTTGGTGGCTGTGGTGCCGTCGGCGTAGAGGACGGTGGGCACGACGTGATTGCCGCCGTTGACACTGCCCACGAACTCGGCGGCGTCGGGGTTCAGCTCGATGTCGATCTCCTGCCAGGTGATTCCGCTGCTCTTGAGGCCGCGCTTGAGGCGGGCGCAGAATCCGCACCACGATGTCGTGTACATGGTCAGTTCGCCGGTGTCGGAGGTGCGGGCGCCGGCCTCGTCGTCGATCACGTTGCTCATGGGTCCCATAACACCATGTCCGGGCCCGCTGTTCCCGTCGGCATCGTTCTCGCCCGTAGCTGTTCCCTGCTGTGCTGTTCGCTGCTGTGCCGTTCCCATCTGGGGGCGGCGTCGGTGGTTGGTGACATAGTGGACGCCGTGCCTCACCCGACTTCTGCCGCGAATCCCGAGTCCTCGCGTCGCGCCTCGGCGCCGGTGAGTCGTGGCGCGGTCGAGGGGCTCGATCCCGAACAGAGCGCCGCCGTCCTCGCGCCGCGAGGACCGGTGTGCGTACTGGCCGGCGCGGGCACGGGCAAGACCCGGACCATCACCCGCCGGATCGCCTACCTCATCGACACCGGCCAGGTCAACCCCGGTCAGGTTCTCGCGGTCACGTTCACTGCCCGGGCCGCGGGGGAGATGCGGACCCGACTGCGCGGTCTCGGTGTCGGCGGCGGTTCGGGCGGCAGCGTCGCGGCCCAGACCTTCCACGCCGCCGCCATGCGGCAGCTGCGGTACTTCTGGCCGCGCGCGTTCGGTGACGCCCGCTGGGAACTCCTCGACAACAAGTTCCCGCTCATCTCGCGGGCGGCCCGACGCTCCGGTCTGGACACCGCCACCGACACCCTGCGCGACCTGTCGTCGGAGATCGAGTGGGCCAAGGCCTCGCTCATCTCGCCGGAGAGCTACGTCGAGGCCGTGGGCCGGCTCGGCCGGGAGTCGCCGGCGCCGCCCGCGAAGGTCGCCGCCGTGTACGGACACTACGAGGACGCCAAGGTCTCGCCCGATGGTGACCGGTTGCTCGACTTCGACGACATGCTCATCTACATGACCCAGATCCTCACCGCCGAGCCCGGCGCGGCGGATGAGTTCCGTTCGCGGTACCGGTGTTTCGTCGTCGACGAATACCAGGACGTGACCCCCGTGCAGCAGGGTCTGCTCGACGCCTGGCTGGGGGAGCGCGACGATCTGACGGTCGTCGGCGATGCCAACCAGACGATCTACACCTTCACCGGCGCGTCCCCCAACCACCTGCTGGACTTCAGTCGCCGGTTCCCGGAGGCGACGGTCGTCCGGCTGGAGCGGGACTACCGGTCCACCCCCGAGGTGGTCGACCTCGCGAACCGGGTCATCGGTGCGGCCCGCGGCCGGATCGCGGGAACCCGGCTCCGCCTCGTCGGACAACGCCCCGCCGGTCCGGCGCCGCAGTTCGCCGAGTACGACGACGAGCCCGCTGCGGCGACTGCCGTCGCCATCGAGATCAAGCACCTCCTCCGCGCCGGGGTCGCACCCGCGGAGATCGCCATCCTGTACCGGGTCAACGCGCAGTCGGAGAACTATGAGCAGGCGCTCACCGAGATGGGTATCCCGTACCAGGTCCGCGGGGGCGAGGCGTTCTTCGCGCGCACCGAGGTTCGGCAGGCCATGCGGCAGCTCGCCACGGTCGCCGGCCGGGAGGTCAGGCCCGACGTGGAGATCCTCGACGTCGTGCGCGCGGTCCTCGGCGAGCTCGGACTCACCGAGGAGGAGCCGTCGGGCGCCCAGGCGCGGAGCCGCTGGGAGTCGCTGAAAGCGCTGGTCCAGCTGACCGAGGACATGGTGGTCGAGAATCCCGAGCTGACGCTGCCGCAGCTGTCGGCCGAGCTCGCGTCGCGCGCCGAGGCTCGTCACCCACCGACCGTGCAGGGTGTCACGCTGTCGTCGCTGCACGCGGCCAAGGGACTCGAGTGGGATGCGGTGTTCCTCGTCGGACTCACCGACGGGTCCCTGCCCATCAGCCAGGCGATCAAGGGGTCGTGGGAAGAGGTCGAGGAGGAGCGACGCCTCTTCTACGTCGGCGTCACCCGCGCCCGCGAGCATCTGCATCTGTCGTGGGCGCTGGCCCGCAACGAGGGTGGCCGCGCTCGACGGCGGTCACGTTTCCTTGCCGATCTCGTTCCCGACGACTCGCCGGCCTCGCCGATCGCGAAGGAGCGAGCACCCCGTCGTGGGCCGACGTGCCGGGTCTGTGGTTCGCGGCTGATGGACTCGACCGCGACACTGCTCGGTCGCTGCGCGGGGTGCCCCTCGGATCTCGACGAAGGGCTGCTGGTCTCGCTGAAGGAATGGCGTCGTGAGCGGGCGCAGGAGAAAAAGGTGCCGGCGTTCGTCGTCTTCTCCGACAAGACGCTCACCGCGATCGCCGAGCAACGACCCACCGATACCGCTGCGCTGGTGGCGATCTCGGGAATCGGCGCCAAGAAGGTCGACGACTACGGCGACGACATCCTCGAACTCGTCAAAACTGCAGGTCAAAAATAGGTTGTGCGGGTTTCGGCCCAGCGTCTAGTCTGATTCCCGTCAGTACGGGGATGGGTCGAGTGCGTCCGTCACGAGGCCCCCACAGTCACCGACGACCGACGACAACGCGGAAAGCCACGAGACCAGAAGGGAGTGGATCAGTGAACGGAATCATCGTGCGCCAGGCCGGCACCTGCCAGTCTGCGGCGAAACTGAGTGCGGCGAACACGCATGCGACGACATCGCATGCTGCAAAGCGCAATCAGCCCGCCATCGCGCGTACCGGTCGCACCCGCTCCTGGATGCCGGTCGCCCGAGCGTGCACCAGCTTCGCACGCCCGGTCGCCCTCCCTCCGGCGGCTCTGCACCTGGCAGCCGAAGCGCGCGTAGCGCGAATCGCACCGCCCGCAGCAGCAGTAGCACCCGCGCCGCGTCGGTTCCCCGTTCTGTTCCGAAGTTCCCGGAGTTAGATCTCCGAGACAATCCGGGCCACGGGCGAATCGCAGAGGCGACACCCGTGGCCCTCTTTTTCTGTCATCCGAATCTCCGCCCCGTTCCGGGGTCTCGGACACAGAGCCACATCGAGGACTCGGGTTCAACACCCCAAACGAGCAGATGTGGAGATTCCCAATGACTGTCGAATGCGTACTCGAGTCCTGTATGTCGGCGGACCGCGCAGCGACCGCCCGGCTCGACCTGCCCTGCCAGGTCGCCGACGCAGATCTGTGGTTCGCCGAAGACCCCCGTGACCTCGAGCGTGCGAAGGCGATGTGCGCCGAGTGCCCGCTGCGGGCCCAGTGCCTGCAGGCCGCGCTCGACCGGTCCGAACCCTGGGGGGTCTGGGGCGGCGAGATCTTCGAGCGTGGCGCCGTCATCGCGCGCAAGCGTCCCCGCGGCCGTCCGCGCAAGAACGCTGCGTGACGACAACACCGACGCCGCGAGCAGAAATGCTCGCGGCGTCGGTGTCGTGTCTGTGGAGTGGTGTCAGTCGCCCAGGCCGGGAACCCACTCCTCCATGATGGCGCGGTAGGGGGCGTGTGCCTCGAGTTGCGAGGCGATGCCGACGCAGCCCCCGAGCACACGGAAGACCATCACGAAACGCTTGGGCACGTTGAGGTTTCGTGAGGTCTTGTACACGTCGCCGCGGACATCGGTGGCCTTGCCCGCGGCTCGTTGCATCCACTTCCGGGTGAAGTGGAAGGACTCGGAGTAGAGCGGATCGACGTACGGACGAAGGTAGGCCTCGAGATCGGCACTCGTCACCTTGTTCGCATGGGACGGGCGGATGAACTCGGCCGAGATCATGAGCTCTTTGAGTTCGTCGTACTTCTTGTCACGCGCCAGCCGCAGGATCGGACCGGTCTCGGGCGGGAGCCCCTCCGGGTAGTGACCCACCGCGCCGAAGTCGAGCACGCCGAAACGTCCATCGGTCGCCACGAAGAAGTTTCCCGGATGCGGGTCGCCGTGCAGGAGTCCGACCCGGTAGGGGGAGCTGACCTCGAACTCGGCCATCTTCGCGGCCGCATCGTCGCGGGTCTTCTGATCGCCTGTGGTGATGATCTTCGACAGCGGGACGCCGTCGACCCACTCCGACACGACGACCTTGGGGGCGCTCGCGACGACCTTCGGGATGAGGAAGTCGGGATGTCCGTCGTAGGCCTTGGCGAAAGCGCGCTGGTTGTCGGCTTCACCGAGGTAGTCGAGTTCGGCTTCGGTCCGGTCGATGAGTTCGTCCATCATCGCCTTGACATCGGTGCCGGGAGACAGCCGCTGCAGGAGTCCGGACATGCGGGACAGGGTCTTCAGATCGGCTTTCAGTGCGTGGTCCGCGCCGGGATACTGCACCTTGACCGCGACCTCACGGCCGTCGGACCAGACACCCTTGTGGACCTGCCCGATGGACGCCGAGGCGGCCGGTACGTCGGAGAATTCCTGGAAACGCTCGCGCCAGCGGGTGCCGAGCTGCTGGTCGAGCACCTTGTGGACCTTCTCCGCCGGCATCGGGGGAGCGTCGGCCTGCAATTTGGTGAGGGCTTCGCGAAAGGGCTCACCGAACTCGTCCGGGATGGCGGCTTCCATGATCGAGAGCGCCTGCCCGACCTTCATGGCGCCGCCCTTCAGCTCGCCGAGGACGGCGAAGAGCTGTTCGGCGGACTTCTCCAGGAGCTCCTGGTTGACCTCGTCCTTGTCTCTGCCGACCATGCGCTTGCCGAAGCCGGCAGCGGCCCGACCGGCCATACCGATCGGAAGAGAAGCCAGTTTCGCGTTGCGGCGACCCTGTCCTTTGGTGATGTCGGTCATAGCATCCTTTCCGCGTCACACAATAGACGACCTGGCTCGTTGATCTCGTACGGCACGACAATCACAGCCCGGGTGCGGCGACCACCGCTTGATGTCCAGTCGAGTCGGGTCATCTCGCACCTCCAGAACTCGGTCCAGCAGTTGCGGGGCCGCAGGCGAGTCCGACCCGGACCGACGGCTGTGCACGGCGGCCACCAGCCACTCGATCTGGGAGTACGCGATGGCGGCGGTCATCGCCTGAACGGTCGCGCTCGCCTGTCCCGACGTGCGGATCAGCTGCGCAGCCAATGCCGGCCATTCCGGGTCTGCGTCGGAGCGGTGACGATCGGCGCACATCAGGCAACCGGACAGCCCGGGCAGCACCAGCGGACCGACGATCCCGACCCCGTCTCGGACTCGCACCAGCAGGTGCGGAATCCCGGCGCGGGTCAGCGCGAACACCACCTGCGGGTCGTGGACGACGAAGTCGGTCAGGATGACCAGGTCGGTGTCGACGGCGTCGAGCGAGCCGTCGGGGAGCCGACGCATGGTGTGCCGGGCCGACGACGTGCCCGATCCGGACAGCGAACTCGTCAGATGCTCGCTGAGCGGTCCCTGCCCGTGAATCAGGACGTGGAAGTCCGAGCTGCGGCGCTCGACTTCGGCGACCGCCCGACCTGCGGACACCAGACTGCTCAGGACGAGGACGAGATCGTCGTCCTGCAGACCCGCCCGGCGTGCTCGGCGAGAGAACGTGTCCGAGGTACATGCGTCCTCGAGTGAACGCAGCAGCGCCGCAACGGAATGCGCCGACACCGAGGCGTCGAGATCGAGCAGCAGGCTGTCGGCCGGATCTATCCCGACGCGGACCGAGTTCCCGGGCTGGACGAGAATCGGGGTACCCGGACGCAGCCGTGGCACCGCGAACGGACTCCCCGCGACGATGTGAGCCGAGAGGGCGCGGGCACTCGTCCGGACTGGCGACATGCGGCAACTGTGCCAGCCGGACGCCCTCACGGACGCTCGGCGAGCGGGTTATCCACAACATGGCCGGATCCACCGGGGGTGTGGACTTCTACGATCCGCCTCGGGCGGAGCCGTCACCGCTGTCACCCTCGCCATCGGGGCTCTCGCGGTCATCGCCCTTGCCGCGAGCCCGTTCGTCGGCGATGGTCTTCTCGAGTTGCGCGATCGGGTCGTCGAGCTCGTCGCCGCCCAGGAGTCGGTCGATGAAACCGGCGGGGTTGTCGAGGTCGTCGGAATCCGGCAGCAGATCGGGGTGAGCCCACACGCCGTCCCTGGTCGCGACGTCGGTCGCCTCCAGCGCGCGACGCCACAACTCCGAGGCCTCACGGACCTTGCGGGGTCGCAACTCGAGACCGACCAGTGTTGCGAACGTCTGCTCTGCCGGACCGCCCGAGGCGCGTCGGCGCCGCATCGTCTCGGTGAGTGCCCCGGTGCTCGGGATCCGGTCGCCCAGTGCTCGGGTCACGACCTGCTCGACCCAGCCCTCGATGAGCGCCAGCAGGGTCTCGAGGCGGCCGAGTGCTGCCTTCTGTTCCGGCGTCGTCGTCGGCTCGAACGTCGTCGACGAACTGATGAGCTCTTCGAGTTTCGAAGGGTCGGAGAGCAATTGGGTCGGGTCGATCCCGGCGGTGGCGTCGGTGATGCCGCTGAAGTCGATACTGATCCCGCGGGCGTACTCCTCGACGGTGGCGAGGAGCCGCTGACGCAGCCAGCCGACATGGGTGAACAGGCGCACGTGCGCGGCCTCACGCGCGGCCAGGAAGACGATGATCTCCTGCGCCGGCTGTTCGAGTCCCTCGGCGAACTTCGCGATCGCCTCGGGAAGCAGGACGGCGATGCCCTCGGGTGCCAGCGGCAGGCCGACGTCGGTCGACGTCAGCACTTCCTTGGCGAGTTGGCCGAGGCCCTGTCCGAGCTGTGTGCCGAACGCCATGCCGCTCATCTGCGTCAGCATCCCGATCATGGGGCCGGCGAACTGCGCGGCCTCGGCGGGGAGGTTGTCCTGCCAGGTGCGGGCGAGCTGCTCGGCAACCGGATCGCACAGTCCCTTCCACGTGTCCATCGACTCCTCGAGCCATTGGACAGGGGTCCACGCCACCGTCTGGGTGACCCCGCTGGGGAAGTTGGTCGCGTCATCGAGCCAGACGTCGGCGAGACGGACGGCGTCTGCGGATGCGGTGTTCTCCTTCTCCAGGATCGGGGTGAACGAACCGATCTGCTGCCGGGCGAGGTTGGTGGCCACCGAGTAGTTCACCGGACCTTGCCCGCCACCGGCCATACCGGCGCCCATACCGCTGAACATGTTGCCCAGTTGCGAGAACATCTGACCGATCATGTTGGGATCGAACTTCGACGGGTCGAAGTCGCCGCCCGGGCCGCCCCCGAAGCCCTGGGCGCCCCCGAATCCGAACGGGTTGGACCCGCCGAACGGGTTGCCGCCGGGATTGTCGCCCGGCTTGTTCTTGTCACCGCTGTTCTTGTCGCGGTCGTCGTCGCCGTCACCGGACGACGAGAAGCCGAAGGGCAGATCACTCATGGGTTCCACCGTACCGCCCGGTGAGGTAGGTGAACGGCGACGACTGTTCGCCCTGCGCGTAGTCGGCTCATGGTTTGCGTTGCGTGGCCGCGGCGTCCTCGGCGCACCCGCTCGGCCCCGCCGCGGGGCACTATCGTGTGCGGAATGAGTTCGAGCCCCCGCTTCCGGAGAATCGCCGCGGCCGCGGTCTCCACCGTGGTCCTGCTGGCGTTGCTGGTCCTGGGCACACAGGTGCAGGTGCCCTACGCCGCGCTCGGACCCGGACCGACGCTGAACACCCTCGGCACCGCGAAGGTGGAGGACGACGGCGCGGTCGTCGAGCGCAAGGTCGTGCAGATCGACGGTGCGGCAACCGATCCGACGACCGGCCACCTCAATCTCACCACCGTCTCCGTCCGAGATGGGCTGTCGCTCTTCGACGCCCTGGGGATGTGGTTGTCGGGCACCTACTCGCTCACTCCCCGTGACCAGGTCTATCCGCCGGATCGCACCACCGAACAGGTGCAGCAGGAGAACGCCCAGCAGATGACGGGTTCGGAGGAGAACGCGACGGTCGCCGCACTCCGTTACCTGGACCGTCCGACGGCCCTGCGCATCGCGAGCGTCGGACCCGACGGACCGGCCGTCGGGGTGGTGCGCGCCGGCGACGAGGTCGTGCGGGCCGGAGGCGTACCGGTGGAGACGGGCGAACAGCTCCGGAAGGTCGTCGGTGACAATCCGCCCGGAACGGTGCTGCCGCTCGAGATCGTCCGGGCCGGCGCACAGCAGACGGTGTCGGTCACGCTCGGCAAGCATCCCGCGGACCCCGAGGCCGGCTACCTCGGCGTCGTCCCGGAGGTCGTGAACGCCGATCCCCGGCTCGAGGTCACCTACACGGTGGGCGACATCGGCGGGCCGTCGGCCGGGATGATGCTGGCATTGGCGGTCATCGACCAGCTGAGTCCCGGCGAGCTGACCTCCGGGAAGTTCATCGCCGGCACCGGCACCATCACCGACGAGGGCGCGGTCGGCCCGATCGGCGGCATCACCCACAAGACCCGAGCCGCGCGCGACGCCGGTGCGACGGTGTTCCTCGTGCCTGCCCGCAACTGTGCCGAAGCTGTTTCCGAGCGACCGGACGGGCTCGAGCTGGTCAAGGTCGACACCCTCGACGGCGCCGTCGACGCGCTGGGTGCGATCGGCGCCGGACGTCCGGCGCCGACCTGCTGACACGGTCCCGGACGCGTGGGGTCAGCCCCGCGCGGACTCCTCGGGCACGTCGGGAGCGAAGGTGCCGCGGAGCGCGGCACGCAGTTCGAGGGCCAGTTGAGGATGGGTCAGCAGCTCGCGTTCCTCGTCGGTTCCCGGACGCAATCGCATCAACGCCAGGTCCGCGCCGCTGCGCAGTACCCCGACCACCAGGCGGGCGACCTCCTCGTCCGCATGCTGGTCGCCGGTCTCGGTGACGACGTAGCGAGGCGTGTGGTCGTCGTCTTCGGGCTCCACGACGAGGATCTCGATCGCGACCGCCGCGCCGACGACGTCTCGCGGCCAGACCGCCGACGCCAGGAACTCGTCGAGGTCGTCGACGTCCTCTTCCACGGGCGTGAGGGCCGGGCCGTCCGCAGAGATCACGTCGGGGAGCCGTTCGGCGAGCAGGTCCGTGGGTGCCAGCGCGAATACCGAGGGTTGTTGTCCCCAACCGCGCGTGTCGACATGTTCCATGATCTCGCTCAGGGCGCTGCCGAGGTCGTCGGCTGAGTAGACACGCGGGGCATTCGATTGGTCGGCCACGTGCTCATCCTGCCCCGAGGCGCGGTTCGACGACGAGTCCGCGGTGCCGGTGGGGAACCGCAGACGTGTCGCGATCGTTGAGCGGGCGCCCCGAGTGAGATGGTCACCCGGGTGGTGCCAGTACAGTGGGCACCACGCCCAGCAGGCAGTCGTGTGCGGGCGGTGTCCGGATTGAGAGCTTTGGAGAGTGGGTCTGGTGGGCGTCCGAGGGCCGGCGGGAATGCCGACACTGTCACGCAGGAGCAAGATCATCATCGGGCTCGGTGTGGCCGTCCTGGTGCTGTTGCTCGTCGGACCGCGCCTGATCGGTCTCGCGACCGACTGGCTCTGGTTCTCCGACGTCGGGTATTCGGGCGTCTTCACCAAGGTGATCTGGACGCGCGTGATCCTGTTCCTGATCACGACGGTCGTCGTCGGTGCCATCATCTTCGGCGCGGTGGCCCTGGCATACCGCAGCCGTCCGGTGTTCGTCCCGACCGCGGGCCCGAATGATCCGCTCGCGCGCTACCGCACCGCCATCATGGGCAAGGTCCGCTGGTTCGCGATCGTCCCCGCGGTGATCATCGGCGCGCTGGCCGGCCTCGTCGCGCAGGGTTCGTGGGCGACCGTCCAGATGTTCCTGCACGGGCAGTCGTTCGGGCGGACCGATCCCCAGTTCAATCTCGACATCGGCTTCTATGCCTTCGACCTGCCGTTCTACCGGTTCGTGCTGAACCTGCTGTTCGTGGTCGTCGTGGTCGCCTTCCTGTCGAACCTCGTCACCCACTATCTCTTCGGCGGTATCCGGCTGGGGCAGGGCGGCGGTTCGGTGACCACCGCGGCACGTATCCAGCTCGCGGTCCTGGCCGGGACCTTCCTCCTGCTGAAGGCGGCCGCCTACTGGCTCGACCGGTACTCGCTGCTCTCGAGTCAGCGGAAAGCCGAGATCTTCCCCGGTGCCAGTTACACCGACATCAACGCGGTGCTGCCGTCGAAGCTCATCCTGATGGCGATCGCGATCATCTGTGCGGTCGCGTTCTTCGCCGGGATCGTGCTGCGCGACCTACGGGTGCCGGCACTCGCCACCGTCTTGATGCTGTTCTCCGCGTTGCTCATCGGTGTCGGCTGGCCGCTCACGATGGAGCAGTTCTCGGTCAAGCCGAATGCCGCGCAGAAGGAAGCCGAGTACATAGACCGCGCCATCACGTCGACACGTGAGGCGTATGGGATCGGGCCGGACAAGGTCGTCACCCAGAACGACTGGACCGCCCGGCCGGCAACGCCTGCGTTGGTCAACAGCGACGTACCGACGCTGTCGAACGTACGCATCCTCGACCCGAACGTCGTGTCGCCGACGTTCATCCAGCAGCAGCAGCGGCAGAACTTCTACGGCTTCCCCACGCAGCTGGCGGTCGACCGCTACCGCATCGACGGTGAACTGCGCGACTTCGTGGTCGCGGTCCGTGAACTCGACCCCAGCCGCTACCTCGAGAACCAGCAGAACTGGCTGAACAAGCACCTCGTCTACACCCACGGCGACGGGTTCGTCGCAGCTCCGGCCAACCGGGTCAACGAGTCGCGCGACGTCAACGACATCGACGGCGGTGGCGACCCGTTCTACTACGTCAGCGACACCTCGAACTACCAGTCCGAGGAGTACAAGCGCGACGCACCGATCCAGGTGAGCCAGCCCCGCATCTACTTCGGCGAGCTGCTCGCGAAGATCGACCCCGACTACGCGATCGTCGGCTCCGACGACGGTCAGGCACGTGAGCACGACATCGGTGACGACAAGTACACCTATCAGGGGCCGGCCGGGGTGTCCCTGGGCAACTGGTTCAACCGGGTGCTCTATGCGGGCAAGTACGCCGAGCGCAACTTCCTGCTGTCGGGTGAGATCAACTCGGCGTCGAAGATCATCTACAACCGCGACCCCCGCGACCGAGTCGAACAGGTGGCACCGTGGCTGACCGTGGACTCGAAGACGTATCCCGCGGTCATGGAGGACGGCTCGATCAAGTGGATCGTCGACGGATACACGACCCTCGACAACTACCCGTACTCGCAGCCCACCTCGCTGCAGAGCGCGACCGCCGACGCCCAGGACCTCAACCCGGGGCAGACCGGACGCACGCAGATCAACAAGACCGTGTCCTACGTGCGCAACTCGGTAAAGGCGACTGTCGACGCGTACACCGGTGAGGTGGAGCTCTATGAGTTCGACACCGAGGACCCGGTACTGAAGACCTGGATGGACGTCTTCCCCGGAACGGTGAAGTCGCGTGCCGACTTCGACGCGCAGACCTCGCTGCGGGATCACGTCCGCTACCCCGAGGACATCTTCAAGATCCAGCGGCAGCTCCTGACGCGCTACCACGTCGATTCGCCGCAGACGTTCTTCCAGGCGAGCGACTTCTGGTCGGTTCCCTCGGACCCGACCGATCCCGATGCCGACCAGCGCGGTCTCGATCAGCCGCCGTACTACTTCGTGGCGTCCGATCCGGAGAGCGGACAACCGACGTTCCAGCTGACCTCGGTGCTCACCCGCCTCAACCGGCCGATCCTGGGTGCGTACGTGACGGTCTCGTCGAACCCTGAGAACTACGGGCAGATGACGGTCAAACAATTGCCCGGCAATGCCCAACGATCGGGTCCGAAGCAGGCCTTCAACCCGATGCGGACCGACGGACGTGTCGCCGAATCACTGAAGTCGCTGGAGAACACGGCGACGGTGACCTTCGGAAACCTCTTGACGCTGCCCGTGGGGGACAACGGCATCCTGTACGTCGTCCCGATGTACGCGCAGGCCCAGGGTGAGGAAGCGTTCCCCCGACTCTTCCGCGTGATCACCCGGTATGAGCCCGCTGAGCGGGAGGCCCGGATCGGGTATGCGCCGACGACCGGCGAGGCACTTCGGCAGGTCGGCATCACGCCCGCCGCCGGCGTGGTGCCCGACGATCAGCAGCCGACCGAGCCGGACCAGGCCGGGACGCCGGACACCAACACGCCGACGCCGAATGAACCTCCGCAGCAGGGGGATTCGCCTGAGCGCGATGCCGCTGCCAAGGCCATCGGCGATGCGATCACGGCCCTGCGTGAGGCCCAGCAGGGTGGCGACTTCGCCGCGTACGGTCAGGCGCTCGACCAGTTGAGTCAGGCGGTTGCCAGGTACGAGTCACTGGCCGCCCCGAACTAGTCACGGGCCGCCCGAACACCGAGCGCTGTCTGCGCGAAGTGCCGCTATCCGCGGTATTTCCGCAGGTAGCGCTCGGTTTCGTTGGGGGTGTTGTCGGGGAGGACGGGGCTGTGGTGATGGCGATGGCCGAGCGAGAAGAAGATCGACACCGCGGTGGCGAAGGCGGCCACCATCAGCAGGCCGCACAGAATGGCGGGACCGACATTGCCGACCGCCATGTGGACCAGCCAGAGTGCGGCCATCGCGAACCCGCCGAGAGCCAGGACGAAACCGACGAAGCTCATCGGGTGGTTGCCGTGACTCTCGTGGTGGAAGCGGTGAGTGTTCATGGTTCCTCCTCGGCGGTGGCTTCTCGTGTGCCGAGTGTACGCCCGATGTGATGGGCATCACATATCGACAGGTGATCGGACATCGGCCAGTGGGCCACCGCCGACCTGCGGGTACACGTGTGCGAGTGACCGCCGTCACTGCCATTTGCCCAGGTCGCAGCGGGTTGGGGTATCGATTTGCATCGCTGACGAACCGGTGTGTAACGTTGTGTTCACCAACGCGGGGTGGAGCAGCTCGGTAGCTCGCTGGGCTCATAACCCAGAGGTCGCAGGTTCAAATCCTGTCCCCGCTACCAACACCAAGAACCCCCGCCCGGGATGCCCGGGCGGGGGTTCTTGCTTTGTGTCGGGGCCGGTGACCGAGGGCGCCTCTCGGCGAACGACCGCCGGCGAGGAAGAGCCGCCGGCCGGGTCGGCGTCGGTCCTCGAGCTGTCAGCTCTGCACATCGTCGATCCCCGATCCGCGTGATCTCACACCGTCAGTATTCGAAGCCTGGCTTTCAGAGCCGCCGGCACCATGCGTGCGGAGGTGGGGACGGGGGAGAGCCGGCGCGCGTGGATGCCCGGCCGGCATCCCGGGAGTCGACCCGGACCCGGGCCGCCGGAAGAACCGATGGAGTCTGCGCAGACGAACCTCGGTTGGTTGCTCACGAACCCTGCTGACCAGGCGATTTGACGCCGAGGGGCGCGGTGCGTAACTTATGTCGAGTCAGCGAGCCACGGCGCCGCCCCGGAGGGCCTGAGAGGGTCTGATGGCGGGGAGTGGAGACCGGGTTTTTCGTTGGCCGCCCCTTGTTTGTTC
>NZ_JBEPPN010000010.1:0-230563 GCF_040547295.1 Gordonia sp. PvP123 | reverse complement strand
CTCTGTTGAGACAGCGCGCCCCGGGGGTGGGGCCCCCGCCGCGGCGTGCCGGTGGGCCGGCGGGGTACCCAACAAACCCGCTGGGGGGGCGGTGGGGGTTTGCCCCCGCCCCCGGCCACAACCCGCAACCGGATCCGGGGGACTCTCGTCGCCCTACTCGCTGACGGTGGCCTTCTGGATCAGCAGGTTCTGATTCGGCGGACCCGACGCGGCCCCAGGCCGGGTCGGGGTGAACCCGCCGGCCAGGACCTTGTCGAGGACGGCCAGTCCGGACGGGTCGATGGTGCCGGCGATCGAGTAGGTCAGCGGCAGGCGGGTGTCGTCGGCGAGCAAGAAGAACGTGGTCGATCCGGTCGCGCCCTCGTCGTCGGGCAGGTCGAGGATGCCGACGGTGCCGCGCGGATAGGTGACCTGCGGGACCCCGTCGTCGTCGGTACCCGCCGACGGCAGGTTCTCGGGGAGCTCGTCCGGGCTGGTCCAACCCGGATTGGTGCCCTCCCGGCCACCCGACGAACCGCAGATGAGGTACTGCCGCGACGCCCGGTGACACTTGCTGTTGTCGTAGAAGCCGGACTTGATCAGCGACACCATCGCCCCGACGTTGCAGGGCGCCTCCGCGCGGTCGAGCGTCAGATCGATCGTGCCCTGGCCCGCGATCGGGATCTGCGCCTCCACCGTTCCGGTGTTCGGCTGGCTCGCGGCCGGTGCGGGCTCGGTGATGCCGCCGACTGCTGTGCGCTGAGGGTAATCGCACGTCACGGTGCCCGCCGGGATCGCACTCGTCGACGGGCTCGGCGTGGGGGAATCGTCGCCGCCGGAGCCCGACAGGACGACCACGATGCCGGTCACCGCCAGCGCGATGACCACCAGCCCGACTCCCACCGCGATGGCGACGTTCCGCCCGGTGTTCGACTTCCGCGGCGCAGGCGTCGGTGCGCCGCCCCACTGGGTCGGGCCGGAGAACTGCTGGGGACCGGAGAACTGCTGGGGACCCGAGAACCGCTGGGAACCGGAGTGCTGCTGAGGGCCCGAATGCTGCGGGGGACCCGAGTACGACGAATGTCTCTGCGGGCCGGAATGCTCAGGGGGAGAAGCGAACCCGCGCGCGCCGGGCTTGCCGGCCGGGGGCGTGCCGGGCGAGATGATGGTGCGATCCGACGGAACCGGTCCGCCGGGCTTTCCGAACGCGTCCGAGCCGCTCCCGCCCGGTGCGTACGTGGGTGGGGCCGTCGGGGGTGGGGCCATCGGAGGTGGTGTCACGATGCGGGGTGTCACCGTCGGCGGCGCCGACGACGGGGGAGGGTCGGTGAGCGCGGTCGACGCCGCGCGGAGCAGTTCTCGGGCCGTCGGATAGCGGTGTGCCGGATCCTTGGCGAGTCCGCGTGCGATCACCGGGTCGAGCGGACCGCCCATCGTCGGTGGTTCCTTGGTGATGTGCGCGGTCATCAGACCCTGGTCGGTCTTCGCCGGGTACGGCGTCTGACCCGTGACGCATTCGTAGAGCACGCAGGCGAGTGCGTAGTTGTCCGAGCTGGGCCCGGCTGGGTCGTCGCCGAAGCGCTCCGGCGCCATGTACGCGAGCGTCCCGAGGGCGGTTCCGATCTGGGTGAGCCGGCTGTCCGTGGTGCCCTGGGCGATCCCGAAGTCGACGAGGTAGGCGAAGTCGTCGGCGTCGACGAGGATGTTGTCCGGCTTGATGTCGCGATGCACCAGGCCGCCACGGTGTGCGGCGTCGAGCGCGGACGCGACCTGGCCGAGGATCGCCACGGCCCGGGCGGCCGGCAGCGGGCCATCGGCGAGGAGCTTGCGCAGGTCCTGCCCGTCGACGAGCCGCATGTCGATGAACAGGACGCCATCCTTCTCGCCCCAGTCGTGGATCGGGATGACGTGCGGGTCGGAGAGCTTCGCCGCGGTCTTCGACTCACGCTCGAATCGCTCGCGGAAGTCCTTGTCGTGGACGAGATGTGGGGGCAGGAGTTTCAACGCGACCCGGCGTTCGCGCACGGTGTCGTAGGCCTCGTACACCTCACCCATGCCGCCACGACCCAGAAGTCTGTCGATGCGGTACGGGCCCAGCGTCGTACCCGCACGCGACGATGGATCGCTCACGTCATCCTCGGTTCCTCGGCGTCGGAATCGAGACAACCCTATCCAATCGACCGTGATCGACGTGCAGCGTGCTTCGTCACGCCTCGTCGGTGAGGGCCTCACCGCGGGCGAACTCCCGAGCGCGGTCCCCCGAGAGGATCTGCGCCGGTAGTGGGTCACTGAGCAGAGTGCGGATGAGTGTCGCCGAGGGATCGAGCGGTGCGTCGCTGCCTGCGATCACGATGTTGCCGGTGCGCCTGCCCTTGAACATCGCGGCATCGGCGATGAGCGCCAGATGGTCGAACGCGGCTCCGACGGTCGCGGCTTCGGCCCGGGCACCGGCGAGGTCGCGGCTGTCGCCGCAGTTGGCCAGGTACAGGCCACCGGGGGTGAGGACATCGCGCACACACTCGGTGAACTGCATGGTCGTCAGATGCCGCGGGGTGCGGTCGCCGGCAAAGGCGTCGCGCACGACCACATCGCGCGTGCCGGGCTGGAGCGACTCGACGACCTGCCGTGCATCGCCGACGCGGATACGCAGCTTCGGCGCGCGGGGCAGGTCGAACCATTCCCGGACGAGGCGTGCGAGTTCGGCGTCGATCTCGACGGCCACCTGACGGGCGTCCGGGTAGCGGTGGTCGAGGTGACGTGCCAGTGCGCAGGCCGCGCCGCCGAGGTGCAGAACCCGGAGGCGATCGGTGGTGTCGGGGTGACGCTCGTCGATGACGGCGGCCATCTGGCGCAGGTATTCGAAGTCGAGCGCAGTGGGGTCGTCGGGGTGGATGTGCGAGCTGTGGGCTCCGTTGATCGTGAGCAGCCACCCGCCCGCGATCGTGTCCGGGCTCAGCTCGGCAACGCCGGTGTCGATGTCGTACCGACCGGGCGTCGGGTGTGCGGTTGTCCGGGCCACGGGGGCCAAGTCTGGCACGGCACGGGTCGATACGATCGCGCGGTGCCCAGACCGCCCCGTGTTCGCCGTCCCCGCCCCGATCGTCGACGCGGTGCCGTCACCGCGGCCGGGATGCTGGTCGGTTTCGTGCTCGACGATCTGTTCGGCGATCCGGCACTCGGCCACCCGGTGGCCGGGTTCGGCCGGCTGACCGGCGCCGTGGAGCGGCGCCTCTACCGGGATTCGCGGCGTGCGGGTGTGGGTTTGGTCGGGGTGATGGTGGGATCGACGGTGGTCCTGGCGGCTGCAGCGGATCGACGCGCGACGGGCATCGCCGGTGTCGCGGTGACCGCCGCGTCGACGTGGATCGCCCTGGGCGGCACCTCGCTGTGCCGGGTCGGCGACGCGGTGGCGGAGGCACTGGAGACGCACGACATCGACGCCGCGCGGGCGCTCATCCCGAGCCTGTGCGGCCGGGACCCGGAATCGCTCGACGAGGCCGGCCTGTGCCGCGCCGCCCTCGAGTCGATCGCGGAGAACACGTCGGATGCGACGGTCGGGCCGCTGGTGTGGGGCGCCGTCGCCGGTGTCCCCGGCGTGCTGGGGTATCGGGCCGTGAACACGCTCGATGCGATGGTCGGATACCGGAATCCGCGCTACCAGGACTTCGGTTGGGCGGCCGCGCGCCTGGACGATCTCGCCAACCTGCTTCCGGCGCGGCTCGCCGGTTCGTTGCTGGTGGTGCTCGGCGGCGCGCCGCGTCGGACCGTCGAGGCCTGGCGGCGGGACAGCGGCGCCCATCCGAGCCCGAATGCCGGGGTCGTCGAAGCCGGGTTCGCGGGTGCGCTGGGCGTGCAACTCGGCGGACGGACGGTCTACCCGCACGGAGTCGAGGTGCGTCCGACCCTCGGCTCCGGACCGGCGCCGGGACCGGCCGATCTCCGGGCCGCCGTGGCGCTGTCCCGACGCGTGCAGCGCGCGACGGTCCTGACCTGCGCGGCCGTCGCCGTCGCGCGTCCGGGCGCCACGGCCGCGGCGCGCTGGCTCAGCCGCCGTATCGCCGGGTGAGCTTGTCGCGGACGTCGCGCGACTCGTCGACGTTCCGCCGGCCGTGGCCGATGTCGCCGACCTGATGGGTCATCGTGGTTCCGGCGGCCGCCCGGAGCTCGTCACGACGGTGCTGCCGCCGCTGGGCGCGCGACTCGGCCGCCGGACCGGGAGTCGCGTCCGGTTCGGACGAGGCCTCGGAGTCGGGCGGGGTGGCCGCGGCCGGTTGCGCCGCCGCCGACGCCTCGGCGGCGGCCCGGCGTCGGGCGCGGATCTCGGAGTACAGGAAGTAGCCGACGCCGAGGGGGGCCATCACACCGAACGCCAGCCATTGCAGGCCGTAGGACAGGTACGGTCCGGTGTCGAGCTGCGGCAGCGAGATCTCACCGAGTGAACCCGGCTGGTCAGGGGAGAGCTGCAGGTAGAAATCGTCCATCGGGGTCGAGGTCGCGGCGGACACCAGGCCCGGGTTGATCGTCGCGACGGTCAGCGCGCCGTTTTCCACGCGCGTGCCGCGCTCGGTACTCACGCTCTCGGCTGCCCGGATCCGGCCGTCGACGGTCTGTTCGCCGGCCGGTGGTGCGGGGATGTCGGGTACTGCACCCTCGACCGGCCGTACGTACCCGCGGTTGACGAGGATCACCCGGTCCGACCCGGTGACCGCAAATGGGGTGAGGACCTCCACGGCGGGTCGCTGGTCGATGTTGCGGAGCCGGACCAGAGCCTGCCGGTCCGTCAGATAACGGCCGGTCACCGCGACGGACCGCCACTCTGAGGACGGCACGAAGGCCGACGACGGCGCGACCTCGGCCAGCGGGGCCGTCTCGATCGACGTGGCGGTACGGATCAGGTCGTTGCGGCGTTCGGTGTCGGAGTTCTTGCCCAGCTGCCAGGGTGCGAGCAGGGTGAAGCAGGCCACCGCGAACGCCGCGACCACGAGACCGAGCGCAATCCACCCGGGCCGAAGGATCGTTCGCAGTACGTGCACACCGCCCAGGCTACCGAGCGGGGGTAGCCTGATCGAAATGCGAGACTTCCTCTGCTTGAAGTGCGGTCAGCGTCTCTCCTTCGAAAACAGTCTGTGCCTGAACTGCCGGAGCCCGCTCGGCTTCTGGCTGAAAACCCGGTCGATCCACGTCCTCGACGACAAGGCGCGCGCGGAGGTCGACGGCGTGCTGCTCGAACGTTGCGCCAATACCAAAGTCGCGCAATGCAACTGGCTGGTGAAGTGGAGCGGCAAGCCGACGATGTGCGAGTCGTGCCGGCTCACTCGCACCCGGCCCGGCGACGATGACACCGAGGCGTTGGTCATCTTCGGACAGACCGAGACCGCCAAGCGGCGCCTCATCCTGGAACTCGACGAACTCAAGCTGCCGATCGAGACGCGGGAGGAGAATCCGCAGTCCGGTCTCGCCTTCGACCTGCTCTCCAGCGCGCAGCAGTCGGTCATCACCGGTCATGCGAACGGGGTCATCACGCTCGACCTGGCCGAGGGGGACGACGTTCACCGCGAACAGATGCGCGTCGAGCTCGCCGAGCCGTATCGGACCGTCCTCGGCCACTTCCGGCACGAGATCGGGCACTACTACCAACTCGTCCTCATCACCGATGATCGACGCCCGGGCTTCGAGGAATTGTTCGGCGATCCCGACGAGGACTACCAGGCAGCACTGGACCGCCACTACAGCGAGGGCGCGCCGGAGGGCTGGCAGCAGGACTTCGTGTCGTCGTACGCGACGATGCATCCGGCCGAGGATTTCGCCGAGACATTTGCGCACTACCTGCACATTCGCGACACCCTCGACACCGCGGCGGCGTTCGCGATGGCGCCCGCCGGCTCGACCTTCGAAGGGGTCCCGCCCGGTGATGTCGGCTTCGATCGGATCCTCGGCGAGTGGTTACCGCTGACCTGGGCGCTCAACCAGATCAACCGGTCGATGGGGCACCCCGACCTCTATCCGTTCGTGCTGCCCGAGAAGGTCCTGACCAAGATCCGCTTCGTGCACAACCTCGTGGCCCCGGCGGCCTGAGTTCGCGCCGGTCGAGCTCAGGACACCCCGAGCTCGGCTCGTACCCAGTCGATGAGCCCCGGCATCGAGCCCTCGATCTGCTCGCGCGTCAGTACGAAGTCGTCGGGGGTGCCGTAGTACGGGTCGGCGAGGTCGAGATCGTCGGCCTGGGCCGCGGGATCGAACGAGCGCAGCAGCCGCGTGCGGTCGCCGAGCCGCTTGCGTTCGAGTTCGCGCACGTGGCCCTCGTCCATCGCGAGCAGGAGGTCGGCGTCGAAGTGCTCGGGTCCGAGCAGAGCGGCGACGTGGGCGTCGGAATAGCCGTGTGCGACCAGTTCGGTCCGCGCGCGATTGTCCGCCGGTTCGCCGACGTGGTAGCCGCTCGTCCCGCAGCTCGACACCCGCACCTTGCCGCCGAGTCCGGCGTCGTCGAGTGCGGTCCGGAAGATGTTCTGCGCCATCGGTGACCGGCAGATGTTGCCCGTACACACGAAGCAGATGTGAAGTTCGTCAGCCACTGCTACCTCAACAAGTCGATTCGCCGTCCGCTGTCGGGGTGGGGGTCACACACCCAGCACGTCGCGCAGTTCGGCCACGGACCCGACCGCCCAGGTCGCGCCCTGTTCCTCCCCGCCCAGAGCGTAACCCCAACGCACGAGGATCGCCGGGATGCCGAAGGCCGCTGCGCCCTGCACATCGTGGCTGCGGTCGCCGATCATCACGACCGGACTGGTGACGTGCCCGGTCTGCGGGTCGGTGGCGATCCCGAGCTCGTCGAGCGCGGAGGCGATCACATCGGCCTTCTCGCGGCGGGTGCCGTCGTCGCTCGCCCCGGCGATGAAGCGGAAGTGATCGGCGAGACCGAAATGGTCGAGAATCCGGCGGGCGGTGGTCTGGTTCTTCGACGTCGCGATCGCCACGGTTCGTCCCCCGGCGGCCAGATCGGCGAGCAGCTCGCCCATGCCGTCGAAGACCGAGTTCTCCAACCAGCCGACCTCGGTGTACCGCTCTCGATACGCGCGCATCGCCTTCTCGGCCACCTCGGGCGAGAGTCCCAGTGCGTTGAGCGTGTCGATCATCGGCGGTCCGGCGATGCCGGCCACGATGCGCGGGTCGGGGTCGGGTGCCCCGACCACGGCGAGAGCATGCCGAAAGCTGTTCTCGATACCTGCGAAACTGTCGGTGACCGTGCCGTCGAGGTCGACGAGTAGGACGGTCTCGGGATGGCGGGGATCCGGCGTCGTCGTCACGTCTCCATCGTGCACGTAAGGTCTGAACACATGACAGCTGGGTACGACGCGCTCGATGTCGAGACCGGGCCCTCGCGTCCGTCCGTGTCTCCTGCGCGGGCCCGCACCGGCATGGGGATCACCGAGACGCAGCCGCCGCGCGCCGATCTCACCGACCCGGAACGCCATGGCGACCAGGACGCCGTCCCAGGACTCGTCGACTTCGCGGTCAACGTCCGCGGCACGCCGCCCGGATTCGTGCTCGACGCGATCCGGGCGGGACTCGACGATCTCGCGCGGTATCCGACCGGAGCGCAGGAGCGACGCGCCGTCGACGCCATCGCCGCGGCACACGACCGTCGCCCCGAGGAGGTGCTGCTGCTCTCCGGCGCCGCCGATGGATTCGAGATGCTCCCACGACTGGGTGCCCGGCATGCGGCCCTGATCCAGCCGTCGTTCACCGAACCCGAGATCGTGCTCCGGGCCGCCGGCATCCCGATCACCCACGTCGCGCTGAGGGCGCCCTGGAACCTGGCCGCGCCGGCCGGCGTCGAGACCACCGCCACGGTGCCGGACGATGCCGACCTCGTCATCCTGGGCAACCCCACCAATCCGACCTCGGTGCTGCACCCGGCCGAGGCCATCGCCGCGCTGCGCCGGCCGGGGCGGATTCTCGTGGTCGACGAGGCCTTCGCCGACCTCACCCTCGGCGCCGACGGATCGCCCGAACCGCAGTCACTCGCCTCCGCCGACTGGCCTGATCTTCTCGTGATCCGCAGTGTGACAAAGACGTTCGGTCTCGCAGGCCTGCGTGCGGGGTATCTGCTCGGACCGGCGGACCTGCTCGACCGGTTGCGGGCGGGGCGTCGGCCGTGGGCGGTGTCGACCCCCGCTCTCGCAGCGCTGACCGCCTGCGTCGAGGAGCAGGGGCAGCGCTACTGCGCCGAGACCGCGCACCTGGTCGCCGCGGAGCGTGCCGACATGGTCGACGAACTCACGCGCGTCGGACTCCGGGTGGCGGCCGCTCCCGCCGCGCCCTTCGTCCTGGTCGAGATGCCCGACGCCACCGAGGTGAAAGCGCGTCTGGTCCGCCACGGTTTCGCGGTGCGGAGCTGCGCGAACTTCGTCGGCCTCGGCGACTCGCACCTTCGTCTCGCCATCCGTGGACTTCCGCAGGTTCGGGCGCTCACGCGCGCGATCGAGTTGGTACGAGAGGAGATCGGCCGTGACGTCGGAGACCCGTTCTGAGGTGACGGTCGGTGACGTCGTCGCCGTGGTCGAACGTGCCTATCCGCCCGTCCTCGCCGAATCGTGGGATGCGGTCGGTCTGGTGTGCGGCGACCCGGCCGATTCCGCGCGCGACGTCCTGGTGTGTGTGGACGTGACCGACGCGGTGGTCGACGCCGCGGTCGAGGCCGGCGCCGGGATCGTCGTCGCCCACCATCCGCTGCTGCTGCGGGGCGTCACCTCGGTGGCCGCCGACACCCCCAAGGGACGGATCGTGCATCGGCTCATCCGCAGCGGGATCGCACTGCTGTGCGCACACACCAACGCCGACAGTGCCCGGCCCGGTGTCTCCGACGCGCTCGCCTCTGTGCTCGGACTCCGCGGCACGGTTCCGATCGATCCGAAACCGCTTGCAGCCATGGACAAATGGGTCGTGATGGTGCCGGAGGGCAACGTCGAGCAGGTGAGCGAGGCCATGTTCGCCGCGGGCGCGGGAGCGATCGGCGACTACCGGGACTGCTCCTGGACCGTCGTCGGAACGGGACAGTTCGAGGCCGGCGAGGACGCGTCGCCGACCATCGGCGAGATCGGGATGCGCACCCACGTCGACGAGGCGCGGGTCGAGATGGTCGCCACCCGTGGCCTGCGCGCCGGGATTTTGCGTGTTCTGCGCAACGCCCATCCCTACGAGGAACCGGCCTTCGACGTGTTCGAGCTGGCCGACCTGGGCAGCGAGGTCGGACTCGGTCGGGTCGGGTCCCTCGCCGAGCCGATGACACTGCGCGACTTCGTCACCGAGGCCGCCCGGGTGCTGCGCACCCCGACCGGCGTTCGCGCCGCGGGCGACCCCGACGCGCTCGTGCAGACCGTCGCGGTGTGCGGCGGGGCCGGGGACTCCCTGCTCGATCGTGTCCGCGGTCTCGGCGTCGACGTCTATCTGACCGGTGATCTCCGTCATCATCCGGTCGACGAGAGTCTGCGCGATGGGGGGCCGGCCCTGGTCGACGCCGGACACTGGGCGACCGAGTTCCCGTGGTGTGCGCAGGTCGGGACGCTGCTGGAGACCGAATTGGGGGCGCCGGTGCGAGTCTTCGACGCGCCGACCGATCCGTTCGCGCTGCACAGCGCGGGCTGAGTCCGGAGAAACCGAGCCGCCGCCGGCTCGTGGACACCTCCCGCGTACGGTGGGGGGACTTTCGCCGAAGAGGAGACCCGCAATGAAAGTCGACGCCGCCGTGCAGCGACTGCTGCTCGATCTCGCGGACTCCGATGCCGAGATCAACCGTCTCGTCCATCGCCGCAAGACCCTGCCGGAGGACGCCGAGATCGCCGAACACAACTCCGCGATCGATGCTGCGCGTGACGATCTGGTGCGCGCGGAGATCGCCGCGGAGGACCTGGGTCGCGAGTACCGTCGGATCGACTCCGAGGTGACCGGTATGGCCAACCGCGAGGCCAAGGACTCGGCCCTGCTGACCGCCGGTGGTCTGGCGCCGAAGGCGTTGTCGGAGTTGCAACATGAGCTGGCCGGGTTGGGTCGTCGGCGCGCCGTGCTCGAGGACGAGATGCTGTCGTTGATGGAGCAGCAGGAGGCCGTCGAATCCGAACGCACCCGTGCCGCGGCAACCATCAGCCACCTCGAGGAGAAGGTCGCCGAGGCGCAGGTCCGGCGGGACAAGTCGCTGGCGACCATCGACGAGGACCTGTCGCGTGCGCGGGAGCGCCGGGAGTCCGTGGAGGTCGAGATCGATGCGCCGCTGCTCGCGGTGTACGACAAGCAGCGCGCCGGCGGACGTATCGGTGCCGGCCTGCTGCGCGCCCGCCGCTGCGGAGCATGCCGGATGGAACTCGACCGCGGGACGATCGCAACCATCAGTGCGGCGCAGTCCGACGAGGTGATCCGATGCGAGGAGTGCGGTGCAGTCCTCGTGCGTACCGCCGAATCCGGGATCTAGATTCGTGACGGCCACTGCCGAAGAGTCCGCGCCCGAGGGCGATTCGACGACGAAGGCGCCGTCGTGGCAGGGCCGGCGGGGCGAACCGACACGGTTCATCCTGCTCCGGCACGGACAGACCGCGCTGTCGGTGGAGCGGCGCTATTCCGGCCGGGGCAATCCCGAACTCACCGACGAAGGCCGGCGCCAGGCGCGCGCGGCCGCACAGCGCGTCGTCCGCGAGGACGGGATCACCGCGATCGTGACCTCGCCGCTGCGTCGTGCACGAGCGACGGCCGAGGAGGTCGGTGCGCTGACCGGAATCGACGTCATCGAACACCCCGGGTTGATCGAGAACGACTTCGGCGACTGGGAGGGCCTGACGTTCACCGAGGCGTCCGCGCGCGACCCGGAGCTGCACCGCACCTGGCTGTCCGACGTCACCGTGCCGGCGCCCGGCGGGGAGAGCTTCGCGCAGGTCGCCGAGCGCATCGCGCAGACGAAAGCCGAACTGCTGGCGAAGTATTCGGGGCAGACCGTGGTGCTGGTCTCCCATGTCACGCCGATCAAGACGCTGTTACAGGACGCACTCGGCGTCGGACCCGAGCTGTTGTTCCGGCTGCACCTCGACCTCGCGTCGGTGTCGATCGCCGAGTTCTTCGACGACGGCGGCTCCGTCGTCCGGCTCGTCAACGACGCGGCGCACTGGCGCGACTGACGCGTTCGGCGATCCCGGTCGCCGCCCGCCTGTCGCCGTGCGCGGGTCCGTGCGTATCCTGGGTGCGCGAACGAGTCGGCCGGGCGGCCGCGGTACGCGGAACGGGCGGTCTCCCGCCACGCCGCGCATCGAGGAAAGTCCGGACTCCGCAGAGCAGGGTGGTTGTCAACGGCAACCCGGGGTGACCCGCGGGACAGTGCCACAGAGAACAGACCGCCGGCCACGAGGTCGGTAAGGGTGAAACGGTGCGGTAAGAGCGCACCAGCGGCACGGGTGACCGTGCCGGCTCGGTAAACCCCACCCGGAGCAAGGCCGAAGCACGCACCTCACGGTGCGTGTGCGCGGGCGTCACGAGGGCTGCTCGCCCCAGCCCGCGGGTGGGCCGCTCGAGGTACCCGGCGACGGTGTGCCCAGATGGATGGTCGCCACCCGCATCGGTCTCACCGACCGTGCGGGTACAGGATCCGGCTTATGTGCCGACTCGTTCGCCCTTTCTCGATCGACGCCGCGATCGCGCGTCGTGCGCCGTAGGGGCCCGCGTGCTCTCTAGGGTTGGGGGAGTGAAACGCATTCTCTCGGCCCCGGACATCGACTTCGCCGGTATACGCACCGAACTGGGCGTCGACGAGGAGTACGGCGCGGACGCGCTCGCCGAGGCACGGGCCACCGCGGAACGGATCGAGTCCGACGCCCCGGGTGCAGATCGGTACGCCGAGGTCCGCGAGGACCACACCGGCGTCCCCTTCGTCACCATCGACCCACCGACCTCCCGCGATCTCGACCAGGCGGTACACATCGCGGCCGACGGTGACGGGTTCGTCGTCGACTACGCGATCGCCGATGTCGCGGCCCTGATCACCCCGGAGGGCGCCCTCGACCAGGAGAGCCGTCGACGCGGCACCACCGTGTACTTCCCGGACGGCTCGGTCCCGCTGCACCCTCGCGAGCTGTCCGAGGGCGCGGGTTCCCTTCTGCCCGAACAGGTCAGACTCTGCGTGCTGTGGACCATCCGCGTGGCCGGAGACGGGTCGGTGACCGATGTTCGAGTGCGACGATCCCGCATCTCTTCCGTCGCCCGCCTCGACTACGCCGGTGTCTCGGCGGACGCGGCCACCGGTCGGTTGCACCCGTCCATCGCGGCTCTGCCCGCGTTCGGCGAGCTCCGGCGCGAGGTCGCGTTGGCGCGCGGTGCGGTCGAACTCGACCTGCCCGATCAGACGGTCGTCCGCACCGACGGCGGGTGGCGGCTCGACCTCGAGGCGCACACTCCCGCCGACATGTGGAACTCCCAGGTGTCGCTGCTCGCCGGGATGTGCGCGGGCACACTCATGGCCGAGGCCGGTGTGGGGTTGCTGCGCACGCTGCCGCCGGCCGAGGAGGATGCGGTCGAGGATCTGCGCGCCGCGGCCCGGGCGCTCGGCGTGGACTGGCCGGACGGAGTGTCGGTGGGACGGTTCCTGGCGGGTCTGCCGGGGGACGAGCCGAGCACCTTGGCGTTGCAGTCGGCTGCGGGCGGTCTGATGCGCGGCGCCAACTATCTCGCACTTCCCGGGGGCGACGACGCCGAGTCCGTCGACGACGCATGGATGCGGCATTCGGCGATCGGCGGGCTCTACGCCCATGTCACCGCGCCGCTGCGTCGGCTCGGCGATCGCTTCGCCACCGAGGTGTGCCTCGCGGTCACCGCCGGTACGCCGGTACCCGACTGGGTGCAGCGGGCGTTGCCGACGCTGCCGAAGATCCTGCGGTCGGCCGACACGCTCGGCGCCACCGCGGATCGCGCGAGCATCGACCTCGCGGAAGCCGTCATCCTGCGCGAGCGGGTGGGCGAGCGGTTCGACGCCGTGGTGATGTCTGCCGCCACCGAACGTCGCCCGGCGCAGATCTTCCTGTCCGATCCGCCGGTGATCGCGCGCAGCGCGGGTGATCTGCGCCCCGGCGACCGCGTGGTCGTCGAACTCACCAAGGCCGACGAGATGAGCCGGACGGTGGAGTTCCGCCGGGTCTGAGTCGTTGCGGGGGAGTGGTTTCGACTCGGCTCGCCACCGGTGCGTGGCTCGAGCAGCAGCGGTGTCAGAGGTCCTTGGCGACCCTCCGGTATGCGGCGATCGCGCGATGACCGTCGGCCTCGAGCCGGGCGTCGATCCGGCCGAGGACGAACATGTCGGGGCCACCGAGGTTTCCGGCCGACGCAATCTGCGCGAGTCGCGTCCGGTTGATCCGGGTGTCGTTGAAATCGCCGAGCGCGGACTGGATCTTCTTGGCGGCCGAGCCGACGGCACGGTACTTCTTCTTGCCGAGCGGTTCGGTCGCGTCGATGCTGTAGCGCAGACGCTTCGCGCGCTTGCGGACGGTGTGCATCTGCTCCTCCCATTCGTCCGACCCCTCGGCGAAGCTCGCCAGGCGGGCCTGGGCGCGATGAATGTGCTTGCGGCTGCGGGCGATCGCCTTGTCGACGACCGTCGTCGCCGGGAGGTCGGCGTCGGGACCCGGGGGCGGCGAGGCGATCAGGCCGTCGATGCTGTCGAGCAGGGTGAAATACCGCTTCGACGACATCGCCGCGTGCGCCGCGCGCAGTGCGCGGTCATGCACGGTGACCTCGGTGCCGGCGAGTTCGGCGCGCAGCTCGGGCGAGGCGTTCTCGCCACGCAGAAGTGATTCGCTCAGCTCGAGCTGCACCTCGGAATCGCGGGCGTCGCCGAGGATCTGAGCCAGCAGCTTCAGCTCGGCGCCGATGTGTGCGGTGCGCTCGGCATCGAGGACGGTGGGGAATCCCGACAGCACGCTGCGCAGACGGCGGCAGGCCACCCGCATCTGGTGTACGGCGTCGGGGGCGTCGACACGCACGAGCGGGTCGTAGGCGACCAGCGAATTGCGGTGCAGCGCGATGTCGGTCACGACGAGTTCGAGTGCGGTGGGTCGCTTGGAGAGTCGCGGCTCGTGGACCGTCGGCGTCGCACCGATCGCACGGGCGAGCTTCGACGCGCTCGACGCCTCTCGGCCACCCCCGGCGCGCAACGCCTTGTCGGCGGCCTTGAGCAGCTTGGTCGTGCCTCCGGAGAGGAGTTCGAACTCCCACTCGGCCCACTGCTGGCAGTGGCCGCCCGGCAGGAGCGACTGCGCGGTCACCAGATCCTCGGCGAGTTCGGCGAGCGGCTCGTCGTCGGCACCCAGCAACCGGGTCACCGTGCGCGTCGTCGAGATGACCGCGACCGGGATCAGCGTGCGCGCGCGGATGTGTGCGAGGACCGGGGCCGACAGCGCCTCGGGAACCTCCCCGTCTGCGGGTGCCTCGTCGAATCCGACCTGCAGTTCTCGCCGCGCCCCGGGAATGTCGCTGGGGCGCTTGAGATGCCAGCCCTCGTCGGTCCCGCCGGTGCGCCTGCGCATGGTGATCCGGTTGCCAGCGAGGTCGAGGTTCTCGGTGTCGAAGTAGGTGGCGTCGAGGGAGAACGTCTCCGGAGTGGTCGACGAGACGACGCCCGGCAGGGCTCGCAGGTCGGGGGCCACGTGTCCGGCGTCCACGTCGAACTTGAGCTCCACCTCGAGCTGCTCGGATGCGGCCACCTGTTCCTCCTGGATTTCTCGACGGCTGTCCGCCGAGTCTAGTGACCCCGGCCGACGTTCGGCGCCGGCTACCGCGCGAAGCGGTCGGTCGCCTCGATGAGGTGATGGCGAATGCCCGGTTCGTAGGACGCATGCCCGGCGTCGGCGACAATGTGCAGATCGGCGGCCGGCCACGCGCGGTGCAGGTCCCACGCGCTGCGCGTCGGGCACACCACGTCGTAACGGCCCTGGACGATCACGCCGGGGATGGAGGCGATCGCGTCGATGTTCTCGAGGAGCTGGCCGTCGCGGAGGAATCCGTGGTTGACGAAGTAGTGGTTCTCGATCGACGCGAAGGCGAGGTCGAACCGGTCGGCGTCCGTGCCGTGCGGTGTGTCCTCCGATGCGTCGGCCGTGTCCTCCTCGGGGCGGGGGAGGAGATAGCTGGTCGCCTGTTCCCAGCCCGTCCAGGCGCGGGCGGCGGCGCGAGCTGTTTCGGCGTCGTCGGAGGTGAGCAACCGGTGATACGCCTCGACCAGGTCACCGTCGCGCTCGTCGACCGGTATGGGTTCGAGGTAGCTCTCCCACAGATCGGGGTAGATGTGGGCGGCGCCGCCGTTGTAGTACCAGTCGATCTCGCTGCGTCGCAGCAGGAAGATGCCGCGGAGCACGAGTTCGGTGACCCGATCGGGATGGGCCTGCGCGTAGGCGAGGCCCAGTGTCGAACCCCAGGAGCCGCCGAAGACCTGCCAGCGTTCGATGCCGAGATGGGCACGGAGTCGCTCCATGTCGGCGATGAGGTGTGGCGTGGTGTTGACGCTGAGGTCGGCGCCGTCGGCGATGTGCGGACGCGACCGGCCGCAGCCGCGCTGGTCGAACAGCACGATGCGGTACTTCGCCGGGTCGAAGAACCGGCGTTGCGTCGGAGCGGTCCCGCCCCCGGGTCCGCCGTGTACGAACACCGCGGGCTTCCCGTCCGGGTTGCCCGACGTCTCCCAGTAGATCTGCTGGGCGTCACCGACATCGAGGTGGCCGGCGGCGTAGGGCTCGATCTCCGGGTAGAAGTTCCGCATGGACGTCAGCGTAGGCGTCTGCGCCACGCTCGGCCGGTGGGACGTCCCGGCGACAGGCGTGCTGCGCCGGGACGGCGGACCCGCGGGTCAGTAGCTGTGCTCGGGGCCCGGGAAGATCCCGCGGCGTACCTCGTCGGCGTATTGTTCGGCGGCCGAACGCAACTCGCCCCCGACATCGGCGAAGCGCTTGACGAATCGGGCGGTCTTGCCGTGGGTGAGGCCGGCCATGTCCTGCCAGACGAGGACCTGGGCGTCGGTCTCGTTGCCCGCGCCGATGCCGACGGTCGGGATGGTGAGCTTGCGCGTGATCTGGCCAGCGAGGTCTGCCGGGACCATCTCCATCACCACGGCGAAGGCACCCGCCTCCTGGACGGCGATGGCGTCGGCGATGAGCTGATCGGCCCCGTCGCCGCGACCCTGGACGCGGAACCCGCCCAGCCCGTTGACGCTCTGCGGGGTGAAACCGATGTGCGCCATGACGGGCACGCCGGCGGCGGACAGAGCGGCGATCTGCGGTGCCACGCGCTCGCCACCCTCGAGCTTGACCGCGTGTGCGCCGGTCTCCTTGAAGATCCGGAACGCGTTCTCGAGGGCGTGCTGCGGCCCGATCTCATAACTGCCGAACGGCATGTCGGCGACGACCAACGCGTGCGGTGCGCCGCGAACGACGGCGCGGATGAGCGGGATCATCTCGTCGACGGTGACCGGGATGGTGGTGTCGTAGCCCAGGACCACGTTCGCGGCGGAGTCGCCGACGAGGAGGACCGGGATCTCCGCAGCGTCGAAGATGCGGGCGGAGGAATAGTCGTACGCGGTGAGCATCGACCACTTCTCGCCTTCGGCCTTCATCTGGGCCAGGTGGTGGATGCGGGTCACGCGCCGCTTGGCGGACTGACCGGAGGCGGGCGCGCCGTATACCGAGGAATCGGACATCGTTGTCTCTTTTCTGCCTCGAGTCCCGACTGGCCGGAGCGGCGCGGCGGGTACCCGGGTTGAACACGGACGTAGGCCATTGTTTCACCGGCGGGGCCCGTTGTGACCGGCCGTCTGTATGCGATTGGTCACACGCGTCGACCGGTCGGGCTCGGGCAATGTGGGACCCTGGAGACCGGCCGGCCCGCGACGACGACGCGCCTCGAGTCCCGGGTGCTCGCCGCAGCTTCCCACGATGTGGGATGACGGCTGCAAAACCGCTGCACAGCGAGTTGGATTCGCGCGTGTAACACGGATTTAACAGCGTACTTCTAAGGTCGGCGACCATGGATCGCCAAAAGGAATTCGTGCTGCGGACCCTCGAAGAGCGCGACATCCGTTTCGTACGTCTGTGGTTCACCGACGTCCTCGGTTATCTGAAATCCGTGGCGATCGCCCCGGCCGAACTCGAAGGCGCGTTCGCGGAGGGGATCGGCTTCGACGGCTCGGCCATCGAGGGCTTCTCACGGGTCTCGGAGGCCGACACCGTCGCGAAACCCGATCCGTCGACTTTCCAGGTGCTGCCGTGGACCACCTCGGCCGGCCGGCACCACTCGGCCCGCATGTTCTGCGACATCGCGATGCCCGACGGCACCCCCAGCTGGGCCGACTCGCGCCATGTCCTGCGCCGGCAGCTGAACAAGGCCGCCGACCTCGGCTTCAGCTGCTATGTCCATCCCGAGATCGAATTCTTCCTGCTGAAGGAGGCGCCGCTCGACGGGTCGGTGCCGACCCCGGCGGACTCCGGCGGCTACTTCGACCAAGCCGTCCACGACGCCGCACCGAACTTCCGGCGGCACGCCATCGAGGCGCTCGAGTCGATGGGGATCTCGGTCGAGTTCTCCCACCACGAGGGTGCGCCCGGGCAGCAGGAGATCGACCTGCGTTACGCCGACGCGCTGTCGATGGCCGACAACGTCATGACCTTCCGCTACCTCATCAAGGAGGTGGCGATCAACGAGGGCGTCTGGGCGACCTTCATGCCCAAGCCGTTCAGCGAGCATCCCGGGTCGGCGATGCACACCCACCTGAGTCTCTTCGAGGGCGACATCAACGCCTTCCACAACCCCGACGACCCGATGCAGCTCTCCGCAACGGGCAAGAAGTTCATCGCCGGCATCCTGCACCACGCCTCGGAGATCAGTGCGGTCACCAACCAGTGGGTCAACAGCTACAAGCGGCTCATCCACGGCGGCGAGGCGCCCACTGCGGCGACCTGGGGTGGCGCGAATCGTTCCGCGCTGATCCGGCTCCCGCTCTACACGCCGAACAAGGCGTCCTCGCGGCGCGTCGAGGTGCGCAGCCCCGACTCGGCCTGCAACCCGTATCTCACCTTCGCGGTACTGCTGGCCGCGGGCCTCAAGGGCATCAACGAAGATTACGAGCTGCCCGACGAGGCCGAGGACGACGTCTGGGCCCTCACCTCCGCCGAGCGTCGTGCGATGGGCTACAAGGAACTCCCCGGCAGCCTGGCCGACGCGTTGAAGGAGATGGAGAACTCGGAGCTGGTCGCCGAGGCGCTCGGCGAGCACGTTTTCGACTACTTCCTCCGCAACAAGTGGACGGAATGGACGAACTACCGCAGCCTCGTGACCCCGTTCGAGCTGCAGAACTACCTGCCGCTGTAGAGCCCGGTCCGACCCGGTCCGGCACCGCGATGTCGTATTCGGCGGACTCGGTCGCTACTTTTGTGATGTGACAACACGATCGGGACCCGCTGGGCGAGCCGGACGCAGCACGGTCCCCAGCGCGGGACGCCTGGGTCTCCTCGACGACTCCGCACCCCGGAACCTGGCCGACCTCGGCTGGAACACGCCCGAATCGGTCGATGTGTTGTGGGCGCTGTCGCGATCACCCGACGCCGACCTCGCGCTGCGAACGCTCGTGCGGCTGCGCGGAGCCGTCGGTGACGAGTGGTCCGAGATCGACGCCCTGGTGCGGGCGGAGCGCTCGTTCCGCGGCCGCCTGTTCGCGGTCATCGGCTCCTCGGACGCACTCGCCGATCACCTCGTCGCCGAACCGTCGAGCTGGCGATTGCTGCTCGCCGACGAGCTGCCCGACCGCGCCGAGGTCGACCGTCTGATGCTCGCCGCCGTCGACGCCCAGGCCGTGCCGGGTGAGGTCGAGAAGGGCAATCGGGTCTACCGGGCCCGACTGGCCGGCCCGAAGGCCGTCGTCGCGCTACGCCTGGCCTACCGCAACCTGATCCTGCAACTCGCCGCGCACGACGTCGCCTCGACCGTCGAGGACGAGCCGGTGATGTGGCTGCCCGAGGTCGGCGCGTACCTGTCCGACCTGGCCGACGCCGCCCTGACCGCGGCGCTCGCCGTCGCGTTCACCGAGGTGTGCGGCGACGATCCCATCGCGGTGCGGATCGCCGTCGTCGCGATGGGCAAATGCGGTGCGCGCGAGCTCAATTACGTCAGCGACGTCGACGTCATCTTCGTCAGCGACCCGGCCGACGGAACCGCGGCCCGCATCGCAGGCGAGATGATGCGCATCGGTTCGCTCGCGTTCTTCGAGGTCGACGCCGCACTCCGGCCCGAGGGCAAGTCCGGCGCGTTGACGCGGACACTCGAATCGCATGTGGCCTATTACGAGCGGTGGGCCAAGACCTGGGAGTTCCAGGCACTCCTCAAGGCACGGGCGATGACCGGCGACATGCAGCTCGCCGACGAGTACATCGCCGCCGTCAAACCGATGGTGTGGAAGGCCGCCGAGCGACCCGACTTCGTGCCCGAGGTGCAGAAGATGCGGCGCCGCGTCGAATCCCTGCTGCCCGAGGACGAGCGGGAACGCAACCTCAAGCTCGGACGCGGCAGTCTGCGCGACGTCGAGTTCGCGGTCCAGCTCCTGCAGATGGTGCACGGCCGGGTCGACGAGAAGCTGCGCGTCATGCCGACCGTCGACGCGCTGGCCGCGCTCACCGCGGGCGGCTACGTCGGACGCGACGACGCCGCCAATCTCAGTGCGTCATACCAGTTCTTGCGGTTGCTGGAACACCGTCTGCAGATGCAGCGGATGTCGCGGACGCACCTCCTGCCCCAGCCCGACGACCACGAGGCACTGCGCTGGCTCGCCCGCGCCGCACACATCCGTCGTGAGGGCGAACTCGACGCGACAGGGGTGCTGCGCGAACAGATCCGTCACCAGAGCCTGCGGGTTCGGCGCCTGCACCAGAAGCTGTTCTACCGGCCGCTGCTCGAGGCGGTCACCCGCTTCAAGACCGACGAGCTGACCCTGACCGACACCTCGGCCGAAAGACGGCTGGCCGCACTGGGTTACGCGAAACCCGACCGCGCGCTGAGTCACATTCGCGCCCTGTCGAACGCGCCGGGACGGCGCGGCCAGATCCAGCTCCTCATCCTGCCCCAGCTGCTCGAGCACATCGGGGACACCCCCGACCCCGACGCGGGTCTGCTGAACTACCGCCGCCTCTGCGATGTCATGGAGGACACCGACTGGTTCCTGCGTCTGTTGCGCGACGACGGCGTCGTCGCGGCGCGGCTGATGAAGGTCCTCGGGACGTCGGAGTACATCGCGAACATGCTGATGCGCTCACCCGAGGTGATCCACCAGTACTCCGACGGACCGGACGGTCCCAAGCTGTGCAACGTCCGGCCCGAGGACGTGGCCAAGGGGCTCATCGCGTCGACCGTTCGCCAGCAGGACATGAAACGAGCCGTGGCCGTTGCGCGTTCGCATCGGCGTGCGGAGTTGGTACGCATCGCGTCCGCCGACGTCCTGGGGCTGCTGGACGTGCCGGCCGTCTGCAAGGCGCTGTCCGGTGTGTGGGCGGCGGTGCTGAATGCCGCGCTGACCGTGGCGATCAACATCTCCGAGCGCGAGCGGGGGAGCCGTGCGCCGGCCCGCATCGCGGTGATCGGAATGGGTCGGCTCGGCGGCGGCGAACTCGGCTACGGCTCGGATGCCGACGTGATGTTCGTGTGTCAGCCCGACCGGGCCGCCGAGGAGTCCGAAGCGCTCAAGTGGGCGCAGACGATCGCCGAGAACGTGCGGTCGATGCTGGGCAGCCCCAGCGCGGACCCGCCGCTGGAGGTCGACACCGGATTGCGCCCGGAGGGCCGGAACGGCCCCATCGTGCGGACCCTGGCGTCCTATGCCGCCTACTACGCGCAATGGGCGCAACCGTGGGAGGTCCAGGCCCTGCTGCGCGCGCACCAGGTCGCCGGCGACGAAGCCCTCGGCATCGACTTCCTGCACATGATCGATCATGTGCGGTACCCGGCCGGTGGGGTCAGCAACGACGCCGTGAAGGAGATCCGCCGGATCAAGGCCCGGGTCGATGCCGAACGCCTGCCGCGCGGTGCCGATCCGGCCACCCACACCAAACTCGGTCGCGGCGGCCTCGCCGACATCGAGTGGACGGTGCAACTGCTCCAGCTCAAGTACGCGCACCGCTACCGCAGCCTGCACAACACGTCGACGCTCGACTCGCTGGATGCCATCGGCGCCGCGGAGTTGCTGTCGGAGAACGACGTCACGCTGCTGAAGGACGCCTGGACGACCGCGACGAAGGCGCGCAATGCGCTGGTCCTGGTCCGCGGCAAGCCGATCGACCAGCTGCCCGGACCGGGCGCGCAACTGCGCCAGATCGCGTTCGCCGCGGGGTGGCCGGAGGATCAGGCCAACGAGTTCCTGGAGAACTATCTCCGGGTGACGCGTCGAGCGAAGGCCGTGGTGCTGAAGGTCTTCGGGGCCTGACACACCGGCGGTACAGACGAGGCCCAAGGGCACAGATGAATCCGGCGGGGGAACACCGGGTCACATGGGGGAGCGATGACGAGATTTCTGTGGGCGGCTGCGTACGTCCTGGGGTGGGCGATGCTCGCCGGCGTGGTGCTGGGTGTGTTCCTGCACTACTACCCGTCACGCGGTGACGTCACGCTGTACCTCACGAGCGCGGTCCAGTTCGCGCTCATCCCGGGGTTGATCGCGATCATCGTCTTCGGGGTTCTGCGACGCTGGTTCATGCTGGCGCTCGCCGTCGTGGCGGCCGGCGCTCTGGCCTACACCCAGGTGCCTCTCGTCGTCGCCGAGGCCGCGCCCGCCGGCGAGCGGTTCACGGTGGTCTCGGCGAACCTGCTCTTCGGCGGTGGTGACATCGCTGCGCTCGAGAAGATCGTGGCCGACGCCGATCCCGACCTCGTGTCCCTGCAGGAGGTCACTCCCGAGGCGCTGGAACGCCTGAGGCGCAGCGAGATCGGGCGCGCGCTGCCGCACGAGTTCGCGATCCCGTACAGCTACGCGGCCGGTACCGCGATGTTCAGCAAGATGCCGCTCGACGAGCGCTACAACATCCCGGGGACCGTGCTGCACAACCTGCAGGCCCGGACCGACCTGCCGGGGGCGGCGGGCACCCAGGTGCTGGCCATCCATCCGGCCGCACCGTTGTGGGGCCGCAACTGGGACTGGCTCGCCGACATGGACACCCTCGCCGCGCATTTCGAGCAGCTCCCGCCAGGCCGGGTGATCGCGATCGGGGACTACAACTCCACGTGGAATCACGCGAAATACCGCAGTCTGTTGACCAACGGGCTCGTCGACGGCACCGATGTGGCGGGTGCCGGGTTCCTGCCCAGCTATCCCACCGACAAGCAGATCGGCAACCGGCCGCTGGTCGCCATCGACCGCGTCATCCTGCGTGGCTTCGTGGCGACGTCGATGGACACCCACTACCTGCCGGGTTCCGATCACCGGACTCTGGTGGTATCACTGGTGGCATCATGACGGATCTGCAGAACGCCGGACCCCAGGACGCCGACCGCCCGAGTGCGCCGGAGCGTCGGAGTATCTCCGAGCGATTGCGGTCGGCGACCGCGGTGGCGCACGAGCGCGCCGAACACGCTCCGTTCATCGACGACCTGATATCGGGCCGGCTGGACACCGGCGAGTACCAGCGCCTCGCGATCCAGCTCTACTTCGTCTACGAGGCCCTGGAACGTGTCGGCGCCGACCTGGCGGGAGATCCCGTCGCCGAGGCCGTGCTCGACCCGAGATTGCTGCGCCTGCAACGACTCGGTGCCGACCTCGCGTCCTTCGGCATCGACCCGTCCGACACGACGCCGTTGCCCGCGGTGGCGCGGTATGTGGCCGCGATCGAGTCCACCCGCACCGACCCGGCGCGGTATGTGGCCCACCACTACACCCGCTATCTCGGCGACCTCAGCGGCGGTCAGGTGGTGGCCCACCGCATGCGGGAGCACTACGGCGTCGACGACGCGGCACTGAGCTTCTACTCGTTCGACGAGATCGACAAGCTCAAGCGCTACAAGGACGCCTACCGGGCACGGCTCGACGCACTACCCCTCGACGCGGACGGAATCGATCGCCTCGTCGGCGAGGCGATCGCGGCATTCGATCACAACCAGGCGGTGTTCGGCGATCTCGACGGCGCCCGGGCGGCCTGACCCATAGGTCCGTCCGCGCGGTCGGGATCTGACGAGCTCCGGTTCAGTTGACCTGCAGCTTGACCGTGCGGTCCAGCACGACCTCGCTCAGGTCGTCATGACCCTTCACGAGCTCGATCCGTAGCTGATTGCCGTCGAGTCGGCTGGTGGTGCGAACGACGCGGGGAGTGCCTTCGAGGCTGATCCGGTCGCCGGGTACGAGGTCTTCGACATATACATCGCGGGTCATTCGTCCAAACTACGGTCGTACCTGGTGAGTCGGCAGGGTAACAAGTCCCGAAAGTGGTACGGATCACAGGCCGCGTCGGCCTCCTGGTCCACGAATTGCGGGATCGGGCGGTGCCCAAGTGACGAGGTGGACGGTCTCTCGACGAGTGAGCCGGGGCGTCTCAATCTGAGACGAACCGCTCACCGGTCCGTGCTTACGCTGCGGGCGAGACCCGCAGACGTGAGGAGTCGTCGATGAAAGCTCTCGTGTATCACGGTCCCGGCCGGAAAGCCTGGGAGGACGTTCCGAATCCTGTTCTGCAGGAACCGACGGATGCGATCGTCCGGATGGAGGTGACCACCATCTGCGGGACGGATCTGCACATACTCAAGGGCGACGTACCGGCGGTCACGCCGGGTCGGATTCTCGGTCACGAAGGCGTCGGCGTGGTCACCGAGGTCGGTCCGGGCTGCGAACGGGTTCGGGTCGGGGATCGCGTGATCGTGTCGTGCGTGAGCAAGTGCGGTACGTGCGAGTTCTGCCGAGCGGGTCTGACGTCGCATTGCCAGACGGTGGGTGGCATCGGCTGGATCTTCGGCCACCTCATCGACGGGACGCAGGCCGAATTCGTCCGGGTTCCGTTCGCCGACAACGGACTCATCCCGCTTCCGGAGAAGGTGACGCCGGAGCAGGGCACGATGCTCAGTGACATCCTGCCGACGGGTTACGAGATCGGGGTGCTCTACGGCGCGGTCGGGCAGGGCGACGTCGTCGCCGTCGTCGGGGTGGGGCCGGTGGGTCTGGCCGCCGTGATGACGGCCTCGGCCGCCGGTGCCTCCAAGGTGATCGCCGTGGACGGCAACAAGTTCCGGCTCGAGCAGTCCCGGGAGTTCGGCGCGACCGACACCATCGACGTGAATGCCGGCGGCGACGTCGTCGCCCAGCTCCGAGAACTCAGCCGGGGCGGACTCGGTGTGGACGTCGCGATCGAAGCTGTCGGAGTACCCGCGACGTTCGGCGTCGCGCTCGACTCGGTGCGTCCCGGCGGTCACGTCGCCAACGTGGGCGTGCACGGCGAGAGCGTGACGTTCCCGATCGAGCGGGACTGGATCAACAACCTCACGATCACCACGGGCCTGGTCAATGCCACCACGGCGCCCGAACTCCTGGAGAGCATCGAACGCGGCGACATCGCCCCGGAGAAGTTCATCACCCACCGGTTCACGTTCGATCAATTCGACGAAGCGTACGACACGTTCGGCAACGCTGCCGACGAGCACGCGCTCAAGGTGATCATCGCCGCCGGCGACTGAGGGACGCCCCCTCACGGCGACGTACGCCCCGATCTGCGTGGCGTCGCTACTCTCTGGCCTCGGCGATGGACAGCACGACCGTGGTGCGCTCGTCGGAGTCCAGCGTCTCGTCGTCGGCCGTGTGGTCGACCAGCGAGAAGTGCCGGACGTTGGCGAGGTTCACGATGTGCGCGGACCCCTCCAGTTCGAGGGCGATCGGTTCGCCTTGCCGGACCATGTCGCGGACGAACTGCATCACCTCCGGGACGGACTCCGCGAACAGCAGCCGGATCTCGAACTCGTCGGACGTCAGGAGTGTGCCCATGCGGCTCATCGTCGCACGATGGGACGGGCGGGTAGGGCGCCTCGCGCGGATTGCCGTGCTGGTAGCCCGGCAACGAAACGGCCCGCTCGGCGATCGGAGAACGATCGCGGAGCGGGCCGAGTCGGCTGGAGCGTGGCTCAGCAGTCGTAGTACAGCGAGAACTCGTACGGGTGCGGACGGATCTGCACCGGCTCGATCTCGTTCTCGCGCTTGAGCGCGATCCAGGTCTCGATGAGGTCCTCGGTGAACACGCCACCGGCGGTGAGGTATTCGTGATCCTCTTCGAGGCGGTCGATGACCGCGGCCAGCGAGGTCGGAGCCTGCGGGATGCTCTTCGCCTCCTCCGGCGGGAGCTCGTAGAGGTCCTTGTCGACGGGCTCGTGCGGCTCGATCTTGTTCTTGATGCCGTCCAGGCCGGCCATCATCATCGCGGCGAACGCCAGGTACGGGTTGCCCGAGCTGTCCGGGCAACGGAACTCGAGGCGCTTGGCTTTCGGGTTGTTGCCGGTGATCGGGATACGCACGCAGGCCGACCGGTTGCGCTGGCTGTAGACCAGGTTGATCGGGGCCTCGTAGCCCGGCACCAGACGCTTGTACGAGTTGACCGTCGGGTTGGTGAAGGCCAGCAGCGACGGTGCGTGGTGCAGGATGCCGCCGATGTAGTAGCGCGCCAGGTCCGACAGGCCCGCGTAGCCGGCCTCGTCGTGGAACAGCGGCTTGCCGTCCTTCCACAGGGACTGGTGGGCGTGCATGCCCGAGCCGTTGTCGCCGAAGAGCGGCTTCGGCATGAAGGTGACCGACTTGCCGTTCTGCCACGCGGTGTTCTTGATGATGTACTTGAACAGCTGCACGTCATCGGCTGCGTGGAGCAGCGTGTTGAACTTGTAGTTGATCTCCGCCTGGCCTGCGGTGCCGACCTCGTGGTGGCCGCGCTCGAGCTCGAAGCCCGAGTTGGTCAGGTTCGTCGACATCTCGTCGCGCAGGTCGACGTAGTGGTCGTACGGTGCGACGGGGAAGTAGCCACCCTTCGGGCGGACCTTGTAGCCGAGGTTCGGGCTGCCGTCCGGGTCGGTCGGCGAGGCGGTGTTCCACCAGCCGGACTCGGACTCGACCTCGTAGAAGGTGCCGTTCATCTCGGAGCCGAAGGACACCGAGTCGAAGATGTAGAACTCGGCCTCGGCGCCGAAGAAGCAGGTGTCGGCGACGCCGGTCGAGGCGAGGTAGTCCTCGGCCTTGCGGGCGACGTTGCGCGGGTCGCGGCTGTAGGCCTCGCGCGTGAACGGGTCGTGGACGAAGAAGCTGAGGTTCATCGTCTTGGCCTTGCGGAACGGATCGATCCGCGCGGTGGCCGGGTCGGGCAGCAGCATCATGTCCGACTCGTTGATCGACTGGAAGCCACGCACCGACGAGCCGTCGAATGCCAGACCCTCCTCGAAGACGTCCTCGTCGAAGGCCGACGCGGGGATCGAGAAGTGCTGCATGACACCGGGCAGGTCGCAGAATCGGATGTCGACGTACTCGACACCTTCCTTCTTGATGCCCTCGAGTAGTTCTTCTTTACTGCTGTACACCGTGCGGTGACTCCTTCGTGATCGGTGGTCCGTGTATGGGGACACGCCACATCCGCCACTGAGAAACAGCAGCGGATCTCAGCGGCAACCGTATGGAGGCGAAGTTGCCCATGCGCTAAGTCCGTGTTTCCCCCGTGTTACACGCGCAGTGGTGTTCGCTACACAGCGTGTTCGGGGCGCGACGCACTCGGCGCACCCCAACCCTAGCGGCAGGCCCGAATGGGCGGGACGGGTCGCGACAACCAGCGACTACGATGGTTCGTAGTGCGGCGACGACGCGGACCGAGGTGGTCGCGCGGTCGCGTGAGAGGAGTCATCACCGATGGGACGAGTCACGGGTTCCTGGCTGTCGGGACCGCAGATCGGTCCCGCGTCCGGCGTGGAGAACGAGTACCGAGGGCAGGATCTGGGCCTCCCGGAGAACGGGCCCGGGTCGCTGGCGACCGGCTGGCCGCGCGTCGCGGGTCTGCTCGTCGACTGGCTGATAGCCGCCGGACTCGCGCTGCTGTTCGTCGGGTTCTACTCGCCACACCTCGCCACCACACAGCTCGGCGTGTGGTTCGTGATGGGCATCTTCGCGGTGACTCTGTTCGGGTTCACCCCGGGCCAACTCGTCATCGGGATGCGGGTCGCGCGAGTGGATTTCGGTTCCGAGCGCAACACCGCCGAGGCGACCGGCGAGCAGAGCCCGGCGGCGGTCGGGATCGTCCGCGCCTTTTTCCGTCAGCTGCTGATGATCTTCCTGGTGCCGGCGCTGATCAACGACTACAACGGGCGCGCCCTGCACGACCGCGCCACCGGAACCGCTCTCGTCCGGACCCGCTGACGGCGGCCGATCCGCACGAGCCACTCATCGACAAAACCCACCACCGAATCGAATCGGTGGTGGGTTTTGTCGTAGGTCGTTGCCCGTCGAACTCACCCCGGCGCACAGTCGACGGAATCGGGTGCACAGTCGACGCAATTCGGTGCACGGTCGACGGGGTGGGGCAGAAGCGTCAGCCGCGGCGGCGCGCCGTCCGTTGCATGCTGCGCATCTTGGCGTTCGCGGGGAGCGGCCCCTTCGGCATGCCGGGGCCGGGAGCCTTGCTGCCGAGGGCGGACAGCCGACCCTCGAGGGTCTCCATCCGCTTGCGGTCGATGTTGCTGGGCAGCTTGTTGAGGTGCCGTTCGAGCTTCGACAGCGGGATCTGACCGTCGTCGTTGCCCACCATGATCTCGTAGATCGGGGTGTCGCCGACGACGCGCGCGACCTTCTTCTTCTCCTGGCCGAGCAGCGACTTGATGCGCGTGGGCGAGCCCTCGCCGACGAGGATCACACCCGGCTTGCCGATGACGCGGTGCACGGCGTCGAGCTGAGACGTCCCGGCGACGGCCTGCTTGACCCGCCACTGCCCGCGCATGTTGCCCAGGGCCCACCCCGCGGCGCCCGGCTGTCCCTCGGCCTTGGTGTAGACGTTCTTCTGGACCCGGCGGCCGAACAGGATGAACGCACCCAGGATGCCCAGCACCACCCCGAGCGGGATCAGCAGCCACGGCGAGCCGAGGACGAACCCGAGCGCGGTGAAGACAGCGATCGACAGGACGATCACGCCCACCATGTAGGGGATGAGTCGTTTGTCTTCCTTGCGCTGCATCTGGAAGGCCTGCCACAGCTGTTGGCGCCGTTCCTTCGATGCCGCCTTACGGGCCTTCTTCTTCTCGGCCTTGACCTCTTTGCTCACCTGCGCCTTTGCCATGAGCCCAGTTTACGTCCGCGCGCCGAGGAGTCAGCGGGCGAGGCGGGCCATCAGGCTGGAGGCCTCCTGGCTGGCCGATCCCTCGGCTGCCAGGTGGGCCAGTGCCGGCGAGATCTCGCGGCCGTGGTGGGCCATCGCCTGCGCGTACAGACGCCCGGCCCGGTACGACGAACGCACCAGCGGACCCGCCATGACGCCGGCGAAACCGACTTCTTGCGCGAACTCCGAGTGGTCGACGAACTCCTCGGGCTTGACCCAGCGCTCGACCGGATGATGCCGTGGCGAGGGCCGTAGGTACTGCGTGATGGTCAGGATGTCGCAGCCGGCCTCGTGCAGATCCACGATCGCCGACTGCACCTCCTGCGGGGTCTCGCCCATGCCCAGGATGAGGTTCGATTTCGTCACCAGACCGAAATCGCGTGCAGCGGTGAGCACGTCGAGAGACCGCTCGTAGCGGAACGCCGGCCGGATGCGCTTGAAGATGCGCGGCACGGTCTCGAGGTTGTGCGCGAGCACCTCGGGGCGGGCGTCGAAGACCTCGGCCAGCAGGTCGGGCTTGGCGTGGAAGTCAGGGATGAGGTTCTCCACACCGGTGCCGGGGTTGAGGCGGTGGATCGCGCGGACGGTCTCGGCATAGAGCCAGGCGCCCTCGTCGGGCAGGTCGTCGCGGGCGACGCCGGTGATGGTGGAGTAGCGCAGACCCATCGCCTGCACGCTCTCGGCGACGCGACGGGGTTCGTCGCGGTCGAGGGCCGACGGCTTGCCGGTGTCGATCTGGCAGAAGTCGCAGCGGCGGGTGCACTGCTCGCCGCCGATGAGGAAGGTCGCCTCGCGGTCTTCCCAGCATTCGTAGATGTTGGGGCAGCCGGCTTCTTCGCAGACGGTGTGCAGGCCTTCACGCTTGACCAGGCCCTTGAGTTCGGTGAACTCCGGGCCCATCGTCGCGCGGGTCCGGATCCACTCCGGTTTGCGTTCGATGGGGGTCTGGGCGTTGCGCACCTCGAGGCGCAGGAGTTTGCGGCCTTCGGGGGCGGGGCTCGGAGTCTGGGGTGCGGGTGCCGATGCCGTGGGTGTGGCGTCGGGGGCACCGGGTCCGGGGGTGAGGGGGGACGCGGTCACTGAATCGATCCTACGCTTGCAGTAGTGGGTGTTTCGGACTGTGTGGTGGCAGGCACCGGGTTGGCGGTGGGGTCGAAGTCGGGGGCGTCGAGCGCGGAGCACACCGCGTCGACGGTGTCGTCGAGCATCGAGTCCACCGAGAGTGGGCGGTTCAGTTCGCGGGCGAGGGAGGTCACCCCGGCGTCGGCGATTCCGCAGGGGACGATCGCCTCGAACGCCGACATGTCGGGGTCCACGTTGAGCGCGAAGCCGTGCAACGCCACCCCGCGTGCGACGCGGATACCGATCTGTCCGAGTTTGCGTTCCCCGGCGTCGTCGGTGATCCACACGCCCGATCGGCCGTCGACACGGCCGGTGGCCACGCCGAGCCCGGCGCAGACCGTGATCAGCGCCGCCTCCAGGCGACGCACGTACTCGACGACGTCCAGCGGCTCGGCGAGCTTCACGATCGGGTAGCCGACGAGCTGCCCCGGGCCGTGCCAGGTGATCCGACCGCCGCGGTCGACATCGACCACCGGCGCGCCGTTCGTGGGCCGGTCGGAGTCCTCGGTGCGTTTGCCCGCGGTGTAGACGGAGGGGTGTTCCAGCAACAGCAGTACGTCGTGGTCGAGGATGCCGTCCGCGCGGTCGGTGGCCAGCCCGTGCTGCATGTCGTAGGCCGACTGATAGTCGAGGACGCCGAGCCGGCGGATCTCGACCGGATCGGTACTCGCGCGGATCGGTCGATCAGTCATGGCGTCGGGAACCGGTGGCGTAGGCCAGGGCCTCGTCGACACCGGGATGGGTGAAGGTGAATCCGTGATCGGTCAGCACCTCAGGTGCAACGCGTTGACTGAACAGAATCATTTCCTCGGCCATCTCGCCGCCGACCCGGCGTGCCGCGAAAGCGGGGACCTGCAGCACGGTCGGACGGTGTACGGCACGGCCCAGAGCCGACGCGAACTCGCCGAACGGAACGGCGCCCGGTGCGCTCAGGTTCACCGGTCCCGACACGTCGGAGGCGAGGAGGAACTCGATGGCCCGCACCTCGTCGATGAGGCTGATCCACGAGAAGTACTGCTTCCCGTCGCCGATGGGCCCGCCGAGACCCAGCTTGAACAGCGGACGGAGCTTGCCGAGCAGGCCACCCTGCGCACTCAGGACGGGCGCGGTGCGCAGCAGGACGAGACGCGTGCCGTCTCCCGCGTTGGCGGTTGCCGCGCGTTCCCAGTCGACGACCAGGTCGGCCAGAAAACCCTCGCCCGGACCGTCGGACTCCGTCGCCGGACGTGAACCGGTGTCGCCGTAGTAGCCCGTCGCGCTCGCACTGACGAAGGTCGGGATACCGAGATCCCGGACCGCCTCGGCGAGGATCTCGGTCGGGGTGATCCGGGAGTCCCGCAGTTCCTGTTTGAACCGGCCGGTCCACCGGCCGTTGCCGACGCCGACACCACCGAGTGACACCACCGCCTCGACGCCGTCGAGGCTCTCGGGCGGGACGCCGATGGTCTCGGGATCCCAACTGAACTCGTCATCAGCGCGTGCCTCGCGGCGGACCAGACGTGTGACCGTGTGGCCCGCCGCGCGCAGCGAGTTGACCAGGGCGTTGCCGATCAGCCCCTGTGACCCTGCGACGGCGATCCGCATCGCGTGTCCTCGGTGTGCCGTCTCCGGGAATCCGGGCTAGAGGCCCAGGTCCGCGGCGAAGGCAGCCTCTTCGAGACGCTTCTTCACCGTGGTGAGGAAGCGGCCGGCGTCGGCGCCGTCGATGAGACGGTGATCGTAGGTCAGCGGCAGGTAGGACATCGAGCGCACCGCGATCGACTCCGAGCCGTCCTCGCCGGTGATGACGACCGGACGCTTGACGATGGCACCGGTACCGAGCATCGCCGCCTGCGGCGGGACCAGGATCGGGGTGTCGAACAGGGCGCCCTGGCTGCCGATGTTGGTGATGGTGAAGGTGCCGCCGGCGAGCTCGTCGGGCTTCAGGCCGTTGGACCGAGCGCGCGACGCGATGTCGGCGATGGCCCGGGCGAGGCCGGCGATCGACAGGTCGTCCGCGTTGTGGATGACCGGCGACAGCAGACCCTGCGGGGTGTCGACGGCGATCCCCAGATGCACCTTGTCGTAGTAGGTGATCTCCTTCTTGTCCTCGTCGATCGACGCGTTGACGTTCGGGTGCGCCTTCAGCGCCTCGACGACGGCCTTCGCGATGAACGGCAGGAACGTGAGGTTGACGCCCTCGGAGGCCTTGAAGCTCTCCTTGGCCGCCTTGCGCAGTCCGGCGATGCGGGTCATGTCGACCTCGAAGACCTGCGTCAGCTGGGCGCTCTGCTGCAGGGACTCGCGGGTCTTCTTCGCCGTGATCTGGCGGATGCGGTTGATCTTCTGGGTGGTGCCGCGCAGCTCGGCGAGCTCGGGACGGATCTCCGGCGATGCGGACTTCCCGGCCGATGCCGCGGGTGCCGACGGAGCAGCGGCCGCCGCGGGCTTCTGCTCGGGAGCGGGCGCCTTGGCCTCCTCGGCCGCCGCGAGCACGTCCTGCTTGCGGATCCGGCCACCGACACCGGTGCCCTTGATCGCGTTGAGGTCGATGTTGTTCTCCGCGGCCAGTTTGCGCACCAGCGGGGTGACGTACGGCGTCGACTCGACGGTCGGCGGGTCGGACTTCTCGGGGCCCTTGGACTCGGCCTCGGGCTGCGGCTTCTGCTCCTCCTCGGGAGCGGGTGCCTGCTCGGGTTCGGGCTTCTGCTCGGGCTCCGACTTCTGCTCGGGTTCGGGTTCCGGCTCGGGCTCGGGCTCCGGCTCGGGCTCCTTCTTCGACGGAGCCGCCGACGCGTCACCGATGACGGCGAGCTTGCCGCCGACCTCGATCACGTCGTCCTCCTGCGCGAGGATCTCGAGGAGCGTGCCCGCGACGGGGGAGGGGATCTCGGTGTCGACCTTGTCGGTCGAGACCTCGAGCAGCGGTTCGTCGGCCGCCACCTCGTCGCCCATGGACTTCAGCCAGTTGGTGACCGTGCCCTCGGTGACCGACTCACCGAGCTCGGGCATGAGCACATCGGTGCCCTCGGCCGAGCCGGAACCGGTGTCGGCCGTGGGCTTCTCGGCGGGGGCGTCCTCCTCGGTGGAGGGCTCTTCGGCCGCCTGCTCGGGCTCGGGTTCGGGGGCGGCCTCGGTGGGCTCGTCGCCTCCGGCCGACTCCGAGCCGGAGTCGTCGGAACCGGAGTCGGCCTCGTCGGCGTCACCGATCAGGGCGAGGTCGCCGCCGACCTCGACGACGTCGTCCTCCTGCGCGATGATCTTGGTCAGCACACCCGAAGTGGGCGCCGGGATCTCGGTGTCCACCTTGTCGGTCGACACCTCGAGCAAGGGCTCGTCGGCCTCGACGGTGTCGCCCTCCTCCTTCAGCCACCGGGTGACTGTCCCCTCGGTGACACTTTCACCAAGGGCGGGCATCTGGACGGAGAAGGCCATCGTTGTGAACTCCTGAACTCGACGTGGTGGTCTGTAGGTGATGCCCAATGGTGTGTGCGCCGTGGGCACGGGGTCGGGGGCGGTACGACGACCGCGCAGATGAGTGGCGGATCAGCCGCTCATCCCCGCGGCCAACCCTACCCGCACGGTGCGCCGCCGACTCGGTTCGGCTCGTACTCGTCGGTAACGATTCTCATCGGTGCGGCGCGCGGGTGTCGGCGGCTGTCGGTCGGCTGTCTTCTCAGCCGTTCGCAGCGATGTCCTCGAGCACCGCGGCGATGGTCCGGACGGGTACGCCCGTACCGCCTTTCGTGGTGTAACCCCACGGGCTGCCGGTGTTGAAGGCGGGTCCGGCGATGTCGATGTGGGCCCACTGCACATCCTCCGGTACGAACTCCTTCAGGAAGATGGCGGCGGCGAGCATCCCGCCCCAGCGGTGCGGGGTCACGTTCGCCAGGTCCGCGACGCGGGACTTCAGGTCGGCGCGGAGTTCCGCGGGCAGCGGCATGGCCCAGGCGTTCTCGCCGACATCGGCCGAGCGGGCCGCGACGCGGTCGCGGAACTCGTCGGTACCCATGACGCCGGGTGTGCGGGTGCCGAGCGCCACCATCTGCGCACCGGTCAGCGTTGCGGTGTCGATGAGGTAGTCGGGATCGTCCTCGCAGGCCCGCACGATCGCATCGGCGAGGATGAGACGGCCCTCGGCGTCGGTGTTGAGGACCTCGACCGTGCGTCCGCCGTACTGGGTGAGCACGTCGCCGGGGCGCTGGGCGGTCGACGAGGGCATGTTCTCGGCCATCGGCACGGTCGCGGTGACCGTGACGTCGATGTCGAGGCGGGCGGCAAGGATGGTCGCGGCGATGACGGCGGCGGCGCCGCCCATGTCCGAGGTCATCGCGTCCATGTTCGCGGCGGGCTTGATGGAGATGCCGCCGGTGTCGAAGGTGATGCCCTTGCCGACGAGAGCGACCTTCGTGGGGGACTTCTTCGCGGTGTGGGTCAGCCGGACGAGGCGCGGCAGTCGCGAGGAACCCTTGCCGACGCCGATGATCCCGCCGTAGCCCTGCGCCTCGAGCTGCTTGTCGTCGAGGATCTCGACCTTGAGCCCGGCCTTGCTCCCGAGCGTGCGGGCGCGGGCCGCGAACTCCTCGGGATAGAGGTGACTCGGCGGGGTGTTGACGAAGTCACGGGCGATGGCGACGGAGTCGGCGATCGCGACCGCCCGCTCCAGGCCGGCCTTGGCCTCCTTGGACTTCGATTCGACGAGCAGTGTGATGCGTTGCGGCGGAGTCTTCTTCGGCTTCGAACTGGACGAGCGGAACTCGTCGAACCGGTACGCGCCGAGGAACAGCCCTTCGGCCGCGGCGAGGAGATCGATCGCGGCGAGCGTGGTGGCCACCGACTCGTGCCCGTCGAGCTCGCGCGCGACGATCCCGGCGGCCTGCCGGACCTGGTCGGCGTCGTCGAGGTTGTCGGCGTCGCCGAGACCGACCGCGACGACGACACCGACCGGCAGGGACTCCGGAGCCGCGGTCCGGGTGACCTCGCCGTGCGAGCCGGTGGCCCCGAGTGCCGTGAGGGCGGCGCTGATGGCGGCGGCCTGAGCGTCGTCGAGGATGCCGTCACCGATGGCGAGAGTCGGCTCGGCGCCGGGGCCGTCGGCATCGTCGTCGGACGACGACGCGCTGATCAGGCCGATGACCAGGGCGGAATCGCCCTTGCCGATCGAGGTGGACAGTTCGAGTTCGGGGCCGCGTGCGCGGTCGACGGTGTCGTTCTTGCTCACCCGCTCAACTCTGCCACAGCGGCGCCGCGGCGGGCTGCCGCGAACGCCGATCCCGCCGGGCGTGCCGCCACGGGTGCGCCCGGCGGCGCGGGTCGCCCGATAGCGTGGACGGCATGAGTGAACTCCTCGCCGGGCCGATCGCCGACCGTCACGCCGCACTGGGGGCCACCTTCGCCGAGTTCGGCGGATGGAACATGCCGGTGTCGTACTCGGGCACGGTGGCCGAGCACGCCGCGGTGCGGGACAACGTGGGCATCTTCGACGTCAGTCACCTCGGCAAGGCGCTGGTGTCCGGGGCGGGCGCGGCGGCGTTCGTCAACTCGACGCTCACCAACGACCTCGGCAAGATCGTGCCCGGCAAGGCGCAGTACACGTTGTGCTGCAATGAGTCCGGCGGTGTCGTCGATGACCTGATCGCCTATCTCGTCGGTGACGACGAGGTCTTCCTGGTGCCCAACGCGGCGAACACCGCGGACGTCGTGGCCCGACTGCAAGCGGTTGCGCCGGAAGGCATCTCGATCATCGACCAGCATCGTGACCTGGCCGTCCTGGCGGTGCAGGGGCCGAGGTCTCCCGACATCCTGACCGGACTCGGACTCCCCGCCGACATGGAGTACATGGCCTTCGCCGACGCCGACCTGGCGACGCCCGGAGGGGCGGCCCCGGTGCGCGTCTGCCGGACGGGATACACCGGGGAACGGGGCTACGAGATCGTGCCGCGGTGGGACGACGCCGGCGCGGTCTTCGACGTCCTGCTCGAGGCGATCACCGCGGTCGGCGGCCTTCCCGCGGGGCTGGGCGCGCGGGACACGCTGCGCACCGAGATGGGTTACGCACTGCACGGACACGAGCTCGGTCCCGACATCTCGCCGGTGCAGGCGCGCTCGAGCTGGGCGGTCGGTTGGGACAAGCCGTCGTTCTTCGGGCGCGACGCCCTGCTGGCCGAGAAGGAGGCTGGGCCGGCGCGTCGCCTGTACGGGTTGCGGGCGACCGGACGCGGAGTCCCGCGGGCCGGCTGCGCGGTTCGGCAGGCAGGCGACGCAGCGGGCGGAGCGGCGATCGGGACCTGTACGTCGGGCACGTTCTCGCCCACGCTCAAACAGGGCATCGCACTCGCGCTGCTGGACACGGCGTCGGGGGTGCGCAAGGGTGACGAGGTCGTCGTCGATGTCCGCGGCCGCGACCTGACGTGTGAGGTCGTGATCCCGCCGTTCGTGCCGTCGCACGTGTGACCTGCGAGCACTCGCATGGGGCCGCACCGGGGCCCGGGGGTGACCCCACCGGGCGCGGAAATGCTTTTGGACCCGGCGGTACGATGGCGCCATGACCTTGGAGTTCAACCGTACCGAGCACCCGCATCCGGTGTCTGAGGGCCGGCGCGCGGAGATCCTGTCCGCCCCGGGATTCGGGCGCCATTTCACCGACAACATGGTGATGATCGACTACGACGCCGAGGTGGGTTGGCACAGCGCCACGGTGAAGCCGTACGGTCCGATCGCGCTGGACCCGGCGGCCACGGTTCTGCACTACGGCCAAGAGGTGTTCGAGGGGCTCAAGGCCTATCGCCAGCCCGACGGTTCGATCGCCGCGTTCCGGCCCGAGGCCAACGCGGCCCGGCTGCAGCGCAGTGCCGAACGACTCGCCATGCCGGCACTGCCGGTCGAGGATTTCATCGCCTCTCTCAAGGCACTGCTGGATGCGGACAACGAGTGGGTGCCCGCCGCCGGCGGCGAGGAGTCGCTCTATCTCCGTCCGTTCATGTTCGCCTCGCAGGCGAGTCTCGGCGTGAACGCCCCGTCCACGAAGTACATCTACTCGGTCATCGCGTCGCCGGCCGGCGCCTACTTCGCCGGCGGCATCAAGCCGGTGAGCGTCTGGCTCTCCACCGAGTACGTTCGCGCAGCACCGGGCGGTACCGGATTCGCCAAGTGCGGTGGGAACTATGCCGCCGCGTTCCTCGCGCAACGGCAGGCGACCGAGCAGGGGTGCGACCAGGTCGTGTGGCTCGATGCGATCGAGCGCCGCTTCATCGAGGAGATGGGCGGCATGAACCTGTTCTTCGTGTTCGGCTCCGGTGCCGACGCCCGCCTGGTGACCCCCGAACTGTCCGGGTCGCTGCTGCCGGGGATCACCCGTTCGTCGTTGCTGACGCTGGCCACCGACGCCGGCTTCGAGGTCGAGGAACGCAAGATCACCACCGAGGAGCTGCGCAAGGGCGTGGCGTCGGGCGACATCACCGAGGTGTTCGCCTGCGGCACCGCCGCCGTCATCACCCCGGTCGGCCGGGTCAAGGGTGAGGGCGAGGACTACACCATCAACAACGGTGAGACCGGCGAGGTGACCCAGGCGTTGCGGGACACTCTCACCGGCATCCAGCGCGGGACGTTCGCCGACACTCACGGCTGGATGACCGAGCTCTACCGCCGCTGACCGGCGCCGCGGTCAGAGCAAGAGGCCGACGACGGCGAGTGCGACCCCGAGTTCGATGGTCGCGCCCAGCACGTCGCCGGTCATCCCGCCCATCCGCCTCGCGCAGTGCCGGGTGAACCACCAGGCCACTGCCGCGACGCCGAGCACGACCGCAGATCCTTGGACGACGGCGGCCACCTCGAGGTGGCCGCCGTCGAATCCGTTGGCAGACAATCCGAGTGGGACGGTCGCGATGAGCGCGACAAGCAGCCAGGCGGCGATGGAGGTGTGCTGGGTGCCCGCGACGAGCGCGCCGAAGCCGTTGCGGTGGGCCGGATCCAGTGACCGCCGGGTGCCGATGACCGCGCCGAGCCGGCCGAGCGCGATGGCGAACGCGAGGTCGTACCATCGGGACTCATCGGCCAGTGCGGCGAATCCGGTCGACTGCACCGCCAGGACCAAGACCAGCGTCGCCACGCCGAACGGTCCGACGGTGCCGCTGCGCATCACCTCGGTGACACGTTCGGGCGGGCCGTAACACCCGAGTCCGTCGGCGGTGTCGGCGAGCCCGTCGAGATGCATGCCACGGGTCAGCGTGGCGAGCAGGACGACGACGAGAACACCGATCAGCAGCGTCGGGAGTCCGGTGTGTGAGAGTCCGAGGGCCGCGATCGCCGATCCGGCACCCAGCACCACGCCCACCACCGGGACCGACGCCATCACCGCCGCCCCCAGCGATCGATCCGGCGCGGCCGACGCCTCGTGACCTCCGACGGGCGCGATCGTCATCCAACTGAACGCGGTACGGAGCGCCCGGGTCGGCGGAATCACGGCGAATCCGTTCGGCGTCAGGATGTCTCGGCGTCGGCGGCGATGGTCCCGTCTGCGGGGTCCCCATCTGGGATGCTGTTGTCGGTCACCCCGGCCTCGTCGAAGGTGGCCATGGACACGAGCAGATCGGCGGCCGACTGCACGATCGGCAGGGCCAGGACGGCTCCGCTGCCCTCGCCGAGCCGCATCGAGAGATCGAGAACCGGAACCAGGTCGAGGTGCTCGAGGGCGATCTGATGGGCGGGTTCGACCGACCGGTGACCGGCGATCCACCAGCGCATCGCGCCCGGCGCGAGCTCGTTGGCGACCATCGCCGCGGCGGTGATCACCACGCCGTCGAGGATGACCGGCGTCCGGCGCAGGGCCGCCTGGGCGAGGAAACCGACGGTGGCGGCCAGGTCGGCCCCGCCGACGGCGGCGAGCAACGCGAGCGGGTCGTGGATCACCTTACGCGCGCGGCGCATACCGTCGCGGATCGCGGCGGTCTTGCGCATCCACCCGGCGTCGTCGACGCCGGTTCCCCGGCCGACGATCTCGACCGGTTCGCGCCGGGTCAGCGCGCCGATGAGGACGGTGGCCGGGGTGGTGTTGCCGATACCCATCTCGCCGGCGATCAGCAGATCGGTGCCCGAGTCGACGAGGTCGTCGGCGATGGCGCGGCCGGCGGCGAGTGCCTCGCGCGCCTCGGCGAGAGTGATCGCGTCGGTGGTGCGCAGGTCGTCGCTGCTGCGCCGGACCTTGTACCGCGACAGCTCCGGAGCGGTGTCGGCGTCGACGGACATGTCGACGACCTTCACCGTCGCGCCGACGCGGCCCGCCATGACGTTCACCGCCGCGCCGCCCGCGGAGATGTTGGCGACCATCTGTGCGGTCACCTCGGGCGGGAACGCCGAGACCCCACCGCGGGCGACGCCGTGGTCGCCGGCGAAGACGACGACGGTGGGGGAGGTGAGAGGTGCGGGCGGGCACTGGCCCTGGCAGGCGGCGATCCAGACGCCGATCTCCTCGACGCGGCCCAGCGACCCCGGTGGCTTGGTGAGGGTCGCCTGCCGCTTGCGGGCGTCCTGGGCGATCGCCTCGTCCGGCGGCGTGATCGGCGCGAACACCTCGGCGTCGGTGGGGTCGGGCCGGGGGCCCGTGGAGAATCCCACGCCCGCAACCGGTTCGGGTGCGGAGGAGTCGGGCGCGGAGGAGTCGGGCGCGGAGGAGTCGGCAGTGGGGGTCGCGGTGGCGACCGACGTCCGCGGAGCAGGCTCGGCGTGATCGGAGGCCGTCGCCGAGGGCGGCGGGGTGTCCGACGCCGAATCCGCACTGCCGGTTGTCGTCCGGGTGATCGGCGATCCCGGCGTGGCGGGAAGGTTGAGGACCCGCCCGGCGACGACGAGGTCGACACGCTCGCACACCTGCGCCACCCGGGCGTTGAGGGTGCCGAGCAGGTCCTGGAAGACCCGTCCGGCGGGGGTGGGAGGTACGAGCGACAACCCGGCCTCGGGGCTGATCAGCACCACGTCGGCCGACATCGCGCTCAACGCGTCGCAGAGGTCGTCGATCGGGCCGTCGAGGTCGATCTCCGACCCCGAGGTCCAGCCGTGGACAGCGTCGATCTGCGCGGTGAGCCAGTTGCCCAGATCGTCGACGAGGGCCGGGATGTCCGGTGCGGAGCGCAGGGCGTGCCCGAGGTCGGTCGTCTCGATCGTCGTGTACCGCGCGTCGCGGCGTTCGCGGTGGATCCGCACGCGGTCCATCCAGTCGCCGTCGGAGGACGTGAGCGGGCCGGTGGCCAGGTATCGGATCTGCCGGTGCTCGCCGAGCAGGGACTCGCCGTGCGCGGACTTACCCGAGCGCACGCCTCCGAGGACAAGGGTGCGCACTGCGCGATCGGTCATCGATCAGACTTCGTCGCCCGGCGAGACCATCGGCTTGGGGGCGCGCATCTTGCGCAGCTGCATCGCGCGGGTGAACGCGTACCAGCCGAGCTTGAAGCCCCCGTCGCCGGACTCCGGGAAACGTTCGGCGACGCGGCGGTTGACCATGCGGCCGAGGATCACACCGTCGACGGCCATCAGAACGACGAACGCGACCAGGATGAGGTTCGTCAGCGCGGCGGCCTGCGGGACCAGGAACATCAGGACGATCAGCAGGATGGCGAACGGCATGAACAGCCCGGCGAAATTGCGCCGGGCGTCGACGATGTCGCGGGTGTAGCGCCGCGCGGGGCCCTTGTCGCGCGGCATCAGATAGGCCTCGTCGCCGGCCATCATCCGTTCCCGCTGCTGGAGCCGTTTCTCGCGTCGCTCGGTGGAGAGTGCCCGCTTCTCCTCCTTGGAGAGCGTGGACTTGAGCTCCTTCTTGCGGGCGCGTGCCTCGGAACGGTTCGTCGGTGGTGGCGCGACGGGACCGCGCCGCCGGTTCTCGGCCTGGCGGCGAGACGGCGTCGGGCGCCCCTTGCCCGGAGTGTATTTGCTGCCCTTGGCGGAGGGCGCGACGTCGGTGCCGGACTCGTCGTCGGCGGTGTAGGTGGAGACCGAGCTGTCGCCGGAATCCGCCTGGGTGTCGTCCTTCTTCCATGGCAGCTTCACGCCTGTAGAGCCTAGGTGATCGGTGTTGCGAGACAAACGCGCGGTCGTCGCTTTTCGGTGGTCGCCGCCCGATGTCGTCCCGAGGGGCGTGCCCACCGCGGATGCGGCGTCCGGAGTCGCACTGCCGGGATCGGGTCCGCTCCCTATACTCCGTGCTCATGACCGGGAACGATGCGACGCGCGGTGCGACACCCACGGGACCGGCGACGGGGTTCCGGTGCGCATCCTGATCGCGCCGGACTCGTTCGGCGACACCATGTCCGCGGTGGTCGCCGCGCACGCGATCGCGCGCGGGTGGACTGCCGCGCGGCCGGATGACGAACTCGTCGTGGCCCCGCAGTCCGACGGCGGACCGGGCTTCGTCGACGTCCTGGCGTCGCGATTCGGGACCGTGATCACCGAATCGGTGTCCGGCCCGCTCGGCGCGGGCGTGCGTGCCCGGTGGCTTCTCGACGAACCCTCGACCGCCTACATCGAGTGCGCGCAGGCGTGCGGTCTACATCAGCTGGGCGGTACGCCGACGCCGCGCACGGCGGTGGGGGCCGACACCCGAGGTGTCGGTGAGCTCGTCGTGGCGGCACTGGCGCGCGGGGTGGACCGGATCGTGATCGGACTCGGCGGCAGTGCGACGACCGACGGCGGTGCCGGCCTGCTGGAGGCCCTGGGCGGCGGCGATCACGCCCGGCGGCGACTTCGCGGCGTGGAGCTGATCGCGGCATCCGATGTGGAGAACCCGCTCCTGGGCCCGCTGGGCGCGGCGGCGGTGTTCGGTCCGCAGAAGGGCGCCGACCCGGACACCGTCGCCCTGCTCGCCAGGCGGCTCGACGACTTCTCGCGCGTCCTCGGTGACCTCGCAGGTCGGGACATCGCCGACGAGCCGGGTGCCGGTGCCGCAGGTGGTCTGGGTGCGGCGCTCCTCGCGCTCGGAGGCGTCCGCGTCTCCGGCGCCACCGTCGTCGCCGACGCGACCGGCCTGGCTGCCGAGGTCGCCGCGGCCGACGTCGTCGTCACCGGGGAGGGCAGGTTCGATGCGCAGACGCTCCGCGGCAAGGTCGTCTCCGCACTGCACTCCGCTGCCTCGTCGCTCGGCGCTCACGGTGCCGGAGCGGCGACGATCGTCCTCGCGGGACAGGTCGCCCTGAGCCCCGACGAGATCGCCGAGGCCGGTGTGGCGGCGGCGCACGCGATCGTCGACGTCGCGGGCTCGGTCGAGGTCGCGATGGCCGATGCGGAGAACCAGCTCGTCGCGCTCGCCGAAACGGTGGCGTCCGATCTCGATGACGCGCACCGCTGATCGCGCCGACGTGTCGAGCCGAGAACCCGGCCGGACCTCGGGGAAACGCCCGTCCGACTGGACGGGAATACCACGGGGAGGAGTACGGTTGTACGCACGGGCACAACCGGTCGACCTCCCGGCGAGCGGGGTGAATCCCGAACGACCGTGCGGGGCGCAACCCATCACGACGGCATCGGGCCACATTGCACCGGGACCACACCACTTACAGGAGCATCCATGACCGTGCAGAACGAAACGAGCACAGCCACGAGCACCGGCGTCGTCCTCAGCGACGCTGCCGCGTCCAAGGCCAAGGCGCTGCTCGACCAAGAGGGCCGCGACGACCTCGCGCTGCGTATCGCCGTCCAGCCGGGTGGTTGCGCGGGCCTGCGGTACCAGCTCTTCTTCGACGATCGCACCCTCGACGGTGACATCACCACCGACTTCGGCGGCGTCACACTGGCTGTCGACCGGATGAGCGCGCCCTACGTGCAGGGTGCGACCATCGACTTCGTCGACACCATCGAGAAGCAGGGTTTCACCATCGACAACCCGAACGCCACCGGCAGCTGTGCCTGCGGCGACTCGTTCAACTGACACGTCGGCACACGTCAGACGCTTTCCGGCACCGGCCGCATCCCATGGGGGTGCGGCCGGTGCCGTATGTCGTGGGGTGAGTAGCGTGGACACCTGTCTGTGTCATCACCTACCCGGGTCATCACCCATTCGGGTCATCACCTGGCGGTCACCACCTGCTGGGCACTATCTGTCGGGCAACCACATGAAGGGCTGAGATCTCCAGTGGCAATCGTTGTGTGCGGCTCCATCGCAACCGATCATCTGATGAAGTTCCCGGGCAAGTTCTCCGAGCAGCTGCTCGGCGACCACCTCGAACACATCTCCCTCAGCTTCCTCGTGGAGGACCTCGTCGTCCGGCGCGGTGGGGTCGGCGGCAACATCTGCTACGCGATGGGTCAGCTCGGCGGCGCTCCGGTCCTGGTCGGGGCCGTCGGGTCCGACTTCACCGAGTATCGCCAGTGGCTCGAGTCCAACGGAGTCGACTGCCGCGGTGTCCGCGTGTCGGAGTCCCATCACACCGCGCGGTTCATGTGCACGACCGACGAGACGATGGCCCAGCTGGCCACCTTCTACGCCGGTGCGATGAGCGAGAGCCGCGACATCGCCCTCGCCGAGGTGATCGCCGAGGTCGGCACGCCCGACCTCGTCCTCATCGGTGCCGACGACCCGGCCGGGATGATCCGCCACACCGAGGAGTGCCGAACAGCGGGTATCCCGTTCGCCGCGGACCCGTCGCAGCAGCTGGCCCGCCTCGACGGCGAGCAGACGCGCACCCTCATCGACGGCGCCGCCTACCTGTTCACCAACGAATACGAGTGGGGTCTCCTCCGTCAGAAGGCCGGGTTGTCCGAGGCGCAGGTCGCCGAGATGGTCGGGGTCCGGGTCACGACGCTCGGCAAGGACGGCGTGGAGATCGTCGACCGCGACGGCACCCGCATCCATGTGTCCGTCGTGCCGGAGACCGCGAAGGTCGACCCGACCGGCGTCGGCGACGGATTCCGGGCCGGGTTCCTGTCCGCGCTGTCCAAGGGACTCGGTTTCGAGCGCGCCGCGCAGGTCGGGTCGATGGTCGCGGTGCTCGTGCTCGAGACCGTCTCGACACAGGACTGGGCCTGGGACTCGGACTCGGCTCTCGCCCGGATCGAAGGCGCGTACGGCGCCGAGGCCGCCGCGGAGATCAAGGCGGCGTTCGCCGGCTGAAGTCCGGTCTGCCCGGGGTGGTGACGCGTCTGACGTTGCCACCCCCGCCCCGGCGTGAGACGTTGGAACGGAGTCCCGATCGAGGACTCCCGGACGAGGGGTGCTGTACCCGGTGTGCGACAAGACGGCCCGTGGGAGGTCGTCATGTCATGGCTCGTTCTCGTCGTGTCGGGTGTGTTCGAAGCAGTGTGGGCCACCGCGTTGGGTCGGTCGGAGGGCTTCACGAAACCGGGGCCGACGGGCTTGTTCCTCGTCGCGCTCGCCATCAGTATGGCCGGACTGGCCTATGCGATGCGCGACTTGCCCGTGGGCACCGCCTACGCCGTGTGGGTGGGCATCGGGGCTTCGCTCACCGTGGTCTACGCCATGCTCACCGGTGGGCAGCCGGTGTCGGTGTTGCGGGTGTTCTTCCTGCTGATGATCGTCGGCGGGGTCATCGGTCTGAAGCTCGCGAACTGAGTGCACGACCGTCGAAGCCGCCCCGGAAATGGGCCCTGCGTGGCGAAGTCGGTGACGTATCGTGGTCGACTGCGCTGTGGCCGGCGATTTCCGGGGCGGGTTGTGTTGCCGGAGAACGACTCTCGGACTAGACCCGCACCGGATAGGTGTGGTCGATGATCTCCGGGACGATCGTGCCCTCGACGAAGATGCCGTGCCAGACCATGAACATCAGGACCGTCCAGAGCCGGCGGCTGTTGTCCACCACGCCTTCTCGATGCTCGTCGAGCATCGCGACCACCGCGTCCTTGGCGAAGATGTGATCGGTCTGGGAGTGCGTGATGGTCTCGTGCGCCCAGTCGTACATCTCGGTGCCGGCAAGCCAATGCCGGATCGGAACCGGGAAGCCGAGCTTCTTGCGGTGCAGGACGTGCGCCGGGACGATCTGCTCCAGTGCCTTGCGCAGCGCGTATTTCGTTGTGCCGTGGGCGATCTTCTCGTCATGGGGGAGGCCCTCGGCGATCGCGAACACCTCCGGGTCGAGGAACGGCACCCGCAACTCGAGGGAGTTGGCCATCGTGATCTTGTCCGCCTTGACGAGGATGTCGCCGCGCAGCCAGGTGAACAGATCCAGATGCTGCATGCGGGCCACCGGATCCCACCCCTCGCTCATCGCGTAGATCGGGGCGGTGACGTCGGTGTGGGTCCATTCGGGGCGGTAGTCGCGCAGGACCGCGCGTAGTCGCGCGTCGTCGAAGCTGCGGGCGTTGCCGTAATAGCGCTCCTCGAGTGTGAGCGAACCGCGGTGCAGCAGGCTCTTGCCGCGCGTTCCCTCCGGGATCCGGTCGGAGATCTTCCCCGCCGCGCGACGCAGCGGCCGCGGCAGCCGATCGAAGGCGGCCAGGGACAACGGCTCCTTGTAGATCGTGTATCCGCCGAACAATTCGTCGGCGCCCTCGCCGGAGAGCACGACCTTGACGTGCTTACGTGCCTCGGCTGCCACGAAGTACAGCGGGACGAGCGCGGGGTCGGCGACCGGGTCGTCGAGGTACCAGACGATCGAGGGGATCGCCTCGATGAACTCCGACGGTCCGACGACCTTCACCACGTGGCGAGCGCCGATCGCCGCCGCCGACTCGGCGGCGACGTCGACCTCCGAATAACCCTCGCGCTCGAAGCCGGTGGTGAAGGTGATGAGGTCCGGGTTGTGCCGGATCGCCAGCGCGGCGATCGCCGTCGAGTCGATACCGCCGGACAGGAACGACCCGACCGTCACATCGGCCCGCATGTGCTTGGCGACCGAGTCGGCGAGTACGTCGGCGATCTCGTCGTAGCGCTTCTGCCGGGTGGCGTCGGTGACCGGACGGACGCCGAACTGGGGAGTGAAATAGCGCCGGATCGACAGGGGACTGCCCGGTGTCGCGGTGGCATGGCAGCCCGACTCCAGTCGCCGGATCGAGGCGTGGATCGTCTCGGGTTCCGGGACGTACTGCAGCACCGTGTAGTGCTCGATCGCGCGGGGATCGAGTTCCGTCGACAACCCGATGCGTTCGATCAGTTCGAGCAGACTCTTCTTCTCGCTGCCGAAGACGAGCCCGCCGGGGCCCGATGCCACGAACAGAGGCTTGATGCCGAACGGGTCACGGGCGAGGAAGAGCGAGCGGTTCTCGGTGTCCCAGATCGCGAACGCGAACATGCCGCGCAGCCGCCGGACCGCGTCGGGTCCCCAGTGATGGAAGGCCGCGACGATCGCCTCGCTGTCGCCCTCGGTGCGGAACAGCGCGCCCTCGTCCCGGGCGAGCTCGGCCCGGATCTCGAGGTAGTTGTAGATCTCCCCGTTGAACACCAGCGCATACCGATCGGGATTCTCCGGCGGACCCCAGCGCAGGGGCTGATGCGAGTGCTCGATGTCGATGATCGAGAGCCGATTGAAGCCGAACACGATGTCGTCGTCGTGCCAGGTGCCGGGTTCATCGGGTCCGCGATGCCGCATGCAGTGCGAGGCCACCGCCACCGGATCGACGACCTCGGCGGCCGTTCCGTCGGATGTCAGCAGGCCGAGCAGACCACACACGTCTCGTTCTCTCCATTCGGTAGCCAGTCCAGGCGCGGGTTCCGACGCGGCGTCGGACCGCGTCCGAGTATGCCTGAAGCGGCCGGTCGTGTTCCGACACGGCGGGGTCGGGTGACGCACGTGGCCGGGACGTCGTCACCGGGTCGCCGACATCGGTACGAGGCGGAAACCACGGGGACACGACCGGATCGCGCCCCGATTCCGACAGCTTCCGCGGGTTGGTCTACGCTGCGTAGTACTAGGTGCAAGAATTGCTGTGTGTCCACGGCAAGACCTTGCCCCGTGCAGGTCATGTGGCATGCACTCACCTCGGCGCGAGGGCGCCGGTGAGCGAGCAGGAAGGCGTGAAATTGGCACACGGTGGACGGCCCCGAGCGAGGCGTGTCTCATCAGCGTCGCGGACGATGAAGCGACTGGCATTCGTCGCCACTCTCGGCCTCGGCGCACTGCTGATGTCGGGTTGCGACGCCAGTGAGGCGATGCGTTTCGGTTGGCCCGAGGGCGTCACGCCCGATGGCAAAGAGATGGTCGATCTGTGGACCTGGTCGGTCATTGCAGCGCTCGTCATGGGCATCCTGGTGTGGGCGCTGATCTTCTGGACGATCACCTTCCACCGTGCGAACGACGCGAAGAAGGGCGTGTTCCCGCGCCAGACCGCGTACAACGTGCCGCTCGAGCTCACCTACACGGCGATCCCGTTCGTCATCATCGCGGTGCTCTTCTACTTCACGGTCATCGTGCAGAACAACGTCGAGAGCAAGAACGACGACTCGAAGGTCGTCGTCGATGTGACCGCGTTCCAGTGGAACTGGAAGTTCGGCTACAATCAGGTCGAGTTCTCCGACGGCACGACCTACAACGGTTTCGAGCAGAACGGCAACCCGTTCGAGGTCCAGGCCCAGACCGGTAGTGGCGCCGAGACCGAACACGCCGGCAGCGACGAGGGTGGCGAGCACGGCGAGCTCCCGGGTCCCGCCGGTGGCCGTGACGACGACATCCGCGATTACCTGAAGTTCGACAAGATCGAGACGGTCGGCTCGTCGTCGGAGATCCCGGTGCTGGTCCTGCCGACCGGTAAGCGCATCGAGTTCAACATCGCCTCGGCCGACGTCATCCACTCGTTCTGGGTGCCGGAGTTCCTGTTCAAGCGCGACGTCTTCCCGTTCCCGGAGCAGAACGCGACCGACCCGGTCTTCCAGATCAAGTCGATCGACCGGACCGGCGCCTTCGTCGGCCGCTGCGCCGAGATGTGCGGCACGTACCACTCGATGATGAACTTCGAGGTCCGCGCGGTCGCCCCCGAGGACTTCGACAGCTACATCCGCTTCCGTGAGGCGAATCCCGGTGCCACCAACGCCGAGGCTCTCGCGGCGATCTGCCAGGCCCCGGAATCGGTGACCACGGTGCCGTTCGACACCCGACGGGCCACCGACGGAACCGTCGGCGCAACCGGTGACCCGGACAACCCGACCCTCGCCAACTGCACCAAGAAAGTGAGCTGACGATGAAGATCGAGGCACGCCTCTTCGAGATGCTGACCGCCTTCTTCTTTCTGACGGGCGTCGCGTACACCCTGTTCACCGCTTTCACCAGCAAGGGCATCGAGTGGGTTGGCGTCGTCGGCCTGTTCTTCGCGGCCGGCCTGACGCTCATCGCGGGCACCTTCTTCCGCTTCGTCGCCCGACGCGTCGAGATCCGCCCGGAGGACTACGAAGACGCCGAGATCGAGGACGGCGCCGGCGAGCTGGGCTTCTTCAGCCCGCACTCGTGGTGGCCCATCCTGATCGCGCTCGGCGCCTCGATCTTCGCGGTCGGCTTCGCCACCGGCAACTTCTGGCTGTCGATCTTCGCGGCGGTGGTCATCATGGGTACGGCCGCCGGACTCGTCTTCGAGTACCACGTCGGTCCCGAGAAGCACTGAGCCGCCGCGGTATACGCGGTCGACGAACACATTCGAGAGCGCCCCACCGGATTCCGGTGGGGCGCTCTCGTGTCGCCGGTGTGTCCCGCCCGCAACGCTCGGGCGGGCCACCCCGATCGGAGCTCAGGGCCGCCTGGGGGCGACGGGCCGGAACACCTTGAGGGCGCGGTAGTCGACCCGGAAGTCGGCGTGGGAGTACGAATCCTCGACCTCGCCGTCATGCGACACGGCGACGGGACCGTCGACCGCGGTGAACCGGAACTCGGGCACCTGCATCTCGTGGTAGAGGTGCGAACGTTCGAGGCGTCCGACGGCGAGTGAGCCGAGCAGCCGTAGGGTCGCCCAGCGGTGACCGGTCTCGAGGATGCGCACGTCGAGGAGACCGTCGTCGAGTCGGACACGACGGGTCGGCAGGAATCCGGTCGGCTGGTAGATGGAGTTGCCGACGAGGAACAGGGACGCGTCGAGCACCCGTCCCTCCACCTCGATGCGTACGTGCGGATCCTTGCGGAGGACATGGAGTACGGCGGCCGCGGTCGCGAGAGGACGGCTGATCCGACGCTGTAGGCGCCGGCGGACGCGGACGAAGTCGGGGTGCGCGCCGATGCTCGCCGTGTTCAGGATCAGTCGGGAATCGTTGAGCCACACCGCATCGACACGTGACGCCGACCCGGAACGGACCGCCTCGATGGTGGCCTCCACCGTGCCGCAACCGATGTCGCGGGCGAAGTGGTTGAAGGTGCCCGCGGGGAACACCGCGAGCGGGATGTCGGCGGCGAGTGCCGGCCCGGCGGCGCACGCCACGGTGCCGTCGCCACCCGCCACCCCGAGGATCGTGGCGCGCGTCGCGACGTCGGCGAACACGGCCGCCATGTCGTCGGTCTCGTCGAGCTCGATGATCTCGGCGGCCGGCAGTCGGCGGCGGATCTGCTCGAGGACCCGACGCCCACGGCCATCCGCGGAACCCGGATTCACGACGACGACCAGACCCACGCCGTCCGGGTTGCGGTCCGCGTCGACGACCGACGGGGCGGCCAGGGACAGCGACGGTTCGGTGATGGGCGGTACGACGCGCGCACCGATGGTCGCGATCGCGGCGCCGATGCCGAGCCCGGCGAGCACATCACCGGGGTAGTGGGCCCCGGTGGCCACCCGGGACAAGCCGACCAGCCCGGCCAGTGCGGACAGCAGGAGACCCGCCGGCGGGTTCTCGACGGCAACACCGACGGCGAACGCCGCAGCGCTGGCCGAGTGACCCGAGGGCAGGGAATTCGACGTCGGGCGCCGGCGGCCGCGTCGTGGCACCGGGATGAGCCCGTGGGCCGGACGCGAGCGGCGACGCACACGTTTGGCGCCCTGGTTGGTCACCAGGCTTGTCACGGCGAGCGAGACGATGCCGCGCGCGGCACCGCGCTGCAGCGACGGACGTCCGGACACGGCGAGCCCGGCCGCGATGGCCATCCACAGCTTGGAGTGGTCGGCCGCCCGGGTGAGCGCCGGCATCGTCACGTCGAGAAGCGGGCTCGGTGAGCGGGCGATCGAATCGTAGATCTCGGCGTCGAGAGTGCCCATCCCACGGGTGATCTGGGACAGACCGGAACTTCGGGGCGGTCGGTGCATGGGGTCCACCGTGCCACATCGACGAACGGTGCCGGGCGCTGACGCGGGGGAGGGGAGTGGTTCGACCCGGAAACGCACCGCGGGCCGTCGTGCACCCGATGGTGCTCGACGGCCCGCGGTGGGTCGTGTGTGGAACTTCTCGCGTGGCTACTCGCCGAAGGGGTTGCCGCCCTTGGCCTGTAGCTCGCGGAGAGCCTTGCGTTCGCCTGCCTCGATCTCGTGCTCGAGTTCGACGTTGCGCAGCTGCTCCTCCAGCGGATCGGCCGTGAGGATCGAACCGGTACCCGGTGCGCCCGCGGAACCGAGCTTGTTCATCCGCTTCGGCAGCGCCGCACCCTCGTAGGGGAGCGGGATCGGGTGGCCGTGGCTGTCGACCGGGCCGAGCGGCTGGTGGACCTCGATGTACTCACCCTGCGGGAGACGCTTGATGATGCCGGTCTCGATGCCGTGTGCCAGGACCTCGCGGTCGCTGCGCTGCAACGAGAGCGCCCAACGGTAGGTGATGAAGTACACCAGCGGCGGCAGGATGATCAGGCCGATGCGTCCGATCCAGGTCGTCGCGTTGAGCGAGATGTGGAACTTGAACGCGATGATGTCGTTCATACACGCGATCGTCAGCAGGATGTAGAACGAGACCGCCATGGCGCCGATCGCAGTCCGCACCGGTGCGTCACGAGGACGCTGCAGCAGGTTGTGGTGCGCATCGTCGCCGGTGAGCTTCTTCTCGATCCACGGGTAGGCGAACATCAGGCCGAAGATGATCGTCATGATCAGCACGACCCAGTTCGACATCGGCACCGTGTAATTGCCCAGGTAGAGCTCCCACGCCGGGAACAGACGTATCAGGCCGTCGGTCCACATCATGTAGATGTCGGGCTGCGAACCCGCGGAGACCTGTGCCGGGTTGTACGGACCGATGTTCCAGACCGGGTTGATCTGGAAGATGCCCGACATGATCGCGAGCACGCCGGTGACGAAGGCGAACATCGCGCCGGCCTTGGCCGCGAACACCGGCATGATCCGGACACCGACGACGTTCTTCTCGGTGCGGCCGGGGCCGGGGAACTGCGTGTGCTTCTGGTACCAGACGAGCGCGAGGTGCGCACCGATCAGCGCCAGGATGATGCCCGGGAAGAGCAGGATGTGCAGCACGTAGAGGCGCGGGATGATGATCACGCCGGGGAAGTCGCCGCCGAACAGCGCCCAGTGAATCCAGGTGCCGACCACCGGGATACCGAGGACGATGCCACTCATCGCGGCGCGGACGCCGGTGCCCGAGAGCAGGTCGTCGGGGAGCGAGTAGCCGAAGAAGCCCTCGAACATCGCCAGGATCAGCAGGAGGCAGCCGATGATCCAGTTGGCCTCACGCGGACGGCGGAACGCACCGGTGAAGAAGATGCGCAGCATGTGCACGATGATCGACGCCGCGAACAACAGTGCGGCCCAGTGGTGGATCTGACGGACGAACAGGCCACCGCGCACCTCGAACGAGATGTTCAGCGTTGTCTCGTACGCCTTGGTCATCATCACGCCGTTGAGCGGCTGGTAGGCGCCGTCGTAGACCACGCGCGTCATCGACGGATCGAAGAACAGCGACAGGTAGACACCGGAGACCAGCAGGATGATGAAGCTGTACAGCGCGATCTCACCCAGCATGAACGACCAGTGGGTGGGGAAGACCTTGTTGATCTGGCGACGCATACCCGCGGCCAGGTGATACCGCGAGTCGACTTCTTCGGCTTGAGTGCCGAGGCGTTCGGCGATGCTCATGACTTACGCTCCCAGAATGCCGGTCCTACGGGCTCGATGAAGTCGCCTGCGGCAACGAGGTAACCCTCATTGTTCACCGTGATCGGCAGCTGTGCCAGGGCACGGGCGGCCGGTCCGAAGATGGGCTTGGCGTACTCGAGTGCGTCGAACTGCGACTGATGGCAGGGACACAGGATGCGGTTGCTCCGCTGCTCGTAGAGCGAGGCGGGGCAGCCGAGGTGGCTGCACACCTTGGTGTAGGCGAAGTAGTCACCGTAGTTGAAGCTCTCCTGACCCTTGCGCTTGACGGCACGGGCCGCGTCCTCGGGACGCAGACGGATGAGCATGACGGGGTTGCGGACCTGGTGCAGGCCCTCCTCCAGCAGGTGGCGGGAGTGCTCGGACTCGCCGAACCCGTCCGAACGACGCCAGGGGAACACGGTCTCCATACCGCCTGCGTCGAGATCTTCCGGCCGGACCAGGGCGACCTGGAACGGATTGCCGGTGTCGCGCCGCAGGTAGATGGTCTCGTTGGGAGCTTCCGGCGGGTTGTAGATCGGCGACCATCCCGAGTGCCACAGCGGCGAGTCGGCACCCTCGGCCCACGGGTTCTTGATGAAACCGCCGAGGAAGGCGACGAGTCCGGTCAGCGCGAACGCACCGAGACCGAACCCGGCCGAGCCGATGATCATCTTGCGGCGACCGAGGGTCGAGGTGGTGCCGGTGTCCTGCAGCAGGCCGACGATCGTCTTCTTGTCGACCTCGGCCGATCCACCGTCGTGACGGTCCTGGACCGAGATCTCCGCCGGGATGAACTTTTTGGTGATGAGGATCATCGCGACGCCGATGGCGAACACCGAGAGGCCGAACGTCACACCGAGGAGCGGCGTGTTGAACGTGTACCACCAGTAGTTCGGGTCATCGGGGAGCGCGAACTCCCAGTGGTTGAACAGGAAGATGCCGAGGCAGGCCAGGGCGGAGACGCCGGCGATGGTGAACCAGATGGCCACCTGACGCTCGGCGCGCTTCTCGACCCGGGTACCGGGCACGGTGTAACGCTCGGACCGGTGGATGATCTCGACGCCGTCGAGATTGGTGCCGAGTTTGACGAGCTCGTCGGTGCTCATCTGGTCGAGTTCGTCCCGCGACGGGACATCCTTGTCGTTCGCGCTCATGCTCGAGATCCCATCCACATGGCGCCTGCGACGATGGCGATGACGCCGACGAACCACATGACCATGCCTTCACTGACCGGGCCGAAACCGCCGAGTCCGAGTCCGCCGCTGGGCTTCGCCTCGGTCGCGTATTTGACGTAGGCGATCACGTCCCTTTTCTCTTCCGGATCCAACTGACGGTTCGAGAACTTGGGCATGTTCTGCGGACCGGTCAGCATCGCCGTGTAGATCTGTGCCTCGTTGACCCCGTCGAGGTTCGGCGCGAACTTGCCCGAGGACAGCGCTCCGCCGCGCCCGGTGAAGTTGTGGCACGACGCGCAGTTCAGGCGGAACAGTTCGCTGCCCCGGCCGATGCTGTCGCCGCGCAGGGACTCCTGCGCGACCGAGCCGTCGGCGTTGCGCGGGACCTGCGGTCCGCCGCCCTCGGCCTGGATGAAGGCGCCGAGCTGGTCGATCTGCTCGGTCGTGAACTTCGCGGGCTTGCGCTGGGCCTGCGCCTCGCCGCGAGCCGCGGGCATACGTCCGGTCGAGACCTGGAAGTAGACGGCGGCGTCACCGACGCCGAGCAGCGCGGGACCACGATCGGGCACACCCTGGAGGTTGGCGCCGTGGCAGGTGATGCACGAGGTCTCGTAGAGCTTCTGACCGTCGTCGATCATCGCGGCGTTGCTCTCGTCGGCGACCGCGACCTGGGGGTCGGGGGTCAGGACCGAGGCGAGGACGCCTGCCATGACGAGACCGGCCAGCAGCACGATGGTGCCGGTGGCGCGCCGACGGAGCTTGCGTCGTGTCTTGGCGCGGCGGCCGGCGTCGCGTGCAGAGGAGCGTCGGGCCGAGGCATCGGGTCCGACCTCGGTGCCGCTATCCGACGGACGCGGTGGAGATGAACTCATCTGTGACTCTCTACTAAGCGGGACGGGCTGTTGTTCTAGAGCGAGGTCGCCGATGTCATCGGATGAAGTAGATCGTGACGAAGAGTCCGATCCACACGATGTCGACGAAGTGCCAGTAGTAAGAGACAACGATTGCGGCGGTTGCCTGCGCCGGCGTGAACTTCGACAGCTTGGTCCGGATGAGCAGGTAGACGAACGCGATCAGACCACCGATGACGTGGAGGCCGTGGAAGCCGGTCGTCATGTAGAAGACCGAGCCATAGGCGTCTGACGCGAGGGTCGTGCCGTGCTCGACCAGGTGGTAGTACTCGTACGCCTGACCGCAGACGAAGAACGTGCCCATTGCCAGGGTGATGACGTACCAGCGGCGGAGGCCGAAGACGTCGCCGCGTTCGGCAGCGAAGACACCCATCTGGCAGGTCACCGAGGAGAGGATCAGCACCGTCGTCACCGGGATGGCGAGGGCGAGATTCAGCTCGGTCGGCGGCGGCGGCCAGCCGACCGCCGAGTTGGCACGGGCGACGAAATACATCGCGAAGAGGCCAGCGAAGAACATGAGCTCACTGGACAGCCACACAATCGTGCCGACGCTGACCATGTTGGGCCGGTTCAGCGAGTGCACGCGCGAGGTGATGGCTGTTCCTGAGGTACCTACAGCGCTTGTCACAAGTGAAGTATGACGGTTCGTAGTAAGCGGTGGCCACCCGGGTCGGAAATTGCCTCCGAGTAATTCTCCCGGTGCAGGTCCGCGCCGGTATCGGCCGGCCGTCGGCGTGTCCTGGAGGCGCCTGGCGCGGGCCCGGCTCGCTACCGTGTGTTCATGTCGAGTTCGACCTCACCCGGCCCCCGCGATCTCAACGGCCGTGTGGTCGAGCAGAGCCGCTTGGCCCGTCTCCGTGCGCGCCTTCGCCCGCGTGCCGAGGCGGGACCGCTGACACTGGACCAACGGGTGGAGGTGGTGGCGAGTTCCGATGACGATGCGATCGCGAGTTCGGTCGCCCTCGACGCGTCGTCGTGGCGGGCGGACGAGGAGGTCATCCTGCGCCATCACGTCGAGGTGCCGCCCGAGCGGCGGTCCGAGGCGGCGGCCGTCGCCGCCTTAGACGGCTACGAGTCGGTCGAGGACGAGCGCTGGGGGCCGAGACCGGCGGCGCGCGAGGACGGACTGGTCGTCCTGGTCCTGGCGCGGGTCCAGTTGCTCGACGCCATGCATCTGTCGCAAGAACGATCCCGCATGGCCAGCCTCGGCTCGCGGCACGGCGGATTCGTGCGCGAGTGGGCCGTCCTCCAGCGTCCGTCCGGCTGAGCAGACACTAGGCTTTCTCCTCGTGAGTACCGCACAGTCCGACTTCAGCTGGCCGCAGATCCTCGGCAAGATCGTCGATCGCCTCGACCTGAGCGCGGACGAGGCCGCGTGGGCGATGAACGAGATCATGACCGACAGCGCGACCGGCGCTCAGGTCGCCGCCTTCGGCGTCGGCGTGAAGATGAAGGGGGCGGCGCCCGCGGAGCTCCTCGGATTGTCGCGGGCGATGCTCGATCACGCGACGCTCGTGGACGTCAGCCGGCCGGCGGTCGATGTGGTCGGCACCGGCGGTGACCGGTCGCACACGGTGAACATCTCGACGATGACGTCGATCGTCATCGCCGCCTCGGGGGTCGCGGTGGTCAAGCACGGCAACCGGGCGGCGTCGTCGAAGAGCGGCGGTGCCGACGTGCTCGAGGCGCTGGGCGTGAACATCTCCCTCGACGCCGCGGCGGTCGCCCGATGTGTCGACGAACTGGGGATCGGGTTCTGCTTCGCGCCCGTGTTCCATCCCGCGTTCCGGTTCACCGGCCCCCCGCGCAAGGAGATCGGCATCCCGACCGTCTTCAACGTGCTGGGGCCGCTGACCAACCCCGCGACACCGTCGCGCGGGCTCATCGGTTGCGCATTCGCCGACCTGGCCCCGGTCCTGGCCCGGGCCTTCGCCGAGCGCGGCGGCTCCGCGCTGGTGGTCCGCGGCGACGACGGTCTCGACGAACTGACGACCACCACCACGTCGACGGTGTGGCAGGTCATCGCGGGGCAGGTCAACGAACTCAGCGTGGATCCCACCGATCTGGGCATCGCGCGCGTTGAGCTGTCGTCTCTGCAGGGCGGTGACGCGACGGTCAATGCCGCGATCGCGCGCGAGCTCCTGGCCGGGACCACCGGTCCGGTCCGCGACGCGGTGCTGCTGAATTCGGCCGGGGCCATCGTCGCCTTCGAACAGGACGCACCCATGACCTCGGCGGAACTGACCGACGCGCTGGGCGCGGCGAAGGGCCGCGCCGCGGAGGCGATCGACAACGGTGCTGCCGCGGACCTGCTGCAGCGGTGGGCCGATCTCAGCGGTCAGCTCGCGGCACACGCCTGACGACTGCAGGGCCCTCATCACCTGACGTGCTGGTGAGTCAGTTCTCGCCGATGGAGAATCCGCCTTCGACGTCGGAGCTGGAGTAGCTGCGGAAGGCGATGTGGGTGGCGCTCTTGAGCACGCCCGGGAGCCGGTTGATCTCGCCGGTGACGACCGTCGCGATCTGCTCGTGGTCGCGCACCCGGATCTTCGCGATCAGGTCGACATCGCCCGCGCAGGAGTACACCTCTTCGACCCCGGGGATGTCGGCGACGGCCTGTGCCGTCTCCGGGATGCGGTGGATGTCGGCCTGGATGAGGACGATGGCAGTGATCATGCCGTCAGCCTAGTGGTGTGTCCCGGTCAGCTCGCCTGTCGCACGCGAGGGTCGGTGCCGGGCCTGGCCGCACGTGCGTCGTGCGCCGACTGCGACCAGCCGAGCCGGCGTTCGGCCGAGCCGGCCGGTAGTGCGACCGGCTCGCTCGTCGAGACGATGCGCGCGCCCGGCTCGGTCATCCAGCGGTAGACGAGACCGACCTCCTCGGCCGGCGCGCCGCGCAGCGGTCCGTCGCCGGGCAGCACGGTCTCGGCCGCGGCGACCAGCGCGTCGACGACGGGCATGGGGGAGACGCCGCGTCGTGCCCGTCCGGCTGCCGCGAGGCGTCCGTGCCGGATCACCGCGAACTGCCATCCCCGTTCGCCGTCGGGTCGCGCGACGACGATCTCGGCGATCGCGCAGAGCGCCGCCAGCCGCTGACAGCGGGCGAGGGTGTCTATTGTCAGCGCGAGCCGGTCCCGGTGTCGCGCCGCGGTCTCGAACATGTGGGCCTGCGCGAGGTCGGCGAGGCGTGCGGTGAGGCCGTCGAGGAGTTCGTCGGCCTCACCCCGCATGAGCCGTCGAGCCGCGGTGACGCGCGGGGAGTAGTCGGGGACCGTCTGTGGTTGCGTGGTGGCGGCCCGGCACGAGCCCGGGCGTCGGCGCCCGTCGGCGTCGGGGCACCAGTGGTAGCCGTTGGCGCCGAGCCGCTTGGTGCACGTCCGCAGGCCCGCGGCCGCCGAGATCACATCGGCGACGGTCGCCGCGTTGGTGCGGTTGCCGACCGGGCCGACGGATTCGTCGGTGGGCGTGCGACTGACCTTCAGGCGCGGGAAGCGTTCTTCGGTCAGGGTCACCCACCATCCCTTGTGCGGCTGCGTCGAACGACGGTTGTACGCCGGTGCGTGTGCGCCCAGCAGCCGCAGTTCGCGAACCGCGGCCTCCAGGGGATGGGAGCACTCCACGAAGTCGACCCGTTGGGCGAGGAGAACCATCTCGGCGATGCGGCGACGCGGGTCGCTCCCGCTGAAATACGACCGGACCCGACGGCGGAGGTCCACCGCGGTACCCACATAGAGGACCTCGTCCGACGGTCCGCGGAAGAGGTAGACACCGGGACGGGAGGGGACGTGGTCGGCCAGCGTGCGCTTGGCCCGTAGCCGCGGGTCGGTCCGTGGAAGGTAGGACGTCAGGTCACCGACGGTCGCGATGCCCTGGTTGCCGACGCGTTCGAGGAGTCGGTGGAAGACCTCCACCGTGGCGCGCGCGTCGTCGAGTGCCCGGTGGGTGGGTCGCACCGCGACGTCGAACAGGTCGGCGAGGGCGCTGAGCTTGACGGTCGGTGCCTCGTCGCGGGTGAGGATGCGCCGGGCCATGGTCACCGTGCACAGGCTCAGGCCGAACGTCCACGGGAGCTGGAGCCGGATCGCGTTCTGACGCAGGAAGCCCATGTCGAATCGAGCGTTGTGCGCCACCAGGATCGAGCCGCGAGCGAACTCGAAGAACGAGGGCAGGACCGACTCGATCCGCGGTGCGTCGGTCAGCATGGCCGTGGTGATGCCGGTCAGGGTGACGATCTGCGGCGGGATGGGCCGGCCGGGATCGACGAGGGTGGCGAACTCGCCGATGATCTCGCCGCCGCGGATCTTGACCGCGCCGATCTCGGTGATCCGGTCGCGTGCCGGATCGGAGCCGGTGGTCTCCAGGTCGACCACGACGAGAGTCGTGTCGAAGAGGGAGCGGTCGCTGAACTCGTTCGACGAGTCACCCGTGGCCACCTGATCGGCGGCCTCCAGGTCGGCGAAGGTGAGCTGCCCGGCGGGGGAGCCGGCCACGCTGGTCTGCGTCACCCGGCGAACACTAGTTCGATCCACCGACAGCGCGACGGCGGCGCACCGAGCGTCGCTCATGTGACTGCTGTGACTGCTGTGTCGATCGCTGTTCGACGGACTTGTCGGTGGTCGCTCCTACTCTCCGCCTGGACGTGAGAAATGCGGTGTTCTCACGGTGACCACGACCCCTACGAGGGCCGACACGGCCCCGCCTCACCAGATGAGATGGAGATCACACTATGTACGTCGACTGCGCGCGCTGCCCCGCCCGTCCCGTCGCCTGTGACGGGTGCATGATGACGGTGCTGTTTGGCGGTCCGAGCTGGGACGATATGGCGGACCAAGGTGGAGTTTCGGTAACGGCGTCAACGGTCGAGGCGGACGCCGAGATCGACCTCGCCATCGACGTTCTGCAGGCTGCTGCAATGGTGACGAGTAGTGCTGCACGATCTGCAAGATCCGCCAAAGAAGCAGTTCAGGGGCCAGATCGGCACGCCTCTGTGACGGTCCTCAGGGCGGGCTGAGAATCGGCCCAGGTTTGGCTGTCCGTCGCCTAGTGGACAGGGCGCATCCGATTTCGTAACCTTTCTGAGACCTTGCGGAGCGTCCCGCTTCAACAGAAGTGGTCCGCAGTAGTCACCGCTCAATCGCCCTCGCGGCGAACCGGGGAACCACAACCTTCGGGCGGGCTCGTCGGAGCGCATCATCATCGATGCGCTTCTCGCGAAACCGTTCCGAATCGGGGTGAATCGCGTTGCCACGCATGAGTGTCCAGTGGATACCTCATGCGCGAAACACGCGTAGGGCCACTCTTCCGGCCCGAACCCGACAGCTAACTCGGTCGGCGGTACAGGAAGATCTGAAGGAGAACTCGCTTCGTGGCCAAACATCGTTTGGAACAGCCCAATCGTGGCAGCACGGTCGCCAAGAAGGCGGTGATCGCCGGATCGATCACGCTCGGTTCGCTCGCCGCCGCCGCAGGCCCTGCTCTCGCCGCCCCGGTCCACACCCCGCTGGGCACTTTCGAGATCCCGGCACTGCCCGGTGCGAAGGCCCCGGAGGCCAAGCCCGCACCTCAGGCCACACCCGTGAAGAAGTCGCCCGCGGCCACGGTCGAGATCCCCAACCTGGGACAGTTCACCGTGCCGGGTATCGCGCCGGACCAGATTCCGCAGCAGTTCCGCCCGCAGGGCGGCGCCCCGCTCGGCCAGCCGCAGCTGACCGCAGGTGAGAAGGCCGTCAAGGCCGCGGAGAGCAAGATCGGCTCCCCGTACTCCTACGGCTCCGCCGGCCCCAACGCCTTCGACTGCTCGGGCCTCGTCTACTGGTCCTACAAGCAGGCCGGCAAGAACATCCCGCGTGACAGCTACGGCCAGCTCGGTGGCGGACGCGCGGTGTCCTACTCCGACGCCAAGCCCGGCGACGTGATGATCTTCAACGGTGGCGGCCACGCCGGCATCTACGTCGGCAACGGCCAGTTCGTCCACTCGTCCAACTACGGCACGCCGGTCAAGCGCGACGCCGTTAAGGAGTGGACGCTGACGGGCATCCGTCGGTACTGACCACAACCGAACACGAACAGACTGAGCACGAGGGTCTCTGGACGGGCGGGTCGCGTGGATCGCGATCCGCCCGAACCAGTCCCGGGGGCCTGTCGGCGGCCTAGGGTGGTCGACGGGACGTGGGGCACGGGTGACGACGACCCGGGTTGCTCAGGGAGCGACGAGCACACACGAGGGAGTGAGTAGGACCGTGCTGATCGGGGAGGGACGGGCTCGCGCAACGCGGCCACGTATGCGTTCGGGTCCGCTGATGCTTGCGGTCTGCGTCCTGTCGGCGCTCGCCGTGCTCGTACCGACGGTCGGTGGCGGGGTCGGTGCCGCCCGCGCGGTGCCCGCACGTTCGGCGGATCAACTGCTCGACCGTTACAAGCAGCTCGGCGTCGACGCGGAGAAGACCACCGAGGCGATGCACAACGCGAAGATCGAGTACGACAAGCAGCGCGGCATCGTGACGGCGGCCAAGACAGCGGCGGCCGAAGCGCAGCAGAAGCTCGACACGAGCCGTGCCCAGCTCGCGGTGCATCAGAACCGGGTCGACGCGATCGTGCGCGCCAGCTACCAGGGTGCCCGCGTGAGCGGGCTCTACGCGGTGATGATCAGCGACTCGCCCCAGGCATTGCTCGACCAGATGTCGGGCCTGGACATGATCTCCCGTCAGGCGTCGGCGGATCTCACCGCCATCAAGAAGGTCCGTGCTCAGACGGCGGTCGCGAAGAAGGACGCCGAGCAGACGGCGGTGGCGGCCTCCGAGGCGGTCTCCCGCGCCGAGCGCGTGCGCGGTGATCTGCAGACGAAGCAGGCCGACCTGCAGCTCCAGGCGATCCAGATCCGGGCGATCTACAAGTCCATGACCGGCAAGCAGCTCGCCGCGCTCCGCGGACCCACCTTCGACTTCGATCCGCGCCTGGTGCCCAGGGGCACCGCTGCCGGACTCGTCGCGGTCCAGGCCGCCCTGACCCGGATCGGTGATCCGTACGTGTGGGGCGCCACCGGACCCAACTCGTTCGACTGCTCGGGTCTCATGGTCTGGGCGTTCAAGCAGGCGGGCAAGACCATCCCGCGCTCGAGCGAGGCGCAGATGGGTGGCGGGCAATCCGTCGGCCGCGACGATCTCAAGCCGGGTGACCTGATCATCTACTACCCCGACGCGCACCACGTCGGCATGTACGTCGGCGACGGCTATGTCATCCATGCGTCGACCTTCGGCGTCCCGGTGAAGGTGGTGCCGATCGACGAGGCCGGCCCGTACAACTCCGCCCGCCGGTTCTAGTCCCCGGTGACCCCACGGCGCAGACGTGCCGGCCCGGCCTTGGCCGCTGTCGTCCTGACCGTTGTCGTGGCCACCGGATGCGGCACGGTCGGAGTTCCCGGCGGGGGCTCGTCCGCCGCACCCGCGTCGTCGACCACCGAGGTGAACGTCTACGAGCGTGATCGTGCCGCGGGGGTGACCCGACTGCTCGAGTCGCTCACCGAGACCGTGCGCTCCGGCGATGTCCGGGCGATCGGCGCCCTGTTCGACACCGCCGCGACGCCGGCGTTCCGGAACAGATTCGCCACCGCGACCGGCACATTCGCGCCCCGCCGGTTCACGCCGCGGGACGGTCGTTCCGGGATCCTGCGGTTCGCCACGTTCACGTATCAGCTCGCGCCCACCGAAGAGGCGGAGGTGCTCGTCCCCGGCGACCTCCAGGAGCTCCTCGACGCCGGGGGGAGTTCGGACTCCTGGGTGGCGCCGGTGGAGCTGCGCTACGCGCTCGGCGGCGAGACCGCCCCGGGTATCGCGGAGTCCGAGGTGGTCGTCGGTACGCAGTTCGTGGTCGCCCGTCACGGCGACGAGTGGCGCCTCGTCGGCGACGCCGAGGTCCTGGGGCGCGAGCCGCCCCCGACGCAGATGTGGGAGCTGCCCGGACTCCAGGTCGCCGACACCGCCACGGCCGGCGGTACATCGGTGGTCGCGTCGTACCTCCGGACAGCGCCGACAGCAGCGACGCTGCGACGTGAACTGCCCGGAGCGGTCGACGCCGTCACCGCGTTCTGGGGTGGGTCCTGGGATCGTCGTGCCGTCGTCGTGGCGACCGCGACCGACGACCAGTTCACCGCACTGGTGCCCGGCGGGCGCGCGGCCACCGGCGCGGCAGCCGCCGCCACGGTGCACAGCACCGTGGACCTGGTGCAGCGCACCGCGACCGGTCAGCGGATCATCCTGACCCCGACGGCGCGGGAGTTCGCGCCTCCCACTCTCGCCGTCGTGCTCCGGCACGAGCTGACGCACGTCGCCGCCCGCACCTCCACCGCTCTCGACGCGCCGTTGTGGATCACCGAGGGCGTCGCCGAATATGTCGGCCGCAAGGGCACATACACGCGGTTCGCCGACGCCGCGCCCGATCTGACTGCGGCCGTGCGCACCGGTGCGCTCCCGGCGGGCCCACCCGCCGATGCCGACTTCGCGATGGACGGGCAGACTTCACTGGTGGCTTATCAGAGTGCGTGGTCGTTGGCCGCCTACGTCGCCGATCGATTCGACGAGGCCCACCTGAAGAAGATGTACATGGGTGTCGCGGCGTCGGCCGTGCCCGCGGCCCAAGACGCGGCGATCACCTCGACCCTCGGGCTGACGCGCGCCGAACTGATCACCGGCTGGCAGCGCTGGCTCGTCCGGCAGGTCGGCTGATGACCCGGACGTTGTTGCTCACCAACGATTTTCCGCCCCGGCCCGGTGGTATCCAGTCCTACCTGCAGAACCTGGTGGATCTGCTGCCGCCGGAGGACGTCGTCGTCTATGCGCCGCGCTGGCGGGGCGACTCGCACGAGAAGTTCGATGCAGCCGCGGCCTACCGGGTGTACCGGCACCCGACGACCCTCATGTTGCCCACGCCGTTCGTCGCCCGCCGCGCCGCCGAGATCGTGCGCCGGGAACAGATCTCGACGGTGTGGTTCGGGGCGGCCGCGCCGCTGGCCGTGCTGGCGCCGGCGATGCGTCGCGCGGGCGCGCAGCGGATCATCGCGAGCACGCACGGCCACGAGGTCGGGTGGTCGATGCTCCCGGGCGCGCGCCAGGTTCTCGGTCACATCGGTCGCCACTCCGACGTGATCACCTTCGTCAGCCGCTACACCCGCGGCCGGTTCGCGTCGGCCTTCGGCGCGCGGGCGGCGCTGGAACATCTGCCCCCGGGTGTCGACACCGAGCGCTTCGCCCCGGACCCGGTGCTGCGTCAGCAGTTTCGCGACCGTCTCGATCTGGGGGAGCGACCGACGATCCTCTGTCTGTCGCGTCTCGTGCCACGCAAGGGACAGGACGTCCTGATCCGTGCGTTGCCGCTGATCCGGCGCACGATTCCCGACGCCGCGCTTGTCATCGTCGGTGGAGGTCCCTACGCGAAGACCCTGCGCGACCTCGCCGCCGACACGGGGGTGGCGGGTGATGTCGTCTTCACCGGTTCGGTGCCCGCCGACGAACTCGCGGCCTACCACAACATCGCCGATGTGTTCGCGATGCCGTCCCGGACGCGGGGTCGTGGACTGGACGTCGAGGGGCTGGGCATCGTCTACCTGGAGGCGTCGGCGTCCGGCGTGCCCGTGGTCGCGGGTCTGTCCGGTGGTGCGCCGGAGACCATCGACGAGGGGGTCACCGGGACCGCCGTCGACGGCACCGACGTCGACGCCGTCGCCCTGGCCATCCTGTCGATCCTCTCCGATCGTGCGGCGGCGGCCGAGATGGGCCGGGCCGGGCGGCGTTACGTCGTCGAGAACTGGCAGTGGAGCCAGATGGCGGCCCGCCTGCGCCAGTTGCTCTGAGGGCAACCGGCGCCGGCGGACCACGCCGGCGGCGAGCTCACCGCTGGTAGATCGCCTCGATGTCGCCGGCGAACTTCTCCACGACGACATTGCGCTTGACCTTGAGGGTCGGTGTCATCTCACCGGTCTCCTCGGTGAAATCGGTCGGCAGGATACGGAACTTCTTGATGGCCTCGGAATGCGACACCGTCTTGTTGGCGAGGTCGACGGCCGACTGGACCTCGGCGCGCAGGTCGGCGTCGTCGGCGAGATCGGCGACCGTCGCGGACGCGGGCTTCCCGGTGCGTTCCTTCCACGCCGGGAACGCCTCGGGATCGATCGTGATCAGTGCGGCCACAAAAGGTTTCGCGTCACCGACGACGGTTGCCTGCGAGATCAGGGCGTTCGCGCGGATGACGTCCTCGAGTCCGGCGGGGGAGACGTTCTTGCCGCCGGCGGTCACGATCAGTTCCTTCTTGCGCCCGGTGATCGTGATGAATCCGTCGGCATCCACGGTGCCGAGGTCGCCGGTGTGGAACCAGCCGTCCACCACCGCGGACGCGGTGGCTTCCGGGTTCTGCCAGTACTCGGTGAAGACGACACCGCCGCGCAGCAGCACCTCACCGTCGTCGCCGATTCGGACAGCGTTGCCCGACAACGGCTTCCCGACACTGCCGATCTTCGACGCCGACGGGGTGTTCACGCTGAAGGCGGCGGTGGTCTCGGTGAGACCGTACCCCTCGAAGACGGGCACGCCGACGCCGGAGAAGAAGTGTCCCAGGCGGGCGCCGAGCGGAGCGCCGCCGGAGATCGCCATCTGACACTCACCGCCGAGAGCGGCGCGGAGCTTCTTGTAGACGAGGGCGTCGAAGACGCCGTGCTTGATCTTCAGCGCCAGACCGACCTGCCCCTTCTCCGTCGCCTGCGAGTAGGCGATCGCGGTGTCGGACGCGGCGTCGAAGATCTTGCCCTTGCCGCCGTCGTGCGCCTTCTGCCGGGCGGTGTTGTAGACCTTTTCGAACACGCGCGGCACCGACAGGATGAGTGACGGTTTGAAGACGGCGAATTCGTCCACCAGGTTCGGGATGTCGCTGGTGTGTCCGACCTCCGCGCCGGCCTCGATGGCGACGAGCGTGATGGCGCGGGCGAGCACGTGGGCGAGGGGGAGGAACATCAGCAGACGCTTCTCGTCGCGCGCGATGACCTTGTCGAGGATGTCGCCGGCGAGGACCGCCCGCACCTCGGAGAGCATGTTGGCGTGGGTCAGTTCACAACCCTTCGGGCGTCCGGTGGTCCCCGAGGTGTAGATCAGGGTCGCCGGATCGGCGGCCTTGACGGTGGCCCGGCGGGCTGCGACCTCGTCGTCGTGGACGTCGGCGCCCGCCGCGACGAGTTCGTCGACGGCACCCGGCGCGTCGGTGCGATCGATCTGGAAGACGGTGACCGGCGTGGCGAGGGAGTCGATGGACTCGAACTCGGCGCGATGACCGTCGTCTTCGAGGACGATCGCCACCGCGCCGGAATCCTGCATGATCCACTCGATCTGACCTGCGGAGGACGAATCGTAGATCGGGACGGTGATCGCGCCGGCCGACCAGATCGCGAAGTCGAAGAGGTTCCATTCGAGGCGGGTGCGCGACAGCAGTGCCACGCGGTCGCCGGGATTGACGCCGGAGGCGATCAGGCCCTTGGCGATCGCGGAGATCCGGGACGCGGCGTCGGCGGCGGTGACCGGCTCCCACCGGTCGCCCTGCTTGTGGCGGAACACGATGTGCTGCGGTGATCGCTCCGCCAGGCCGAAGATGATGTTCGTGCAGTTCTCGTCGTCGGCGATCGAGAACTTCGCGGGCACGCTGTACTCACCCATCGTGGTTACCCTCCAGTAGACATCAGTCACCGAATCGTATCCCCGCTGCTGAATCGGACTGATCGCGACGTCGGTTTCGGGTGCACTACCCTGCGCCGACGCGAGTATGTGAAGCTAGTGGGCGTGACGAGCATCCAGGTGGCCGACGAGGTCTTCGTCGCCGCGGCACCGCCGTCGGCAGCCGCCGTGATCGGCGACCCCGCCAACTGGCGCAAGTGGTGGCCGGACCTCCGGCTGGCGGTCACCGAGGACCGGGGCGAGCAGGGCGTGCGCTGGCGGGTCGAGGGTCCGGTGTCGGGGACGATGGAGATCTGGAACGAGGCGGTGCTCGACGGCTTCGTGCTGCACTACTTCCTCCATGCCGAGCCCACCGCCCCCCTGCCCGAGGACCCGCGAGCCCGGGCCGACGTGCTGGCCGAGGCCAACAAGCAGCGTCGGGTGACGGGCAAAGAGGTCTCCTTCGAGGTCAAACGACTGCTCGAGGACGGCCGTGTCGTCGGCGGCCCCGCTGCGGGCCACGACCGGGCTCCCGGACCGCACACGACCGCGACCGGGGCGCCGTGATGGCCGACCACACCGAACGCGACATCGTGATCGGCGCCGATGCCGACGCCATCCTCGCCGTCATCGCCGACTTCGAGCACTACCCCGAGTGGGTGACCGCCGCCCGCGAGGTCGAGGTGCTGCGCGCCGATGAGTCCGGCCGCGCCCTGGAGGTTCGCTTCGTCCTCGACGCCGGTGTCCTGCAGGACACGTATGTGCTTGCCTACGAATGGGATCCGAACACCACATCGGTCTCCTGGCGCCTCGTGTCGAGTGATCTGCAGAAGGATCAACGCGGCCGCTACATACTCACCCAGCAGGTTCCGGGATCGACGAAGGTGACCTATGAACTCATGGTCGATCTCCAGGTGCCGATGATCGGACAACTGAAGCGACGCGCCGAGAAGGCCATCACCGACGCCGCACTGAACGACCTCAAGAAAAGGGTCGAAGGCTGATCGATCTCACACCCATCCACGTGGTGCTCGGTCCGGGGGGTTCTGGTGTCTCCGCGATCGCAGCCGCCGGCGCGACCCGGCGTCCCGCCGCCAACCGGGCGACCCGCGCGGCGCCCCGATCGGGCCTCGCTGTCGCCGAACCCGACACGCTTCTCATCACCGTCGACCGCTGGTCGCCGGTGCACGACTGGGCGCGGGTGTATCGCCGGCCGGGTGAGCCCATCGTGGTGTCCAAATACCTGCACCTGCTGAGCCTCGATCGGCTGGACCTCACCGAACGCACGTGGTCGGCGTTCGCGGAGGTGCTCGAGCAGACGGTGAGCCGCAGCAAGACGATGCTTCCCGGGGTCGGCGTACTGGCGGGCATCGATGCCGCCGAGCTCACCGCACTGCCCGGGATCGACGACTTCCTGCTCCTGCGGCGTATCCGCGACGAGGCGGTCAGCGGCCGGTGGCAGCGGATCGTCGTCGACTGCTCCGGGTGTGGTGACCCGCTCCAATTCCTGCGTGGCGGAGCGGTTCTCAGCCAGGCGCTCAACCGGTTCTGGCCTCGGCACCGGCGTCTCGCGATGGCCGCCGAACGTCCGATGGTCGCCCAGCTGACGGCCGCGGTCGACGCCATCGACCGGGACTGCCTCGACATCGCCGAGCTGCTCGCCGACCCACACGCGGTCGCGGTACATCTCGTGCTCGCCGCCGATGACCGGAGCCGGCGGCTGACCGGGTATCACCTCGCCGCCGCCGACCTCATGGGATTGCCGCTGGCCTCGGTCCAGGTCAACGCGGGTGTCGGTGCCGAGTCGGCGGCCGAGATCGCCGACATGGTGCAGGCCGAACTCGCGGACGCCGTCGGCTCCCGATCCGTGCACGTCCAGGTGGTCGAGAAATCGGCCGACACGATCGATCGCATGGCCCGGCTGCGCAAGCTGTCGGTGACGTTGCCCGAGCCGCACGGCGTGCCGCGGGGGTCGGCCGCGGCCGAGGTCGAGGCGGGTCAGGGCCGCGTGGACGGGAGGCCGGCGGGCCCGGTGTACCGGTTGTCCTGGCCGCAGCGCCTGCCGGATCCGGACTCGCTGGCCCTGGGGCGCAGCGGAGACGACCTGCTGGTGACGATCGCGGGATTCCGTCATCCGGTGCGGTTGCCCTCGGTCCTGCGGCGATGCACGGTGGTCGACGCCGACTGGGACGGAGCGAGGCTGGGGATCGGGTTCGTCCCCGATCCGTCGGTCTGGCCCCGGTCGTAGAACCGATCCGATCAGCCCGCATGCATCGTCGACACCGCAAGTCGCTCCGACGACCAGCGGGAACGGCGATGGTGGAATGATCCGACCCGGTCGGGGTACGTTCGGAGACCGCACTGTTCGACCCGGCAGGGTACGGTGCCGATGACCCCGACGACAGACACGCGGGTGGGTGTACGCGCGGGGCCAGGAGAAGGGGTGAGTTCGCGATGGGCACGGACGACGAGACGTTCCGGCAGGCCGGTGACGGGTCCGCGCACGAGCGTCGAGACGGACCCGCCGACCCGGTCCGTGACCTGCTGCTCGGGCTGGCCGCCCAGATCGACCACCTGGCCGCTCTCTTCACGCCGGCTCCGCCGTCGGCCACTCCCGATGGTGGGGATGTGGGAGGCGCCCGGCCGGGGTTCGCGGCCCTCGTCGACGGTGGTCCGCTCGGACATGCGCTCTCCGGGGCATCGGGGGAGATCACCTCGCTGCTCGCGGAGATCGGTGACCTCGTCGCCCGTCTGATAGCGGCCGTCATCGCCGTGCTCGAGGCCATCGCCGAGGCGCTGCGCTCCTCGCCCACCTCATCCGCGACCCCGCGCCAGTACGAGCCGATCGCGGTGCGGGTCAACGTGGCGGCAACCGATCGCGACGCCGGGTCGCCGCGCCCGACCGCACCGCGCCCGACCACACCGCGCCCGACCGCACCGCGCCCGACCGCACCGCCCCCCGCATCCGGCCCCGGGCAGGAGAACTGATGGGCGACTTGACGATCGGCATCGACATCGGCGGCACCAGCGTGCGTGCGTCGGTCGTCGACGACCGGGGGACGATGCTCGACACGCTCCGCGCGCAGACCCCGCCCACCGCGGACGCGCTCGAGCACTGCCTGGACCGGCTCGTCGGCGAGTTGACGTCGCGGTGGGACGCCAAGGCCGTCGGGCTCGCGATCGCCGGTTTCCTCACCACCGACCGCCGGATCGTCCGGTTCGCGCCGCACCTGCCCTGGCGTGAGGCGCCGGTGGCCGAGGAGATGACCAGGCGCGTCGGCATCCCGGTCTTCGCCGAACACGACGCCAACGCCGCGGCGGTGGCCGAATGGCGGTTCGGGGCCGCCGCGCGCGGACACAACACCGTCGTGCTGGCGATCGGTACCGGAATCGGCGCGGGATTCGTCATCGATGGGGAGATCTACCGCGGAAGTTACGGTGTCGCACCGGAACTCGGACATCTCACGATCGTCCCGGACGGGCGTGCCTGCGCCTGCGGCAAGCGCGGCTGCTGGGAGCGGTACTGCAGCGGAACCGCCCTGGTGGACACCGTGGTGGAGTTGCTCGCCGACGGCGATTGGGGACGAAGCCAGCTGGCGGCCGACGTCGCGGCCGATCCCGGGTCGTTGACCGGCCGTCGCGTCGCCCGCGCCGCTGCGGACGGTGACGCCGTGGCGTTGGCGGCGTTCGGGCGGTTCGCGACGTCGCTGGGCCAGGGGCTCGCGATGATCGCCGACATCTTCGACCCCGACCTCATCGTGCTGGCCGGCGGCGTCGGCGCGGCGTCGGGCCTGTTCCTCGACGAGGCCCGGGAACACTATGCCCGGCAGGTCACCGGCGCCGGACACCGCCAGCTCGCTCGCATCCGCGGTACCCAACTCGGCGAGACCGCCGGCGTCGTCGGCGCGGCAGAGGTTGCGCGCCAGGCGATCCGGTCGACCGACCGCACCCTGACCGAACCCGGGCCCGAGTCGCGTCCGGCCGCCGGACTCTGAGCGCTTCGCACGGCCTGCCGATCCTGGCCGGACGGTAGAGTTCGACGCGGGTAAGGTCTTGGCGTCGGGGCACCCGGTGCGTTCCGCGGTCTCCGCGGGGCGATCGGCCGGCGGGAAATCATCGGGTCGGTGTGCGCGGCGAGGAGAATCTCATGTGGTACTGGGCGTTCAAGTACATCTTTCTCGGCCCGATCCTGCGGGTCCTCGGCCGGCCGACCATCGAAGGTCACGAGAACATCCCGACCGACGGCCCGGCGATCCTGGCCAGCAACCACCTCGCGGTGATGGACAGCTTCTTCCTGCCACTGATGGTGGACCGCCGGATCTACTTCCTCGCCAAGAGCGAGTACTTCACGGGCACCGGCCTCAAGGGCGGATTCCAGCGCTGGTTCTTCACCGCCGTCGGTCAGATCCCCATCGACCGGTCCGGCGCCCAGGCGGCGGAGGGCGCACTCACCGCCGCGCGCCGCCAGCTGGACAAGGGCAAGCTGATGGGGATGTACCCCGAGGGCACCCGGTCGCCGGATGGACGCCTCTACAAGGGAAAGACCGGCCTGGCCCGGCTGGCCATGGACACCGGGGTGCCGGTGATCCCCGTCGCGATGATCGACACCCACAAGTTCAACCCGCCCGGCAGCATTCTCCCGCGGCCGACCCGGGTCGCGGTGCGCATCGGCAAGCCCCTGGACTTCTCGCGCTACGAGGGCATGGAGGGCAACCGCTACATCGAACGCGCGGTCACCGACGAGATCATGTACGAGCTGATGCAGCTCTCGGGTCAGCAGTACGTCGACGTCTACGCCGCGAGTCTCAAGAATCAGGCGCCGCCGGTCGAGCCGCCCGCTGCCGACGCCGCCTGACTGCTCAGCCGGCGTCGCCCACCCGGGTGCCGTCGAGGACGGCGCACAGGTCGGGGATCCAGTCGCGATCCGCCGGCACGATCTCGGCGGTGTCGAAGAGCCGTAGTTCGTCGGCGGAGAACCAGCGCACGTCCAGGTGCTCGAGTGCGGTCGGGGTCCCGGACCGCAGGCGCGCGAGGTAGGCGTGCAGGGTCAATCCACCGGGCAGCGCGACGGGGGAGCCCACGGCCCCCAGCGGTTCGACCTCGGCGCCGAGTTCCTCGCGGATCTCCCGGACCAGCGCGGCCGCATGCGTTTCCCCGGATTCGACGCGGCCACCGGGCAGTTCCCACCGGCCGGCGAGTTCGGCCGGACGTGACCGCTGGGCGAGAAGCAACCGACCGTCGACGATGATCGCGGCGGCGACCACGTCGGGCGGTCGGGAGTCGCGGGGGTCGTCGCGTGCGGCGCGGGTCGCGATCATCCAGGCGAAGGTGACGAAGGTGGCGACCGGCCACGCGGCTCCGAAGATCGCCTCGAGTGCCGCGGGGGGCTCGGGACCGTACTCGATGGTGATCCGCAGAAGCCACGGGATGCCGAGCCCGGCGACCGCCACCCACATCGCGAGTACGACTCGTGCGCCCCGACGCCGTGACCCGGCGCCGTGGACGAGCCAGATCGCCAGCGGGATGACCCACACCCAGTGATGGACCCACGAGATCGGCGAGATCAGGAGCCCGAAGAACTGCACCACGAGGAGGATGCCCAGGGCGTCGGAGACCGCCCGCCAGGCGAACACGGCCACCAGGACCGCGACCAGGACGCCGATCATCCAGATCCAGCCCGTCCCGACGTCGAAGCCGACGAAGCGGGACAGGGTGCCACGCAGGCTCTGGTTGATCACCGCCTCGACCGGGCCGATGCGCTCGGCGTCGCCGAACAGGGTGCCGTAGTAGGTCCGGGTGACGTCCGGGAAGAGCAGCAGGCAGCCGAGGACCGTGAACACGAAGGCAGCCGCGGCGGCCACCGCACCCAGGGGCTTGCGGGCTGCCAGATACCAGAGACCCGAGATGGCCGGGGTCAGCTTGATACCCGCCATCAGACCGATGAGCGCACCGCCGGCCAGTACCCCCCGGTCGCTGCGCGCCCAGGTCACCGCCAGCAGGGTGCCCAGCATCAGGAAGACGTTGATCTGGCCGTAGTCGAGGGTGACCCGCACGGGCTCACACCAGATCGCGGGCGCGGTCCACAGGGCGGCCACGGCGTAGACGTCGGTGGTCGACCCGCACAGGCGCAGGGCGAGTACCACGCACGCATACAACGCGCCGAAGGTCGCCAGCTGCCAGCCGATCGCCACCAGATCCCACGGTACGAGGGACAGCGGGTACAGCACGACGGCCGCGAACGGCGGATAGGTGAAGGGCAGCGCGAAGTCGGTCTCACCGGCGTAGGTGAAGACATAGAGCGACCCGTCGGCGAGACCCGCCGAACCGTCGCGGTAAACGTGCAGGTCCACGAAGTTCCTGCCGTTCACGGTCAGCGTGTCCCAGACGAGCCGCGCGATGATCGACGCCGCCAGGAGAGCGGTCGCCAGCACAGACCTGGAGCGCACGAAATACCAGGGTAGACAGGCAGAGGGCGGTATGGCGAAACGGTGCGCGGTGCGCGGGTCGGTGCGCGGGTGTGTGAATACTTGACCCATGCGCTTCTTCTACGACTCGGAGTTCATCGAGGACGGCACCACCATCGAGTTGGTCTCGATCGGGGTCGTCGGTGAGGACGGCCGCGAGTTCTATGCGGTGTCGACCGATTTCGATCCCGGCCGGGCGGGGGACTGGGTGCGGGCCAACGTGTTGCCGAAGCTGCCGTCGCCGTCGTCCTCCGCATGGCGGGACCGCCGCCGCATCCGCGAGGATCTGCTCGAGTTCCTCACCGCGGACGGCACCGACATCGAGCTGTGGGCCTGGGTGGGCGCCTACGACCACGTGGTGCTCTGCCAGCTGTGGGGTCCGATGACCGCGCTGCCGCGGGAGATCCCGCGCTTCACCCGCGAGTTGCGACAGCACTGGGAGGCCGCTGGTCGTCCGGCGCTTCCGCCCACACCGTCGGATGCGCACGACGCGCTGAGCGACGCCCGCCACAACCTGCGCCGCTGGGAGGCCATCGAGAAGGCTCGCGTCTGACCCGCGGACGGGTCGTCGGCCGCGTCTCCTTTACCCTGGACGGGTGGTGAACTGGACCGTAGACGTGCCGATCGACGAGCTCCCCGAGCTCCCTCCGCTACCGGGTGATCTCCAGACGCGTTTCGACGACGCGCTCAGCCGCCCGGCCGTGCAACAGCCGAGCTGGCCGGCCGACGAGGCGCGCAAGATGCGTACCGTCCTCGAGTCGGTGCCACCGATCTGCATGCCCGCCGAGGTCCAGACGCTCGCCGCGCAACTGGCCGACGTCGCCGAGGGGCGCGCGTTCCTGCTTCAGGGCGGCGACTGCGCGGAGACCTTCGCCGACAACACCGAACCGCACATCAAGGGCAACATCCGCACGCTGCTGCAGATGGCCGTCGTGCTGACCTACGGCGCCAGCATGCCGGTCGTGAAGGTCGCGCGGATCGCGGGCCAGTACGCCAAACCGCGATCGTCCGACACCGACGCCCTGGGTCTGCCCTCCTACCGCGGCGACATGGTCAACGGGTTCCCCGCCGACGCGGCGGTGCGGGCACACGATCCGTCCCGTCTGGTGCGGGCGTACGCGAACGCGGCCGCCGCGATGAACCTCGTCCGGGCGCTCACGCAGGCCGAGGCGGACCTGACGCGGGTGCACGACTGGAACCGTGAGTTCGTGCGCACGTCACCGGCCGGCGCGCGCTACGAGGCGCTCGCGTCGGAGATCGACCGCGGTCTGCGGTTCATGGACGCATGTGGCGTCACCGACTCGAATCTGAACTCCGCCTCCATCTTCGCGTCGCACGAAGCGCTCGTCCTCGACTACGAGCGCGCCATGCTGCGTCTGGCCGACGACCCCGACGGGCCGGGCAAGGTCCTCTACGACCTGTCGGCCCACTTCCTGTGGATCGGCGAGCGGACCCGCCAGCTCGACGGTGCGCACATCGCCTTCGCCGAACTCGTGAACAACCCGATCGGGGTGAAGATCGGGCCCACGACGACCCCGGAGCAGGCCGTCGAATACGTCGAGCGGCTCGATCCGCACAACGTGCCGGGGCGGCTCACGCTCGTCGCGCGGATGGGCAACGGCAAGGTCCGCGACGTGCTGCCGGCGATCGTCGGCGCCGTCGAGGCGACCGGACACAAGGTCATCTGGCAGTGCGATCCGATGCACGGCAACACCCACGAGGCGTCGACCGGTTTCAAGACCCGGCACTTCGATCGCATCGTCGACGAGGTGCAGGGCTTCTTCGAGGTCCATCGCGCGCTGGGCAGCCATCCCGGCGGCGTCCACGTCGAACTGACCGGTGAGGACGTCACCGAGTGTCTCGGTGGCGCACAGGAGATCTCGGACCTCGATCTCGGCGGGCGCTACGAGACCGCCTGCGATCCTCGTCTCAACACCCAGCAGTCGCTCGAGCTCGCCTTCCTCGTCGCGGAGATGCTGCGCGGCTGACACTCTGCTCCCTGCCCCCGGAGGTGCTGCGCTCGCACCTTCGGGGGCAGCGAGTCAGCCGATCGCGAGGAACGTGCTGCCGACCCAGAAGCCGAGGGCGCCGAGTCCCGCGGTGAGCAGCAGCACGACGACGATCCACATCAGGGCGCCCAGGCGGCTGCCGCCGATGAGTTCGGGCTCCACGGCCTCGGGCCGAGCGGTGCGGCGGGTCACGGGCCGCGGCGACGGTGCGAGGTCCTCGCGTTCGGCCGCCGGTTGCTCGACCGGGGTGTCGTTCGCCTGCCGTACCGGCTCGGACGCCGGGGTGTGCGGACCCGGCACCGACTGCACCCGCGTGCCGTGCCCGCCGGGATCCGGACCCCGGTAGCGGGACACCGTCTGTCGCTCGGCCGACCGGCGGGGCGCCGGCACCGTGAACGGCGGGAGATCGAGTTCGTCGGCGACGCCGAGGAGCGCCCGCTGCATGTCGAAGCCGTCCACATACCGGTCGGCGGGGTTGCGTTCGGTCGCGCGCAGCACGATCTCGTCGAACTCCTCGGGCACCCCCGCGATCACGTCACCGGGCGCCGGCACATCGAAGCTGAGTCGCTGATAGGCGAGCGCGAGGGGCGAGTCGCCGGAGAAAGGTGTTCTGCCCGTGAGGAGTTCGAACATCATCACACCCATGGAATAGACGTCGCTGCGCGCATCGGCGTGGGTGGACTCGACCTGCTCGGGGGAGAGGTAGGCGGCGGTCCCGAGGATCACGCTCGCCGAGGTCACCCCCGCCTCGGCGACGGCGCGCACGAGCCCGAAGTCGGCAACCTTGACCTCGCCCTCGTCCGAGATGAGCACGTTCTCGGGTTTCACATCGCGATGGACCAGGCCCGCGGCATGTGCGGTGCCGAGTCCGCCCAGTACCGGCGCGGCCACCGCGACGACGGCATGGGGCGGCATCGGGCCGCGTTCGCGCAACAGTTCTCGCAGACTGCCCCCGTCGACCAGTTCCATCACCAGGAAGGCGATGCCGTTGTCGATGCCCTGGTCGTAGACGGCGACCAGCCCGGGGTGCTTCAGGCCGGCGACCGCACGCGCCTCGAACTCGAAGCGGCGCAGGAACTGTGGGTCACCGGAATAGCGGGAGTCCATCACCTTCACCGCGACGTCGCGCCCCAGCCGCAGGTCGACCGCGAGATACACCGCCGACATCCCGCCGCGCGCGATGGGCGCGTCGATCCGGTACCGGTCCTCCAGGACGGTCCCGAGCATCGTGTCGACGGGGGAGTTCACGCTGCCGAATCTACCTGCCGCCCGGGCCGGTCGAGAGCATCGGCACGATGCCGAGACCGACTGCGTTGCCGCCGGGCCTTCGCGGGTCTCGTTCGGCCGGTTGTCTCGACCCGACGGTTTCTCCCGCTTCCGACGACCGGTTACCCTTTCGACGTGGGTTCCCTACCGTTGTCGCCTGACACTCTGCCGTCCGACACCGAGTTCCTGTCGATCGACGATGTCGCCGACCGTCTCGGGGTGTCGACCAACCGAGTGCGCACACTCATCCGTGACCATCATCTGCTCGCGGTCAGCCACGATGGCCACCCGGCGATTCCGGCACTGTTCGTGGACGAGGACGGCGTCGCCAAGCATTTCTACGGACTCGTGGCGGTCCTGATCGACGGCGGTTACACGCGCGACGAAGTGATGGAGTGGCTGTTCACCGAGCAGGAAGATCTCGGTCTCCACCCGGCAGCTGCGTTGCACACGGATTTCGCCCGCGAGATCATCCGCCGGGCGCAGGCCCAGGCTTTCTGACCGGCGCCCCGGTCCCGAATTCCCCGGCCTCGAATTCCCCGGGTTCGGCGTCGGCGCGCGCCGACTTCTCGACCCCGGACTCCGCGATGGCATCCGACGCAGCAGCGCTCTCGCCGGCCGGGGTCGCACCCCAGGCCCACCTCCCGAACCGGCCCAGCCGCAACGGGTCCCGATGGGACAGCGACCACGCCGCGAGGCCCGCGAGTGCCGCGGCCAGCGCCACCTCGACGGGCTTGTAGAAGACGATCGCGTCGTCGGGCTGGAAGACGATCAGCAGGAAGGTCGACGCGCCGACGACCGTCGCCCGCACCCACATCGGCAGGTCGAAGGCGACCGCGATCACCAGCACCCAGGTGTAGTACCAGGGCAGCGTCGACGGTTCGAGCAGCAGCACGGCCAGCATCGCCCAGGCCATCCCGGCCACCGCATCCCGTGCGTCGTGTCGATGTCGCCACCACACCGCGACGAGGGTCACCGCGAGAACGACCGAACCGATCGCCCGGGTGACCTCCAGAACCGGTTGCAGGTTGAGTGCGACGAAGGGCGCCGCGATCAGGGTGACGAGATGGGCGGCGAGGGTGGGGACGGTGAACCAGTTGATGATGACGTCGGCCCACCCCAGACCGGTGAGCCAACCGAGTCCCAGACCGATCGCCAGGGTCCACACCCCGAACACCGCGACCGCGATGCCGACGATCGACGTGAACACCGTCACCGCGTCGCGGGATGTCACCGGTCGACGAGAGCGGATGTGCGACAACCAGATCCACAAGACGAACGGCAGCGCGATCCCGGCGGTGATCTTGATCGACACGGCAAGCGCCAGGACCGACGTACCCCACACATGCCGGCCGTCGACCACCAGGACGATCCCGGTCACGAGCACGCCCATCATGAGCAACTCGACGTGCGGGCCCGCCACGAGGTGGATCAGGACCATCGGATTGAACAGGGCCAGCCACAGCCCGGCCTGGGGTGAGGCCCCGAACCGTTCGGCCAACCGCGGGATCGCCCAGAGCGCCAGAAACAGTCCGGGCAACAGCACGAGCCGGATGGCCAGCACGCCGATGATCGCGTGATCGCCGGTGATCTCGGTGACCACGCGCAGCATGCCCATGAAGAAGGGGCCGTAGGGAGCCGTCGTGGTCGCCCACACCTGCGCCATGCTGTCCACGAGTGGGCCCGGTAGGTGGGCGGGACCGTCCGCGTACGGATCGAAACCTGCGCCGAACACGGCGCCCTGCGCCAGGTAGGCGTAGACGTCGCGGGAGTACACCGGCACCGCCACGAGGAGTGGGGCGGCCCACACCAGTACCCACCGACTCAACGTCCGGGTCGATGGGGTGTGAGCAGAGCGGGAGAAGATCCGACGCCCCAGTCGGACCCAGCCGAACACCATGAGGAAGACGCCCAGCCAGAACAGGGTGCCGAAGACGTTCTTCCCGTGTCCGTAGGTGATCCAGCTCAGACCCAGATCGGACAGGACGGTCGAGTTCCGCGGCGGGTCGCCGACCCCGAAGCTGCCGAGGCAGACGAGCAGGGAACCGACGGCGCCGAGGATCAGATCGAACCGGCCGGTCGAGCTGCGCTCGGCCCGTGTCACGGGAGCGTTCACGCCTCGCGGTGCGCGACGCGATGTGCGACCGCGATCAGCTCGGTGCGGATGTCGGCGCCGATGTCGGCGGCGTCGAGTGCGGACAGCGCCGACCCCAGCAGCTCGTCGATCGAGTTCTCGACTTCGGCCACCGCGCCCACCTCGACGAAAATGCCACGCGCGGAGTTCAACTCGTCATCGTCCAGGGCGCGCCCGAGGTGGGAGCGCAGACGGGCGCCGAGCGCCGGGTCGGCCGCGTCGGCTCGTTGCAGGGCGATCGCGAGCAGTGCCGTGCGTTTACCGGAGACCAGATCGTCGCCCGACGGCTTCCCGGTCCGTTCCGGATCGCCGAACACACCGAGCAGGTCATCGCGGAGCTGGAATGCGACGCCGAGATCGTGGCCGATGGACCGCAGGCCCGACACGAGATCGTCGGACGCACCGGCCAGCCGCGCGCCCAGTTCGAGGGGCCGCGCCACGGTGTAGGCGGCGGTCTTGAACTCCATCACGCGGTAGGCGGCCTCGGTCGAGTCGTCGCCGCCGGCCTCGTTGACGATGTCGAGGAACTGCCCGCCGAGGACCTCGGTCCGCATCGCCGCCCATGTCGCGCCCACCGCGGCGGGCAATGGGCGGCCGCCGTCCTCGACGGTCGATCCGTCCCTGCCGGTCGCGCCGACCTTGCTGCCGGTCGCGCCGACCTTGCTGCCGGTTGAGCCGACCCTGCTGCCGGTTGAGCCGACCCTGCTGCCGGTTGAGCCGACCCTGCTGCCGGTTGAGCTTGTCGAAACCCCCGGCCGATGACCGTGAACCAGGTCGTCCGCCCAGGCGAGCGCGAAGTCGCCGGCGAGGATCGCAGCGGCGACACCGTGCGCGCCGGGGTCCCCGGCCCACTTCGCGCTCTCGTGGCGCGACTCGAATTCGCGGTGCACCGTCGGAAACCCGCGACGGGTGTCGGACCGATCGATGATGTCGTCGTGGATGAGGGCGCAGGCCTGCACGAGCTCGAGTGCGGCGCAGACCCGCAGCGCGTCCCGCGGGCCGGGTGCATCGTGTCCGGCGACCGTGCGGTCCGACGACGATGTCCCGCAGCGCCAGCCGGCAAAGGCGAAGACCGGCCGGATGCGCTTGCCGCCCCGCAGGACGAAATCCCGGATCAGTTCGGCGGCCTCGCCGACCACCGGCGCGATCGCGGCGGTGGCGGGCACCGCGTCGGCGAAGAAGGCCCGCAACTCGGCCTCGACGGCGCCCGGGACCGCATCGAGCGAGGTGGGCGTGGGGATCGTGGAGGTCACCCTGCCAGGCTATGCGACCAGCTCCGTACACTGTGCGAGTGACCCCAACCGCTCCCGCACCCTCGATCGTCGAACGTCTGGCCGCTCCGCACCGCGGCCCGGTCCCGTTCTCCGTCGAGTTCTTCCCACCGCGTGACGCCGAGGCCGAGTCCCGGCTCTGGCGGGCGGTGCGCATCTTCGAGCGGTTGTCCCCGGCATTCGTCTCGATGACCTACGGCGCCGGCGGTTCCACCCGGGACCGCACCGTGCGCATCACCGGCGAGCTGGCCGCACAGACCACACTGCTGCCGGTGGCCCACCTGACCGCGGTCAACCACAGCGTCGCGGAACTGCGGGCACTGGTCGGCGCCTACGCCGACCAGGGCATCACCAACATCCTCGCGCTGCGCGGCGATCCGCCGGGCGATCCGCTCGGCGAGTGGGTCGCCCATCCCGACGGGGTCGAGTACGCCGAACAACTGGTCCGGCTCATCGACACCCTGGGCGACTTCCACGTGGGAGTGGCGTCGTTCCCGGAGACCCATCACCGGTCGCCCGACATCGATCACGACACCCGCACGCTGGTCGACAAGTTGCGCGCCGGTGCCGAGTACTCCATCACCCAGATGTTCTTCGACGTCGAGCACTACCTGCGGCTGCGCGATCGGGTCGCCGCCGCCGACCCCGAGCAGGGACTCAAACCGATCATCCCGGGCATCATGCCGGTGACCTCACTGGCCACCGCGCGGCGGATGGTCGAGCTGTCGGGTTCGGTGATCCCGCCCGACGTCGAGGAACGCTTCGCCAAGGCGGCCGGGAACGGTGCCGAGGAGGATCGCGCGTCGGTCCGCGCCGTCGGCATCGACTTCGCCACCGAGATGGCGCAGCGCCTCGTCGCCGAGGGCGCGCCGTGCCTGCATTTCTGCAGCCTCAACTTCGCCAAGGCCACGACCGAGGTCCTGGGCCGTCTCGGCGTGGACGTCGACGCCGCGCTGCACGTTCCGGCCTGAGCGGGGAGACCCGGCACGCCGGACCGGTGTCGACGCCGGACCGGCGTGCTGAATCACGTCCCGGCGGAGGGCTTCCGGTCCGTGGCGGGCGGTGCCGGTGACGCACCTGCCGCGGGATCGGCGGCTGCGGCGAGTCCCTCGCCCGAGATCGTCGACGGTGCGGACTTCGTCGGTACCGGCCGTCCGGGGCGTGGTCCGCGGTATCGCTTGCTGTAGGCGATCCGGACGATCACCAGGACCACCACGACGCACAGCAGGGCGACGAACCACGACCAGCTGCTGACCGCGGCGGTCGCCGGGTCCGGGTAGGTGGCGTCGGCGCTGAAGTCCGATGGTTCACCGGGTGCGGGCGTCCAGGTCACGGTCGATTCCCCGACCTGTTCACCGTTCGTCGCCGTCACCGGACCGCCGAAGGTGACGGTCAGCTGGACGTAGTCGCGTTCCGGGACGAGCTCGGTCAGGTCGGTGTCACCGCGGAATCGCACGACCTCGCCGCTGCGCTTGGCGGTGAGGTCCATCGTCAGCGAGGTGTCGCCGTAGGCGTCGGCCACGATGTCGCCGAGTTGGGCGAACTGACCTGCCGTCAGATCACTGAACGTCGCTCGCGAGCCCACCCGGGTGGCGGGATCGTCCTCGTCGGGACTCCCGTCCGCACCCGCGTCATCGTTACCGGCGGTCTCGGAGGGGGAGGAGGATTCGGATTCGGCCGGGCTCTCGGGTCCGGCGCCGGGAGTCGACGACGGCGCGTCGGGTCGCTCGGGCACCTGTCGGTAGTCGGTCACCGAGACCTGCCCGGCCATCGACTCGGGGAGATCGAACTGCGGTGTCCCGCGCGAATTGTCCGGGGTGGTCGCTACGACCACGCTCCCCGAGTAGCGATCACCGACCGTCGTCGACCGCTCGAGACAACCGGCCATCAACGGGGACAGGGCGACGAGGGCGACGGCCACCGCGGACGGCAGCAGGCGCCGGGCTCGGCGGGACTCGGGCGCACCCGGTACGGGATTCGACGAACGCACGGTGCTCATCGTGCCAGACCTCGACGGAAGCGCGGGGCACCCATCGTGCCGCGCCGCGTCGGGTCTCCCGGCCACCCCGATGTCGAACCACCCGGCCCGGACACCGCCCACCGCGGCCCACGCGGCAGATCGCGGGCGGCGGTCGCTCGAGGGTTCTTGTCCAGGGCGCTTCTCGGGTCGGACGGTCGGCGAGTCAGGATCGGCGGCCGAACCCCCGGCGCCCGCGCCGCAGAGCCGACTGGGCGGCGATGTACCCGCTGGCGCCGGTGACACCCCCACCGGGGTGTGTCGACGCGCCGGCGAGGAGCAGCCCGTCGGCGCCGGGCACCCGGTGACCCGCGAGGTCGGGGGTCGGGCGCCACATGAACATCTGGTCGATGGACATCTCGACGTGCATGATGTTGCCGCCGATCAGGCCCAGCTCGTCGGCGAGATCCCGCGGTGTCTGGATGTACCGGTGTGCGATCGACTCGGCGAATCCGGGTGCATGGCGGTCGACCTCGTCGCAGACGGCCTTCGCGGCCCGGTCGGCCGCGGCGGGCCAGTCGCCCTCGGCCAGCCGGTACGGATGCCACTGCGCCCACAGGTTGATGACGGAACGGCCCGGCGGAGCGAGTGTCGGATCGATCGCCGAGTAGCTCATCGCGACCACGGCGGGACGCGGCGGGAGCTCGCCCACCGACGCCGCGGCGTGGGCCCGGGTGAGGTGGGCGCGGTCGGTGACGAGCAGTCCCAGAGCCGAATGGACACCGTGCTCGGGCAGGTCGTCCGGCAGATCCCGGTAGGCGGGCAGACTCGTCGTCCCCAGCCGTACCGCCATACCGATCCCGCTGCCGACGACGACGGCGCGTCGCCACCGGTCGATGGTGCCGGCGTCGTAGCCGCCGGCGGCGAGGAGATCCAGCGTCGTCAGCACGTGGCAGGCGCTGATGATGGTGCCGGCACAGCGGGTTTCGCCGCTGCGGGTGAGTACTTGCCAGTGGTCGCCGCAGCGCGCGATGGAGACCGCGGGGTCGCCGCACGAGACGATGCCGCCGTCGTGGTCGATCCGGTGTACGAGTGCGTCGGTGAGGGCACCGCTGCCCCCGATCGCGCGGCCGGGTGGAATCCGGTGCATGAGTGCGGCGAAGCCGATCATCGGTGCGGTCCCCGGTGCACTCATCGGCGGCCCGGACTGCGCGCCGAACCACGCGAGTCCGGCCTTGAGCTGTTCGGAGTCGAAGTACTCGTCGAGAAGCGAGTCGCCCGAGGCCATCAACTCGGCGGTGAGGTTCAGCACCCGGCCGCCCCGCCGGCCGAGGAATCCGGTGCGCGCCGTGGTCGCGGTGTCGCCGAGCCCGCCGAAGGCCCGACCGAACCGACCCATCGTCGCGGGTTGGTAGAACGCGTCCATGACCGCGCGGGCACGTGGTGTCCACGTGGCGACGAATCGGCGGTAGGCGGCGGCATCGGCTGCACCACAGGCATTTTCGATCGACGTGCAGGTCGCGTCGAGGTCGGTGCGGAAGACGATCGGCGGGGCCGTCTCGGTCGCCGGGACGAACGCCCACGGATCGCAGTCGACGTACCGCAGACCGTGTGCGGCCAGCTCGAGGTCGTCGAGGACGGGGGAGTGACGGATCATCAGGTGCGACGACGACCCGCGGTCGACCCGGTGCCCGGGGAACCGTTCGACGGTCGAGACGGCGCCGCCGGGGATCTCGTCCCGCTCGAGGACCTCCACCTCCCGTCCGGCCTGAGCCAGATAGGCCGCGGCGATCAGCCCGTTGTGGCCCCCGCCGATGATGACGGCGTCGCGCCGGGTTCCGTGCATGTCAGCTCCCGGCTTCGGCGCGGCGGGCCGCGGTCGGCGGTTGTAGTTCGAGGGGGAGCGGCCGTCCGAGGAAGGCGAACGGACGGGGGTCGCCGGTGAAGGTGAAATGACGCAGGACGTCGGTGAAGCCCATCCGCCGGTACAGCGACCACGCCCGATTGTCCTCGGCAGGGATCTCCGGGGTCGAGAGGAGTACGTGACGTTCGGGCCGGTCGGCGAGAAGCCGCGCGAGCAGCCACTGGCCGATTCCTCGTCCCTGGGCGGTGGGGTGCACGTGCAATTCGGTGAGTTCGAAGTAGTCGCGGGCGATCGCCTCGATCGTCTCGGGCGGCCGGCCGGTCTGACGGAGTCCGAGTCGCAGCTGCTGGTTCCACCATTGGCCGGTCGCGCCCGTGTATCCGTAGGCGATGCCGACCAGCAGGTCGTCGGGCCCGATGCCGACCGGCGGACCCACCCGACGGCGCGCGGCAGGCATGGTCCGCGCCTCGTAGGGACTCACGGTCTCGACCGCTCCCACCGCGCGCCATCCGGGCCGGCCGATGTGCTCACGCCAGAGCCCGGCGCGGTGGATCTCGGTACCGCGCGGATAGTTCATCGCGGTCACGTAGATCTCCAGTGCGGGCTCGAGCCAGGCCCGGGCGTCCTGGCCGGTCAGGCTCACCAGGCGGATCGTCAACGGACTCCCGTTCTCCTCGTCGTCGTTCTTTGTGTCGTCGGCTCTGTGTTGTCGTCACCGCGTATGAGTCGCCCGGCATCACCGCCGGCGCACCGCCCTCTGGGGTGGATACCGGCGCCGGACACTTCCGGGAATTGTCCTATCGATGATGCACACTCGGCAGGAATCGGGTCGCGGGTGGTGGCGTTGTACAGGCCGGCGGTGGTTTCGGGTCACAGATGTCTTGAACACCGACGCCGGGCTAGCTATATTGAACGTGTCGAACGGATGTTCGATGAATGTGCCTCCGCAAGCTGTTCGCGTTCATCCACGACACGGTCCGGCGGCGGACGAGGGAAGCGTCTGCCGCCGGACACAACGACCACACGCACGAGGAGGAGGACGGCATGGCCAGGAGTCGCAGCGCCACAGCTCTCACCCACGGGGCACCCGTCGATCCGGTGATGGTCGGCCGCGCCCGCGATCTCCTCGAGCGCGCACACCTGCTCCTCGACAATGCTGACGGTGTCGACGACGGTGCCGAACGTTTTCGACAGCTGTATCTGGTCGCCCTCCGCGCATCGGGTGCGGCCCTGGCCGTCCACGAGCCGATCGGCACGGTCCGGCGCAGGACGTCGACATCGAACGCGTGGACGCGCATCGGCATGGTCGCACCTGAGCTGGCGTCGATCGCAGCCCGGTTCGCGGCGCTCTCGCCGGTGCGGATGAAGATCGAGTCCGGCATCATCCGCACGGTCGACCCCGACAGCGTGGCCGGAATGCGTCTGCTCGTCCTCGACTTCCTGCGCCAGGTCGAGACGATGGTCATCGCCTACGAGCAAGGAAAACTCGGTTTCGAGGCCCCGCAGATCGGCGCGACAGCGTGAATCGGGCCACACTTTGCCGTATCTCGCACCGGCCGGTCATCCGCAACGGCGAGTAATGGTGGTCGCGGTCGGTTTCACCTCGTATCATGGGACGATATAGGCGCAGACGCCTTTCCGGTCGCGGGTGACCTTCGTCGGCGTCGCGGATCAGTGAGAAGGAGGGTCGGTGCCACTTTCGGAGCACGAGCAACGCATGCTCGAACAAATCGAGAGCGCGCTGTACGCGGAAGACCCCAAGTTTGCGTCCAGTGTCAAGCGTCGACGTCTGGGGAGGTCGAGCGGTCGTCGTCGCTTGCAGGCGGCGGCGATCTTCGTCGTCGGCCTGGTGATGCTGGTCGGCGGACTCATCGTCGACATCAGCATCGGCGGATTCCCGATAGTGAGCCTGCTGGGCTTCCTGGTGATGTTCGGGGCCGGTCTCTTCGCTCTCTGGGGAGACAGCAGCGGCACCGCCGAGTCCGGTTCGTCGGCCCCCAGGGCCGGCAAGAAGCAATCCGGGTCGTCCGGCGGCAAGCGCAAGCTGTCCGAACGTATGGAGGAGCGATTCAATCGCCGGTTCGAGCAAGAGTGATCCGCTGATCGCGACTCCGCGTTCGTCGATCGGCTGACCGACCCCGCGACACAACTGCATAGAGAGAGCCGCGTGCCTTCGGGCACGCGGCTCTTTTCGTGCTGCCGTTCGCCTCCTGTGAGTTCCGAAACACTGCGTGACGCACAGTCGACGGGATCGGACGCACGGTCGACGGGATCGGACGCCCAGTCGACGGTGTCCCCACTTCACCCCACCGGCGATCCCCACTTCCCCCCACCGGGGCGCCCCACTATGCCCCACCCATCGGTTTCGCCTCGTCATTCAAGCCTCTCTCGCATCACAAACACCTCTTGTCACGCCGCTCGCGTCGAGATTCCTTCTCGCGACGCGCCGAGGCAGGCTTCGCGACACTCGAATCAATGTCTCTGAACTGCATATTTGCTGAGGTGGGGTGAATCAGGGGGCGTGTGGGGTGGAAAGTGGTGGAAAGTGGGGTACTGTGGCATCACCGGGTGAGGCGCAGGACGGCGCAGAATCCGGTGGGCAGGAGGTGTCGACGTGTCCGTGCGATTCGTCGGTACCTACACGCCCAAGTTGGACGACAAGGGGCGGCTCACGCTGCCCGCCAAGTTCCGCGACGCACTGGCAGGAGGGGTAGTGGTCACCAAAGGCCAAGATCACAGCTTGTCGGTGTACCGGACCGAGGAGTTCGATGCGATCGCCGCTCGGATCGTCGAGGCATCCCGAAACGATCCCGATCTGCGTGCCTTCCAGCGAACCTTCTTCGCCGGTTCGGAAGAACAACGACCAGATGGTCAGGGCAGGATCAGCCTGTCCGCCGACCATCGTGTCTACGCGGGGCTGACGAAGGAGTGCGTGGTGTTCGGCAGTTTCGACCACCTCGAGATCTGGGACTCGGCCGCGTGGAACGAGTACCAGACCAGCCACGAGGAGAACTTCTCGGCCGCCAACTCCGCGGCCCTGAACGCGGTGCTGTAGCCGGGCCACCCAGGCCCGGCGACCGACCAAGAGACAGACCGAAGAGACAGCAACCGATGGGCGAGTTCGGTGCCCAGAGGCTTCGGGTGGCACGAGGCCTCGGCCCGGTCGCGACCCTGGCGTACTTCCCCAACGCCAGGTGCGTGATCGGGTCGGGACCCCGCTCCATCCGACCGCCTGCTCTCGCCGACCCGAAGCAACCGCCCACCGCCGATACCGCACACATGCCGATGGGGGGTCTTCATCATGGTCGATGCAGGTGACGAACCTCGCCGTTCCGGCGAGTACGGACACGTACCGGTGATGGGTGCTCGGATCGTCGAACTACTCGCCCCCGCACTGGATTCCGATGAACCACGGGTCTTCCTCGACGCCACGCTCGGCGCCGGCGGGCACAGCCAACTCATCCTCGAGTCGTTCCCGAACGCCAGGGTGGTCGGCATCGATCGAGATGCGTCCGCCCTCGAGATCGCCCGCGCACGCCTGGCTTCGTACGCCGACCGGATCTCCCTGCACCAGGCCACGTTTCACCAGATCCGTGAGGTGATGGACGCGGCGGGCGAATCGGCGCTCGACGCCGCGCTGTTCGATCTCGGTGTGTCCTCGATGCAGCTGGATCAAGCGGGGCGCGGGTTCGCCTACGCGGTGGACGCACCGCTGGACATGCGGATGAATGCCGACGACCCGCTCACCGCCGCTGACGTGCTCAACACGTATTCGCACGGTGAATTGGCCCGCGTGCTCTCCGATTACGGCGAGGAACGATTCGCCGGGCGGATCGCGTCGGCGGTTCTCCGCGAGCGGGACAAGCAGCCGTTCACTACCAGCGCACGTCTCGTCGAACTGCTCTACGACGCGATCCCCGCGGCCACCAGGCGGACCGGCGGGCACCCGGCCAAGCGGACCTTTCAGGCACTGCGCATCGAGGTCAATCACGAATTGGACGTCCTGCGTGAGGCATTGCCCGCGGCGCTGGACTCACTCGTGGTCGGTGGCCGGGTCGCGGTGATGAGTTATCAATCGTTGGAGGACCGGATCGTCAAGCGCGAGTTCGCCACGCGCACGACGTCGACCTCGCCTCCCGGGCTTCCCGTCGAATTGCCCGGCACTGCACCGGATTTCCGTCTCATCACCCGCGGGGCCGAGCGTCCGGACGACACCGAACTGGCCACCAACCCGCGCTCGGCACCGGTTCGTGTCCGCGCGATCGAACGAGTCGAGAAGAAGGGCTGAGCATGACCATCCTGCACGAGGCCCCGTCGCGTGCCGCCGACGACGACCGCGACTCTCGACGGTCCCGCCGGACCCGCATCGAGTCCGAACGGGCGACACGGTCGCGCGCCGCCCAGCGCGCACTCGACCGGCGCCATCGCCGGACCGCAGCAGGTCGTGCCGCGCCGACGCGTCGCACCGGCGGTGGACTGTCGATGACCGGGGTGTCCCTGCGAGAACGACTGCAGCACACCCCGTTCGTCGTGCCGGTCATCGCGCTGCTGGTACTCGGGCTGGGGCTCAGCCTGTGGCTGTCGACCAAAGCGGCACAGGACTCCTACAAGCTGGGCATCGAGCGGACACAGAACCAGTCCCTCATCGATCAGCGGGACGCACTCAAGCGCACCTACGAATCGGGGAACTCGGCGCCCGAATTGTCCGACAAGGCAGCACGTCTCGGGATGATCCCCGCCGACAACCCGGCACGCATGATCGTCGACGACCCGCGTCGTCCCCGAGTGGTGGGCAAGCCGGAGCCTGCCTCCGGCCGTCCGATGGGGAGTCTGAATCCGGACACCGCACCGGATCCCGCGGACTCGGTCGACCCGAGCCAGGTCGACGACTCGATCGGGCTGGGTGGGCGGTCGGGGTCGGCGGGTTCCGAGGCGGGCCGCACGACCACCCCCCAGCCCACTCCGTCGCCATCGGCTGCCGGTCAACCGACCACACCCTCGCAATCCGCACCCTCGCAATCCGCCCCGTCGCAGACCGCCCCGCCCGGTGCGAATCCGCTGCCGTCCGGGACGAATCCGGTGCCGTCCGGAACGAGTGCGGTTCCGCCGGCCGCACCGTCGACACCGACCCCGGCGCCGAATGTGGTGCCGAGCCCGTGAGTCATCGGTGTCCCGGCCCGCAACGTGGGCTGGGTCTCCGGCGTCATCTCCAACCCGCCGGGATCAAATCCGGTGTAACGACGTTGAAGCGGTGAACAATTGACGACCATGACACGTGCGACCTTCGAGCGGCTCGGCGCCGGGCCGTCACGACCGGGACGTCGCCCCGGCGGAGGGCCGGCCGCGGGGTCGGGAGGGCCGAAGCGGCCGGGGACCGGCAAGCGGAACGGCCGGGGCCCGCAGAGCTTCGTCTTCCGTGCGCGCGCGGCCGGCGTGCTGGTGCTGCTCGTCGTTCTCGCCGTCGCGGTCAAGATGATCGTCGTGCACACCGTGCAGGCGGGGTCGATCTCCGCCGAGGCCGCGCAGCAGCGCGAGTACACCCAGGTCCTGACCGCCAAGCGCGGAGCGATCCTCGATCGCAACGGGCGCCCGCTCGCCTACACCGACGAAGCCAGGTCGTTGACGTTCTTGCCCAAGGCCGTTCGCAAGACGATCGACGAGGAGCATCGCAAGAATCCGGCCCTGCCAGACGTCGACACGAGGCTGAAGGAGATCGCCAAGGGCGTGTCGGTGGCCCTCGGCGGTTCGATCAGCGAAGAGGATCTGCTCGCCAAGGTCACCGGCGAGGACACCTTCGTGTACCTCGCCCGGTCGGTGAGCCCCGACGTCGCGTCGCGGATCACCGAGGAGTTCCCCGAGGTCGGCGCCGACCCGCAGAGCATCCGCCTCTACCCGGGCGGGTCACTGGCCGCGAACGTGGTCGGCGACGTGAACTACGACGGCAACGGCCTCATCGGACTGGAGGCGTCGCTGGACTCCATCCTGTCCGGGACCGACGGTTCGCGGACCTATGACCGCGGATCGGACGGCGCGGTCATCCCCGGCAGCATGCGCAACGTGCACCCGGCGCTCAACGGCGCCACGGTGCGCCTCACCCTCGACTCCGACATCCAGTGGTTCGTCCAGAGCCAGATCATGAAGGCCAAGCAGGCTTCCGGCGCGCAGGGGGCCTCCGCGGTCGTGCTCGACGCGCGGACCGGCGAGGTGCTGGCGATGGCGAACGACGGGACCTTCAACGCGTCGGTCCCGCTGTCCGAGCAGCCGGACGCCGACCTGGGCAACCCGGCCGTCACCTCGCCGTTCGAGCCGGGTTCGGTCAACAAGCTCATCGCGGCCGCGGCCGCCGTCGAGTACGGGATCACCAAGCCCGACACCGTCCACCAGGTACCCGGGAGCATCCGGATGGCCGGCGTGACCGTGCGTGACGCGTGGCCACACGGTGTCGAGCCGTACACCACCACCGGCATCTTCGGTAAGTCCTCGAACGTCGGCACCCTGATGCTCGCGCAGCGCATCGGCGAGGAGCGCTTCGCCGACATGGTGAAGAAGTTCGGTCTCGGTCAGCGAACCGGGGTGGGCCTGCCCGCGGAGAGCGCGGGCGAGGTGCCCGCACTGAGCCAGTGGTCGGGTGGCTCGTTCGCCAACCTGCCCATCGGACAGGGGCTTTCGATGTCCTTGTTGCAGATGACCGCGATGTACCAGGCGATCGCCAACGACGGACTGCGCATCCCGCCACGGATTCTGTCCTCCGAACAGCGCGACGGGTCGGCACCCGACGACCGGGCGCGACCCCAGCCGGTCCGCGTCGTGAGTGAGTCGACCGCCCGCACCGTCCGGGACATGTTCCGGTCGGTGGTCCAGGACGATCCGACGGGTGAACAGCAGGGCACCGGGACCAAGGCGGCGGTCGACGGCTATCAGGTGAGCGGGAAGACCGGCACCGCCCAGCAGGTCGATCCGGCGTGTGGGTGCTACTCGAACTCGCGGTACAACATCACCTTCGCGGGGATCGCGCCCGCCGACAACCCGCGCTACGTCGTCGGGATCATGCTCGACAACCCGCGACGTAGTTCCGACGGATCGGGCGGTCAGTCGGCGGCACCGCTGTTCTCGACCATCACCTCGTGGATGCTCCAGCGCGCCCAGGTGCCGCTGTCGGCTCCGACGCCGCGACTGACCCTGACCGCGCGGTAGGCCGTACGGCGTCGCCCGCCGGCCGGTCGCTCGATCCGGCAGGTGTCGCCGTGGCGCACCGTGTGCCGGACCTGTCCGGGCGGGCCGGTATCGTGAGTGCGATTCTGCGCCGCCCGGAGAGGGGTCGACACGCCCAGCGGCCCGCCCCGATCCGACGTCCGATCCGACCCCGCACGGATCCGCCCCGCACGACCAGTACTTGCCCGCGCAGGCGGACCGCCCGCCCGAGACCAGAAACCCCGAGACCAGAAACCCCGAGAGAAAACCGAGGAGGCGAGGAGCACCGATGGCGTCTCGTCGACGATCACCGGACCGCAGTGGTGGACCGATCCGTCCCCGGCAGGTCACACCGACACCCGTGTCGGTGCTGTCCACCGCCACCGGCGCCAGACTCGACCTCGTCGGTGGCGCAGACGCCGAGACGGACGTCACCGGCGTCACCCTGCGTGCACAGGAGGTGCGGCCCGGTGATCTGTTCGCCGCGCTGCCCGGGTCGAGCACCCACGGCGCCCGGTTCGCCGACCAGGCCGTGGCGGCCGGTGCGTCGGCGATCCTCACCGATCCGGCCGGCCGGGCCGAACTCGCTCGCGTGCTGCCGCCGGAGACCGCCGTGGCGGTCCTCATCCATCCCACTCCGCGCACGGTCCTCGGCAATGTCAGTGCGCGCGTCTACGGCAACCCGTCACAACGGCTCAAGCTGATCGGCATCACCGGCACGTCGGGCAAGACCACGACGTCCTACCTCGTCGAAGCCGCCCTGCTGGCCGCCGGCCACTCCGTCGGCCTGATCGGCACCGTCGAGACGCGGGTGAACGGCATCGCGCAACCGAGTACGCTGACCACGCCGGAGGCACCGACCCTCCAGGCCCTGCTCGCGGCGATGCTCGAGGACGGCGTCGACATCGTGGTGATGGAGGTGTCGAGTCACGCGCTGGCCCTCGGTCGCGTCGACGGTGCGCATTTCGCGATCGGCGCCTTCACCAACCTCTCGCAAGACCACCTCGATTTCCACCAGACGATGCGCGCCTACTTCGATGCGAAGGCGCAGCTGTTCGTCCCGTCCGCCCCGACCCATGCGGTCCGGGCGGTCGTGTGCGTCGACGACGAGTGGGGTCGGCGGATGGCCGAGCTCGCCCGGCGGCCGGGCGAGGCCGCCCATCTGCAGCCGGTCCTGGTGTCCACCGGGCCGACGCCGGCCCACTGGCACGCGGGTGAGTCGTCGCTCGAGGCCGACGGTTCGTCGCGTACACCGTTCGCCGAGCCGGACGGCGACCACGAGCTCCGCATCCCGCTGCCCGGCCGGTACAACGTGGCCAACGGGCTCCTCGCCGTCGCCGTCGCGCACGCCGCGGGGGTGCCGGTGCCGACCGCGCTCGAGGCGGTCGCGTCGGTGAGCGTGCCGGGACGCCTGCAGCGCATCGACCGCGGGCAGCCCTTCCTGGCGCTCGTCGACTATGCCCACAAACCGGGCGCGGTCGATGCCGTGCTGACGACCCTGCGCGGCCAGTCGACCGGACGGGTCGCCATCGTCATCGGCGCCGGCGGCGACCGCGACACCGGGAAGCGTCCGCTGATGGGGGAGGCCGCCGCGCGCGGCGCCGAGCTCGTCGTCGTCACCGACGACAACCCGCGTACCGAGGACCCCGGTGCGATCCGCGCCGAGGTGCTCGCCGGGGCCCGCGCGGTGCCGGAGACGCAACGCCCCCGGGGTGCCGAACCGATCCGGGAGATCGGCGACCGGGCCGCGGCGATCGAGGCGGCGATCGGCTGGGCGAAGCCCGGTGACATCGTGCTGGTCGCGGGCAAGGGACACGAGGCAGGTCAGGAGATCGACGGCGTGAAGCATCCCTTCGACGACCGCGAGGTCGTCGCTCGTGCGTTGGAGTCCCGTGTGCAGGAGTCCCGGGCACAGGAGTCGACCCCCGGGGCCCCGGATTCGGCAACCGGGGACCGGTCATGACGACGCCGTCGGTCACGGTGATCCGTGGGAACCCGCCGGTGTCGGTCGACGACGCCCGTCTGCTGCTCCGGCGCCTCGCCGAATCCGCCGGGGCGGGCCGCACGTGGGCGGTGATCGCCGAACTCGCCTCGCCGGCGGGGCTGACCGAGAACCAGCGCGTCGTCGAACACGATCTGCTGGGTCGTCTGGCGGTCCGGCTGGCCGTCGACAAGACTCTCTGCGTGGGCGACTCGCGGTCCGTGCACGCACTGCATCAGGGCGCTGTCATGGAGGGTTCCTGGGGCGACGAGGCCCGCATCGTCGCATCGGCCGACGAGGCCGCCGGTCTTGCCGACACCGACCCGGACTGGCGTCCGGCCGCCGGCGACGTGATCCTGCTGGCGACGGCCACCGCCGATCTCGACGCGGTGGTCTCCGCGTGGTCGGAGCACGGGGGATGGCAGGTCGTCGTTGCGGCGACCGGCGAGGAGTCGGCGCCATGAACGGCGGGACAACCATCGTGACGGCGATGCCGTACCGGCGCGGGGCACAGGACGGGTTCGGGGGAACGATCGTGGTCGAGGACAGAATTCCGGTCGGGTACGGAGAGGATGCGGGGGCAACGCGGTGACACAGATACTCCTCGCGGGCGCGATCGCGATCGCGGTGTCGATCCTGTTGACGCCGATCCTGATCAAGGTCTTCTCCCGGCAGGGATTCGGGCAGGAGATCCGGGTCGAGGGTCCGCAGAGTCACCAGACCAAACGCGGTACCCCGTCGATGGGTGGTGTCGCGATCCTCGCCGCGCTGTGGGCGGGTTACTTCGGTGCCCATCTCATCGGGGTGTTCACCGACGCCGGGAACGGGCCCACCGCGTCCGGCCTGCTCGTCCTCGGCCTGGCGACCGCGCTGGGCGTCGTCGGGTTCCTCGACGACATCATCAAGATCCGCAAGCATCGCAACCTCGGTCTGAACAAGACCGCGAAGTCGATCGGCCAGTTCATCGCCGCCATCCTCTTCGGCATCCTGGTGCTGCAGTTCCGCAACGACTACGGGTACACGCCGGCGAGCACGAACCTGTCCTACGTCCGCGACATCGACGCGATCACGCTCGGTTCGGTGGTGTTCGTGGTCTTCTGCTGGCTCGTCGTCGCGGCGTGGTCGAACGCGGTGAACTTCACGGACGGACTCGACGGCCTGGCGGCCGGCTCGATGGCGATGGTCCTGGGCTCCTACGTCCTGGTCACGTTCTTCCAGTTCGTCAATGCCTGTGCGGGTGGCGCCAAGCCGCCCAGCGAGATCCCCACGGGGTGCTACCAGGTGCGCGACCCGCTGGACCTCGCGCTGATCGCGGTGGCCGGCGGCGGCGCATGCCTGGGCTTCCTCTGGTGGAACGCGGCTCCGGCCAAGATCTTCATGGGGGACACCGGCTCGCTGGCCCTCGGCGGAATGCTCGCCGGCCTGTCCATCACCACGCGGACCGAGCTGCTCGCGGTCGTCATCGGCGCACTGTTCGTCGCCGAGATCATGTCGGTGGTGATCCAGATCGCCTTCTTCCGGACGACCGGACGACGCGTGTTCCGGATGGCGCCCTTCCACCATCACTTCGAACTCGGCGGCTGGGCCGAGACCACGGTGATCATCAGGTTCTGGTTGCTCACCGCGATCGCGTGCGCCCTCGGTCTGTCGCTGTTCTACGGCGAGTTCCTCACCACCAATGGCTGATCGCCCGGTGCGGGATCCGGAACCGGTGAGGTCGGAGCCTTCGGGGCCCGACCCGCGCGAGCTGGCCGGCCGGATCGTGGTGGTCGGCGGCGCCGGGACCGCCGGTCTGTCCGCCACCCGATTCCTCGTCACGCTCGGCGCCGATGTGCTTCTGGCCGACGATCGCTTCGCCGGCCGCGATGCGTCCCCGGCCGATCGCGAGACCGCGGCCGGTGCGGTCCCCGGGGTCGCGGAACTGGCCTCGCGGGGGGTCGAGCCGATTGCCGTCGCGGATCTGCTCGCCGACCCCGCACGGATGGCGACCGCCGCGGTGGTCATCGTCTCGCCCGGCTTCGCGCCCACCCACCATCTGGTGCGGGCGGCGACCGACAGCGGCGTACCGGTCTGGGGCGAGGTCGAACTCGCCTGGCGCGTCGACGCAGCAGGACTCCTCGGCGAACCTCGCACCTGGCTCGTGGTGACCGGCACCAACGGCAAGACGACGACCACCTCGATGCTCGCCGGGATCGTCGAGGCCGCGGGTCGCGCAGGCGCTGCCTGCGGCAACATCGGTCTCCCGGTGCTCGATGCGATGCAGGCCGATCCGCGAGTGGATGTGCTCTGCGCCGAGTTGTCGTCGTTCCAGCTGCACTGGGCGCCCTCGGTCCGTCCGGATGCCGGGGTGGTGCTCAACGTCGCCGATGACCACCTCGACTGGCACGGAACATTCGACGCGTACGCGCTCGCGAAGGCGGGAGCCCTGCGCGGTGCGGTGGGTGTCGTCGGCCTCGACGATCCGGTCGCGTCCGGGCTGCCCGCCGCGGGCCGGCGCATCGGCTTCACCCTGTCCGAGCCGCAGCCCGGGCAGCTCGGTGTCGAGAACGGCCGGTTGACCGATCGCGCCTTCGACGCCGGCCGGCTGTTCGACGCCGACGCGGTGCGACCGGCCGGGCCGTCGGGTGTTGCCGACGCTCTGGCCGCCTCGGCCCTGGCGCTCGCGGCCGGCATCGGAGCCGACGCGATCCGGGCCGGGCTGGCGGCGTTCCGTCCGGCCGGTCATCGTGGTGAGGTCGTCGCGTCCCGGGACGGGGTGGCCTTCGTCGACGACTCGAAGGCCACCAATCCGCATGCCGCGCAGGCCGCGGTGGCCGCCTTCGAGCGGGTCGTGCTGATCGCGGGCGGTCTGCTCAAGGGCGCGTCGATGGACGAGATGCTGACCGCGGTGCGAGCTCGGCTCGTCGGCGTGGTCGCGATCGGGCGCGACCGCGACCTTGTGATCGAGGCGATCGCGCGACACGCCCCAGAAGTCCCAACAGTCACAGTATTCACAGGAGACGATGACACGGTGAACGTGCATCGTCCGGGACAGGCTGGTCCCCAAGCCTCAGCATCCGATCGCCCGGGTTCGGGCTCCTCGGCGTCGGTCGCGGTCATGGACCGGGCCGTCGAGGAGGCCTGGGCGTTCGCCGTCGCGAGCTCACCCGCCCCCGACGCCGTGCTGCTCGCCCCCGCGGCGGCCTCGTTGGACATGTTCGCCGGTTACGGTGCGCGCGGGGACGCCTTCGCCGCGGCCGCACGCCGGATCGCCGGCTCGCCCCGCGCCGGACGGTGAGTCCGATGGGCAGCCGGACCCCGGCCCCGGACGACGAACCCGCCGACGACACATCCGGTGCCGCCGGCGTCGAGGACGTCGACCCCGGCACGGGTGACAAGGCCGATCGACCGGGTACCGGGCGCGCGGCGGGCAGCAGTTCGGCGACGAGCGGGGCGCTGGGCCGGTCCACGGGTGCGGCGGCCGCGACCGCCGCGTCGGTCCCGGCGATCGTCCTCGACGCGATCCGCAACCTGCTGGCCCGGCCTCTTGCGTCGTATCAGCTCATCCTCACGATGTCGTTCCTGCTCACCGCATTCGGACTGGTGATGGTTCTCTCGGCATCGTCGGTCGAGGGCTACTCCAAAGAGGGATCGGCGTATGGACTGTTCACCACCCAGGTGATCTTCGCCCTGCTCGGCCTCGTGGTGTTCTATCTGATGCTGCGCGTGCCGGTACGGCTGCTCCGCCGGTTCGCCGCCCCCGCGATGTTCGTCGCGGTCGTGCTGCTGGCGCTGGTCCTCATTCCCGGCGTCGGCACGCTCAGTCAGGGCGCACGCCGCTGGTTCGTCATCTACGGCCTGTCGGTGCAGCCGTCCGAGCTGGTGAAGGTCGCGTTGTGTATCTGGGGCGCGCATCTGCTCGCCTCGCGCCGGCGCGACAACGCCTCGCTGCGCGAGTTGCTGGTGCCACTCGTCCCGGTGGCCATGCTCGTCTGCCTGCTGATCATCCTCGAACCGAACCTCTCGACGACCATCACCATCGCGATCATCGTCGGTGCGCTGCTGTGGTTCGCGGGTCTGCCGATCAAGGTCTTCGCCTCGTTCGCGGTGTCCGGCATCGTTCTGGCCGTGATCCTCGCCCTCGCCGAGGGGTACCGGTCCCAGCGTGTGATGAGCTTCCTCGGCAACGTCGACGACCCGCAGGGCGCCGGCTATCAGGCCCGCCAGGCGACCTACGCACTGGCGAACGGCGGGGTCTTCGGCGTGGGTCTCGGCCAGTCGAGCGCCAAGTGGAACTACCTGCCGAACGCACACAACGACTTCATCTTCGCGATCATCGGCGAAGAGCTCGGGCTTCTCGGCGGCCTCATGGTCGTGTTCCTCTTCGTCGTCCTCGCCTACATCGGGTTCCGGATCGCGCACCGTTCGACCGATCCGTTCCTGCGCCTGATGTCGGCGACCATAACGGTGCTGATCATCGCGCAGGCCTTCATCAACATCGGCTACGTCATCGGACTGCTGCCGGTGACCGGAATCCAGTTGCCGCTGGTCTCGGCGGGCGGCACGTCGACACTGACCGTGCTCGCGATGCTGGGGTTGCTCGCCAACGCGGCCAGACACGAACCCGAAGCGGTGGCGACACTCACCGGCGGATCGCCGAGCCGCGTCGCGCGGTGGTTGCGACTCCCGACGCCGGTGGCCTACCGGCAGACGCGGGCGGAATCGCTGCGCGACCGACTGGACCAGCGTCGCGCCGGGGGGCCGCGCGTGGCCGCAGCCGCCCACGGTGGTCGAGGACCGGCGTCGCGTCGCCGGCCGCCGAGTGGACGCGCGCCGTCGGCCGACGCGGGTCGCGGCCGCCGACGGTTCCCGCTGCCGTGGAAGCGCGCCGCGACGACGCAGCAGGCCCCGCATGACGATGGGCGAGCGCGCCGGTCGGCTCCTCGAGGCGGCACGACGACCTGGGGCGCCCGATCGACGGCCACCGGCCGTGCCGGCGGTCCGACGGGGCGGGCCCGACCTGGGACGACTCCGCGCGGCGGCGTCGACTACGGTGTCGGGTATCGGGGGAGCGGGCGGAGTGCGCGCGGCGCCGGGAGCGGAGCGAGCGGGCCACATCCGCGCGGCGCCGGGAGCGGAGCGAGCGGGCCGTATGTGCGCGGCGCCGGGAGCGGAGCGAATGCCCGTGGCGCGGGTCGCCGGTGACCGGTGGGGTCCCCGCGGGTGCCGGAGTGCGACCGCCCCGACCCGTCGGGCATGGGTGCCCGGCTGACATGACCAGAGGCTGAAATGGAGTGACGACGCCGGTGAGTTCGGGTGCAGTACACGCTGATTCGACCGGGCGGCCGACGGGCCGTCCGTTGTCGGTGGTCGTCGCCGGTGGCGGTACGGCCGGTCACATCGAGCCCGCCCTCGCCGTCGCCGACGCGGTCAGTCGCATCGATCCGACCGCCCGCATCACCGCCCTGGGCACCAGGCGGGGCCTCGAAGTCGATCTGGTCCCGGAACGCGGATACGACCTGCAGCTGATCCCGCCGGTGCCGTTGCCGCGCAAGCCCGGCCTCGATCTGGCGCGTACCCCCGGTCGTCTGCTCGGTTCGGTGGCCGCCACCCGCAGGGTGCTCGACGACGTGGATGCCGACGTGGTCATCGGCTTCGGTGGCTACGTGTCGGTGCCCGCATACCTGGCGGCACAGATGCACCTGCGGCGGCGCAACAGGATCCCGATCGTCATCCACGAGGCCAATGCCTCGGCGGGCATCGCCAACAAGGTCGGTGCCCGGTTCGCCGACCGCGTCCTGGCGGCCGTCGACGGCTCCGGGCTCGACGCGACGGTCGTCGGCATCCCCGTCCGCGGTGTGCTCGCCGAACTCGACCGTCCGGCCCTGCGAGCCAAGGCGCGCCACTACTTCGGACTCGACGACGACGCTCCGACGCTGCTCGTCTTCGGCGGCTCGCAGGGTGCGCAGCGACTCAACGACGCGGTGTCGGGCGCGGCGGAGACGTTGGGCAGGTCCGGTATCGGCGTGTTGCATGCCTACGGCCCCAAGAACTCGATCGATCCCGCCGTCGTCGACGGCGCGCCGCCGTACCGTGCGGTCGGATACCTCAAGCGGATGGATCTCGCGTACGCGGCCGCCGATCTGGTGATGTGCCGCTCGGGTGCGATGACCGTCGCCGAGGTGTCGGCGACCGGACTACCCGCGATCTACGTCCCGTTGCCGCACGGGAACGGCGAGCAGCGGTTGAACGCCTTGCCCGTCGTGGAGGCGGGCGGGGGACTGCTCGTCGATGATTCGACGGTCGACGCCGAGTGGGTTGCCCGCGAAGTGCCGGCCTTGCTGACGGATTCGGTGCGGCTGAACGAGATGTCGGTCGCCGCAGCGGGCACCGGACACCGGGACGCCGCCTCGGCGGTGGCCACCGCGGCAATCGAACTCGCGCAGGAATTCCGTGCCGGGCGCCGGAGCGGGAGGTCACGGCGTGAGCGATGAGACGGTGAGCCACGAGACGGTGAGCGACGAGACGGTGGACCACACGACGGAGAGCGACGTGTCGGCGTCGGCCCAGGGGGCGCTGCCCGACCAGTTGAGTCGCGTGCACATGGTCGGCATCGGCGGCGCCGGGATGTCGGGACTCGCCCGGATCCTGCTGGCCCGCGGTGGTCAGGTCTCCGGGTCGGACGCCAAGAACAGCCGTGGCATCCTCGAACTCCGCACCCGTGGCGCCCGCGTCCAGGTCGGGCATGATCCGTCGGCACTCGACCAGATCCCCGGCGGCCCGTCGGTCGTGGTGACCACCCACGCCGCCATTCCCAAGACCAACCCCGAACTCGTCGCGGCACGCTCACGCGGCATCCCCGTGCTCCTGCGCCCTCGTGTGCTGGCCCAGCTGATGGCGGGCTATCGCAGCCTTCTGATCGCGGGGACCCACGGCAAGACGTCGACGACCTCGATGGCCGTCGTCGCACTGCAACATGCCGGAACCGACCCGTCGTTCGCGATCGGCGGCGAGCTGAACGAGTCGGGGACGAACGCCCACCACGGCGGCGACCCCATCTTCGTCGCCGAGGCCGACGAGAGTGACGGCTCGTTGCTGGAGTACACACCCGACGTCGTCGTGGTCACCAACATCGACGCCGACCATCTCGACTTCTTCGGTTCTATCGAGGCCTATGTCGAGGTGTTCGACCGGTTCGCCGCGCGGATCACGACCGGCGGGTCACTCGTCGTGTGTCTCGACGACCCGGGGTCGGCAGCGCTGGCCGGCCGCGTCGCCGAGCCGCTCACCGCGCGGGGGGTCGAGGTCCTCGGTTACGGACGCGGGACGCACGCCGCGCTGGCGCCGACCGTCCCGAACGTCGCCACCATGCTGTCGTGGGAGCCGCGCGGCGTCGGCGGAGCGGCCACGGTCCGGTTCACCGCACCGTTGTGCCCGGACGTGGAGGACCGTCAGCTGACCCTTCCGCTCCCCGGAGAGCACATGGCGCTCAACGCGATCGCCGCGGTCATCGGTGCGGCTCGGACCGGCACGCCGGCCGGCGCGGTGGCCACCGACATCTCGGACCGGTTCGACGGCATCGTGGCCGGGATCGGTTCGTTCGGTGGCGTCCACCGGCGCTTCGAGTTCCGGGGACAGCGCGGCGGCGTCGAGGTCATCGACGACTACGCCCATCATCCGACCGAGGTGCGTGCCGTGCTGTCGGCGGCGCAGGACATGGTCTCCGCACGCGGCGGGCCGGGCGCGGAGCGCGGTCGGGTCATCGCCGTGTTCCAGCCGCATCTCTATTCGCGCACCGTCGAATTCGCCGACGACTTCGCCGCCGCCCTGGACCTCGCCGACACGGTCGTGGTCGCCGACGTGTACGGGGCCCGCGAGGCCCCGATCCCCGGGGTCAGCGGGCGCACGATCTCGGACAAGCTGACGGTGCCGGGCATCTTCGCCCCGGACCTCTCTCGGCTGGCCGCGCAGGTCGCCCGGCTGGCGCGGTCCGGCGACGTCGTCCTCACGCTGGGAGCGGGCGACGTCACCATGCAGGGGCCGGAGATCCTCGCCGCGCTCGCCTCGGCGTCGACGACCGGCGACGCCGCCGACGGCGCGGATCCGGCCGGATCTCCGGCCGAGACACCGGGGGAGTCCGGCGACCGGACGGGGCGGGTGTCGTGATCCGGTGGCCGGAGCGCCGCCGGTCCCGCGTGCTGCTCGGCACGCTCATGGTCGTCGCGATGGGGGTCGGCCTGGTCTTGATCGCCTATCTCACCCCGCTGATGTCGGTGCGCGGCACCGATGTCCGGGACAACGGATCGATTCCCGCGGACGAGATCCTGCGCGTCGCCGCGGTGCCGTCGGGCACCCCGCTGCTGCAGGTCGACACCCGGGCGGTGGCGCAGCGCGTCGCCACGATCCCGTCGGTCGAGTCGGCGCGGGTGCAACGGAGCTATCCGTCGTCGCTGACCATCACCGTCGTCGAGCGGGTGCCGGTCGTGATCGTGAACAACGGCGACGACGTCCACGTCCTCGACAAATCCGGCGTCGCCTTCCTCGACTACGACCGCACGCAGGGGGTCCCGCCCGAGGTGCTCAAGCTCCCGGTACTCGTCACCCCCAATCCGGGACCGGCGGACCCGACCACCCGGGAGACCATCGCGGCGGTGGCGGGACTGCCCGAATCGCTGGCGCGGCAGGTCATCCGGGTGACCGCGACCTCACCCGTCGACATCGAGTTCACCCTGTCCGAGAAGCGCACCGTCGTGTGGGGTGACAGCGACCGGGGCGCCGAGAAGGCCCGCACGCTCACGCACCTGCTCACCCGCAAGGCGACGATGTACAACGTGTCGAGCCCCGAATTCCCGGCCTATCGGTGACCGCCCGGCGGGTCCGGGGGTTCCCGGGTTCGCCGGCGTGGCCGTGCGAACCCGCCGCTGACGGCGCGGTCACCCCCGAGCACGAGTGAAAAGCCGCGGATTCCGGGGCAATTCGGGTGCGACTTCCCGACACGCCGAGGGCGGATCTGGATACCGGCGCCCTCGATGCCTAGCGTCATGACCACAACGAGTTACTTGACATAACTCTAAATCTATGGTTCAGGTTTAGGGTTTGTCGCCAGCGGGACGCGGACCGGCCGGTCCACACAGACACATCACGACGAGATCGCGACTCACCACGAGGTCGATCCACACAAGGAAGGCGAGCGCATGACGCCACCGCACAACTACCTGGCCGTCATCAAGGTCGTCGGCATCGGCGGTGGCGGCGTGAATGCCGTCAACCGGATGATCGAGCAGGGACTCAAGGGAGTCGAGTTCATCGCGATCAACACCGACGCCCAGGCGCTGTTGATGAGCGACGCCGACGTCAAGCTCGACGTCGGGCGTGACTCGACCCGAGGTCTCGGCGCGGGCGCCGACCCCGAGGTCGGTCGCCGTGCCGCCGAGGATGCACGCGACGAGATCGAGGAACTCCTGAAGGGCGCCGACATGGTCTTCGTGACCGCGGGCGAGGGAGGCGGCACCGGCACCGGTGGCGCACCCGTGGTCGCATCGATCGCGCGCAAGCTCGGCGCGCTCACCGTCGGTGTGGTCACCCGCCCGTTCGCCTTCGAGGGCAAGCGTCGCGGCGGACAGGCCGAGGCGGGCATCACCGCCCTGCGCGAGTCCTGCGACACCCTCATCGTCATCCCGAACGACCGTCTGCTGCAGCTCGGCGACGCGCAGGTCAGCCTGATGGACGCGTTCCGCAGCGCCGACGAGGTACTCCTCAACGGTGTGCAGGGCATCACCGACCTCATCACGACGCCGGGCCTGATCAACGTCGACTTCGCCGACGTCAAGGGCGTCATGAGCGATGCCGGCAGTGCGCTGATGGGCATCGGTTCGGCTCGCGGCGAGGAGCGGGCGCGCAAGGCCGCGGAGTCCGCGATCAACTCACCGCTGCTCGAGGCCTCGATGGAGGGCGCCCGTGGTGTGCTGATCTCGATCGCCGGTGGCAGCGACCTGGGTCTGTTCGAGATCCACAACGCCGCGACCCAGGTGCAGGAGGCTGCGCACGAGGACGCCAACATCATCTTCGGCACGGTGATCGACGACAACCTCGGCGACGAGGTGCGGGTCACGGTCATCGCGGCCGGCTTCGACGGCGGTTCGCCGAAGAAGCGGGCCGACGTGCCCGCCGCCGCGGGACGCTCCGCGGTCGGTCAGGGCCAGGCCGGTGCCGTGAACTCGCCGCCGAAGAACGATCCGCTGTTCGGCGACATGCCGAAGGGTGCGGGTGATCCGTTCGAGCAGGAGCAGGAACCGCCTCGTCGGAACACCGTGCGGCTCGATGACGACGACGTCGATGTGCCGTCGTTCATGAAGCGCTGAGCCCCCGGATGCGGGTGCGTCGTGTCATCACCACCCGTGCCGGCGGGGTCTCGGTGTCGCCGTACGATTCGTTCAATCTCGGTGATCACGTAGGGGACGGTCCGGAAGCGGTGGCGGCCAACAGGATCCGGCTGGCCGAGCAGATCGGCGTCCCGGCCGGGTCGGTGGTGTGGATGGAGCAGATCCACAGCCGCAACGTCACCGTGGTCGACGGACCGGTCACCGAGCCGGTGCCGGTCACCGACGCGCTGGTCACCACCACACCCGGGCTCGCCCTCGCGGTGCTGTCCGCCGACTGCGTCCCGGTACTCCTGAGCGACGACGAGGCCGGTGTGATCGCGGGGGTCCACGCGGGACGTGTCGGCGCCCGGATCGGCATCGTGCCGGCCACGCTGCGTGCCATGGTCGACCTCGGGGCCCGGATCGGGTCGATCGGTGCTTTTCTCGGTCCGGCTGCGAGCGGCGACCACTACGAGGTGCCCGCCGCGATGCAGGCCGATGTCGAGAAGCACCTGCCGGGCAGCGCCGTGCGCACCAAGAAGGGCACCGCGGGCCTCGATCTGCGCGCCGGTCTCCGGCGGCAGTTGTTGGACGCGGGAGTGGCCGGTGTCGCGGTCGATCCGCGATGCACGATCTCCGATCCGAGCCTGTTCAGCCACCGACGCGGGGCGCCCACAGGACGGCTCGCCTCGGTCATCTGGATGGACCCGGACACCGACGAGACCCACGAGACTCCCGGGAGCGGAGCCGGCGGGCCGCTCGGGGAATGAACCCGGTGGCGAGAAGGATGGGGACATGACCGGGTCATCTGATGCGCGCACCGTCGAACTGGGGGACCGGCTGGCGGCAGTGCGTCGTCGCCTCGACGCGGCGGTGGAGTCCGCCGGTCGCCCGGCGGGCTCGTGCGAACTGCTCGTGGTGACGAAGTTCTTTCCGGCGGACGACGTCCGCAGGTTGTTGCAGCTGGGCGAGCGTGCGTTCGGGGAGTCGCGCGAACCCGAAGCCGGACGGAAGGTCGCCAGTGTGCTCCGGGACTGGGAGCTGGGCGACTGGGAGTCGCCCGACCCCGACGACGTCCCGGTGTTCGACATGATCGGCTCGGTGCAGTCCAAGAAGGCGCGCTCGGTCGCACGGTGGGCGCGCGCGGTGCACTCCGTCGACCGTCCGAAGGTCGTCGACGCACTCGAACGTGCCGCTGCCGCGGCGCTCGACGACGGCGAACGCGCCGACCGACTCGGCGTCCTGCTCCAGGTCAGCCTCGACGGCGATCCGCAGCGCGGCGGTGTCGTCGAAGCCGACCTGACGAGTCTGGCCGAGCAGGTCGTCGCCGCGCACTCGCTGCGCTTGCGCGGGCTGATGGTCATCGCTCCGCTGCATGGCGACCCCGCGCACTGGATGGCCGAGACGGCACGTGTCCACGAGGCGTTCCGGGTGCGCTTCGACGACGCCGCGGAACTGTCGGCAGGCATGTCCGGAGACATGGAAGCGGCGGTTGCCGCGGGCTCGACATGCGTGCGTGTCGGAACCGCGATCATGGGCGAGCGGCCGCTAGTCTCTCAGTAATCACATTGGTAACACCAGAACCAAGTGACACAAGAAGCGCAAAGAACTCACTGACAACAGATGCACCACCCGGCACGGCAGCAACCGGCGTCGCACTACCAGAGAGGCCGTCAATGACCACGATGCAGAAGTTCAAGGCTTACTTCGGCATGGTGCCGCCCAGCGAGTACGAGGACGACTACCTCGAGGAGTCGGCCCCGCCGCTGCGTGAGCGGTCGCGTGAGCGTGCCTACCGTGACGACTACTACGGCGACTCGTCTTTCGACCCCGGATACGAGCCCTCCTTCCGCGATGCGGGTTACCGCGAGGAGATGGCCTACCGGGACGAACTGGCCGACCGCCACTACGACGCCGGCTACGAACTCGCCCCGGAATATGCGGCGGAGTTCGCCTACGCCGCGCCCCGCGCATCCGGCGACGGCCCGATGCGGGCGCCGGCGCGCCTCGAACCCCTCCAGCGCTCGTCGAGCGCCGCGCTGCGCGCCGCCGCTGCACCGCGGTCGATGGGCGCGGACCCGCGCGTCGAACTGGAACGCGTCTTCGCCGACAGCCCGCTGCAGAAGATCACCACCCTGCGGCCGTCGGACTACAGCGAGGCGCGCACCATCGGTGAGCGGTTCCGTGACGGCAACCCGGTCATCATGGACCTCGTCGACATGAGCAACGACGACGCCAAGCGACTCGTTGATTTCGCCGCGGGTCTCGCGTTCGCCCTCCGCGGGTCGTTCGACAAGGTCGCGACGAAGGTGTTCCTGCTGTCGCCCGCCGACGTCGACGTGTCGCCGGAGGACCGCCGCAAGATCGCCGAGACGGGTTTCTACAACCACTCCTGACCGGCGTCGGGGACCTCGGTTCGTCGCCGCGCGCCATGTTCAGGCACTCTTGACGCGTGGCTGCGATTCTGTTGAGCGTCTTGTATTACATCCTGCTGATCTTCTGGTTGCTCCTCTTGGGCCGCCTGGTCGTCGAACTGGTCCGAACCTTCGCCCGTGAGTGGCGTCCGACCGGCGTCGCGGTGGTCGTGATCGAGATGGTCTTCACCGTGACCGACCCCCCGATCAAGGCCCTGCGTCGTGTCCTCCCGCCGATCCCGCTCGGCCCCATCCGGCTCGACCTGTCGCTCATGATCGTCATGCTCGTCGTGATCATCGGAATGAACATCGTGAACGGTCTGCGTGCCGACGCCCTGGCCGACTCGCTGGCGATCGCCGCTCATCTCGTCCGTCCGTGATCTCCGCCCCGCCCGCGAACGGGCGCGCACCCGGCGGGGCGTCATTCGTCGACACGCGCGCCGCGATGCGCGGTTACCCCGCGATAGGGGAATGGTCTACCGTTGTAAGTCATCTTCGGATGACTGTTTCATTTCGAGAGTGCATCGAAGAGATGCGACCAACGGTTCGCGTGTGACAGGATTGGACGCCAGTTACGATTTTTGACTGGTATGAATAGTTAGTGACAACCTGGATTGGTCGAACGACCCATCGTCGCGCGACCCGGGTTGGACGGCCCGCCAACTGAACACAAGTTCACCACCAGACACGAGGGGAACCGACATGCGGCTGACTCCAGCTGATGTGCACAACGTCGCGTTCAGCAAACCGCCCATCGGTAAGCGCGGTTACAACGAGGATGAGGTCGATCAGTTTCTCGACTTCGTCGAAGCCGAGCTCGCCCGGCTGATCGAGGAGAACACCGACCTGAAGCAGCGCGTCGAGGAGCTCGAGGGAGAGCTCGCCGATGCCCGCTCCGGTGCCGGCTCCTCGGCAGACGACCGGACCCAGATGTTCGCCAAGCCCGCTGCGGCTCCCGAGCCTCCCGCCCCGGCGCCGACGCCGGCCCCGCAGGCGACCAACGACGACGCCAACGTGCGCGCCGCCCGCGTGCTCGCACTGGCCCAGGACACCGCGGACCGTCTGACCGGGAGCGCTCGCGCGGATGCCGACGCGATGCTGTCCGACGCCCAGACACGGGCCGACACAATGGTGTCCGAGGCGCAGACGAAGTCCGACGCCATGCTCGCCGACGCCCGCCAGCGGTCGGAGGCCATCCTGGCCGACGCGCAGACGCGATCGGAGGCGCAGCTGCGCCAGGCGCAGGAGCGTGCGGACGCGCTGCAGAGCGATGCCGAGCGCAAGCACAGCGAGATCATGGGCACGATCAACCAGCAGCGCGGTGTTCTCGAGGGTCGGATCGAACAGCTCAAGACCTTCGAGCGCGAGTACCGGACGCGTCTCAAGACCTACCTGGAATCGCAGCTCGAGGAACTCCAGCAGCGTGGCAGTGCGGCTCCTGTCGAGGGTGGTCGGCCCGATCAGTCGTTCTCGAACGATCCGGGTAACGGTGGATTCAGCAGCTACTCGCCCAGCTGATCTGGACCATTCGGTGCGCACTAGGCTGGTGATGTGCTGACCTTGGCCCTGGCCGCGACCCTTCTCGGGTTCGTGCTGCTCATCCTCGGCCTCATCACCGGGATCGTGTGGCTGGCCGTGGCCTGCATCGTGGTCTGTCTCGTCGGCCTCGGATTCCTGCTGGTGGACGTGTTCGCCGGCCGCAAGGGCGAGGCGGGTCGGTCGCTCGAGGACATGGTCCCGGGTGCTGGTCGCGACCCGGCTGACTCCGATGTCGAGCGCGAGCCGACAGACGATGTGGCCGCGGATGCGCCCACCCGTCGGTATCCCGTGTCCGGTGCCGTGGATTCGGTCGATGACGGTCCGGACGCCTACCGGCCGGGGTCGTTCGAACCCGGGATGGCCGCTCCGGAGGGTTCCGTGCCTCCCGGTCGCCCCGCGCCGGAACGTCGCGAGGGAAATCTGGCGGACTACCTGCGGTCGGTCGGCGCCGACGCGCCGAGCGCGGACAATCCCGTACCGAGCGCAGCACCCGACGACGTGCGCGCGCCGGGGGGATCTCCTGGCCTCCAGCGGCCGCCGACTCCACCGCGCTACGCGTCGCCGCCTCCGGGCACGGTCCCGCCTGCCCAGCAGTCCGGTCGGTTCGGACCGCCGCCGTCCGCACCACCGCAATCGCCTCCTCAGCCCGGGCAGCCGCAGGGACGGGGGCGCCCCCCGACGTCACCTCCATCGGGCCGGCGCCCGTTCGAGCCGGCGCAGTCGGGGTGGGTCCCCGAGGACGTGCCGGGCGGCGACACCGCCGGACCGGACGACTGGTCTACGCATCCCGAACGCCCCGACGATTCCGGGTCTCGCCGTCTGCGCCCGGATTTCGACCCGCTCGATCCGAACTGGCATCCGCCTGCTGACTGACCCGGTGGCGGGCGCGTGGCGGGTGCCGTCGAACCCGTTGGCCCGACCGGACAGGTCGTCGCTACACTGGGTCACGCGTCGATCCGGCCATCACCGGGGAGCACCCGGAAGAACAGGACCCTCGGGTCCTCAGTAGAACCGGGCGGGTGTGGCCCGTCACAGCCGCAGGATCACCCCGGCTACTCGCCGCGGCGGTTCGACGAGTGGCGCCGGGTCCCCGGTGCAAGCGGGGTGGTACCGCGCAGACCTCCGGAATGCGTCCCCGTGCCGATGAGACATCACCAGGCACGAGGAGACCAGCCGTGAGCGACGCGACCGACCCCGCCCAGAACGCTCGGGTGTACCCGAAGGTCGACATGACCGGGGGCACCGGGCGCAGTGCCCCGGACTTCCCGTTCGTGGAACAGCGGGTGCTGCAGTACTGGGACACCGATTCCACCTTCGCCGCGTCGATCGACAATCGAGCCGACGCCGAGGAGTTCGTCTTCTACGACGGTCCGCCCTTCGCCAACGGACTGCCTCACTACGGCCACCTGCTGACGGGCTACGTCAAAGATCTGGTACCGCGGTACCAGACCATGCGCGGCAAGAAGGTGGACCGCCGATTCGGCTGGGACACACACGGTCTGCCCGCCGAACTCGAAGCCGAACGCCAGCTCGGGATCACCGACAAGTCGGAGATCGAGAAGATGGGCATGGCCAAGTTCAACGAGTACTGCCGAGACTCGGTGCTGCGCTACACGGGGGAGTGGCGGGACTACGTGACCCGCCAGGCGCGCTGGGTCGACTTCGACAACGACTACAAGACCCTCGATCTCGACTTCATGGAGTCGGTGATGTGGGCATTCAAGGCCCTCTACGACAAGGGGCTCATCTACCAGGGCTACCGCGTGCTGCCGTACAGCTGGTACGAGCAGACGCCGCTGTCGAACCAGGAGTCCAAGCTCGACGACGCCTACCGGATGCGGCAGGACCCGGCGGTCACCGTCACGATGCCGCTCTCGGTACCCGACGGTCCGCTCGCGTCGCTCGACGGTGTCAATGCGCTGATCTGGACGACGACGCCGTGGACGCTGCCGTCGAACCTCGCGATCGCGGTCAATCCCGATGTCACCTATGTGCACGTCCGGGCCGCGGATGGTCAGGAGTACCTGCTCGCCGAGGCGTTGCTCGGTGCGTACGGGAAAGAGCTGGCCGATCCCGAGGTGGTCGGTACGCATCGGGGGGCCGAACTCGAGAACCTGTCGTACACACCGCCGTTCGACTTCTTCGCCGGGCATCCGAATGCGCATCGGGTGTTGCTCGGCGACTACGTCACCACCGAGAGCGGTACCGGCGTCGTGCATCTCGCCCCGGCTTTCGGTGAGGAGGACATGGACCTCGCGACGGCCAACGGCATCGAGGTGGTCCAGCCTCTCGACCCGGGTGGGCGTTTCACCTCGCAGGTCCCGCCGTACGAGGGCCTCATGGTGTTCGACGCCAACCCGGTGATCATCAAGGACCTCAAGTCCACCGGGCGGATCCTGCGGCACGAGACCATCGAGCACTCCTACCCGCACTCGTGGCGGTCGGGGCAGCCGCTCATCTACATGGCGGTGCCCTCGTGGTTCGTGGCGGTCACGCAGTTCCGCGACCGAATGGTGGAGCTGAACAAGCAGATCACCTGGGTGCCCGAACACATCCGAGACGGCCAGTTCGGCAAGTGGCTCGAGGGTGCTCGCGACTGGAACATCAGCCGCAACCGGTATTGGGGTGCGCCACTACCGGTCTGGGTGTCCGACGACGCCGAGTTCCCGCGGATCGACGTCTACGGTTCGCTCGACGACCTCGAACGCGACTTCGGGGTGCGGCCGGACAATCTGCACCGTCCGTTCATCGACGACCTCACGCGCCCGAATCCCGATGACCCGAGCGGGAAGTCGACGATGCGGCGGGTGCCCGAGGTCCTCGACTGCTGGTTCGAGTCGGGCTCGATGCCCTTCGCGCAGGTGCACTACCCGTTCGAGAACCGGGACTGGTTCGACGGTGGTGATTCCGCGAATGCGCCGGCACACAACCCGGGCGACTTCATCGTCGAGTACAACGGGCAGACACGCGGCTGGTTCTACACGCTGCACGTGCTGGCCACCGCGCTGTTCGATCGCCCGGCGTTCAAGACGGTTGCCGCGCACGGGATCGTGCTCGGGGACGACGGCCAGAAGATGTCGAAGTCGAAGCGCAACTATCCCGACGTGAACGAGGTCTTCGACCGCGACGGCTCGGATGCGATGCGGTGGTTCCTGATGGCCTCACCGATCCTGCGCGGCGGCAACCTCGTCGTCACGGAGCGGGGAATCCGCGAGGGCGTCCGGCAGGCTCTGCTGCCACTGTGGAACGCCTACAGCTTCCTGCAGCTCTATGCCGAGCGACCCGCGGTGTGGCGCACGGACTCACAGCATGTCCTGGACCGCTACATCCTCGCGAAGCTGGCGACGACCCGCGACTCGATGACCGAGGCCCTCGACATCTACGACATCGCTGGGGCGTGTGATGCGTTCCGCGAGTTCGTCGAGTCGCTCACCAACTGGTACGTGCGGCGGTCCCGCGCGCGCTTCTGGGCGGGCCAGGACGAGGACACCGACGCCTTCGACACGCTCTACACCGTGCTCGAGGTGGCCTGCCGGCTCGCCTCACCGCTACTCCCGCTGGCCACCGAGGCGATCTGGCGGGGTCTCACCGGCGAGCGGTCGGTACACCTGACGGACTGGCCGACGGGCGACGAACTCCCGGCCGACGCCGACCTGGTGACGGCGATGGATCAGGTCCAGGCGGTGTGTTCGACGGCGTCGAGTGTGCGCAAGGCCAACAAACTGCGCGTCCGCCTGCCGCTGTCGGGACTCACGGTGGCCTCGTCCACCGCGGAAGCACTCGAACCGTTCGTCGACCTCATCAAGGACGAGATGAACGTCAAGGCGGTCACGCTCGCCACCGATGCCAGCGCATACGGCCGGTACGAGATCGCGGTGAACGCCCGGGCCGCGGGTCCGCGTCTGGGCAAGGACGTCCAACGTGCGATCAAAGCGGTGAAGTCGGGCAACTGGACGGTGAGTGAGGGTGCCGACGGCTCCGAGGTGGTCGTCGCCGACGGCATCGAACTGCGCGAGGGCGAGTTCAGCCGCCGGCTCGTGGCCGTCGAGCCCGATTCGACCGCGGAGCTGCCGGGCGGGAACGGTCTGGTCGTCCTGGACACCGCCGTCACGCCCGAACTCGAGGCCGAGGGATGGGCGAAGGACCGCGTCCGCGAGTTGCAGGATGCCCGGCGCACCCTGGGTCTCGACGTCTCCGACCGGATCACCGTGCGGCTCGTCGTGCCCGCCGAGCGACTGGACTGGGCGCGGACGCATGCCGATCTGATCGCGGGCGAAGTGCTCGCGGTGCGGTTCGACGTCACGGGCGACGGCGACGCCGGCAGCATCGAGCTCGGTGACGGCGTGACCGCCGACGTGGCGAAGGCGGGTTGATGCGAGCCGGGTGAACCGCGCCCGCTGGACTCGGTCCGGCGGCCGGAGTGATCCGGGACGGGATTGCTGCACTTCCTTCGAGGGGGTGCAACGTCACGTACCGTGTGGTCACTTCCGCGACCGGGGAAGGCGCGGACCCGGCGGCATCGGAACCTCCTTCCGACGTCACCGCCCGACCCATGCAGGAGGGCCGACTCGATGACCGGCACAGATGTGGATCCCCGCACGACACACCACGCTGCGCTCGGACCGCTGCTGTTCACCGTGGCCTACGAGATCCTCGGCTCGGCCGTCGATGCGGAACACGTTGTGCGGCAATGCTTGCGTCAGAGCCCGCCCGGCCCGGGGGAGGTCGGGCCCGGGGAGGCCCGGACGCATGTCACCGCGCTGGTCGTGCCGCGAGCGGTGGATGCGCTGGCTGTCCGTCGACGCGCCGCGGACGGCTACGTCGGGCCGTGGCTGCCCGAGCCCATCCGGTTGGACGATGACGCCATGGCCGATGGGGTCCTCGCCGAGGCGGTGTCGACCGCGCTGCTCGTGGTCCTCGAAGAACTCGAGCCCGAAGCCCGCGCGGTGTACGTCCTGGGCGAGGTGTTCGGATTCGGCGCCGACGCGATCGCCACGATCCTGTCGCCGACGTCGGGGGACGTGGAGCGGATCGCGGAACGGGCCCGATCCCTCGTCGAACGTCGGCGCCCCCGCTTCGATCCGGTGGACCGTGCCCGCGCCGCGGAGATCGTCGATGCATTCCTGTCGGCGGCCGAATCTGGTGACGCCGGAACCCTGTTGACCCTCATGACACCCGACGTGGTGCTCACCTCGGACAGCGACGGCAAGACCACGGCGGTCCGCCGGCCCATGTGTGGTGCGCCCGCGGTCATGCAGGTCCTGTCCGGATTCGCCCGGATCGGTGCGGTGCTCGACGACTATCGCGTCGAGTTCGCGATGTTCAACAGTCAGCCGGGAATGATCCTGCACTTCGACGGCCGGTTGCAGACCGTCCTGACCCTCCGCGTCGTCGACGGTCTGATCGCCGACATCTACGTGATGCGCAACCCCGACAAGCTCGGTGGGGTCGAGCATCCCCGGTCCGTGACCCGGTGACCTTCCGCCGGCTCGAGGAATGACACGTCAGGCGAACAGTCCGGACAGCGTCTGTTCGATCTGGAACCGGAACAGCTGTTCGGGGTGTGCGAAGGTGTCGGCTCCGTACTGGCCGAATGTCTCGAGGCTGATCGCGCCGACGAGCACCGCCCACAGCGTGGTGGCCGCGGCCAGGACCGCGGCCGGCGTGTCGAGGTCGAACTCGTCGCGGATGGCGTCCATGTCGGCAGCGATGTCTGTTGTCGGAGAAGGAAGGTCGGGACGCAGCAGGCCTTCGTGATGGGCGGCGACGCACTCGCGGAGAAGCCGGACGGGGATACGAGTACCCGGACCGATGGTCCGATCACCGGGGGCGGAGTAACCGGGCACCGGACTTCCGTAGATCAGCGCCCATCGGGCGGGGTCGGCGAGCGCCCACCTTCTCGCCGCCGCGGCCGCGGCCGCGAGCCGTTCGCGCCGGTCGGCGGCATCGACGGAGTCGGCCGCGGCATCGACCGCGTCGGCGACGTCGGTGTACGCCTCGACCAGCAGCATGGTCAGCAACTCGTCGCGGCTCGGGACGTACCGGTACACCGCGGAGGAGACGACGCCCATGTCGCGGGCGATGGCGCGCAAGGAGAGCCCGGCGGCCCCGTAGGTGGTCAGGTGTTCGCGTCCCAACCGACGGATCTCGTCGGTCATCATCGCGCGGTTCTCCGCGCGGCTTCGTCCGGTGGCCATGGCGATGATCCTGCCACAAATCGAGAGCGGTGCTCTTGATTTACGGGCGTGGTGTCTGCATACTCAGAACGAGAGCACTGCTCTCGAGAACCTGACACCTCGACGAAAGGCCGAACATGACCGCGACTGCCCACTACAAGGCCCCGAGCGGCTTCGACGCCGTCGTCAACCGCGCTGTCCGCTGGCTCGCGGACCGCGGGGTCGATCTGGCCGGGGCGCAGACGCTCACCGTCGTCGGCCGGCGGACCGGCACGCCGCAGCGGGTGCCCGTCAACGTGCTGCGACTCGACGGGGCGGAGTACCTGGTCGCGGTCCGCGGCGACACCCAGTGGGTGCGGAATGCGCGGGCGGCCGGGACGGCCGAACTGCGCCGCGGCCGGCAGCGGACCGTCGTGGCCCTCACCGAAGTCGACCCCGCGCTCCGTCCGCCGGTCATCCGTGACTATCTGCGGCGCTGGGGGTGGGAGGTCGCGCGCTTCCTGCCCGCGGGTCTCGAGGTCTCGTCGTCGGACGACGAACTGGCTGCGCACGCCGAACTGATCCCCGTCTTCACCGTCACCGCTGCTCACTAGACTCGGTGAGGTGTCACGTCCCGAGTCCGAACCGCCGCAACGTCGCGGTGTGGTGTCGGAGCACCCCGGGACCTCGGCGGGCGGACAGGGGCCCGAACGCAGCTCGCGCTGGGTGATGCACCTCGACATGGACGCGTTCTTCGCCTCCGTCGAACAGCTCACCCGGCCGACTCTGCGCGGCCGGCCGGTCCTCGTCGGCGGGTCCGGCGGACGCGGGGTGGTCGCCGGGGCCAGCTACGAGGCCCGCGTGTTCGGTGCCGGGTCGGCGATGCCGATGCACCAGGCGCGTCGGCTCATCGGTCCGACCGGTGTGGTCATCCCGCCGCGCGGCTCGGTGTACAGCACGGTCAGCAAACGGGTCTTCGGCATTGTGCGCGAAGCGGTTCCGATCATCGAGACATTGTCGTTCGACGAGGCGTTCGGCGAGCCGGCCGAGCTCGTGGGGGCGACGGTCGACGAGGCCCGCGATTTCGCCGAGTTGCTCCGGGCCCGAATCCGGTCCGAGGTGGGACTCGCCGCGTCGGTCGGACTCGGGAGTGGCAAGCAGCTGGCGAAGATCGCCTCGGGTATGGCCAAACCCGATGGGGTGATGGTGATCCCGCCGTCGGGGCAGCTCGACTTCCTGCATTCGCTCCCGGTGCGCAAGTTGTGGGGCATCGGGCCGGTGTCGGGTGATCGCCTGGCGCGCCTGGGCATCGTGACCATCGGGGACCTCGCGGCGATGTCGCCGGTCGAGGTCGCCTCCGTCCTCGGCGGTACCGTCGGGCCCGCCCTGCATCGTCTCGCGCACGGCATCGACGACCGGCCCGTCGCCGAACGTGCGTCCGCGAAACAGATCAGCGCCGAGTCGACCTTTGCCGAGGACATCGTCGAACTGGATGCGCTCCGTCCCGCCATCCGCAAGGCCGCCGTCGACGCGCACCGCCGATTGCGCGCCGACGGACGGGGCGCGCGCACCGTGGTGCTGAAGCTCAAGAGATCCGACATGTCGATACTGACGCGCTCGGCGACCACCGCCACGGCCACCACCGACTTCGACGATCTCGAGCGGTCGGCGCAGCGACTCGCCCTCGACCCCCGGTCGGTCGGCGCCATTCGTCTTGTCGGCGTGAGCTTCTCGGGCCTCACCGCGGTCCAGCAGTATGCCTTGTTCGACGATGTGTTCGCGGAGGGGGCGGGCGATGTCGAGACCACCCACCACGACACGGCCGAGGGCGACGCCGCGGATGCGGACCGGATTGCAGTGCCTCTGCCGGAGGTCGGCGCCGAGACGGCCGACCCGGTGGTCGACGGTGTCGGCGCGGCGCTCGCCGCACCGGTGACGGACTCGCTGTCCGCACCCCCACGATTCGCGCCGGGTGGCAGTTCGATGCCGGTCGGACGATTCGGGCCGGGCGCCGATGTGACCCATCCCGATCATGGACACGGCTGGGTCCAGGGCAGCGGACACGGAGTCGTCACCGTGCGGTTCGAGACGCGGACGAGCGGGCCGGGACGCACCCGCACCTTCGGCGTCGACGACCCCGAGCTCCGTCCGGCGAACCCACTCGACAGCCTCGAGTGGGATCTCCCGCACGACGACTGACCCGCGCGTACGGGCGACGGGTGGCACCCGCAGTGAACCGATGCCGGCGGCGCTCCTCAGGGGTGTCGGCCGACGAAGAAATCCGTGATCGCATCGCGATCGTGGCCCGCGGTCACCAGGGCGATCAGGGCCATGCGAGCCTGCGGGGCGCGCAACCATGGCGACACGATCGCGCCGGCCCGACACAGATCGACGGCACCGCCGCCCCCGCCGTAGGTCGCCGACACCTCGCCGTAGGGGACCCGGCTCGTCACGACGACGATCACCCCGTGCTGCACGGCGAGGGCCACCTCCGCGGTGATGTCCGGGTGGGTGTTGCCCGCCCCGGTGGCCGCCAGGACCAGCCCCGCGGCGTTTTGGGCGACGGACGCGGCGATCAGACCCGGCGACACGCCCGGGTAGAGGGTGAAGGCGTCGACCCGTGCCGTCCGCCCGACCGGCACCGGTCCCGTCAGGACCCGTCGCGGGAGCGGCAGGTCGTTCGCGGGACCGGCGGCCTGCACGGTGTCGAAGGCAGCGAGGGCGGTGGTGGACACCTTGAACAGACCGCGTGCGGGTAGCAGCCGACCGCCCAGGGCCACGAGGACGCCCCGACCGCGCGCGGCCGGATCGACGACCGCGGCCAGCGCGGCGCCGAGGTTCGCCGGACCGTCGGCCTCCGGGGAGTCGGACGGCAGCATCGCGCCGGTGAACACGACCGGCCGGTCGTCGGCGGCATACAGGTCGGCGAGGAACGCCGTCTCCTCCATCGTGTCGGTTCCGTGTGTGACCACCACACCGCGGACCGCCGGGTCGGTGAGCGCGTCGGCGATCGCGCGGACCACCGCGAACTGGTCGGCGACCGTCATCGCCGAGCTGTCCACCGACATCAGATCGACGGTGCGGATCGCGGGTCCCGTGTCGGTTGTGCCGGTGACGGACAGGAGTTCGGCGGAACCGAGGGCGGGGACCGCGCCGTCGGCGGTGCGGTGGGCGGCGATGGTGCCTCCGGTGCTGATCAGCATGATCGCGGGGGTGCCGGTGGGAGGGGTGCCTGTCATGGTGCCCAAGGGTCACCGGAACCCGACCGGCCCGTCAAGCGTTGCCTGCTCGGCGCCGCCCCGGACTGCCGGACCGTCGGGGGTGTCGTCGGTACCGGGGACCCACAGTGCTCGTCGTTTGGCATAGTGGTGTGGGCCGTCGCCGGGTCGTACCCGGCAGACACGTCCGGCATCGCGGTACGAGTAGCGCCCACCGGCGCACCCCATGCCCGAGAACACAGTGAGGGAGATCGTTGAAGTATCGGAAATTTCTGGGCGCGACCATGATCGCGGCAGCGTTGATGACCACCGTCGCGGCCTGCGGGAGTGACGACGCCGACGCACCACCAGCACCGACGCTCACCAGCACCGACACCGCAGCCGCCGGCGGCGATGGCTCCGAGATCACCGACGGCAGCAACCCGCCGTCGATCGCGGCCCTCAACGAGCTGGTCGACAAGGCGGTCGACCCGGACATCCCGCGCGCCGAGAAGGTCGAGCTCGTCGAGGGATCGGAGAAGGACCCGGCGATCTTCGACGAGCTGGTCAAGGCGCGTGCCGAGAACTCCGACGTCGACTGGGTGCTCGTCAACCCCGTGATCAGCGCCGGCCCCAACAAGGCCCGCGTCAAGGTCCGGATCGAGACCGCAGGCAACCCGCCGACCAACGCCGAGTCGACCATCGTCTTCGACGACGGACGCTGGAAGCTCTCGAACGAGACCGTGTGCAACCTCCTCGGCCTCTATCAGGTCGAGAGCGCCATGTGCGCCCCCGCGAGCTGACTTCCGTCCGCCTCGCCACCGAGTGGGGTGGCGTCCCCGACGGTGCCTTCCGGCACGTCTCTCGCCGATCATGATCCGCGGCCCCGGATCGCCGACCGATGTCGGCGAGCCGGGGCCGTCGGCATTCAGCGCCAGGTGACGGACAGGCCGGTCTGCTGGAGCAGCGGGCGGCCCGGGTCCGCGCCGACCAGCTCTCGGGCCCCGCGATAGGTGGCCTCACCGGAGACCGGGAGCCCGCGCGTCAGATCGACGGTGACCGTGCCCTCGCCGGCGTAGCTGTAGCGGCTGATGGTGAGGCTGTCACCACCGCCGGGGATCGCGAACACCGAGTTCACCGGGGTCTCGTCGGCCGTGTAGTCGATGGTCAGCCGGTTGCCGTCCCAGGAGGTGAGTCGCGCCTCGATGGTCTGGGTGACGGTCGCGGCCGCCGCGATGACCCGTTCGCTGCGCCACGTCGCGCCGACCGCGACGGGTTCGGTCGGCAGTACCACGGCGGTGTTGAACGCCGCGACCAGCGCCTGCTCGACCGCGAGCCGCGCCTCGCCGCCCGCCTGCTCCGGCGGCGCGATACGCAGCGACACCGGCGCGTATCCCGGACCGAGGGTGAGCCCGGCCGTCGCACCGGCCATCGCCGCCATCGCGTCGTTCAACGTGGTGTCGGGGGACGTGACCGAGCCGAGGTCGAGTTCGAGGTCGGCGAGATCGGCACAGCCGAAGCGTGCCGTGAGGGGCATCTCGACGGTCTGGGCGTCCGCGCTGCCCGGCGACGCGACCTCCGACGTCGTTACGAGGGTCACCGACTGGGCGGTCGCGACATCCGGTGCGGTGGTGGGCACGCGGCGCTCGCCGTTGCCCGGGTCGACGATCGTCACCGTCGCCGGTGCGATCGGCACCGGTGCCGCACCGGCGGCACGGGACGGTGAGTCCGCGCTGCAGCCCGCAGACGTGCTCGGCCGCGCATCGCCGGACGTCTCGTCGGCATCCGACGAGCATCCCGCGACCAGGACCGACAGCGCGGTCGCCGCTGCGATCGACGAGACGACGGACCGGAGGCGACGGGGATGCGGGGACACGGGTAGCCAGGGTATTCGACGGGTCGTGGACAATGATGCTGTGGATGACCAACCCCTGACGGATCGAGAGCACGTGGACCCGCACGGAAGTGTCGAACCCGGGGCCGACCGCGGACCCGACGACACCGACACGTCCGTACGCGAGCGCGGCCGCCGGCTCCCGAAGGTCACCCTCGCGGTGCTCGGTGTCGCACTGGTCATCCTCGGCCTCGACCAATTGACGAAGACGATCGCGGTCGCCACGTTGGATCCGGCACGCCCGGTGGAGATCATCGGCGACTTCGTGACCCTGCGTCTCATCCGCAACAGCGGGGCGGCCTTCTCGCTCGCGACCGGATACACCTGGGTGCTCTCGATCATCGCCCTGGTGGTCGTCCTGGTGATCATCCGCTACAGCAGCCGTCTGCGGTCGTGGTGGTGGGTAGCCGGTCTGGCGCTCGTGCTCGGTGGGGCCATCGGGAACCTGATGGACCGGATCTTCCGCTCACCGCAACCACTTCAGGGTCACGTGGTCGACTTCGTGTCGGTGGGATGGTGGCCGGTGTTCAACGTCGCCGACTCCGCCGTCGTGTGCGGCGCGATCCTGCTGGTCGTTCTTTCGGCACTTGGCTTCGACTACGACGGCACCCGCACGGGCTGGGCGGCGCGACGCGACCGGCGCGACGAGCAGGACACCGCGGGTACCGAGGGCGGCGCCCATGCGTGAGTCGCGTTTCCTGCCGGTGCCCGACGGCCTGGACGGGATGCGCGTGGACGCCGGCGTCTCGCGGATGCTCGGGCTCTCGCGCACCGTTGTCGCCACCCTCGCCGAAGACGGCGACGTGGTCGTCGACGGGGTGGCGGTGGGGAAGTCCCACAAACTCGCCGCCGGCACCATGCTGCACGTCACCCTGCCCGAACCCGAGGAACCGCTGCGCGTCGAACCGACGCCGGTGGAGGACCTCGAGGTCATCTATCACGATTCCGACATCGTGGTCGTCGACAAGCCGGTGGGGGTGGCCGCGCATCCGTCCGTCGGCTGGAGCGGTCCGACGGTCATCGGGGCGCTGGCCGCCGCTGGTTTCCGGATCTCGACCTCGGGCGCGCACGAGCGTCAGGGAATCGTCCACCGTCTCGACGTCGGTACTTCCGGGGTCATGGTGGTCGCCGTCTCCGAGCGCGCGTACACGCTGCTGAAACGGGCCTTCAAGCAGCGGACCGTGCACAAGGGGTACCACGCCCTCGTCCAGGGCCACCTGGATCCGCCCTCGGGGACCATCGATGCTCCCATCGGTCGTCATCGGGGCAACGACTGGAAATTCGCGGTCACCGCGAACGGCAAACCGAGCGTCACCCACTACGACACCCTGGAGATGTTCGCAGCGGCGTCGCTGCTCGACGTGCACCTCGAAACCGGTCGTACACATCAGATCCGCGTTCACTTCTCGGCCCTGCATCATCCGTGTTGCGGTGATCCGACCTACGGCGCCGACCCGGTCCTGGCAAAGAAGCTGGGTCTCGAACGCCAATGGCTGCACGCGCGGTCGTTGGGATTCGCCCATCCCGCCGACGGTCGGCAGGTGGAGTTCACCTCGTCGTATCCGAACGACCTGCAGCACGCGCTCGACGTCCTGCGGGCGACCTGACCGGGGGCGTTCGATCGACGGCTTGTGGGCGACATCCCCGCCCGGCACGGCTAGATTGAGGGGGTGCTCGAGCCGGGAACCCTCGTCGCCGGGTACCGCGTCGACCGGGTACTCGGGAGCGGAGGCATGGGTGCGGTCTTCCTCGCCCGGCATCCTGAACTGCCGCGATACGACGCCCTGAAGGTACTCAAGGACTCGGCCGGACTCACCGACAGCAATTTCCGACGCCGGTTCCTACGCGAGGCCGAGGTCGCGGCCACGCTCGACCACCCCAACATCGTCACCGTCTTCAACCGCGGACGCGCGAGTGTGCCGGTGGCGTCGAGACCGGACAGATCGGCCGAGGCCGACTTGCTGTGGATCGCCATGCAGTACGTTCCCGGAACCGACTGTGCGCGGGAACTCGCCGCCCGCGGCCGGTTCGCCCCGCGGCGCGTGGTGCACATCGTCTCGGAGGTGGCCCGGGGGATCGATCACGCCAACCGGCGCGGGCTGCTCCATCGCGACGTGAAACCCGCCAACATCCTGCTCGCCGAGGTCGACGAGGACTCGTCGTTCGACGAGCAGCGGGTCCTGCTGACGGACTTCGGGGTCGCCAAACTGTCCGACGAGACCGAGGCGCTCACCTCGGTCGGCACGGTCCTGGCCACCCTGTCCTATGCCTCACCCGAACAGTTGACGGGCGGCCGACTCGACGGCCGGACCGACCAGTACTCGCTGGCGGCCACCACCTTCCACCTGCTCACCGGACGCGTGCCCTTCGACGATCGCGACAACGGCGCGGTCATCGGAGCGCATCTGAAAGAGCCGGTGCCGCGGGTGTCCGAACTCGTACCCGGCCTCACGCCCGAGGCAGACACCGTCCTCGCCCGGGCGATGGCGAAAACGCCCGGCGACCGATTCGCCAGTTGCCGGGAGTTCGCCGACGCCCTGGCCACGAGCCTGCGGAATGTCCGGCCGAGATCTGTCGCCGACCTCGATGCGGAGACGATCCGCGGGGTCCCCGGCGTTCAGCCGGTCGGCCGCGCCGCGGCCGCCCCGCCGCCGGAGATGCCGGTACGCCCCGGTCGCCCGACACCGCCGCCTGCCGGGCGTCCCCCGGCCGCCGACCGGATGCCCACGGATCGTCGCCCGCCGCGGCCCGGACACCCCGCGCCTCCGGACCCGGCCCTGGAGGCGACGCAGCGGGCGGGCGCGGCACGCGAAGCCAACCGGCCGCCCGAGCGGGGGCCGGCCCGTACGCATCGCCCGGATGCGGGACCGCGACGGGATGCGGGGCCTCGACCGGTTCACGGGCCGCGCCCGGTGGCCCGTCCGGGAGAGGGTTCGAGGCCGACGACCGGCGCCGATCCGGCGGTGTGGCAGCACCCGCCGTCGAACCCCTTCCGCCAGAGCAACGACCACCTACGACCCGACGGCTCGCGGCCCGGCCACGCCGGTCCACCGCATGATCCGCTCCGTGCCGGCCCGCCGGGTGTCGGACGTGGCCCGGCGCCGCGGAATCCTGCCGTGCCGTCCGGATCGGTACGGCCCGCCGGGCCCAACCGGCTGCCCGTCGTCCTCGCGATCGTCGCCGGTCTGCTGCTGATCGCGATCGTCGTGGTGTTCCTGGCTCTGTGAGGGGCAGGAGCGTCGTCTACCCGGTGGCCGGCGCCGCCGTGGTACCACAGTTGTCCCATGCGTCACGACCCGGAGTGGCACCCCGGAGGTGTCGGTACACGCGCCTAGAGTGGACCCGGAATCGGACCCGGCACACCGAGCGCCATCGGGGGCACTCTCGGGCGCCGACACACGCCGATCGAACCGACATCTGACGACTGAACCGACATCTACCGACCGATCTGGACAGAAGAGGCGCCGTGACGGACTCGTTTGTACACCTGCACAACCACACCGAGTACTCCATGCTCGACGGTGCGGCGAAGGTGTCCCCGTTGTTCGCCGAGGCCAAACGGCTGGGGATGACCGCGATCGGTATGACCGACCACGGAAACATGTTCGGCGCCAGCGAGTTCTACAACACCGCGGTCAAGAACGACATCAAGCCGATCATCGGCATCGAGGCCTACGTCGCCCCCGGATCGCGGTTCGACACCAAACGCATCCAGTGGGGCACCCGCGAGCAGAAGAGCGACGACGTCTCCGGCTCGGGTGCGTACACGCACATGACCATGGTCGCCGAGAACGCGGCCGGCCTGCGCAACCTGTTCAAGCTGTCGTCGCTGGCATCCATCGAGGGACAGCTCGGCAAGTGGTCGCGGATGGACGAGGATCTGATCGCCGCGCACGCCGAGGGGATCATCGCCACCACGGGCTGCCCGTCCGGTGAGGTGCAGACGCGGCTCCGGCTCGGTCACGATCGCGAGGCTCTCGAGGCCGCAGCGAAGTGGCAGGAGATCTTCGGCAAGGACAACTTCTACCTCGAGTTGATGGAGCACGGCCTCGAGATCGAGCGGCGCGTGCGCGACGGTCTGCTCGAGATCGGTCGCAAGCTCGGCATCAAGCCCATCGTCACCAACGACTGCCACTACGTCACCAAGGAGCACGCCGCGGCGCACGAGGCGCTGCTCTGTGTGCAGACCGGCAAGACCCTCTCCGATCCGACCCGGTTCAAGTTCGACGGCGACGGGTACTACCTGAAGTCCGCGGCCGAGATGCGTGAGCAATGGGATTCGATCGTCCCGGGTGCGTGCGACAACACCCTCGAGATCGGCGAACGCGTCGAGTCCTACAAAGAGGTCTTCACCCACCGCGACCGCATGCCGGTCTTCCCGGTGCCCGACGGCGAGACGCAGCAGACCTTCCTCCGCAAGGAGGTCGCCAAGGGACTCGCCGAGCGTCGGTTCGCCGGCACCGAGGTGCCCGAGGAATACCTGCAGCGCGCCAACTACGAACTCGACGTCATCATCCAGATGGGGTTCCCGGCGTACTTCCTGGTCGTCGGCGACCTCATCCGGCACGCTCTCGAGGTCGGCATCCGGGTGGGTCCGGGTCGTGGCTCGGCGGCCGGCTCGCTGGTGGCCTGGGCCCTGGGCATCACCAACATCGACCCCATCCCGCACGGACTGCTCTTCGAGCGATTCCTCAACCCCGAGCGTGTGTCGATGCCCGACATCGACATCGACTTCGACGACCGTCGTCGAGGCGAGATGGTGCGGTACGCGACCGACCGGTGGGGCAGCGACAAGGTGGCCCAGGTCATCACCTTCGGCACCATCAAGACGAAGGCCGCGATCAAGGACTCGGCCCGCGTCCAGTTCGGTCAGCCGGGTTTCGCCATCGCCGACCGCATCACCAAGGCGCTGCCGCCGCCCATCATGGCCAAGGATATCCCGGTCTGGGGCATCACCAACCCCGAGCACGAGCGGTACAACGAGGCCACCGAGGTCCGCACGCTCATCGAGACCGACCCGGACGTCAAGAAGATCTACGACACCGCCATCGGTCTGGAAGGCCTGATTCGCAACGCGGGCGTGCACGCCTGTGCGGTCATCATGTCGTCGGAGCCGCTGACCGATGCCATCCCGGTGTGGAAGCGCGCACAGGACGGCGCGATCATCACCGGATGGGACTATCCGTCATGTGAGGCCATCGGCCTGCTGAAGATGGACTTCCTCGGGCTGCGCAACCTCACCGTCATCGGTGACGCCCTCGAGAACATCAAGCTGAACCGGGGCATCGACCTCGACCTCGACGCGCTGCCCCTCGAAGACCCCAAGACCTACGAGCTCCTCGCCCGCGGCGACACCCTCGGCGTGTTCCAGCTCGACGGCGCGGCGATGCGCGAACTCCTGAAGATGATGCAGCCCACCGGGTTCGAGGACATCGTCGCCGTCCTCGCGCTGTACCGGCCGGGTCCCATGGGTGTGAACGCGCACACCGACTACGCCAAGCGAAAGAACGGTCTGCAGGACATCCGGCCGATCCATCCGGAGCTGGAGGAGCCGCTCAAGGAGATCCTGTCGGAGACCTACGGCCTGATCGTCTACCAAGAGCAGATCATGCAGATCGCGCAGAAGGTCGCCGGGTATTCGCTCGGACAGGCCGACCTGCTCCGACGCGCGATGGGCAAGAAGAAGAAGGAGATCCTCGACGAGGCCTATGACGGCTTCGCGGAGGGCATGCGCAACAACGGTTTCTCCCAGGCCGCGATCACCGCACTGTGGGACACCGTCCTGCCGTTCGCCGGGTACGCGTTCAACAAGTCGCACGCCGCGGGTTACGGACTGGTGTCGTTCTGGACCGCCTACCTCAAAGCGAACTATCCCGCCGAGTACATGGCCGGTCTGCTGACCTCGGTCGGCGACGACAAGGACAAGGCCGCGATCTACCTGGCCGACTGTCGCAAGCTCGGCATCACCGTGCTGCCGCCCGATGTCAACGAATCCCAGCGGAACTTCGCCGCGGTCGGCAAGGACATCCGGTTCGGCCTGGCCGCGATCCGCAACGTCGGGTCCGGGGTCGTCGGGTCGATCATCTCGGCGCGTGAGGAGAAGGGGAAGTTCACCAATTTCTCCGACTATCTCGGCAAGATCGACGTCACCGCGTGCAGCAAGAAGGTGACCGAGTCACTGATCAAGGCCGGGGCGTTCGACTCACTGGGTCACCCGCGCAAGGGCCTGTTCCTCGTGCACGGGGAGGCCGTCGAATCGGTCATCGGTACCAAGAAGGCCGAGGCGATCGGCCAGTTCGACCTCTTCGGCGACGCCGGCGGTGCCGACGACTCGATGGCCGAGGTGTTCGCGGTCAAGGTGCCCGAAGAAGAGTGGGACACCAAGCACAAGCTCGCCATCGAACGAGAGATGCTGGGGCTCTACGTGTCCGGCCACCCGCTGAGCGGTGTCGAACACGCGATCGCCGCGCACACCGACACCTCCATCACGACGCTCCTCGAGGGGAACGTCTCCGACGGCGCCCAGATCACGATCGGCGGCATCATCTCCTCGGTGACCCGGCGCGTGAACAAGAAGGGTGAGCCCTGGGCCGCGGTCACGCTCGAGGACATGGTCGGTGGCGTCGAGGTCTACTTCTTCCCGCGGGCCTATGTCGCGTACGGGATGGACATCGTCGCCGACAACATCGTCCTGATCAAGGCGCGGGTGAACCTGCGAGACGACAGCATGATGATCAGCGCGAACGACCTCGCAGTACCGGACCTGGAGACAGCCGGCGCGACGAAACCCGTTGCGTTGACGCTCTCGGCCCGGTTGTGCACCCCCGACCGCGTCGCCGCGCTCAAGCAGGTGCTGACCCGGCATCCCGGTATGGCCGACGTGCACGTCACCCTGGTCAGCGACAAGCGCCAGACCCAACTGAAGCTGACCGAGTCGCTCCGGGTGGCACCCAGTTCGGCGTTGATGGGGGACCTCAAGGCACTACTCGGGCCCAGCTGTCTGAGCTGACCTCCTGCGGCATTCCCGCTGGTTGAGCAGGCGAGGAGCGATAGCGACGAGCAGTGTCGAAACCACCCGACGCACCCCTCACAGGCGAGCCGTGACCGAGGTTTCGGGCCCCCGAACATTTTCCTTCGTCATCCGCTACACTCGTCGTCACGTCCGGTACACGCGGCTTGCGAGGGAGTGATTCGAGATGACGACCCTGATCGATGTCGACCCGAGCCATCGAGAGCCGCGGGCGGCCCGCACCGTCGACGTCTTCGGTGTGCAGTGGCCTGCGCACAAGATCCACGCAGTCGTGGCAGCCGCGGCGGTCGCGCTGGTGAGCCTCCTGCTCGTCGGGTCGCTCGAGATCACCGCGTGGGCGAGCGGGCTTGTCCTGCTCGCCGTGTGGTGGGGCGAGCGCTACCTGCCCGGTACGGCAGCTGTCGCTCCCGCGTCGAACCCGCCCGGGATCTCGTAGATCCGACCGTCGAAGCCGGCGCGGAACAGACGTCCGACCGAGAATCCGCGGTTTCCGCGTCCGTACGAGAGGACACTCGAGGTCGGGAGTCCGGTCGCCAGCACGCAGTAGCTGCCCGGCGAGGTGACCCGCACGATCTCACCGGTGGCGTTGAACGGCACGATCGGTCGGTCGCGCGAATCCAGCGTCAATCCGTCGGGAGTCGACGGCGCGCCCACGTTGAGCAGATTCTGAACGACTCGCGGATTCGCGGTGGAGATCCGGCTGACGCCCGGGTTGACGAACGTCCGCGACACGTAGAGCCACCCGTCGCCGCGTCCGAGTACCGCCCCGTTGGCGCTCGGCAGCGCTCCCCAGGCCGCCTGCACGGCACCGGTGGGACCCACCCGGCCGATGAGATTGCCGAAATCGTTGGTGGCGTACACATTTCCGCGCGCGGACACGTCCATCCCGTTGGCCGCCGAGAGTCCCGACACCCAGGGGCGCAGCGCGCGGGTGGTGACATCGAGGCGCGCGATGGACGCGTGTCGCAGCGCGTCGCCGACGAACACACGAGGATCGGCACCGTATCCGACCAGCAAGGTGCCATCGGGGGTCCAGGCCAGTGCGCCCGCGCCGCTCCCGCCCGGCACGCGTGCGATCGGAACAGCCGGTGCGCCCGGTCCGGCGAGGCGATACACGCGACCCGTGATCAGGTCGGTGGTGTAGAGGCGACCGCCGGCGTCGACGGTCAGGCCCTCGAGCGCCGCGCCCGGTACCGAGCCGACGAGTCGAGCAGGCTGGCCGGCTCCGGCGCACACCGGCGCGGCGACAGCTTGCGCCGGTTCGACCGCTGCGCCGAGTCCGACGGCCAGCGCGGCAGCCGCACCGAGAGCGGCCAGCCGCGGCAGTCGGCGCGCGCGGGATGGAAAGGTTCGACGAGAGGTCATGGCTGCTCCCTGATGGGTGGGGCTGGGTCGCCGTCGGTGGTCGCGAATGAGGCGGTCGTGGGGGAGGTTCCCGCCCGGCCGGCTCTCACACCCACCGTCCAGTGTTACGCCACCGTGCGGGTGAATGTGTCGTGATCGCGATTCGGGCGGGCCTCGCGGCGAGATGTCGCCACCGGCAAGACTCGAACCCGCAGGACCGGATCACCGGCCGACAGTGAGAACATGGCTGTCGTGAGTACGCACCACGTCCCGGTCCATCAGCAGGCTTTGTCGGTAGACGCGATCGAAGCCGCGTCGATTCGCATCGCCGACGCGGTGGCGCGTACCCCGCTCGAGACCTGTCCGCGCCTGTCGGCCGACGCCGGGGCCGAGATCTACCTCAAGCGGGAGGACCTGCAGGCCGTTCGCTCCTACAAGCTGCGCGGCGCCTACAACGTGATGGCGCAGTTGTCGGCCGACGAGCTGTCACGCGGTGTCGTCGCGGCCAGTGCCGGAAACCACGCCCAGGGTGTGGCGTTCGCGTGCCGCAGCATGGGGGTGCCCGGTCGGATCTACGTCCCGACCACCACGCCCAAACAGAAGCGGGACCGAATCCGTTGGCACGGTGGGGACTTCGTCGAACTCCGAGCCGTCGGGGAAACCTACGACGCCGCTGCGGCGGCCGCCCAGGACGATGTGATGCGCACCGGGTCGGCGTGGATCCACGCGTTCGACGACCCGCGGACCGCCGCGGGGCAGGGGACCATCGCCCACGAGATCGTCGAGCAACTCGGTCGTGTACCCGACGTCGTCATCGCACCGGTCGGCGGCGGGGGATGTCTGGCCGGGATGGCGACGTACTTCCGGGGTCTGTCCGATGACGTGACGATCGTCGGCGTCGAGCCGACCGGTGCGGTGTCGTTGAGTGCCGCCCTCGTCAACGGGGGACCGGTGACGCTCGCCGAGATCGATCCGTTCGTCGACGGCGCGGCGGTCAAACGCATCGGCGCCATCGGGCACCGGGTGCTGTCGGAGCTCGGTGCGACGGTCACGGATCATCCGGTGCTCGCCCAGATCACCGCGACGCCGGCCGTGCGGGTGATGCCCGACGAGCGTTTCGCGCCTGCGCCGGGAACCGCGCACGTCACTCATGTCGATGAGGGTGCCATCTGTTCGGCGATGCTCGAGCTCTACCAGAACGAGGGCATCATCGCCGAACCCGCGGGGGCGCTCGCGGTCGCGATCCTCGACAAATTGCAGCTGCCGGCGGACGCCGCCGTGGTGTGCCTCGTGTCCGGCGGCAACAACGACGTGTCCCGATACGGCGAGATCATCGAACGCTCGCTGGTCCACCGGGGGCTCAAGCACTACTTTCTGGTCGACTTCCCGCAGGAGCCCGGTGCGTTGCGCCGCTTTCTCGACGAGGTCCTCGGGCCCGACGACGACGTCACGATGTTCGAATACGTCAAGCGCAACAACCGCGAGACCGGTGCCGCGCTCGTGGGCATCGAGCTCGGGCACCGCGACGGACTCGGCGGCCTCATGGACCGGATGGACCGCTCGCGGTTGCACTGTGAGCGGCTCGAACCGGGTTCCCCGGCGTACGCCTATCTCACCTAGCGACTGTCCGGCCGCGGGACGGTTTCGGTGACGCGGGCCGTTCGAGTCGTTACGTACACCCCCGCCGAGCCGGCGAGTCCGACCGCCACCAGGAGCGCGAAGGAGAGCGATCGGCCCGTGCTGCCCTCGATGCCGATCAACATGCCCGACAGCCATGCGACGATCGTCGTCGCCACCGCGGCGACGAGGTAGTACCAGCCATAAGCCGTCCCCAGCAGGCGATCACCCTTGCGACTCGACAACAACACTACGACAAAGGGCACGATCATCAGTCCGCCGACCGTGAAGATCGTGGTCGCCAGAACGACCGGGATGATGTGCGCCGACGCCTGGACGATCGCCGTGTCCGCCGACGCCGCGGGAACGAGCGCGGTACTGATGAGCAGCGGGAGGAACGAGACGCCCATGGTGGCCAGGCCGACGGCGACGGAAGTTTCCGGGGACCATCGTTTTCCGCACCACCGGGTGACGCGTACCTGCAGTGCTATCCCCAGCACGCTGAACACGAGAAAGAGCACCGCGATCGAGCCGCCGCTGCCCGTGACGCGCCGAGCTTCCATCGGAATGGTCAGGTACAGCTGGTTGAACAGGGCGAGGTACGCCGACATCGCGAGGACGAGCAGGCCGAAACCTCTGTCTGTCAACACTTCTCGTAGACCGTCGAGCGCCGGGGTCGGTCGACCCGTGCGGTCGGTGCGCGGGAGCACGAGCACCTGCGCGACGGTCAGAACCGCGAACACCAGCGCGGCGACCAGGCAGCTCGTCTGGAAGTCGGCCAACAGCAGCAGTGCGCCGAGTGCGGGGCCGAGAAGGGCTCCGATGTTGCCGAAGACCTCGAACACCGCAAAGGTCTCGGCGCGACGACCCGGTGCTTCCAGCGCGAGGTAGGTGCGCGCGGCCGGGTTGAACAGGGCGCCGGCCACGCCGATGAGGAGGACGGCGGCCACGACGATCACCGGCTCGTCGGCAACGGCCAGACCAGTGAACGCAACCACGCGCAGACCACACCCGGCGATGAGGGAGTACCACGGGCCGAAGCGGTCGATCGCCATGCCGCTGGGCAGGAACAGCCCTTGCTGGCTGAGTGCCCGGGCGCCGAGTACCAGCCCGACCGTCGCCGCTGCCATTCCCAGGTCGTCGAGCAGATAGGACGCCAAGAACGGCAGCACCATGTAGAAGCCGAGATTGACCCCGGTCTGGTTCACGACGAGCAACCGCGCGGCCGGACTCATCGCACGCAGTTCACCGAACACGCCCCACCTCCGCGGAAGCGTCGGCGAGCAGTGGTGGATGTGCGGCCAGCAGTTCAGCGGTCAGCGGCGCGCGCGCATGCGTGCGCAGCGACTGCGAAGCCAGATCTTCGACGATGCGACCGTCGTCCAGAACTGCGATGCGGTCGCCGAGGTACTCGAGGACATGCAGATCGTGGGAGATGATCAGCGCGGACATCTGCTCGCTCGCGATGACCTCGGCGAACAGTTCGAGGATGTCGGCGCGCAACGAGGTGTCGAGGGCGGTGACCGGCTCGTCGGCGATGAGCAGCCGGGGTCGGAGAGCGAGGGCGCGTGCAATGGCTGCGCGCTGACACTGGCCGGTGCTCAGGGCTCCTGGTCGGCGACCTCCGAGGCCGGTCAATCCGACCCGGTCGAGCAGGTCATCGACGCGAGCGTTGCGATCCGCGCGACGTCCGACCCGGTGCACGTCGAGTGGATCGCGGATCTGGTCGGCAATCGGTCGCCACGGATTCAGGGAACCCCGGGGATCCTGCGGAACCAACTGGACTTCCCGGCGCAGGCGGCGCCACGCGGTGATCGCGGAGTCGTTGCCGCCGATACGGATCGTTCCGCGCGCGGGTGCGAGCAGCCCGGTGAGGCATGCGACGAGGGTCGACTTGCCTGCGCCGCTCCGGCCGGCGAGTCCGACCACCTCGGCGGCACCGACCCGGAGCGACAGATCGCGCAGCACGGGACTCCCGCCCCACCCGGCGTGCAGACCGGTCACGTCGAGTGCGTCGAGTCGCGCGGTCCGGCACTCGGGATGTGGACGTCGCCGCGGCGTGCGGGGTCGGACCAGGCGACGCGTCGCGTCTGCGACAGGGGTGTCCAGCACCCGCTCGGCGGTCCCGGCCTCGACGATCTCGCCGTCGGCCAGGACCGTCACGTCGTCGGCGAGCAGCCGTGCCAGCGACACGTCATGGGTCACCAGGACCACGGCAGCTCCCTTGCCCGCTGCGGTCCGTAGGTGTTCGGCGAGGCGGGCACGTGCGATGGCGTCGAGCGCTGTGCTGGGTTCGTCGGCCAGGAGCAGTTCCGGTTGCCGGGCGGTCGCGAGCCCCAGCGCGAGTCGCTGCGCCATCCCTCCGCTGAGCGCATAGCAGTACTTGCGCTCGATGTCCGGCCCGGTGGGGAGCCCGCACTGCTCGAGTACGTCCTGGGTCCGGGCATGACCGCCGGTGGTCTCTCGGACGATCGAGGCGACTCGGCGCAACGGCGTCAGATCGAGAGCCGGGTCCTGGCCGACGAGCCCGACGTGGACGCCCCGAACATGGGCGAGCTGCCGTGCGGACGTCAGGTCGTGTTCGTCCGCGCGGACCCGGAGCCGCATGAGGTTCGCGCGGACCTTCGAGGGGGCGGGCACCAAGCCGACAAACGCCCTCAGCAGCGTGGACTTCCCGCTGCCGCTGGCGCCCAGCACGACATGGATGCGACCGCGATCTGCATGGAAGTCGATGTCGCGCAGAACATGTGAGCTACCACGCCGAACCTGGAGACCGCGGACCAGCAGCACGTTCTCATCCGCCCGTGAGGGATGGTCGAGTGCATCCTCGGAAAGTGTGTTCACTGCTGCCTCTCGGAGTCCACGTCGAGAACGTCGCGCAGTCCTTCGGCGAGCAACACCAGGCCGAGGACGGTCACCAGCACGGCCACACCCGGCCAGATCACCAGGTGTGGTGCGGCCCAGAGAGATGCACGGCCGTCCTGCAACATCGCGCCCCATTCCGGGCTGGGTGGTTGGGCGCCGAGACCGAGGAAGCTCAACCCGGCGACGACGCTGATCAACTGCGCGGCCTCGACGGCGGCCAACACGGCCAGTGGTCCGCGGACGCGTGGCCACGCCTCGTAGCGAAGGAGGCGCAGGCGCCCGCTGCCCACTGCGCGTGCGGCAACGGCCGACGGTTCGGCGATCGCGGAGCGCACGACGGCACGGGACAGCCGCGCGAACGGTGCCCACAGCACTACGGCGACGCCCACGAGGGCGGTGGCGAGAGAGGGGCCTCGAAGTCCGACGAAAGCGAGCGCCACGACGATGGACGGGAACGCGATCAGGAGATCGAGCAGCCCGCGCGCCGCGACATCGGCCCGGCGCCCGAGTCCGGCGAGCAGCGCGCCGACCGTGGCTCCGAAGATCACGACGCCGGTGATCGCCAGCGCACAGGCCAGCAGTGTCGCGCGGCCGCCCCAGAGGACCCGGGAGAAGACGTCGCGCCCGAACCGGTCGGTGCCGAACCAGTGGTCGCCGCCGGGCCCGGCGAGGACCGGACCGACCTCCTGGGCCGCGGGATCGTAGGGCGCCACGTAGGGCGCGGCGAGGACCAGCAGGATCATGCCGCCGAGCAACAGGGCGCCGGTGGTCGCGAGTCCGCGGCCCGCACGGGCCGACCGCCTCCGCAGCCGGGCGGCGGGGGTCTCGACCGCGGCGACCGATGCCGAGGTCATGAGAGCGCCTCGACTCGTTGGTCGACGCGCGGGTCGAGCACGCTCTGCACGGCATCCACGGCCCGGTTGACCGTCACCACCACCGCGACCACGAGTAGTACGTATACCTGGACGACGGCGTAGTCCTGGTCGGCGATGGCGCCGACCGCATAGGCGCTGACCCCCGGCCAGGAGAAGACCGTCTCGGTGATGACCGAGCCGGCGACGAGGCCGGCGAATGCCAGACCCGCGAGCGTGAGAACCGGGGTCAGTGCCGGACGGCCGACATGCCTGATGAGCACTGTGCCGGGTCCGGCGCCGCGGGCGACCGCGGCGGTGGCATACGGTGTGGATCGCTCTGCGATCAGCGACGCACGCAGCAGCCGAGACATCGTGGCCATGCTCGACAGGCCGATCACGAGGGCAGGCAACCACAGCTTCGCCATGGTTGCGGGTCCGGCCAGCGGGTAGTCGAATTGTCCGGCGGCCCAACGCAACAGAATGGTGCCGGACAGGAACGTGGGCACCGTCGCCACCGCAAGCGTGCCGAGTCTGATGACGTGATCCGACGCGCTGCCCGGTCGACGAGCGCCGAGAAGCCCCATCGCGATAGCGAGCAGCATCGCGACTGCGAACCCGGTTGCGCCCAACGCGACGCTGGCCGGGAGTCGGGACAGGATCTCTTCGCTGACCGGTTGCCCCGTCCGGTACGAGACCCCCAGGTCGAATCGGACGACGCGCTCCAGCCACAGCAGGTACTGGATCGGGATCGGGCCGTCCAGCCCGAGTTCTGCACGACGCTGCTCGCGGGCATCGGCTTGCTGCTCGGGAGTGAGGTAGGCGTCGGCACCGGTGGTGCCGAACTCGATCTCGACCGGATCGCCGGGCGCCGACCGCACGAGCGCGAAGATGAGGACGGATGCGACCAGCAGAAGTCCGACCGTTCCGGTCAGGAATCGGCCGGCCGCGACGACGGCCGGGTGGGGAGACGGCATCGGATCAGGACGTCGACACGTTCGAGTTCACGAGGTTCTCGTACTGGAGCGGATGTGGCGTGAAGCCCTCGACGTCGGCGGCGAGTCCGACGGCCGCCACCCGGGTGTGCACCGGCACGGCCGGGACCACGGTGTTCATGACGTCGTTGACCTCGAGCATCGCCTGCTCGCGGGCCGCGGCGGTCGGAGCGGTCGACGCCTGTTGCAGCAGCCCGGGGACCACCGGCACGTCGTAGGCGCCGTGGTTGGCGGCCCCGTCGGGAGCGATCTGGTTCCCGATCAGCGACGGCGCGCTGCCGACAGTGGTCCAGGCCTGGGTCGCCGTGTCCCAGTCCCCGGACTTGATCGCCTGGGTCGCGAGACTCGATTCGACGTTGCGGACCTGCACGTCGACGCCGAGTTCACGCCACTGCGCCTGCAGGACCTCGCCGGTCGCGGCCTCGGTGCCGAAGGTCAGCATCCGGATTCGCAGCGGCCGACCGTCCTTGCTGCGCAGACCATCAGGTCCGGCGGTCCAACCGGCCTGGTCGAGCAACTCGCGGGCGCGCTCGGGCTCATGGGAGACGAAACCGCTCTCGTCGGCCTGCGGGTACGCCGGGTTGGAGGCCAGCCACGAGGGGAGAGGCGCGGCGAGCCCGTTGGTGGCCAGCGCCACGACCTTCTCGCGATCGGTGCCCCAGCCCAGGGCTTGACGCACCCGCTGGTCGGCGAGAGCCGGGGCCTGGGTCGAGTTCTGGTTGAGGTAGACGGCAACCGTGGTGGCGCCGGCCGCCGACTCGACGTCGAGGCCCGCGGCGTCGGCCTCCTCGGCTCGTCCGCTGGGGAACATGTCGATGATGTCGGCCTGGCCGGCCAGCCCGATCTCGGCGCGCGACTGCTCGTCGGTCACCAACTCCACGTCGACACCGGGCGCGGCGACCGCGCCGCCCCACCAGTCGTCGTTGCGTACGAGGGTGACCGACCGTTCGGTCTCGAAGCCGGTCAGCTCGAACGGCCCGGTGAGATCCGCGACCGACGCATCGGTGGGATCGGCACCGTCGTAGGCGCCCGCGTTGTGGATCACCATCGAGTAGTGCGCGAGGGCGTAGTCGAGGTAGGGCGACGGCGCCTCGGTGGTGAACACGATGGTCCGGGCGTCGGGGGTCGTGATCGTCACACCGTCGAGCAAGCCCTGTGCCAGGGTGCTGTTGCCGCGTGAGCGCTCGAGCGAGGCGGCGACGGCGCCGGCGTCGGCAGGTGCGCCGCTCCAGAATCGGGCGCCGTCCCGCAGCGTGACGGTCCACCGGTTCGGAGCCGTCTGCGACACCGATTCGGCCAGTTCGGGCGCCACGCTGCCGTCGGCCTGGATCTTGGTGAGCCCCTCGGCAGCGCCGTAACTGCGGAGGTAACTCGAACTCTGGTCGTCGACGGGATCAACACCGGACGCCATGCGCCCCGCGACCAGCTGAATGTTCTCCGGGGCGTCGCCGCCGCCGGAGCCGCAGGCGGTGAGCACGATCAGGCCGGCGGCAAGGAGCGCCGGTAGGCGGGTCGAACGCATGGTGAGCACCCTCGGTTCTATTGATAATGATTGTCGTTTTCAATAGATGGTGGCACACGGGCGCGCAGCACCCGAGGTCGGCCCGGTCGAGTCCGCTGTCCGAACGACTCCCGGCAACCCGGGAACATTTCCGACCGGGGTCGTCTCCAAGTACATGAACCCGCCCAGAAGCACTGCACCACAGCAGCAGTGCTCCACCACTCGAGAGGACTACCCGATGAGCACCGAGATCCCCGCCGACGCCGTTCTCATCGACACCGACGGCGACGGAGCCGTCGACGCCGCACTCACCGATGTCGACGGTGACGGCACCACCGACGCCATCCTCGACACCGACGGCGACGGCCAAGCCGACTCCATCGCCTACGACACCGACGCCGACGGCGAGATCGACGTCATCGAAGCCGACACCGACGCCGACGGTCTCACCGACATCGCCGTCGCCGACACCGACGGTGACGGCACCTTCGACACTGCCGTCGACGACGAGGGCAACGTCGAGGTCGGCGACTTCGGCAGCATCGACGGCGGCGACGCCGTCTGACCCCACCCCCCCGATCCATAGCCCGAAGCCGCGGTACACGCGGCTTCGGGCTAGGAGACGTTGCCGCGGCGGCCGATGATCACGTTGTGGCCCGGCGAGGTGAACCCGGCGCCGTCGGAACGGGCCGGCTCCCACGCCATCTCGACGTCGAGTACGAGGGGCACGGTGGCCGGTTCGTCCCCGGGCACGCACACCACGGACCAGTCCCCGCGGTGCATCGCGAACCATCCGGACGCCTCGTCGAAGTCGACGGACACCGACGCGAAGGTCGGATCGTGCAGCGCCGCTTCGGCTTTCCGTAACGCGATCAGCGTTCGGTAGAAGTCGAGCATGCGGGCGTGGTCGGGATCGTCGAGTTCGGTCCAATCCAGCTTCGACCGCTCGAACGTCGCCGGATCCTGCGGGTCCGGCACATCGTCGCTGTCCCAGCCGTGTTCGGCGAACTCCGCCTTACGCCCCTCGGCGGTGGCTCGGCCCAGTTCGGGTTCCGGGTGGGAGGTGAAGAACTGGAATGGCGTCGCGGCAGCCCATTCCTCACCCATGAACAGCATCGGGGTGAAGGGGGACAGCAGAACGAGCGCCGCCTTGATCGCGAGTTGACCGCCGTCGAGATAGGCGCTCGGACGGTCACCGATCGCCCGGTTGCCGATCTGGTCGTGGTTGCAGGTGTAGGCGAGCAGCGCCGACGCGGACACGGTATCGGTAGGGATCGGCCGTCCGTGGTGCCGCCTGCGGAACGACGAATAGGTGCCGTTGTGGAAGAAGCCGCCGGTGAGGACCTTCGCCAGGCACTCGTAGCTGCCGAAGTCGCCGTAGTAGCCCTGCCGTTCGCCGGACACCAGCGTGTGGATCGCGTGGTGGATGTCGTCGTCCCACTGTGCCGCGAGCCCGAGTCCGTTGACCGTGCGCGGCAGGATCATCCGGGGATCGTTGAGATCGCTCTCGGCGATCAGCGACAGGGGGCGCCCGAGTCGGGCGGCGAGGTCGTCGGTGGCGGCGGCGAGCTCCTCCAGGAGGTGAACGGCGCGGTGATCGGTCAGCGCGTGCACGGCGTCGAGGCGCAGTGCGTCCACGTGGAACTCGCTGAACCACCGCAGCGCGGTGCCGAGGATGAACGCCCGCACCTCGTCGGAGTCCGGATCGGACAGATTGACCGACGACCCCCACGATGTGGTCCCCGCGCTGAGGTAGGGCCCGAAGTCGGGTAGGTAGTTGCCGGAGGGGCCGAGGTGGTTGTACACGACGTCGAGGACGACGCCCAGTCCCGCCGCGTGACAGGCGTCCACGAACCGGGCCAGCGCCGCGGGCCCGCCATAACTCTCCTGGACCGCGTACCAGCCGACGCCGTCGTAACCCCAGTTGTGCTCACCGTTGAACGCGTTGACCGGCATCAGCTCGACGAAGTCGACTCCCAACTCGACGAGATGATCGAGTCGGTCGATCGCCGAGTCGAGCGTGCCCTCGGCTGTGAACGTCCCCAGATGTAGCTCGTAGACCACCGCACCCCGGATGTCCCGGCCGGCCCACGCGTCGTCGGTCCAGGCGTCGGGGTCGACGGTGAACAGCGCGGAGAGTTCGTGCACCCCGCCCGGCAGACGGACGGCGCGCGGGTCCGGACGCGGTGGTCCGCCGTCGATCGAGAATCCGTAGCGGAGATCGCCATCGGTGCCGCCGGCCGGGACGGCGTCGACCTGCCACCAACCGTCCGCCGCGGTCGACATGGGCGTGCGCACCTGCGTCGAACCGGTCGCGCTCGTCGTCACGAGGTCGACGACCTGCGCGTTCGGCGCCCAGACACGGATCTCGTCCAGCGACCTCGGTGATCGGAACGGGCCCCCAATGGAACGAAGTGGTAGGTTTTGTTCCCGTTGGTCGGCCGACCAAGTTATTGTGCTCTGGGCAACAGCAGGAACGGTCGGGGGATTCGTCACATCATGCAAGGTATGTCGGACCCCGGACAGGTGCAGTCGCGGGCTACTGTGAGGCCGGACACATTTGGACCACGAGAATGGGGTATGTTACCCGCGGCGCTTCTGCCCACGGGGGGCACGCGGAGGGGTTCTGCGGAAACGAGGACGCGCGTCGGCGACGACACGCGCGATCGCGACCTGACGGCCGGTGAACGGGTAAGCCGAGACGCAAGGGTAGGGATTGAGCACTAACGCAGTCACCTCGGATGACGAGGAGGTGGGCCGCAAGAGGCCGGGGGCGGTTCGGTCGTGGTACGACGGCCACATCGTCGCCTCGTTCGACACCTTCGGACGTCAGCTCGGCATGTTCGTCGAGGTGTTCCGTACCCTCTTCGTCGACCTCTTCAAGCGGCGGTTCCCGTTCGGCGAGTTCGTCCGACAGTGCGCCTTCATGGCCAGCACCTCGGTCTTCCCGACGCTCCTGGTCGCGATCCCGATCGGCGTCATCGTGTCGATCCAGGTGTCCAACATCGCCGGTCAGGTCGGTGCGACCTCGTTCTCCGGTGCCGCGACGGGCCTGGGCGTGATCCGGCAGGGCGCCCCGCTGGTCACGTCGTTGCTCCTGGCCGGCGCGGTCGGCTCGGCCATCGCCGCCGACCTCGGCTCGCGCACGATCCGCGACGAGATCGACGCCATGCGCGTCATGGGTGTCAACCCGATCGAACGGCTCATCTCACCGCGACTCCTCGCGACCATGGTGGTCAGCTTCCTGCTCTGCGGGTTCGTCTGCTTCGTCGGGTTCATCACGGGTTACGTCTTCAATGTCTACTTCCAGGGCGGCACACCGGGCAGCTACACCGGGACCTTCGCGTCCTTCGCGACCACCGCGGACCTGATGTTCGCCCTGGCCAAAGCCGTCATATTCGGCGCGATCGTGGCGATCGTCGCCTGCGATCGCGGCCTCTCGACGAAGGGCGGACCCGCCGGCGTGGCCAACTCGGTCAACGCCGCCGTCGTCAACTCGGTCCTGCTGCTGTTCACGGTGAACGTGATCCTGACGCAGCTGTTCACGATCCTGTTCCCGGCGAAGGTGGTGTGAGATGACCGCGTCACGGTACGTGCCACCGGCCCTGCGGCCGCTCGAGGCCGCCAAGGCGGTGTATCGCGGTCCGCGCGATGCGCTCGCCGCCATGGGCCACCTGATCACGTTCCTGGTCCGGTCCATCGGTGCGGTCCCACTGGCGTTCCGCCACTACAGCAAAGAGGTGTGGCGCCTCCTGGCCGATGTGGCGTGGGGCAACGGTGCCATCGTGGTCGGCGGTGGAACCGTGGGCGTCATGGTGATCCTCGGGGTCATGGGCGGTGCGACGGTCGGGATCGAGGGCTACACCGCCCTCAATCTGCTCGGCATGTCGCCGGTGACCGGCGGTCTGTCCGCCTTCGCGACCACCCGTGAGATCGCGCCCCTGCTCGCCGCGACCGCGTTCACCGCCCAGTCGGGCTGCCGGTTCACCGCACAGCTGGGTTCGATGCGCATCGCGGAGGAGATCGACGCCCTCGAGGCGATCGCGATCCGGCCGCTGCCGTACCTCGTCACCACCCGGATGTGTGCGGCGGTCCTCGCGATCGTCCCGCTCTACTCGGTGTCGCTGGCCGCGAACTACCTCGCCTGCCAGTTCATGTTCATGGTGCAGAGCGGTCAGGGCGGGGGCACCTACCTGTACTACTTCAACCAGTTCCTCGTCTCGTGGGACATGTTGTTCTCGTTCATCAAGGTGATCGTCTTCGTCCTGCTGACGACCTTCATCCAGTGCTACTACGGCTACTTCGCCTCAGGGGGACCCGAAGGAGTGGGAGTTGCTGCCGGACACGCCATCCGCCTCGCGATCATCGTCATCGTGTTCGCGAACCTGGTCATGACACTCGTGTTCTGGGGCACCTCGCCCGGAATCAAGATCTCGGGTTGAGGGGGAGACCGTGAACATCGCGACCGACGGGCGCAATCCCTCCCTGCTGCAGTACGTACTGCGCGGCGTCGCCTTCCTGCTCGTCCTGCTGGTCATCTTCGTGCTGCTCTTCATGCGCTACCAGGGGACGTTCAGCAAGACGGTGGCCGTGACCGCCGACCTCGTCGATGTCGGTGACGGCCTCTCCAACGGCGCCGACGTCCGGTACAACGGGCTGATCGTCGGCACGGTCAAGTCCATCGCCGTCGTCGACGACTCGCAGACCGATGCCGCCCGGCTGATCAAGAACGTCGGCATCGACATCGAGCCGGCCCAGGCCGAGGGGATCCCGGCGTCGGTGACCGCGCGGACGGTTCCGTCGAACCTCTTCGGCGTCAACTCCGTCGAGTTGGTCCCGCCCGCCGAGGTGGGCGGCGACCGGCTGGCCGCCGGTGCCGTGATCCCGGCCGACAAGTCACTCGAGACGATAAAACTGCAGGACGCCCAGAACGAGCTGAAGCAGATCCTCGACGCCGTGCCGCCCGAGGAACTCGCGCAGGTGCTCGGCACCATCGCCGACGCCCTCAAGGGCGGCGGATCGGTGTTCGGGTCGTTCGTCGGCGTGCTGCGGACCTACTTCGACTCGATCAACGCCCAGTTCCCGCCGGGAGCCCCGCCCGGTTTCGACAACTTCGACGCCGCGCTCACCGGACTGTCGCAGTCGGCGCCGCAGCTTCTCGACACCCTGGGACGCAGCGTGATCCCGGCGGTGACGATCGCGGAGAAGCAGCGCGATCTGACCGCGGTGCTGACGGCCAGCCAGGGGCTGCTCGATCAGACCCAGTTGCTGTTCGCGCGCAACGGCGACGGCGGTCAGCGCCTCGTGACCGATCTGAACCGGATGCTGGGGGCGCTGGTCCTGGAACCGAACTCGTTGCCCCAGGGCGTGATCGCACTGAACAATCTCGCCGCCCGGGTGTTGACGGTGTTCACCGGCACGAACGGGCACGTCCAGCTCAACATCGGCGTCAGCTTCGGTGCCTTCCAGCGCTACACCCGGCAGAACTGTCCGGTCTACGACGGCGGTCCGTACGGCACTCTGCGCGGCCCGGGTTGTGTCGGGCCCGGAACGGGGACGGGGCCGACCATGTCCGGTCCGCTGTCGATCTACCCCTCCGACGGCATGCGCCGGAACAAGCCGGTGGGCAACGTGACCACCGACGCCGACAACAAGACCCTCGGCACCGTGTTGCGCCGCACCCCGTCGGCGGCCGACACGATCATGCTCGGACCACTGGTCCAGTCGCTCGACGTGCGGAACGCCACCGGTCCCGCGGGCGGCGACGGCCAAGGAGGAGGACGATGAGCGCGGCCTCGGAGTCGATCCGCAAACCGCTGATCGGGTTCACGATCTTCGGCATCGCCGCGTTGCTGGTCACCTACGTGATCTTCTCGACGCTGGAACGTTCGGTGCCGGGCACGACCAACAGCTACACCACCTACTTCAAGGACGCGTCGGGTCTCGCCACGGGCGACGACGTCCGCATGGCCGGCGTCCGCGTCGGTCGGGTGGACCAGATCGAACTCGCCGACGGCCGCGCGCGGGTCACCTTCGAGGTGCAGAACAACCAGCAGGTGTACACCAACACCCGTGCGGCGATCCGCTACCAGAACCTCATCGGCCAGCGGTATCTGAACCTGACCCTCGTCCCCGATCGGGACAGCCGGCCACTCGATCCGGGGTCGACGCTCGAGCTGCCCTCCGAGGACTCGTTCGACGTCACCACGCTGCTGGCCGGGTTCCAGCCGGTCTTCGAAACCCTCACCCCGGAGCAGGTCAATGCCCTGTCCGAAGGGTTGATCCAAGCGTTCCAGGGCAATTCGGTGTCGCTGAGCTACACGGTCGCCGAGGTCGGTCGGCTCGCGGAGGACACCGCCAACCGCGACGTCGTGCTCGGGGCGATCATCAACAACCTGAGCGTGGTGATGCGTGACCTGTCGCGGCAGGGCGGCCAGCTGGGCACCGTCATCGAGTCGATGTCGGCGCTGATCGCCAATCTCAACTCCAACTCGGCGGCCTTCGGTAGCGCGGTCACCGACATCGGCCGTACCGCAAGCGGTTTCGCCGACGTGCTGAGCGAGAGCCGGCAGAGTCTGGCGAACGCCGCGACGGACGGTCGAATCGCGACCAACACGCTGATCAGCAACGGCGCCAAACTCGATCGGATGGCGGTCGACGCCCCGGTCTTCCTCGGTCATTTCCCGCTCGTGCTCGGTGAGGGCGCCTACTTGAACATCTATGCGTGCGATCTCGACGTCGCGATCGGTGACGTCCTGCTGCCGCCCGGCATCTTCAACAAGATCGGCGGCACGAATCACTCGGTGGTGTGCCGATGAGCTGGTTCCGTAAGAGTTTCCGCAACAACCGGCGGGTGTGGGCCGGTGTGATCGGTGCTGTGGTCATCGTCGCCCTCCTGCTGGGCGTGACGGCCCTCGCCACCGCGCATCTGGGCAAGCAGACGCTCACCGGCGACTTCGCCCAGGCCGGCGGTATCCGGCCGGGGGACAAGGTCCGCGTCGCAGGCATCGACGTCGGCGAGGTCACCGACACCGAACTCGCCGGGCAGCACGTGGCGATCACCATGAAGGTCGACAACGACGTCCGGGTGACGTCCAACGGCTCGGCGGAGATCAAGATGTCGACGCTGCTCGGTCAGCGCTACATCGATGTGTCGCTGGGGGATTCGCCCGAGGACGCGCCCGACGGACACATCGCGAAGACGGCCGTGCCCTACGACCTGCAGCGCACCATCGAGGCGGGGGCGCCGATCCTGACCGGTATCGACGACAAGACGCTCTCCGAGAGCATCCGGACCCTCAACCGGCAGCTCGCCGGCGTGCCGGCGATCACCGAGCCGACCTTCGAGGCGCTCACCCAGATGTCGAAGGTCATCACCAACCGCAAGGACCAGATCAATCAGCTGATCGCCGACACCAAGACGATCACGACCATCGTCAACGACAATCAGGCCCAGCTCGCCGTGATCGTCGGGCAGGGACGCGATCTCACCCAGAAGATCGTCGCGCGTGAGGAACTGGTCACCCGCATGCTCGACGGCATCGCCGAACTCACCGAGCAGGCGACCGCAGTGGCCGGCGAGAACGCCAACCAGTTCGCGCCGATCATGGCGAACCTGAACACGATCACGCAGGGGCTGGAGAAGAACCGCAACAATCTCCGCAAGCTGCTGGAGATCCTGCCGGTCACCGCGCGCCTGACCAACAACGTCATCGGTGACGGGCCCTACGCCAACGGCTACCTGCCGTGGGGCATCTTCCCGGACAACTGGCTGTGCCTGGCGCGGGTGGTGGACGGATGCTGACCACGGACAGGACGACAGGTACGACGATGCACGCCAACCGATCCCGCCGCCCGATCCTGCTGATCGGGATCGCGCTGCTGGGCATCCTCGGGCTCTCGGGCTGCTCGATGATCCCCGGGAGCTGGAAAGCGGCGGTCGGACAGGCCATCGAGGTCACCGCCTACTTCGACAACGTCGCCGGGCTGTACGTCAGCAACGACGTCGCCGTCCTCGGCATGCCGGTCGGTCAGGTCACCGCGGTCGAGCCACAGGGTGATCGGGTGAAGGTGACCATGACGATCGACAACGACGTCCCGGTCCCCGCCGACGCGACCGCGGCGATCGTCAACACCTCGATCGTCACCACCCGGCACGTCGAGCTCTCACCGGCCTACGACGGCGGACCGAAGCTCCAGGACGGATCGGTCCTGAAGGAGACGAAGGCGCCGGTCTCGGTCGGCGAATTGTTCGACGCCATCGACGGTCTGGTCGTCGCACTCAAGGGCGAAGGTCGAGGCCCCGGGCCGCTCGCGGAGATGATCGACATCACCTCCGGCATCGCGACCGGCAACGGCGAGGAGATCCGCGCGGCACTCGACGAACTCGGCGGGGCGTCAGATGTGGTGGCGGGCAACAGCGATGCCCTCGTCGACATCATCGAGACCATCGAGGGACTGACCACCACCCTGGTACAGAACTATCCGAAGATGACGGCCTTCTCGAAGTCGGTCAACGAGGTCTCGGAGCTGCTGGGCGACCAGGCGCCGGGTCTGCTCGCGACGCTCGGGAACCTGAACCAGACCTTGCAGAACACGACCGTGTTCCTGCAGAACAACACCAACACGATGTCGGTGTCGTTCGACCGGCTCGCCGCGTTGACCGCCAACCTCAGCGACTACTCGCGGCAGGTGGTGGAGACCATCGACGTCGGACCGCTGCTCTTCCAGAATCTGAGCAACTCCATCTCGGCCGAACAGGGCGCGTGGCGCGCACAGGTGCTCCTCGACAAGTCCCTCGTCGACAACGAACTGCTCGCCAAGTTCTGTGAGGCGATCAACCTGCAGAAGGACGGTTGCCGGACGGGCAAGCTCAAGGACTTCGGTCCCGATCTCGGTATCTACTCGGCGATGCTGGAGCTGACGAAATGAGAACGGCGACAATGGACTCGCTGGACCGTCCGGGGCCGGGCGGACGTCCGTCACCGGCGCGGTCACGCCGCGGGCCCGATCGCCGGAACGGGCTTCGCCGAGGTGGCGTGCTCGCGGTGTTGCTCGCCGCGCTGATGGGACTGACCGGGTGCGGTCTGCTCCCGAGTCTCACGGTCGAGCAGATCCCGCTGCCGGCACCGGGTGGTATCGGGGACTCGATCACGCTGAACGCGAAGTTCGACAACGCGCTGAACCTGCCGACGCGGGCGAAGGTGAAGCTCAACGGAACCGACGTCGGGCAGGTCACCGACCTCGTCGCCAAGGACTACACCGCCCTGGTGACCATGGAGGTCAGCAAGAAGACCAAACTCCCGGTGGGCACCGGCGCCGAGCTGCGCCAGGCCACGCCGCTGGGCGACGTGTTCGTCGCGCTGCTGCCGCCGATCGAGGCGCGTGACGGCCTGATGGTCGACGGGGACACCCTCACCGGTCCGACGTCGGCCGCGGCGACGGTCGAGGATCTCCTGATCAGCATGAGCGGGGTCGTGGACAGCGGGTCCCTCAACTCGCTGACCGTCATCCTCACCGAACTGAGCAGCGCCGTCGCGACGAACCCGACGGACCTCAACGGCGCCATCCGCGGCCTGACGACCGGTATCCGAAAGCTGAACCAGAGTTCCGCGGCGGTCGACCGGTCGCTGGCCACCACACGCGTCCTGACCGGGCAACTCGCGGACGGGCGCGCACAGATCATGGCGTCGATCAACAAGCTGGGTCCGGCGCTCGAGTCGCTGAACGGGCAGATCGCCACGATCCTGACCACGCTGGACAAGACCCAGCAGGTCACCGCGGCGACCAACGACTTCCTCGACACCGACCAGGACAACCTCGTCGAGATGCTCGGCCATCTGTCGACGGTGCTGGCCGGCCTCCGGCAGGCCGCCGGCCCGCTCGGATCGCTGGCCGACAACCTGCACACGCTGACTCCGAAGTGGGTCAAGTCCACGCCGGGCAGCGCGGCCGCGGTGTCGTCGAAGGTCTACTGGCTCAGCCCCGGTGTCGGATTCGACTCGGCGAGCAGGCTGCCCGAGATCGAGGACGTCGACGAGGGTTCGGCTGCGCTGCAGCAGACACTGACCCGCCTGCTGGCGCGGATCACCGGGACCAAGGGGTGTTGCGGATGAGCGGCGTGTTCGGAGTCCTGCGCAGGAATTCGGTACTCGTGGGCAACATCGCCCTGGTGCTCGTGATGGTCGTCGGACTCGGCTACCTCACCCTGGGGGTCCTGAGGTGGCAACCCCTCGCCGACAAGTACTCGCTCACGATCGAGTTCCCCATCTCCGGCGGTCTGCAGGAGACCTCGGGGGTCACGCTGCGAGGTGCCAGCATCGGTGATGTGGACACCGTTCGGGTGCAACCGGATTCGGTCGAGGTCGTGGTCACGGTGGACGACCGGTACAAGATCAACCGCGATTCCAAGGTCGCGGCGCTGGGACTGTCGGCGGCGGGTGAGCAGTACGTCGACTTCCAGCCGGCCACCTCCGACGGTCCCTATCTCGAGGACGGCGACGTCATCCGGGCAGACCAGACCGAGGTCACCGTTCCGTTCTCGCAGCTGCTCGAGTCCTCGCTGGAACTGATCAACCAGATCGACCCCGCGAAACTCCGTTCCGCCGTGGACAATCTGAAGATCGCGCTGTACGACGAGGACGGCCCGAACGACCTGTCGGTGATCTTCGACTCGGGCGGCACCATCTTCGCGAAGCTGTACACGGCGTTGCCGGAGACGACCAAATTCATCCAGAACGCGGGCACCATCTTCAAGACCACCGCGCAGATCCAGCCCGACTTCGGTACGACGGTGGCCGGACTCAGTTCGCTGGTGAACGCGGCGGCGTCGTCCGACAAGGAACTCCGTGAGCTCCTCGATCGGGGTCCATCGCAGTTCACGAGTCTGGCCGGTTCGATCAATCAGCTGACCGATCCGATCACGGACGTGACGAAGCAGTTCGTCGACATCGCCGAACAGGGTGCGCTGCGTGCGCCGGCTCTGGCGACGCTGTTCCCCGCCATCCGGGACGCCAGTGTCAAGAGCCTCACCATGTTTCACGACGGAGCCTGGTGGGTCTTCGGCTCGGTCTATCCGCGCCCGAGTTGCAACTACCCGGTGACCCCACGTCGGCCGACGCAGATCCTCGAGCTGACCATCCCGACCAATCTGTACTGTGTGACCGAGGATCCGCGTCAGCAGATCCGAGGCTCGGCCAACGCGCCGCGGCCGCCGGGCGATGACACCGCGGGACCGCCGCCGGGTTACGACCCGAACGCCCGTACCGTTCCGCTCGACAAGTGATGGGCCGCTCGACGACTGACGGCCACTCGACGACGACAGACAAGTTGCGTGACCTGTAGATGACTGACCGGAATGACCCCGACGTGACCCCGGAGACCGAGAACGAGGCGGGCGCCGCCTCACCAGAGGTCGACGCGGTCGAACCCGCCGGCACCGATGCGGTGACGCACGACGAGGAGTCGGCGACCGAGACGACGACCGAGACGACGACCGAGACGACGACGCCGGCCACGGCGTCGGCGCCGCGTGGGAAGTCCGCCCGCCGCGGCGGCTCGTCGGCGACCCCGTCGAAGCCGGGCACGGCAGCGACCCCGACGACCGAACCGGCCGACTCTCCGACCGAGTCCGCGAAGGACTCGTCGGACCGGCGGGAGATCTCCTTCACGGTGACGGGCGGTGGGATCAAGAAGGTCCTCGCCGCCGTCGTGGCGGTCGCCCTCGTCGCCCTCGTCGCGTTCCTGGGCTGGCGTGCCTACGACCTCCAGCGGGAGGCCGACGCGTTCGCCGACTCCAAGACGGCCTCGGCGGACTTCGTGACCAAGCTCGTCACCACCCTCAACGCGGCCAATGCCGGCAATTCGAAGGAACTGCTCGGTCCGCTGTCGACCGGTGAGCTGCGCACCCGCCTCGAGCAGGAGCGCGCCGACACCGAGGCGAACGTGGAGTCGCTGAACATCGAGGTGTCCTCCACGATCAACGTGGTGGCCGTCGAGACCGTCGACGCCGACTCCGCGCAGACGGTGGTGATGGCGGAGGTGACCGGCCGAAGCGTGAAGCTGCCCAACGGCGGCACCAGCCTGATGGTCTTCCGTCTCGATCTGAGCAAGGAAGACGGCAAGTGGCTGGTGTCGAAGGTCGACGGCCCGCCGGGCAGCCCGAGCGGCCAGATCGACCCGTCGCAGTCGCTGCCGGGCGCGGGCGGAGCACCGGCACCGCAGCCATCCCCGCAACCGGCGGCCCCGGCTCCCGCGCCCGCAGGCTGACCCGAAGCGGTCAGTCCCGCACGAGAATCGCCACCGGGTGCCGGCTGCGCGCGGTGCGGAGATCGACCGCCCCGTCGTGCACGGTGCCCGTCCGCTCGTCACGCCATCGCGATCCCGGGGGCAATGTGATCGACGTGGCGGCCGCCGCCTCGTCGTCGAGGCTGTGGGTGAACCGCGCGGTGACTACGACGACCGAGGGGCCGTCGTCGGTACCGCGCGCGAACGCGATGGTGTGATCGGCGGCCGGCCCGTCGGCGGTCAACCGGTCGTATGTACCGCACGCACCGAACGCATGGGCGTGACGGGCCCGGGCCCGCAGGGCATCCCGTACGAGTTCGGTCTTGGGATGCTCGGTCGAGCGGCCGAAGTCGACAGGTCGCCGGTTGTCGGGGTCGACGAGCGAGTCCTCCCACCATTCGGTGCCCTGATAGATGTCGGGCACTCCGGGGCCGAGGATCGCAATCGCCTTGCGAGCCAGCGCTTCCTGCTCCCACGCCGATGCGATCCGGGCGACGAGTTCGGAGATCGCGGCCGCGATGTCACCGGAGGTGACCTGGCCGATCCAGGCCTCGACTGCCGCCTCGAACTCCTCGTCGATCTCCGTCCACGTGGTGCGGAGTCCAGCCTCCCGAGTCGCCTTCCGGGCGTACTCGATCAGTCGCTCGCGTAGCTCGTCGGTGACCCGGCCGTCGATCGGCCAGACTCCGAAGATGTTCTGCAGCAGGAAGTATCCGGTCAGGTCATCCGGCACGTCGGTGTCATGCCAGACTCTGTCGACCAGCTGGGACCATCGGGCGGGGACCTGGGCGAGCACCGCGATGCGTGCGCGCACGTCCTCGCCGCGTTTGGTGTCGTGCGTCGATGTCGCCGTCATCGCCAGCGGCCAGGTCGCCGCACGCTCGGCGTTGTGCCGGTGGAACTCGGTGAGCGACAACACCGGGTTCGCGGGGTCACCGCCGACCTCCTGGGCGGACACGAGCCTGGCCGTGCGGTAGAACAGGCTGTCCTCGACGCTCTTCGCGGTCACCGCGCCGCAGGTCTGGGCCAGCCGCGACGTCACCTCGCCGGGCTCCGCCGTCTCGCGCACGATGACCTCGAGGGCCGGACGCAGTTCCGGCTTTGCGTCGCCGATGCCGGCGGCCACCGCGAGGAGGCGTGGACGCAGCGACGGGTAGTCGGCCCGATAGACCCCGAGAGCGGCGATGAGTTCGGCACAGGCAGCGGCGATGAGGTCCGTGTCGGCGGCGGGCGCACCGCCGCCGACGGCGTTGATCGCGCGCACGAGGCGTCGCAGTTCGGCCGGGAAGGACTCGCGCAGCGTGCGGAGCTTCCGATCGTGCTCGGCGGTCTCCACCCACCGTGCGTCTCCCGTCTCGCCGGTGATCCGTTCGTGCACTTCGGTGAGCTGGGCGACCCCGGCCGGTGCCACGAACACCGCGTCGATGACGCGCATGTGGTCGTACCCGGTGGTGCCCTCGACCGGCAGGGTCGGCTCGAGCGGCTCGTCGGGAGCCAGGATCTTCTCGATGTAGAGCAACCGATCGTCGCTCACGTCGGCGCGGAGGCGACGCAGGTAGTCCTGCGGATCCCACAGGCCGTCGGGATGATCCACGCGCACACCGTCGATGAGGTCGGCGTCGAGCAACTCACGCAGCCACTGATGCGTGGCGTTGTAGACCTCTGGATCCTCCTGGCGGAGACCGGCGAGCTCGTTGACGGTGAAGAACCGCCGGTACCCGATGAGCCCGCTGTTCCAGGGGACGAGCCGATAGTGCTGGCGGTCGTGGACCTCACCCGGTGTTCCGTCGCCGGCGCCGGGAGCGGAGCGAGCGGGCCGAGTGTCGCCGGTGCCGGGGGCGATCGGGAACGCATGGTCGTAGTACCGCAGATGCCCGTGCTCGTCGATCTCGAGTGGACTCAGGTCGCCGTCGGCGGCGACGATCGGCAGCGCCAGCTTCCCGTCGGCCCCGTTGTCGACTCCGAAGTCGGCATCGAAATAGCTCGCGTACGCCGACCCCGACCCGTGGCGGAGCAGGTCGGCGAACCATGGATTGGCGAGCGCGTCGGCCACCCCGGTGTGGTTCGGGACGATGTCGATGATCAGACCCAGCCCGCGTTCGGCTGCCGCCGAACGCAATTCGCGCAGACCGTCGAGACCGCCGAGCACATCCGCCACCGCCGGTGGCGGTAGCCAGTCGTAGCCGTGCGTCGAGCCGGCCGACGCCGTGCCGATCGGGGAGAGGTAGACGTGACTGATCCCCAACCCGACGAGGTGGTCGAGGATGCCTGCGGCGTCGGCGAACCCGAAGTCGCCGTGCAGCTGGAGCCGATACGTCGCGTGCGGGGTCGGACGATTGCTCATGGGTTCAGGCGGTCTTCCGCAGGACCAGGACCGAGCGGGCGCCGACCGTCACCGACTCGCCGGAGGCGGCCGTCAGTTCGGTCTCCCCGACGGGGTGGGTCGTGTCCAGTTCACCGACCCACTCGTTGCCGTACCAGTTCGGCGGAAGAGTGAAGTCCAGGTCCTCGTAGTGTGCGTTGAAGCAGATGAAGAACGAGTCGTCGACCACCAGTTCGCCGCGTTCGTCCTTCTCGCCCAGGCCGTTTCCGTTGAGGAACACGGCAAGGCTCTTGCCGAACCCGCTGTCCCAGTCCTCGGCGGTCATCTCCTGGCCGGCGGGTGTGAGCCAGGCGATGTCGAGCGCCTGGTCACCCCATCGGATCGGCTTCCCGCCGAAGAACTTCCGACGCCGGAACACCGGATGTCGGGTGCGCAAGGCGATGGCCTTGCGGGTGAACTCCAGCAGGTCGGCGTTCTCCTCGGCGAGTGTCCAGTCCATCCAAGACAATTCGGAGTCCTGGCAGTAGACGTTGTTGTTGCCCTGCTGGGTGCGTCCGATCTCGTCGCCGTGCGCGAGCATCGGCGTGCCCTGCGACAGGAACAGCGTGGCCAGGATGTTCCGCTGCTGCCGTGCGCGCAGTGCGTTGATCTCGGGATCGTCGGTCGGACCTTCGACGCCGCAGTTCCACGATCGGTTGTGGCTCTCGCCGTCGCGATTGTCCTCACCGTTGGCCATGTTGTGTTTCTCGTTGTAGGACACCAGGTCCCGCAGCGTGAAACCGTCGTGGGCGATGACGAAGTTGATGCTCGCCAGCGGGCGTCGGCCGGTCGCCTCGTACAGATCCGAGGACCCGGTCAACCGGGAGGCGAACTCGCCCAGGGTGGATGGCTCGCCGCGCCAGTAGTCGCGCACGGTGTCGCGGTACTTGCCGTTCCATTCGGTCCACAGCGGTGGGAAGTTGCCCACCTGGTAGCCGCCCTCGCCGATGTCCCAGGGTTCGGCGATGAGCTTCACCTGGCTGACGACCGGGTCCTGCTGCACGAGATCGAAGAACGCCGACAGGCGGTCCACGTCGTGGAGTTCGCGGGCCAGCGTGGACGCGAGGTCGAAACGGAAACCGTCGACGTGCATCTCGAGGATCCAGTAGCGCAGCGAGTCCATGATGAGCTGCAGCGTGTGCGGATGACGGCCGTTGAGACTGTTGCCGGTTCCGGTGTAGTCCATGTACATCTCGGGCTCGCCGTCGACGAGCCGGTAGTAGGCGGCGTTGTCGATGCCGCGGAACGACACGGTCGGACCGAGATGATTGCCCTCGGCGGTGTGGTTGTAGACGACGTCGAGGATGACCTCGATGCCCGCGTTGTGGAATTCACGGACCATCGCCTTGAACTCGGTCACCGCGCTGGCCGGCTGGTCGGGGTTCGACGAGTACTCGATGTGCGGCGCCAGGAAGCCGAAGGTGTTGTAGCCCCAGTAGTTCCGGAGACCCTGATCGCGCAGCACGAAGTCCTGCATGAACTGGTGGACGGGCATCAGCTCGATGGCCGTGATCCCCAGTTCCTTGAGATGGTCGATGATCACCGGATGGCACAGCCCCGCATAGGTACCGCGAAGGTATTCCGGGATGTCGGGGTGGGTCGCCGTCATACCCTTGACGTGCGCCTCGTAGATCACCGTCTGGTGATACGGGCGATTGGGCGACCGATCGTTCTGCCAGTCGAAGTAGGGGTTGATCACCACCGAGACCATGGTGTGCCCGAGCGAGTCCAGTTGCGGCATCTCGTTGACCGGTTCGTCGCCGGCGGTCTGGGCGTTGTCCTCCGCGCTCGGTGCGGCTCCGTTGTCGTCCTGCCCGGTCTCGGCGGGTGGGACCTCGTCGGTGTTGTCGGCGTCGGTGTTGTCGGCGTCGGGGTCGGCCGCATCGTCGGGCGCGGATGTGTCGGCGTCGTCGGCGCCGTCCGCCTCGGGCCCGGTGTCACCGGCCGCGTCGGTCACGGTGGCGGAAGCCTCGTCGCCGCTGTCGTCGGCCGCGGGTTCGTCGTCGGCCTCGGGAGGCGACGGGAGCGGGTAGGAGAACAGCGATGCGTCGCCGTCGAAGTCGCCGTGGAACGCCTTGCCGTACGGGTCGAGCAGCAACTTGCTCGGGTCGCAACGCAGTCCCTGCGACGGGTCATAGGGTCCGTAGACGCGGAAGCCGTAGAACTGTCCCGGACCGACGTTGGGCAGATAGCAGTGCCAGCAGTATCCGTCGACCTCTTCGAGCCGGATGCGGCGTTCGTGGCCCTCGCGGTCGATCAGGCACAGCTCGACGGCTTCGGCGACCTCCGAGAACAGCGAGAAGTTCGTTCCCACACCGTCGTACGTGGCGCCGAGGGGGTACGGGGTACCGGGCCACACCGGGATCGGCGCCGGCTCGGGGTGGACGAGCGCCTCGGCCTGGATAGGGTCGGACGGCATCGGAACCGGCTCGGAGGTGATGTCGCCGCTCGGTGGCGCTGCTGTCGTCGAGGCGGTGTCGAGACCTGGTTCGCGGGGCTCACCGGAAGAGCTGGGATCGGCAGAAGAGTGAGGATCGGCGGTGGAGCCGGGATCGCCCGGCTGGGCACCGGGGGCTGGCGGTTCGGTCTTACCCGCCTTCGGCGACGTCATGGGTCGACCCTAGTCGCGTTGTCGCGAGTGGTCATCTCCGGACGCGGTCGGTCGGCCCGGATGTGGGATGTCCCACCGGTGGGCGGTCGCCGACCCCGGGCAGCGGGCGATCAGACGGCGCCGGCCGGCGTCGTCACGGGACCCCGGGGCCGGTCCACGGCAGCTGTTCCGCCATCTGTCGGCCGAGTTCGTCGGTCAGGCTGCGGACGTAGGTCGCACTCAGGTGATGGGGATCCTTGTAGACCGTGATGTTGCCGACGATGGCCGGGCAGCGCTCGGGGGTGCAGATGCCATCGGACATGTCGAGCGGGTGGAAGTCCGGTCGCGTCGAGGCCAACGCTGCGGCGGGATCCTCGGGCTCGAGCACGGCGGCGCGATTCGATCCACAGCTCTCCGCGTCGCCGCCGTCGGCGAGGCAGATCGGCGTGTCGATGGTCCCCTTCGCGTTCTTCGGCCACGGGGTGTCGCGCATGCCGAGCACCGGTACCCCCGCGTCGAGGAAGCGATCGAAGATGGGCACGTAGTCCGGCGGCACCCAGTCGCCGGGTTCGTAGTCCCGCGGTCGGGTCGAGTTCGTCAGGACGGCATCCGGTTTGTCCGCGATGACGCGGTCGATGACGCGCTGCCCCCAGTCGTAGCACTCCGGGTAGGGCACGCCGCGCTGCTTGGGGATCTTGTTCGTCGACAGCGGGCACCCCATCTTGAGGTAGGTCTTCACCTTGAAGCCGTTGCGCTTGCCGAGGGTGTCGAGTGCCGAGATCCACATCTCGGCGTGTGAACCGCCCGCGAGCGCGATGGTGCGCGTCGCGGTGGGGTCACCGTAGACGCCAACGTGGATCTCGTTGTCGCTGAAGTCGCTCATGTACCCGTCGGTCGAGGTCTCGGGGAAGTCCTTGATGACCTCCAGGGCCGACGGCTGCGGGTCGAGTGCGGGAACCGGCCATCCGTCGAGCAGCGCGCGGGCGCCCGGATACGACCTCGGATCGAGATTCTTCGTGTCGACGACGATGTTGGCGACGTGCCGTTCCCACACGGTGATGCCGACGCCGGTGACGAGGGTGCCCACCACCAGGATCGACGTCACGACCGACGTGTACGACAGCCACCGCGAACGTCCGTCGCGGGTGCCGCGGGTCAGTGCCGACCGGTCGCCCCCGCGCAGTGGGTCCTCGATGTAGCGCTTGGTGAGCCACGCGAGGCCGACCGACACCCCGAGGATGACCACACCCTCGAAGAAGTTCGCGTGGTTCTTGTCCCGCCAGGTCAGGTAGAAGATCAGCAGCGGCCAGTGCCACAGATAGAGCGAGTACGCGATGGTCCCGAGCCACACCGGCCACCGGCTCGCCAGCCATCGGTTGGTGACAGGCATCTCGGTGGCGGCGGCATGGGTGCCGCGCGGCGGCTTCTGCAGGGCGGTCGCGCCCGCCCAGATGATCAGCAGCGTCGCACCGACCGGCACGAGCGCCATCGGACCGGGGTAGGCGTTCACGCCGTCGATCCAGAATCCGCAGCTGACGATCAGTGCCAACGCGGCGACGGTCGCGACGTTGCGAAGCCAGTTGGGGACTCGCAGCGACGGCAACCAGATCGCCAGCAGGCCGCCGGCGAGCGGCTCCCACAGCCGCGACAGCGTGTCGTAGTAGTTGTACGGCTGGTTGATCGCCAGGCCGCGGTGGGCCCAGTAGAAGGAGACGAGGGCGACGGCGAAGACCGCGCCGCCGACCAGGAACCTGATGACCCGGGGATCGGCGAACGGCCGCGCGACCCGGGCGCCGAGTTTGAGAAGCGCCGCGAACGCGAGGGCGACGAGCAGTGTCACGACGAAGAACTGGCCCTGCACGGACATCGACCAGATGTGCTGCAGCGGGCTGTTCGCTGAGCTGGCGGCGAGATAGTCCTGCGAGTTCTGTGCCAGATACCAGTTCTGGTAATACAGCGCGCTCGCGATGACCTCACGCCCGACGTTGGCCCAGCGGGTCTGCGGCAGGATCAGCAGCGTCAGCACGGTGACCGCGATGAGCACCGTGAACAGTGCCGGCAGCAGGCGTTTGAGGAGCCGCTTGAGCCGCGGCCACGGGTTCAGCGTGTCGCGGAAGGTGACATGCGGCGCCTGACTGGAGATCGCGTGGCGCAGCAGCGACCCGACGAAGAAGTACCCCGAGAGCGTGAGGAAGACGTCGACGCCGCCGGAGACCTTGCCGAACCACACGTGGAAACAGGCGACGAGGGCGATCGCGATGCCTCGCAGGCCGTCGAGGTCGGTGCGGTATGCGGGCGTCGTCGGCGTCGAGGGGGACGACTCCGGCGCCACTACTCGCGTCGTCGATGCCACAGGGCGTGTTCTTTCCGGTGGGGGACAGATCGGTCTCGAGGGCCGGGCCGCGATGACCGGCTAGCAATGTACTCGCCGAAGCTGTGAAATACCGATTCCGGCAACTGTGACACTCGCGCGGAACCGGGCATCGGCCGACGCGGTGGGATCACCGGGAGCCGCGTGTCCGGGCCCCGTCGAGGATGATGGCCAGCCCGTCGCGGAACTCGCCGGCGAAGTCCCGTCCCGATGGTCCGGTGACGCCGAGGCGCTCCATCTGTGCGCGCGTCTGTTCTTCGATGGTGAGGCCGATCACGAGCTGGCACAGAGCCGTGCTGACCGCCTCGGCGTCGCGCAGCGACAACCCGCCGGCCGACCCGGCGGCGATGATGTCGGCGGTGATCGCCTTCGACGACAGCCCGCTGGCCCAGCTCGACGACACCACCTCCGCGCTGTCGGGCACCGCGAGCAGTGCGCCGCGCATCCCGGACGCGAGCCGATCGAGGCGTTCGTCCCATGCCAGCCCGGTGTCGGGGATCGCGACCGCGTCCAGGATGTCGTCGGCGAGCGCGGCCAGCAGAGTCTGTTTGTTGGGGAAATGCCAGTAGAGCGCGTTGGGGCGCACGCCGAGCTCGGTGGCGAGCCGTCGCATCGACAGGTCGGCCAGGCTGTGCTCGCCCAGGATGTCGCGGGCGGCGCGCAGGACGTCGGTGCGACTGTTGCTCACCCGCGTCAGCGTAGTGATCTCCCGAATCGGGCATCCGACCCGCCCCTGTACACCGTTCAGGACTGCCTGTACGGTGTTCAGGAATCCTGGACGGTGTCCAGGGGCGACCGTTGGCGACCAGGAGGTGCAGAGGTGGATCACGAGGACGTCAGCCGCATCGACGCACGCCACATCTGGCATCCATACGGTGCGCTGCCCGCGACGACGCGTCCGCGGGTCGTGACCTCGGCCTCCGGTGTCCGCCTCGAACTCGCCGACGGGCGGACGGTCGTCGACGGCATGAGCTCGTGGTGGGCCGCGATCCACGGGTATCGCCACCCGCGGCTCGACGCGGCCGCAGCCGCTCAGCTGGGGCGGATGTCGCATGTCATGTTCGGCGGGCTCACCCATGAGCCGGCCGCGCGGCTGGCGCAGCTTCTCGTCGACGTCACTCCCGCCGGGCTGCAGAAGGTGTTCTTCTGTGACTCGGGATCGGTGTCGGTGGAGGTGGCGGTCAAGATGGCGCTGCAGTACTGGCGCAGCCGCGGGCAGACGGGGCGTACCCGTCTGCTCACCTGGCGCGGCGGCTACCACGGCGACACCTTCGCCCCGATGAGCGTGTGTGATCCCGACGGCGGCATGCACGCGATGTGGTCGGGCGTGCTCGCGCGGCAGATCTTCGTCGACGCGCCGCCGGCCGACTTCCGGGCCGACTATGTCGCCGAATTGGAGCGGACCGTGCTCGCGCACCGCGACGAGCTCGCCGCGATCATCGTCGAACCCGTCGTCCAGGGCGCAGGCGGAATGCGATTCCACGACGCGGCGTATCTATGCGCACTCCGCGAGATCTGCGACCGCCACGACGTCCTGCTCGTGTTCGACGAGATCGCCACCGGATTCGGCCGTACCGGAACGCTGTTCGCGGCCGACGCCGCTCCCGCTGCCGACGGCGGGACGGGTGTGTCGCCGGACATCATGTGTGTCGGCAAGGCGCTGACTGGCGGCTACCTGACCCTCGCCGCGACCCTGTGTACGACGGAGATCGCCGAGGTGATCAGCGCAGGGGAGGCGGGCGGCCTCGCACACGGTCCGACCTTCATGGCCAACCCGCTGGCGTGTGCGGTGGCGGTCGCGGCGATCGAGCTCCTGCTGGAAACGCCGTGGGCCGAGCGGGTGTCGGCGATCGAGCGCGGACTCGCCGAGGGGCTGGAACCGCTCCGGGAACTCGACGGCGTCGTCGATGTGCGGGTCCTCGGCGCGATCGGCGTCGTCGAACTCGATCGACCGGTCGACATGGTCGCGGCGACCGACGCCGCGGTCGACGCGGGCGCCTGGCTGCGGCCGTTCCGCACTCTCGTCTACACGATGCCACCGTTCATCAGCACGTCCGAGGACATCGCGGTGATCGTCCGCGGGATCTCCGCGGCCGTCCACGCGACGGTGGGCGATCGCGCTCTGGTCGGGGTCCGGTCATGACCTCGGCTCAGGCACAACGGGACTCGACGGTCGTCACCGGCGCGGAGGTCGGGCTGGCGTGGCTCGCCGGCGCCGCGCGGCAGCGCGCCGACGCCGGATTGCATCGCTGTCCGCATGTCCGGCGTGCCGGTGCCGGGGAGATCAACCTCGGCTCCAACGACTACCTCGGGTTGTCGACGCACCCCGCGGTCGTCGCCGGGGCCCGTGCCGCCGCGGATCGGTGGGGCGGGGGATCGACGGCCTCCCGTCTGGTGGTCGGCACCACTCAGGCGCACATCGACCTCGAAGACGATCTCGCCGACTTCCTCGGCTTTTCGGCCGCGCTGACCTTCTCGTCGGGCTACCTCGCCAATGTCGGCGCCGTCACCGCGCTCGCGACGCGCGGCGACCTCATCGTCAGTGACACCGGTACCCATGCATCACTGATCGACGGTTGCCGGTTGTCGCGCGCCCGAGTCGTGGTCGTCGATCGCGGCGACCACGAGGCCGTGCGGCGGGTGCTGGCCGAGCGCACCGAGAGCCGCGCGCTGGTGGTCACCGATTCGGTGTACAGCATCGACGGTCAGCCGGCGCCGGTCGCGGATCTGTATGCCGCGGCCCGCGCGCACGGCGCAGCCCTGCTCGTCGACGAGGCCCACGCCCTCGGTGTGCGCGGCCCGGGCGGACGGGGACTCGTTGCCGAGCAGGGCCTTTCGGGGGCGCCCGACCTCGTCGTCACGACCGTGCTGTCGAAGTCGCTCGGTGCGCAGGGCGGTGTGGTCCTCGGATCGGCGGTGCTGCGGTCGCACCTGATCGACTGCGCGCGCACCTTCATCTTCGACACCGGCCTCAATCCGGCCGCGGTGGGTGCCGCGCATGCCGCCCTGAAGATCCTGCGCGCCGAACCCGGTCTGCCGGACCGGTTGCGCGCCAACGCCCGTCGGCTGGCGTCCGCCTGCGGCGTCGACGAACCGGCCGCCGCCGTGATCTCGATCGTCGTCGGGGATCCGCAGCGTGCGGTGGCGGCCGCGACGGCGTGCCGCGACCGCGGCGTGCTCGTCGGATGCTTTCGCCCGCCCTCGGTTCCGGTCGGGACCTCGAGGCTACGGATCACCGTGCGCGCGGATCTCGACACCGACACCCTCGACCGGGTGGCCGCCGTCGTCGACGCGGCCCTGCGCGAAGTCGGTGCACGGTGAGCACCAGAACACGAGGCACCGTCCTCGCCGTCACCGGGACGTCGACCGACGTCGGGAAGACCGTCGCGACAGCGGCCCTCGCCGCGGCTTGTCAGATCCCCTGGGGGCGAGGAGCGCAGGCGCGCCACCACCCCGTGCTCCCTGAGGTGCGAGGAGCGATAGCGACGAGCCACGAAGGGCCCGAAACCCGAGTAGCCGTCTGCAAACCGGTCCAGACCGGGATCGGCCACGACGAGCCCGGCGACCTCGCCGAGGTACGACGCCTCGCGGGCGACGTCACGGCCGTCGAGCTGTTCCGCTATCCCGAGCCCCTCGCCCCCGACACCGCCGCGCGGCGCGCCGGGATGCCAATGGCCGATCCGACGGTCATCGTCCGGGGGGTGGACGATCTGGCGGTGTCACACGACCTCACCCTCGTGGAGGGGGCGGGCGGTGTGCTCGTGCGACTGGGGGAGTCGGCCACGATCCTCGACATCGCCGCGGCCACACTCGCTCCCGACACCGCCGACGGTCTTCTGATCGTCGTGGCGCCCGGACTCGGCGCGCTCAATCACGCCGAGCTCACCGTGGGCGCGGTGCGGGCGCGCGGCCTGCGCCCGGCCGGTCTCGTGATCGGTTGGTGGCCGAACGATCCCGACCTCGCGATGCGCTGCAACCGCACCGATCTCCCGCGGGTGACCGGAGTACCGGTGGTCGGCGTACTGCCCGCGGGCGCGGCGAGTCTCGCACCCGTCGACTTCCGGACCCGCGCACCGTCGTGGTTCGACGACGAGTGGCTCACGACTCTGTCACCCACGTGCCCGGAACAGCTCGTCCGGACGCCCTGAACCGTTCCCGCAGCGGAACATCCATCCAAGGAGTATCACCAGTGACCCAGGCAACAGTCGACGCCGCCACCTCGGCCCCGGCGTCGGACGACATCCTCGCCATCGCCCGCACGCAGGTGCTCGACCGCGGCGAGCCCCTCGATCAGGAGCAGGTCCTGCAGGTTCTGCGACTGCCGGACGATCGGCTCACCGAACTGCTGCAGCTCGCCCACGACGTGCGGATGCGCTGGTGCGGACCGGAGGTCGAGGTCGAGGGGATCATCTCGCTGAAGACCGGCGGGTGTCCGGAGGATTGCCACTTCTGTTCGCAGTCCGGCCTTTTCGCCTCGCCGGTGCGCAGCGCCTGGATCGACATCCCCTCGCTGGTCGAGGCGGCCAAGCAGACCGCCAAGACCGGCGCGACCGAGTTCTGCATCGTCGCCGCGGTCCGCGGTCCCGACAAACGCCTGCTCAGTCAGGTCGCGGCGGGTATCGAGGCGATCCGCAACGAGGTCGACATCCAGATCGCTTGCAGCCTGGGCATGCTCACCCAGGACCAGGTCGACCAGCTGCGCGACATGGGCGTGCACCGCTACAACCACAACCTCGAGACCGCGCGGAGCCACTTCCCGAACGTGGTGACGACGCACACCTGGGAGGAGCGGTGGGACACCCTGCGCATGGTCCGCGAGGCGGGTATGGAGGTCTGCTGCGGTGGCATCCTCGGCATGGGCGAGTCCCTGGAACAGCGGGCCGAGTTCGCCGCCGAGCTGGCCACCCTCGAGCCCGACGAGGTGCCGCTGAACTTCCTGAACCCGCGGCCCGGCACCCCGTTCGGCGACCTCGACGTGCTGCCCGCCGCAGAGGCCCTGAAGTCGGTGGCCGCTTTCCGCCTCGCGCTGCCGCGCACCATCCTGCGCTTCGCGGGTGGGCGCGAGATCACCCTCGGCGATCTCGGCGCCAAGCAGGGCATCCTCGGCGGCATCAACGCCGTCATCGTCGGTAACTACCTGACGACCCTCGGTCGGCCCGCCGAGGACGACCTCGACCTCCTCAGCGACCTGTCGATGCCGATCAAGTCGCTGAACGACACGATCTGACGGGTACGTCCGCAGCGATGGGTAGCGTGTTCTCATGATCGACACCGTCCCGGGTCCACTGGCCGAACCGTGCCGGTTCGGCGTCTTCACCGGACTCGAAGTGGAACTGCAGGCCCCCGACGCCGTTCCGCCCGCCGCTCGGTTGGGTCTCGAACCCCCTCGCTTCTGTGGGCAGTGCGGACGCCGGATGGTGGTCCAGGTGCGACCCGACGGGTGGGATGCGCGCTGCTCGCGGCACGGCACCGTCGACTCGACGGAGCTGGGGCGCCGGTGAACCCGCCGGTCCGCACCGTCCCCCGGTTGGCCGTCGTCTCCGTCGGTGTGGCTCTGCTGGGTGCGGTCGCCGGGGTGATCTGGGCCCTTCTCACCCCGCCCACCACCGGGGTCGTGTTCGACGGACTCCGCCGCGACGACATCCCCGCCGATTTCGGCGGGGTGGGGGCCTTCGCCGTGACGATGTTCGGCTACGGCGCCGTCGCCGCCCTCGTGGTGTGGTTCGCGGCCCGTTCGTGGCGGGGTGTCAGCGGTTTCGTGTGGCCGGCACTGGCGGCCACGGCCGGCTCGGCGCTCGCGGCGACGGTCGGGATGTGGGTCGCGGGACTGCGATTCGACGACGATCCGACCGCGCTGCCGGTCGACGCGACCTACCGGATCGCGCCGGAGCTCTGGCTCGACGGCGCCACACGGTCGGGGTCGAGCGAGCCGTGGACACTCCTCATCTGCGCTCCGTTCGCGTTCGCCGTCGTCTACCTGGTGTGCGTGTTGTCCTCGCGGACCGCTGATCTCGGCGTCGGCGACCTCGAAGACGACGCCTCGTCAGCGGAGGTGCTCACATCGGCGGGCGCAGCGTCGCGAACTCATCCGTGACACGTAACTCCTTCTCGGCGAAGGCGTAGAGGGCGGGCGGGCGTCCGCCGCTCCGGCCGGTCTTGCCGACGGTGCCGGTGGCGACCACCACGGCGCGCCGGCTCAGGATGCGGAGCAGGTTGGTCGTGTCCACTGGATAACCCAGTGCGGCGCAGTAGATCTCCGACAACGCCGACATCGGGAACCGCGCCGGCGCCAGCGCGAAGGCGATGTTGGTGTACGAGAGTTTCGCGGCGAGCCGATGCCGGGCGGCGTCGACGATCTCGGTGTGGTCGAACGCCAGCGGGGGGAGCGCGTCGACGGCGAACCAACCCGCGGCCTCGGGCGGCGTCGCGGCCGCGTCGGAGGGCACGAGGCCCATGTAGGTCGACGCGATGGTGCGGACCGCGGGCACCCGGCGCGGATCGGAGAAGACCGACAGCTGTTCCAGGTGTGCGATCTCCCGGACGTCGAGGGAATCCGCGACGAGTCGACGTGCGCTCGCCGACAGTGTCTCCGCGGCACCGACCCCGCCGCCCGGGAGGGTCCAGACGTCGTCGACCGACCGCGACAGCAGGACGCACAGCGACGGGCTGTCGATGTCCGAACCGGATCCGGAATCCGGCGCGACCCGGATCTGGAACACCACGGTCAGGACTTCCACCCGGAGGGTCGTACCGTCGGCGATGGGTGGCTCGGACCCGGCGGCTGGCATGCGCACGATTGTAGGGTGCGTACCCTCCGCTGGTGACCGCTGCTGGTTGAGCCGGCTCCGAGCGCGAGCGAGGCGCCGTGTCGAAGCCACCCGGTGACCTCGACTACCCGGTGCTCCTGCTGGTTGTGCCGGCGTCCCGCTGCTGGTTGAGCCGGCTCCGAGCGCGAGTGAGGTGCCGTGTCGAAGCCACCCGGTGACCTCGACTACCGCCGCTCCTGCTGGTTGAGCCGGCACCGAGCGCGAGCGAGGCGCCGTGTCGAAGCCACTGGGTGATTCGACTACCCGCTCCCGTTCGTGGTCAGGATCAGCGCTTCGCCCTCGGTGACGGCGATCGTGTGCTCGCTGTGGGCGCCGCGGGATCCGTCGAGAGACCTGATGGTCCAGCCGTCGGCGTCGAACTTGATGCGTTCGGAACCGAGGGTGAACCAGGGCTCTAGCGCAAGGGTGAGTCCCGGGCGCAGCTTCATGCCCCGACCGGCCCGGCCCACGTTCGCGACGTGCGGGTCCTCGTGCATGGTTCGACCGAGGCCGTGTCCGCCGAACTCGGTGTTGACCCGATATCCGTGCGCGGCGGCGACCGCGCCGATCGCCGCCGAGATGTCACCGATCCGTCCGCCCGGGCGTGCCGCGTCGATGGCCGCTGTCAGTGCCTCTTCGGTGGCCGCGACGAGGCGCTGGTCCTCGGCCCGCGGGGTTCCGACGATGACACTGCGCGCGGAGTCGGCCACCCAGCCGTCGATCGCGACGGCGATGTCCATCGACAGCAGGTCGCCGTCGGCGAGGACGTAGTCATGCGGGAGGCCATGCAGCACAGCATCGTTCACCGACAGGCAGATCACGTTGCGGAAGGGCCCGCGGCCGAACGACGGCGAGTAGTCCCAGTAGCACGACTGCGCGCCGCGCTCGGCGATGAGTTCCCGCGCACGCTCCTCGAGGTCGAGGAGGTTGACCCCGACGTCGGCGCGGCCGGCGACGTCGTCCAGCAGATCTGCGATGAAGGCGCCCGTCACCCCCATGGCGGCAACCTCGGCGGGTGACTTCAGCTCGACCATTCTCGTCCTCTCGAATTCGATGTGCGGTATAGAAATACCACCATCGTCGGTATTTGTATACCGGAGCCGCTACTATCGCCTCATGGTGCGTAACCCGCTGACCCCGGAACAGATCGCGGCAGGTCGTCGTCTCGGTGCTCGTATCCGCGAGCTGCGCGGCGACCGCCCGCTCGGCGACGTCGCGCTCGGCGCGGGCATCTCGCCGGAGACCCTGCGCAAGATCGAGACCGGACGCATGCCGACGCCCGCCTTCGCGACCATCGCGGCGCTCGCCCGCGCGCTCGGCGCCTCGCTCGACGATCTGGCTCTCGTCCTCGACGCCGAGGTGGCGCGGGCGGGGTGAGCGGCGACCGATCGGCACTCACCTATGCGGAGGTCGGCGCGACATCGGGCACGCTGCCGCCCGGTTATCACCACTTGCGCCGGTCGCGGGTCATCGGTTCGGGGGCTGCGTGCTTCGCCACGGCGGGTCAGCGAATTCTGAACTGGGACATGCATCGTCGTGCCGGCTTCGGCGTCGACGCGTCCACCCCCGCGGCGACGGTCGGCGCTGACGTCGACCTGCGGGTCGGGGTCGGTCCACTCGGGATCGTCGCGCGGTGCCGGGTCGTCGAGGTGCTCGACGCCCCTCGTGAACAGGGTTTCGCCTATGGAACGCTCCCCGGGCATCCAGAGGTCGGCGAGGAACGCTTCTGGGTGGAATGGCTCGCCGACGACACGGTGGTCGGGCATGTCGTCGCCTTCTCGCGCCCGGGGCGGTGGTTCACCCGGCTGGGCGGGCCGGTCGGGCGCCTCGCCCAGTCGCGAATCAGCGAGCGCTATCTCGATGCTCTGATGTGCCGATGAGCTGAACCGGATCGTGGGCGGGGCCGGCGCCACGGCCCGGCCAGGTCGCGGGAATGCTCCGGGTGTGGCGAATGTTACGATGCATAGCGTTTTCGACCATGAGTCGAAAACCTGCCTCGGACACACGGCCCGTGATCTGGGGAACCAGCGTCCCGGAGACGGAACTCGTCGCCGGGCAGCCAGAGGAGTGGCAATGAGCATCACCAGCGATCGCCCCGCGGCCGTGACCGCGCCTGCAGTGTCGGCGCTCATCGATGCGCAGTGGTACGACGCGCCCGGCGGATACACCGGTATCGAGCCGACCCAGGAATGGGCAGACGAGGTCCGCCGTCTCGCCAAGGCGCGCAACGCGACCCTGCTCGCACACAATTACCAGCTCCCGGCCATCCAGGACGTCGCCGACCATGTCGGCGACTCGCTGGCCCTGTCGCGGATCGCCGCCGAGGTCGACTCCGACGAGATCATCTTCTGCGGCGTCCACTTCATGGCCGAGACGGCCAAGATCCTGAGCCCGGAGAAGCGGGTCCTGATCCCCGACGAGCGCGCCGGGTGTTCGCTGGCCGACTCGATCACCGCCGACGAACTGCGTGCCTGGAAGGCCGAGTTCCCCGACGCGCTCGTGGTGTCCTACGTCAACACGACCGCCGAGGTGAAGGGTCTGACCGACATCTGCTGCACGTCGTCGAACGCCGTCGACGTGGTGGCCTCGATCGATCCCGACCGGGACGTGCTGTTCCTGCCCGACCAGTTCCTCGGCGCACACGTCAAGCGTGAGACCGGCCGCGACAACATCCACATCTGGGCGGGCGAATGCCACGTCCACGCCGGCATCAACGGTGACGAGCTGACCGCGCAGGCGAACGCGCACCCCGATGCCGACCTGTTCATCCACCCGGAATGCGGGTGCGCGACGTCGGCGCTGTACCTGGCGGGCGAGGGCTTCGTGCCCGAGGAGAAGGTGAAGATCCTCTCGACCGGAGGAATGCTCGACGCGGCCCGCGAGACGGGTGCGAAGCAGGTCCTGGTCGCCACCGAGGTCGGGATGCTGCATCAGCTGCGCAAGGCCGCGCCGGGTGTCGACTTCCAGGCCGTCAACGACCGCGCCTCGTGCCCCTACATGAAGATGATCACGCCCGCCGCCATGCTCCGGTGCCTGCGGGAGGGTCGCGACGAGGTGTTCGTCGACGCCGATGTCGCCGAGAAGGCGCGCGAGAGTGTCGAGCGGATGATCGCGATCGGCAACCCCGGATCGGGCGAATGAGCGCTGGCGTGAGCGACGATTTCGTCGGTCAGGCCGCGGGCGGCGAACTCGGCGTCGCGGTCACCGACGAGGTCCGCGCGTTGATCCGGACCGCCCTCGACGAGGATCTGCGGTACGGACCCGACGTCACGACCGCGTCCACCGTGCCCGCCGACGCTGTCGTCGACGCGGCGATCGTCAGTCGCGCGCACGGCGTCATCGCCGGTGTGCCCGTGGTCGAGGCGGTCTTCGACGAGGTGATCGGCGCGGGCGAGTACACGATAGGAACCCGGGTCGAGGACGGCAGCCGCGTCGAACCGGGCACCGTCGTATTGTCGGTGCACGCCCCGACGCGCGCGCTGCTGACCGCGGAACGCACTGCGCTGAACCTGATCTCGCACATGTCGGGGATCGCGACGGCCACCGCGGCCTGGGTCTCGGCCGTCGAGGAGACGGGCGCGAAGATCCGGGATTCCCGCAAGACTCTGCCCGGAATGCGCCACCTGCAGAAGTACGCGGTGCGGGCCGGCGGGGGAGTCAACCATCGCATGGGTCTCGGCGATGCGGCACTCATCAAGGACAACCACGTCGCCGCAGCCGGTTCGGTCGCGGCCGCACTGCGAGCGGTGCGGGACGCGGCTCCCGGGCTGCCGGTCGAGGTGGAGGTGGACTCGCTGGCGCAGCTCGACGAGGTCCTCGAACTGAGGCCGGAGCTCGTCCTGCTGGACAATTTCGAGCCGTGGGAAACGCAGATGGCCGTCCAGCGACGCAACACGCGCTCGCCGGAGACGAAACTGGAGAGCTCCGGTGGTCTGTCGCTCGACGTCGCCATCGACTACGCCCGCACCGGCGTCGACTATCTCGCGGTCGGTGCGCTGACCCATTCGGTCACCGTGCTCGACCTCGGGTTGGACATCCCCGCGCCCTGAGGGATCAGTTGCCCGGATCGCCGGCCCGGACATCGACCTCGAACACCTCGGTACGGGCGATGACCCGGTCCCGTTCGTCGGCGAGCGCCGTGCGGCGCGGATCGGCGAGATAGGCGTCGAGTGCACTGCGGTCGGCGAGCCGCAGGATCTGCACCTCATGCGGCGTACCGCCCTGTCCGTCGCCGACCACCCGGTTGAGCACCGCACCGCCGTGCTCGGGGAGCAGATCGAGAACGGTGTCCTCGTATCGGGTGAGGTCACCGGCCGCGTCGTCGTGCGCCCAGAGCAGGCAGCAGAGGTGTAGCGGCGATCGCGGGTTGCGCACGACCGGAGGATATCGAGGCGGGCTCGGATCGCACGTAGCGGCCTGGACGCCAGACATACGCGAATCCGGACCTTCGCCGGAAAGTGATCTGGCTCTTCGTGACTCGAATGGTCACGTCATCACCAAGGGTCCGGACCGCCCGCTCGGTGGCGAGGAAGATCGCCAGGCCCGTCGGCGAGCCCGAGAAGAAGTCGGCGGCAACGTCAGGAACTGTTCCCATGGCGCTGTTCATGGTGCCACCTGACCGGTCCCGGACCCTGTGGTCGACGAACCCGAGAGCGTCGGGAATCCTCTGCCAGCAGGTGCGACCTCTCGGGCGCGGTCAGTGGGTGGCGAGGAGCTCCACGACGTGTGCTTCGACGAGGGAGGGCCGGGGTGGGGGTGGTCCGGGTCGGGGTGGTCGGACGTCGATGACGTGGCTGATGTTCAACCATGACCGGCGGACGTCGTGGAAGTGTGGCGCCTCGGGGCGTGCTTGATCGCCGGGCCGGGTTGGTGGTCCGTGGATCTCGTCGCGCACGGTGTTCAGATGTTCGGCGAATCGCCGGGGTATGTCGGGTCGGCGGTTGAGGCGGTCGGGGTTGGGTGGCGCGCCGGGTTCGGCGTTCAACCGCCAGAGGCAGCGGCCTTCGTCGGGTCCGGACCGTTCGATTCGGGTGGTGTATTGGCCGGGTTGGTCGCTGACCATGCGGTTGTGCCGTGGGCAGGCGGGTGCGAGGTCGTCGATGTCGGTGAGACCGCCCTTGGCCCAATCTTTCTGGGCGTGATGGAGTTCGACCTGGGTGGCGGGTTGATCGCAGCCGGGTGCGGAACAGACTTCACCGTCGGGGCGGGCGAAGGAGACGAGGCGTTGTGCGCGGGTGGCGAGGCGTTTGCCGCGTCCGAAGTGCAGCGGGACGGCGGTGGCGTCCTTGAATACTGCCAACCATGGTTGAAAGTCGCCGGCCATCGCGACCAGGTCGGGGATGGGCAGCAGGGTGCCGGTGGCGGTGGTGGCGAGCCCGGCTTCGCGGATCAGGTCGCCCAGATCGGCTTTGATGATCAGATGGGCGGGCAGGCCGCGGTGCGACGTTCCGAGAATCCCGTCTGACAAGCCAGCGGTGAGCGCGGCGTCGAGGGCGTCGTGATTTGTCTGGGCGGGGGTGCGTTGGTCACGATCGGCTGCGGGCGCGAGGGCGTCGGGGTCGGCGGTGCCGGCCGGTCCGGACGGTGAGTTGGGGTCGTCGGGGTTGTTGAGTCCGGGTGTGCCCCAGACGGCGAACATCATCGTGAGTCGGGCGTGGAGTGCGGGAGTGAGGGTGCCGGAGATGGTGGCGGTGCCGTCGGCTCGTTGGCGTCCGATCCACAGGCCGCGGCGTCGTTTCTGGTCGGTGTCGTCGGACAGTGTGCCGTCGGGGTCGAGGTGAGCGAGGAGCCGCGCGCCGAGTTGGGTGATGTCGGCGGGTGTGTAATCGGCGGCGATCTCGGCCATCTGCCGTTCCGCAGCGACTGTCACATCGTGGTCGACAGCGTGGGGGATCTGGTCGAGGACATCGAGGGCGGCCTGGACGTGGGCGGTCCCGACCGTTCCTGCGGCGAATGCTGCGGCCAGGGTGGGGTGTTCCGGTTCGAGGCGGTCGCCGCTGAGGCACGTGAGCGTGGCGGTGGCGTTGAGGTGCTTGCGCCGCCGAACCGGGTTGGTGACGCGGAGTCGGTGGTTCATGAACTGGATGAGGGTGCGGTACCCGGTCTTGCGTGGCAGGTCACGACCCTCGACTTCGGCGACTTGCCGGTCACCGGCGTACGTGGTTCGGGCGATGGCGCGTTCGGTCGCGGCGGCGACCTCGATCAACTCTTCGTCGGTGCACGGAGACAGATTGACGGTCTGCAGTTCGTCGAGGATCGCATGCAGCTCGGCCACCAGCTCGACGGCACGCGGTCGGGGCGCAGCCGAATCGTCGTCGACGTGTGTGGTGTCGGCCATGACGGTCACCTCCCCCGAGAGCCGTTGCTGCGAATGTACGTTCGAGTGTACACGAGAATCGGGCAGCGGAGGATTCGAGATATGTTGTCGCGCAGATCTATTGATGCAATCTGCGGGCGGTGGGAACTGTCGGTGTCGTGTGGTAGGCGCCATCTGGTCAGCCCGGCGACCCAGCTCAGGCAGGCGTGTGGGCACCCTCCCGACGCCTACACGCCGTGGTCGAGCAGCTTCTCCCCGGGATGCGCGTGCTCCCAGGCGGCGATCGCGGCATCCCACTGATCGCCGTCGAGAGTCGTCACCGACGCGGGGAACAGTGCGTCCTCCTCTTTCGCGATGTGCCGGTGCAGCCCGTCGACCTCGCGTCGGAACCGGTCGCGGTCGGCGGGATCGGACAGGTCCATCGACGTCAGGAACGCATCGAGCTCCCGGTGCTCGGCGATGAGCGGGTCGATGTACCCGGCGAAGAGGTCCCGGTCGGTGTTGAGTAACTGGGCGAACAACCCGTCTTCCTCGCCGCGCCAGTGTGACCGCAGTTCGATCACGAGCCGGTCCGCGAGCCGCCGGGCGGTGTCGCGGTCGTCGGCATCGAGCGCCCGCACCGCGTCGCCGCCGAGGTTCACGGCCCGTTCGTGTTCGGCGGTGTAGTCGCGGAGCAACGGCATGTCCCGGCACCCGCAGTACTGGCACTCTTTCGCGTCCTCACGGTCGTGGGCGATTCCGTTGTCCACCGTAGAAGAACCGTCGCACCACCCGCACCAGAAACCCACTGGCATCCGACACGTATCCTTGTCGGGTAAATCCGCAGCCACCAGGAGAGATCATGCTCGCCCGAATTGACCTGCGCGGTAGCACGCCGACACTCGCCGAGTTGCGTCGTGCGCTGCCCCGCGGGGGTACCGATGTCAATGCCGTCCTCGACACGGTGACGCCGGTGGTGCATGCGGTGGCCGAGAACGGCACCGAGTCCGCACTCGACTTCGGCGAGAAGTTCGACGGCGTCCGCCCCGCATCGGTCCGGGTGCCCGCCCAGGTCATCGCCGACGCCCTCGCCGAACTCGACCCGCAGATCGCCGACGCGCTGCGCGAATCCATCCGGCGCGCGCGCACGGTCCACGCCGACCAGCGTCGCGAGACCACGCGCACGCAGGTCGTCGACGGCGGCGTCGTGAGCGAGAAGTGGATTCCGGTCCGCCGCGTCGGTCTGTACGTTCCCGGCGGCAACGCGGTGTACCCGTCGTCGGTCATCATGAACGTCGTGCCCGCCCAGGAGGCCGGGGTCGGCTCGCTGGTCGTCGCGTCGCCGCCGCAGAAGGACTTCGGCGGCTGGCCGCACCCGACGATTCTCGCCGCCTGCGCGCTCCTCGACGTCGACGAGGTGTGGGCCGTCGGCGGTGCCCAGGGGGTGGCCCTGCTCGCCTACGGCGGTCACGACACCGAGGCCGCCGACGCGCCGAACTCCGTCCTCGACCCGGTCGACCTCATCACCGGCCCGGGCAACATCTATGTCACCGCCGCCAAGCGGCTCTGCCGCAGCGTGGTGGGCATCGACTCCGAAGCCGGACCGACCGAGATCGCGATCCTCGCCGACGACTCGGCCGATCCCGGCATCCTCGCCTCGGACCTCATCAGCCAGGCCGAACACGACGTGCTGGCGGCCTCGGTGCTCGTCACCGACAGCGCCGAACTCGCCGATGCCGTCGACGCCGCGCTCGACACCCAGGTCGCGGCCACCAAGCACCGCGAGCGTGTACTCACCGCGCTGTCGGGGGAGCAGTCGGGCGTCGTTCTCGTCGACGACCTCGACGCCGGGCTCGCGGTCGTGGACGCCTATGCGGCCGAACACCTCGAGATCCAGACGCGCGATGCCGCCGCGGTCGCCGACCGCGTGCACAACGCGGGCGCGATCTTCGTCGGCCCGTATGCCCCGGTGAGTCTCGGTGACTACTGCGCCGGCTCCAATCATGTTCTGCCGACGTCGGGTTCGGCGCGCTTCGCCTCGGGTCTCTCGGTGCAGACGTTCCTCAAGGGCGTCCACGTCATCGACTACGACGAAGCCGCGCTGCGTGAGGTCGCCGACAAGGTGGTGACCCTGGCCGATGCCGAGGACCTGCCCGGTCACGGCGACGCGGTCAAGCAGCGCTTCGTGAAGAGTGCCGCCCGGTGACCGCGTCCGATGCGGTGGTGGGTGCAGTCGTGCCGGGTGGCTCGATCACCGTCGACGATCTGCCGCTGCGCGCCAACCTCCGCGGCAAGAGTGCCTACGGCGCACCGCAACTCAAGGTTCCGGTGATCCTGAACACCAACGAGAACCCGCTCGCGCCGTCAGCGGCCCTGATCGACGACGTCACCGCGTCGGTGCGCGAGGCGGCCGCCGAGCTGCACCGCTATCCCGACCGCGATGCCGTCGCCCTGCGTACCGACCTCGCCGCTTACCTGACCCGGGCCACCGGTGTCCGGCTGGGCGTCGAGAACCTCTGGGCGGCAAACGGTTCGAACGAGGTCCTGCAGCAGCTGCTGCAGGCCTTCGGCGGACCGGGCCGCAGCGCGCTGGGCTTCGTCCCGTCGTACTCGATGCACCCGATCATCGCCGACGGCACGGACACCACCTGGCTGGTCGCCGCGCGCGCAGGCGACTTCTCCCTCGACACCGAGTACGCGGTCGCCGAAGTCGCCAACCGCGAACCCGACGTCGTCTTCGTGACCTCGCCCAACAACCCGACCGGCGGTTCCATCCCGCTTGCCGATCTCCGCCGGATCGTCGAGGCCGCACCGGGCATCGTGATCGTCGACGAGGCGTACGCGGAGTTCTCCGCGGCGCCGAGCGCTGTCGAGCTCATCGACGAGTTCCCGGCGAAGGTCGTCGTCAGCCGCACCATGAGCAAGGCGTTCGCCTTCGCCGGCGGGCGCCTCGGGTATCTCGCGGCGGCACCGGCCGTCGTCGACGCGATCCAGCTCGTCCGGCTGCCGTACCACCTGTCCGTGCTGACCCAGGCGGCGGCGCGCGCGGCCCTTCGGCACAGCGACGACACCCTCGCCGGTGTCGCGGCGATCATCGCCGAACGTGACCGTGTGGTCGCGGCGCTCACCGAGGCCGGGTACCGCGTCGTCGACTCCGACTCGAACTTCGTGCTGTTCGGCGGTTTCCGGGATGCAGCGGCGTCGTGGCAGCGTTACCTCGACCAGGGCGTCCTCATCCGCGACGTCGGGATCGCCGGCCACCTGCGGGTGACCGTCGGACTCGCCCACGAGAACGACGCCTTCCTCGACGTCAGCCGCACCCTTGCCACCACAGATCTGGAGAACACCCAGTGACCAACCCCGCATCCGAGAGCCGGGCACCCCGCATCGCGAAGGTCGAACGGACCACCCGGGAGTCGTCGATCGCCGTCGAACTGAACCTCGACGGCACCGGCGTGACGAACATCTCGACGGGCATCGCGTTCTTCGACCACATGCTCACCGCGTTCGGTCAGCACGGCAGCTTCGACCTGACCGTCGAGGCGAAGGGCGACGTCGAGGTCGAAGGCCACCACACCATCGAGGACACCGCGATCGTGCTCGGCCAGGCGCTGGGTCAGGCGCTGGGCGACAAGAAGGGCATCCGCCGCTTCGGCGACTCGTGGATTCCGATGGACGAGACCCTCGCCCAGGCGGTGGTCGACGTCTCCGGCCGTCCGTACTGCGTGCACACCGGGGAGCCCGAGCACATGCTGACCGCGGTGATCGGCGGCTACCCCGGCGTGCCGTATTCGACGGTCATCAACCGGCACGTCTTCGAATCGATCGCTCTCAACGCTCGGATCGCCCTGCACGTCCGTGTGCTCTACGGCCGCGACCAGCACCACATCACCGAAGCCGAGTTCAAGGCCGTGGCCCGTGCGCTGCGCGCCGCCACCGAATACGACGCGCGCGTCACGGGTGTGCCCTCGACGAAGGGTGCGCTGTGAGCGCCGTCGATGTCACCATCCTCGACTACGGGTCGGGCAACCTGCGGTCGGCGCAGCGCGCGCTGGAACGCACCGGGGCACAAGTGACCGTCACCTCCGACTTCGACACCGCCCTGAACGCCACCGGCCTCGTCGTGCCCGGCGTCGGCGCCTTCGCCGCCTGCATGGAAGGTCTGCGCGCCGTGAAGGGCGACCGGATCGTCGGTCGCCGGCTCGCCGGGGGCCGGCCGGTCCTGGGCATCTGCGTCGGCATGCAGATCCTCTTCGAACGCGGCGTCGAGTTCGGCGTCGAGGCGGACGGGTGCGGGGAGTGGCCGGGCAGCGTGACGCAGCTGCCCGCGCCGGTGTTGCCGCACATGGGGTGGAACACGGTCGACGCGCCCGAGGGGTCGGTCCTGTTCGACGGGCTCGACGCCGACACCCGCTTCTACTTCGTGCACTCCTACGCCGCACAGGCGTGGGAGATGGACAGCGACGGCTCCCGGCTGCGTGCACCCAGACTGACCTGGGCCGAACACGGCGGGCGCTTCCTCGCCGCGGTCGAGAACGGGCCGCTGTCGGCCACCCAGTTCCACCCCGAGAAATCCGGTGACGCCGGCGCCCACCTGCTGGAGAACTGGGTTCGGGGACTCTCGTGACCGGCGGCACGCCGCGCCCGGACGACGACCCCGGGCACGGCGACGGACACCGCGGCTCACCGATCGAGTCCGGGCCGACCGACGCCGCATCGGCGCCCGCCGGTTTCTCGATCGCGAAACTCGCCTTCTACGCTCTCGGTGCGGGTGTGCTGGTCCTGATCGTCTCCGTCCCGATCATCGCGCTCTGTGCGCGCTGGTCGCCGGTCGCCGGACTCGTCGCCGCGCTGGTGGCGGTGGCGGCGATGATCGCCGCAATCGGTACCGTTGCCAACCGCATGGTCGACCGCGCCCGGGCGGACCTGATCGCGGCGCGCGACGGTCACCACCCGGCCTGACCCGACACCCGAGCACGTCCCGACAGCCGAATCGCTCGATCCAGAACAGACAGGACAGATTCACCCATGGGTAGCACCCTCGAACTCCTTCCCGCCGTCGACGTCGCCGACGGGCAGGCGGTCCGCCTCGTCCAGGGCGCGGCCGGCACCGAGACCTCCTACGGCTCGCCGCGCGATGCCGCGCTGGCGTGGCAGCGGGACGGCGCGGAGTGGATCCACCTCGTCGACCTCGACGCGGCCTTCGGCCGAGGCGACAACCGCGACCTGCTGGCCGGCGTCGTCGGCGAACTCGACGTGAAGGTCGAGCTGTCCGGCGGAATACGCGACGACGATTCGCTGGCGGCCGCCCTCGCGACCGGCTGCACCCGCGTGAACCTCGGCACCGCCGCGCTGGAGAACCCGGAATGGTGTGCCCGCGCGATCGCCGAACACGGCGACCGCATCGCGGTCGGTCTCGACGTGATCCGTGACGGTGACTCCTACCGCCTTCGCGGTCGTGGCTGGGTGACCGACGGTGGCGATCTGTGGGAGGTCCTCGAGCGGCTCAATCGCGACGGATGCGCCCGCTACGTGGTCACCGACGTGTCGAAGGACGGCACCCTGCAGGGTCCGAACCTCGACCTGCTCGCCGAGGTCGCGGCGGCCACCGACGCCCCGATCGTGGCCTCGGGCGGAGTCTCGGCCATCGAGGATCTGGTCGCGATCGCCGGCCTCACCGGACAGGGTGTCGAGGGCGCCATCGTCGGCAAGGCGCTCTACGCGGGCCGCTTCACGTTGCCGGAGGCGCTGACCGCGGTCGCCGGGGTCTGATGAGCTCGTCCGACACCTCTCTCGACCTGCCCCGGTTGCTCGACACCGCCGGGTCGATCCTCGACGCCGCGGTCGACCGATTCGTCGACGGGCAGGGTGCACCGAGCGCGATCAACAAGGGCGGCACCGACTTCGCCACGCAGATCGACCTGGATCTCGAACGGCACATCGGGGCCGAGCTCGCCGATCGCACGCAGATCCCGGTCCACGGTGAGGAGTTCGGCGGTGCCGACGTCGTCGACGGGCCGGTGTGGGTGCTCGACCCGATCGACGGCACGTTCAACTACTCGGCGGGGCTGCCGCTCACCGGAATCCTGCTCGGCCTCGTGGTCGACGGCGAGGCCACCCTCGGGATGACCTGGCTCCCGCTCGTGGGGCGTCGGTATGCCGCACACGTCGACGGCCCGCTGCTCATCGACGGCGAGCCCGCTCCGCCGGCCCCCGACCCCGTCCTCGCCGAGGCGGCCATCGCCTTCGGACCCTTCGATGCCCGCGGTGGCGGCAGGTACCCCGGCTCGCGCCGCGCCGACCTCCTGCGCGAACTGAGCACGCGTGCCGCCCGGATCCGCATGACCGGGTCGACGGGGGTCGACATGGCCTTCACCGCAGCCGGCGTGTTCGGCGGGGCGATCGCCTTCGGCCGGCACCCCTGGGACAACGCCGCGGGCGCCGCACTGGTCCGTGCCGCAGGCGGCGTGGCGACCGACATCGCCGGCCGGCCGTGGACGGTGGCCTCGCCGTCCCTGGTCGCGGGCACACCGACCGTGCACGCCGAGCTGATGAGTGTCATCGCCGAGACGGTCCCGGAATGGGCCCCAGACTCCATCACGCCAGACTCCATCACCCCAGACTCCATCAACCCAGATTTCACCACCCCGAAGGAGACCCGACGATGACGCTGGCGACCCGGGTCATCCCGTGCCTCGACGTCGACGACGGCCGTGTGGTCAAGGGCGTCAACTTCGCCAACCTGCGCGATGCAGGCGACCCGGTCGAACTGGCCGAGCGCTACGACCGCGAGGGGGCGGACGAGCTGACCTTCCTCGACGTCACCGCGTCGAGCTCGGGACGGTCGACGATGATCGACGTCGTCAAGCGCACCGCCGATCAGGTCTTCATCCCGCTCACCGTCGGCGGCGGCATCCGGACCGTCGACGACGTCGACACCATGCTGCGCGCCGGGGCCGACAAGGTCAGCGTCAACACCGCGGCCATCGCCCGGCCCGATGTGCTCGCCGAGATGAGCCGTCGTTTCGGCTCGCAGTGCATCGTGCTGTCGGTGGACGCGCGGACCGTGCCGGCGGGGTCGGAGCCCACGCCGTCGGGCTGGGAGGTCACGACCCACGGCGGCCGCAAGGGCACCGGAATCGACGCCGTCGAATGGGCACGCCGCGGCCAAGATCTCGGCGTGGGGGAGATCCTGCTGAACTCGATGGACGCCGACGGCACCAAGCAGGGCTTCGATCTCCGCATGCTGACGGCCGTGCGCGCCGCGGTGTCGGTACCGGTCATCGCCAGCGGCGGCGCCGGCCGCATCGAGGACTTCGCACCGGCCGTGGAGGCGGGCGCCGACGCCGTTCTCGCGGCCTCGGTCTTCCACTTCGGTGAACTCACCGTGGCCGAGGTGAAGACGGCCATGCGCGACGCCGGGATCACCGTCCGATGAGGAGTCCCATGTGCTCCCGAACCGACCAGGAAGGACGCTGATGGCCCTCGATCCCGATCTCGCCGCACGCCTGAAACGAAACTCCGACGGCCTGTTCACCGCGGTGGCCCAGGAACGCAGCACCGGGACGGTGCTGATGGTCGCCTGGATGGACGACGTCGCGCTCGAGCGCACGCTGGCCACGCGGAAGGGCACCTACTACTCGCGGTCGCGCCAGGAGTACTGGGTCAAGGGGGAGACCAGCGGGCACACGCAGTACGTGCACGACGCCCGGATCGACTGCGACGGGGACACCGTGCTGCTGGTGGTCGACCAGGTCGGCGCGGCCTGCCACACCGGCAATCACAGTTGCTTCGACACCGAGTCGCTGACGTTCGGGATCGACGCGGGACCCGATTCCGGGGCCGACGCCGGGCCGGGCTCGCCGGACCCAGCAGAATAGAGCCCCAGACACGAGTCCCGGGACAGACCGCCCGGGAACTCGTCACAACTCGAGACCTTCGAAAGGCGGTGCGTCCATGCCCCTCATCCAGATCTCGCAGACGCCGGGACTGTCCGATCGCGTGAAACGCGAGACGATCGCCGCGGTCACCGAGGCCTACGCCAAGGCGACCGGCAAGAACCCCGATTCGGTCTGGGTGACGATCACGGAGGTTCCGCGTAATCAGTGGGGCGTCGGCGGCGAGCCGCTCGGATGACGTCCGGTACCGGCGCAGCGGCCGCCACGACGACTCTCGCGGAGTTCCTCGATCTCGCGCGCGATCACCGCGTGGTGCCGGTGACGCGCAAGGTCCTCGCCGACTCCGAGACGCCGCTGTCGGCGTACCGGAAGCTCGCGGGTGACCGTCCGGGGACCTTCCTGCTGGAATCCGCCGAGAACGGGCGATCCTGGTCCCGGTGGTCGTTCATCGGCGCCGGTGCGCCCTCGGCCCTGACCGTCGTCGACGGGCAGGCGCACTGGTGGGGGTCGGTACCGGTCGGCGCACCCGAGGGCGGCGACGCGCTCGAGGTGCTCGCGGAGTCGCTGCGCGTCCTGCAGACCGACCCGCTGCCCGGGATGCCGCCGCTGACCGGAGGATTCGTCGGCTTCATGGCCTACGACATGGTCCGCAGGCTGGAACGTCTGCCCGAGACCACGGTCGACGACCTCGGCCTCCCCGACATGATGATGGTCCTGGCCACCGACCTCGCCGCGGTCGACCATCACGAGGGCACGATCACGCTCATCGCGAACGCGGTGAACTGGGACGGCTCCGACGACCGGGTGGAGCACGCCTACGCCGACGCCCTCGCCCGGCTCGATCGGATGACCGAGGCGCTCGCCGCACCAGCGCCGTCGACGGTGTCGACCTTCGACCGCCCGCGGCCCGAGTTCACCGCGCAACGCTCCCTCGCGGAGTACAGCGAGATCGTCACCGATCTGGTCGGTGAGATCGAGGCGGGCGAGGCCTTCCAGGTCGTGCCGTCGATGCGCTTCGAGATGGACTCCGACGCCGACCCCCTCGACGTGTACCGGGTACTGCGCGCCTCGAACCCGAGTCCGTACATGTATCTGCTGCGGATGCCCGGCACCGAGGAGCACAGCGACACCGGCTCGCCCGACGCGATCGCGCGCAAGCCGTTCACCATCGTCGGCAGCAGCCCCGAGGCACTCGTCACCGTGGCCGACGGGGTCGCGACCACGCATCCGATCGCGGGTACACGCTGGCGCGGCGCGACCGAGGAAGAAGACCAGCTGCTCGGCAAGGGGCTGATCGAGGACGAGAAGGAGAACGCCGAACACCTGATGCTGGTCGACCTCGGCCGCAACGACCTCGGCCGCGTGTGCGTGCCCGGCACGGTCAAGGTCAGCGACTACCGGCACATCGAGCGCTACAGCCACGTCATGCATCTCGTCTCGACCGTGTCGGGGACCCTCCGCGACGACAAGCACGCCCTCGACGCCGTGACGGCCTGCTTCCCGGCCGGAACGCTCACCGGGGCCCCGAAGGTGCGGGCGATGGAACTCATCGACGAACACGAGATGACCCGCCGGGGTCTGTACGGCGGGATCGTGGGCTACATCGACTTCGCCGGCAACGCCGACACCGCCATCGCGATCCGCACCGCGCTGCTCGCACGCGGCAAGGCGTTCGTGCAGGCCGGCGGCGGCGTGGTCGCCGACAGTGAGCCCGAGTACGAATACAACGAGGCGCGTAACAAGGCGACCGCGGTGCTCAACGCCGTCGCCGCCGCCTCGACGATGCGACGGGTGGGTGAGACCTCATGACCTCTGCCGAACCAGGAACCGGGCCCGACGCCGAGACGTCGCGCCGCAAGTCCGTCCGCCGCCTGCAGGTCATCGCGGCGCTGCTGATGGCGGCCGCCGCGGCCGCCTTCTGGGGGGCGAGCCGGATGACCTGGGCCACCGTCTCGGCCGAGGACGGGTTGTCCCCGCAGCGCTCGTTCGAGGTCAACGGCGGGGACTGGAGTCCCTGGCTCACCCCGCTGGCACTGGTCTACCTGGCGGGCATCCTCGCGGCGCTGTCGGTGCGCGGGTGGGCCCTTCGAGTCGTCGCGATCCTGGTCGCGGTGGGCGGCGTCCTGGCCGCCTTCCCGGCGATCTCGCTGATCACCGGCGGCGCCGACTCGGACTATGCGGCGGACGCGGGCAGCATTCCCGATCGCTACGTGGTGCTCTACGTCGACACCAACACCCTGGCGGCCCTCCTCGTCCTCGCCGGCACCCTCTGTGCCGTCGGCGCGGCGGTGGCCCTGATGCGTGTCGCGAAGGGCGCCACCCGATCGTCGAAGTACACCACCCCGGCCGCGCGGCGCGAGGAGATCGAGACCGAGATCTTCGCCGACTACGAGCGTCGCAAGGCCACCGAGGCACACTCCGGGACGACGCCGACCGGGACGGCCGGGACCGGAGCGGCCGGGTCCGGGAAACCGGGGTCCGGGGACGACGCGGACCCGGCGGAACCGACGGCGGATCCGACTCCGCCGGGCGCCAACGAACGCATGATGTGGGACGCGCTCGACACCGGAATCGATCCGACCGACCCCACCGATCCCGACCGTCGCTGACGCGTGCCCGGAGGCCGGGTGCGCGAGATCACTCCTCCGACACCGGGGCCGGCGGAGTACCCACCGGCGGGGCGAGGTCACAGATCGGCCAACCCGGCCGCACCCGGCCCGGACCGCCCGTCTACCCTGAGATCACACGTCGAGAGAGAAGGGAGCAAGTCGCTGTGAGCGTGCCCAACGTTCTCGAATCGATCATCGAGGGAGTGAAAGCCGACGTCGCGGCTCGTGAGGCCGTGGTCGACTTCGCGTCGGTCAAGGCGGCCTCGGCCAAGGCTCCCGCACCCAAGGATGCGCTGGCGGCGCTGCGCCAGCCCGGCATCGGCGTCATCGCCGAGGTCAAGCGCGCGAGCCCGTCGAAGGGCGAGCTCGCCAGCATCGGCGACCCAGCCGAACTCGCCCGCGCATACGAAGAGGGTGGTGCACGCATCATCAGCGTGCTCACCGAGGAGCGCCGGTTCCGCGGTTCGCTCGCCGACCTCGACGCCGTTCGCGCGGCCGTGGACATCCCGGTCCTGCGCAAGGACTTCATCGTCGGCACCTATCAGATCCACGAGGCCCGCGCCCACGGAGCCGATGTCATCCTGCTGATCGTCGCCGCCCTCGAGCAGAACGTGCTCGCCTCGCTCCTCGACCGCACCGAGAGCCTGGGTATGACCGCACTCGTCGAGGTGCACACCGAGGAAGAGGCCAGCCGCGCTCTCGAAGCCGGGGCCTCGGTCGTCGGCGTCAATGCCCGCAATCTCAAGACCCTGCAGGTCGAGCGCGACACGTTCTCGCGTATCGCGCCCGGTCTGCCGACCGAGACCATCCGCATCGCCGAGTCGGGTGTGCGGGGCACCGCCGATCTGCTGGCCTACGCCGGTGCCGGCGCGGATGCGGTACTCGTCGGCGAAGGTCTCGTCACGAGTGGTGACCCGCGTGCCGCGGTCCGTGAGCTCGTCACCGCGGGCACTCACCCCTCGTGCCCGAAACCTGTTCGCTGACAATGCGTCCGGGCCGAAGTCGGTCCGCGTGATCTGTCGGCCCGATCGTCTGTGAGTTGAAGTGACCGCTCATCCTGATTCCGCCCGTACCGATGCCGCCGGGGCCGCGTCGCTGCCCACCGCGAGCGTGGGACTGACGACCCGGACCTCCATCGAACCCGACGAGCACGGGCACTTCGGTGTGTACGGCGGTCGCCATGTCCCCGAGGCGTTGATGGCCGTCATCGACGAGGTCACCACCACGTTCCAGAAGGTCCGCGCCGACGACGATTTCCTCGCCGAACTCGACCGTCTGCAGCGCGATTACGCCGGACGTCCGTCTCCGCTGTACGAGGCGCAGCGGTTGTCCGAGTTCGCCGGCGGGGCGCGCATCTTCCTCAAGCGCGAGGACCTGAACCACACGGGTTCACACAAGATCAACAACGTTCTCGGACAAGCACTCCTGGCCCAGCGGATGGGCAAACACCGCATCATCGCCGAGACCGGTGCGGGCCAGCACGGGGTCGCCACCGCCACCGCGTGCGCGCTCCTCGGCCTCGAGTGCGTGATCTACATGGGCCGGGTCGACACGGACCGGCAGGCGCTCAACGTCGCCCGCATGCGTCTCCTCGGCGCCGAGGTGATCGCCGTCGACAACGGCTCGGCGACCCTGAAGGACGCGATCAACGAGGCCATGCGTGACTGGGTCACCAACGCGCACAACACGTATTACTGCTTCGGCACCGCAGCCGGGCCGCACCCGTTCCCAGTCATGGTGCGCGATCTGCAGCGCATCGTCGGGCTCGAGGCCCGTGTTCAGATCCTGGAGAAGGCCGGACGCCTGCCCGACGCGGTGACCGCTTGTGTCGGTGGCGGTTCCAACGCGATCGGCATCTTCCATCCGTTCATCGACGACGAGAGTGTCCGGCTCGTCGGTTTCGAGGCGGCCGGCGACGGCGTCGAGACCGGCCGTCACGCTGCGACATTCACCGGCGGAACCCCCGGCGCTTTCCAGGGCGCCTACTCGTATCTGTTGCAGGACGAGGACGGACAGACCATCGAATCCCATTCGATCTCGGCGGGTCTGGACTATCCGGGCGTCGGTCCGGAGCACGCATACCTCAAGGACACCGGACGCGCGGAGTACCGGCCGATCACCGACACCGAGGCGATGGACGCGCTCGCGCTGCTCAGCCGCCGCGAGGGCATCATCCCCGCGGTGGAATCGGCCCATGCGGTCGCCGGCGCACTGAAACTCGGGCAGGAGCTGGGGGAGGGCGCGATCATCGTCGTCAGCCTCTCCGGCCGCGGCGACAAGGACGTGGACACCGCCGCACGCTGGTTCGGATTGTTCGACGCCCCGCCGTCGCAGGACGAGGCCACCCTGTCGGAGTCGTCGGACGTCCAGAAACCCGGAGAGCAGGCATGAGCACCCAGTCGATCCCGTCGAAGCTCGGCCCCGTGTTCGACCGATGCCGCGAGGAGGGTCGCAGTGCGCTGATCGGCTATCTCCCGGTCGGTTTCCCGACGGTCGAGGAGTCGCTGACCTCGTTCCGGACCATGGTCGACGCCGGTTGCGACATCATCGAGGTCGGGGTGCCCTACTCCGACCCGGTGATGGACGGCCCGACCATCCAGGATGCCGCCGACCAGGCGCTGACCAACGGCGTGCGCGTCCGCGACGTGTTCACCGCGGTCGAGGCCATCACCTCCGCCGGTGGCAACGCAGTGGTGATGAGCTACTGGAACCCGGTCCTCAAGTACGGCGTCGAGAACTTCGCCCGCGATCTGGCAGCGGCCGGCGGCGCGGGGCTGATCACCCCGAACCTGATCCCCGAAGAGGGCGCGCAGTGGCACGAGGCCGCCGATCGGCACGGTCTCGATCGCATCTATCTGGTCGCGCCGTCGTCGACGACCGAGCGTATCGCCCTCACCGTCGACGCATCTCGCGGGTTCGTCTACGCGGCGTCCACGATGGGCGTGACCGGCGCGCGGGATGCGGTGTCGGACATGGCCCCCGAGCTGTGTGCCCGGGTTCGCGAGTACTCCGACATCCCGATCGGCGTCGGACTCGGCGTGCGCAACCGTGAGCAGGCGGCGCAGATCGCTTCCTACGCCGACGGTGTGATCGTCGGGTCGGCGTTGGTGACCGCGGCGAACGCCGGGCAGGACCGGCTGGCCTCCCTGGTCGCCGAACTGGCCGAGGGCGTCCGCTCGCGTCGCGCGACGGTCTGATTCGAGCTCTCGCTCCTGATCGGCCCGGCGGGTGCGGTCGACGAGGGGAGCGGTGCGGCCGGTCGGTTAGGGTGGCAGCGTGATCGCGCCGACCTCGACGAAGCTGGCCTACCTCCCCAGTCCGCCCCAGGGCGTGTGGGACATCGGCCCCTTTCCGCTCCGCGCGTATGCGCTCTGCATCATCGTCGGCATCATCGTCGCGGTCTGGTGGGGCAACCGCCGGTGGATGGCGCGCGGTGGCCAGGACGGCGAGGTTCTCGACGTCGCGATCTGGGCCGTGCCGTTCGGTCTCGTCGGTGGCCGGCTCTATCACCTCATCACCGACTGGAAGACGTATTTCGGCGCCGACGCCCTCAAGGAACCGATCGACGCCCTGAAGATCTGGGACGGCGGTCTCGGTATCTGGGGTGCGGTCGCGCTCGGTGCGGTCGGTGCGTGGATCGGCGCTCGTCGACGCGGAATCCGCCTGCCCGCCTTCGGCGACGCCATCGCACCGCCGATCCTGTTGGCCCAGGCCATCGGTCGAGTCGGCAACTACTTCAACCAGGAGCTCTACGGTCGCGAGACCACCCTGCCGTGGGGTCTCGAGATCTACGAACGTCAGAACGCCGCCGGGTACTCCGACCCCGGGCTGATCGACGGCGTCTCCAACGGGGTCGTGGTCGCCGTCGTCCACCCGACCTTCCTCTACGAGCTGCTGTGGAACGTTCTCATCGTCGTCCTCCTCGTGGTCGTCGACCGGTACTTCCGCATCGGACACGGCCGGCTGTTCGCGCTGTACGTCGCGGGCTACTGCCTCGGCCGGTTCTTCGTGGAATTGCTCCGCGACGACCGAGCCGCTGTCGCCAACGACATCGCGGGCATCCGGCCGAACCTGTTCACCGCGGCGCTGGTCTTCCTCGCCGCCGTCATCTACTTCGTCGTCGCGCCCAAGGGACGCGAACAGGGACTGGAGATGTACCACGACGACCGTGCCGCCGAACTCGCGGAGCAGGGCGTGGCCGGGTACGTCGACGACTGGTACGACGAGGACGCCGAACCGGAGACCACGCCGGCGGTCGTTGCCGGCGGGGTCGCAGCGAGTGCGTCGGGGTCGTCGCTGTTCGAGGCCGACGGTCCGGACCGATCCGCCGGAACCCCGGTGGCTGACGACGAGGTCGTCGCGGGCGACACCGCCGATGACAGCGACGACAGCGATGACACGGTGTCCGCTGGGGCCGCGTCCGCTGCGGCCGGGCCGGACGCGACCGAGTCGGAGCCCGAGGGATCCGCACCCGCTGCGGAGGCAGCGGAGCCGGAGACCGAGGTGTCGGAGGCAGTGGAGCCGGAGACCGAGGTGTCGGAGGCAGCGGCCTCGCCGGATACCGCGGCGGACGAATCGGATACCGATGGATCCGGCGCTGCCGAGACCACCGCCCCCGACGACGTCGCCACCGACAACGCCGACGCACCCGACAACACCGCCACCGACGACGACGCCACCGACGCCGCCGTGGCCGACGGCCCGGCCAGCGATGACGAGCCGGCAAGCGACGATGACCCGGCAAGCGACGATGACCCGGTCGGCGACGACAAGCCGGCCCCGGAGCCCGACACCGTCGACGAGGCCGGCGCCGACTCGGAGACGAACGCGCCGGACGAGACGGATTCCGTCGACCCGGTGGACACCCCGAACGACGCGGATCCCGGCACCTCCGGCGGGGGCAGGTCCTGAACCCTCGACCCTGCCACGGTCCGATCCGGGCACCTCGTGGCCGTGGTCGCCTTCGTCACAGGTCTCGGCCGACGACTCCTCCCGGGGTGTTCGGCTAGGATCGGAATCTCACGGTGCGCGATCCCTCCGCCCGGTACCGACCGTCCCAGAGCACGCGATCAGCTCAACGGTTCTGACTCAGCCCGGTACCGATCTCGGCACGGTCACTCGTCCACCGCGCAATGCTCCACGGGCCAGTGCTGTCCCAATGGACACTCAGCAGCGAACCGGTCGCCGGTTCGAGTGGAGGTAGTGATGCTGTTTTCTGCGCTCCCGGTCAAGCAGGGTCTGTACGACCCGGAGACCGAGGTCGACTCCTGCGGCGTGGCCATGGTCACCGACATCCACGGCCGCCGTTCGCATTCGATCGTGGCCGATGGTCTGCTCGCCCTGGAGAACCTCGAGCACCGCGGTGCGGCCGGCGCGGAGACCAACAGCGGCGACGGCGCGGGGATCCTGATCCAGCTGCCCGACGAGTTGCTGCGTGACACCGTCGACTTCGACCTTCCGGACGCCGCCGCGGACGGGTCGAACAGCTACGCCGCGGGCACGTGTTTCCTGCCGATGGACCCCGATCTCCGCCGGGCCGCGATCGATCGGGTCGAGACCCTCGCCGCCGACGAGGGCATCACCGTCCTGGGCTGGCGTGATCTCCCCGTGGACCACGAACACGCCGACGTCGGCGGGACCGCCGTCGCATGCATGCCGTACATGATGCAGCTGTTCGTCACCGTCGACCCGGCCCCCGGTGCCGAACGGATCGCCGGGCTGGCCCTCGATCGATACATCTACCCGTTCCGCAAGCAGGCCGAACGGGTGACCGCGGACATCGAGGAGGCGGGTACCGGCCTGTACTTCCCGTCGCTGTCGAGTCGCACGATGGTCTACAAGGGCATGCTCACGACGATGCAGCTGCCGCTGTATTACGAGGATCTGCGAGATGACCGCTGCCTCAGCGCGATCGCCATCGTCCACTCGCGTTTCTCCACCAACACCTTCCCGTCGTGGCCGCTCGCGCATCCCTTCCGGTTCGTGGCGCACAACGGCGAGATCAACACCGTGCGCGGCAACCGGAACCGGATGCGGGCCCGCGAGGCCCTCCTCGAGACCGACCTGATCCCGGGAGATCTCAAGCGCGCGTTCCCGATCTGCACCCCCGAGGCCTCCGACTCGGCATCGTTGGACGAGGTCCTGGAACTGCTGCACCTCGGCGGCCGCGACGTCCACCACGCGGTGATGATGATGGTTCCCGAAGCGTGGGAGAACGTGCCGGACATGGACCCCCGTCGTCGGGCGTTCCTGCAGTTCAACGCTTCGCTGATGGAGGCGTGGGACGGACCGGCGTGCGTCACGTTCACCGACGGCACGGTCGTCGGCGCCGTGCTCGACCGCAACGGCCTGCGCCCCGGCCGGTGGTGGCAGACACGCGACGGCCGCGTCATCCTCGCGTCCGAATCCGGTGTCCTGGACGTCCCGGTGGACGAGGTGATCAGCAAGGGCCGCCTCGAACCCGGTCGCATGTTCCTCGTCGACACCGCGCAGGGTCGGATCATCCCCGATGAGGAGCTCAAGAGTGAGCTGATGAACGCCGAGGCCTACGACGAGTGGTTGCACGCCGGGCTCCTCGACATCGCGACGCTGCCCGATCGGCCCGTCTTCCAGCCCAACCACGACACCGTCGTCCGCCGTCAGATCTCCTTCGGCTACACCGAGGAAGACCTGCGCGTGCTCCTGACCCCGATGGCGGCGTCGGGTTACGAACCGCTCGGTTCGATGGGCACCGACACCCCGGTCGCGGTCCTGTCGCAGCGGTCCCGGCTGCTCTACGACTACTTCGTCGAGCTGTTCGCCCAGGTCACCAACCCGCCGCTGGATGCGATCCGCGAGGAGATCGTCACGTCGATGAGTCGCGTCATGGGTCCGGAGCAGAACCTGCTCCGGCCGACCGCGGCGTCGTGCCGGCAGATCATGGTGCACTGGCCGGTGCTGGACAACGCCGAACTGGCCAAGCTCGTGCACATCGACGACGACGGCGACAATCCCGGTCTGTCGGCGAAGGTGCTCCGTGCACTGTACGAGGTGTCCGAAGGAGGCGCGGGTCTCGCGGCGGCCCTCGAGGATCTGCGCCGGCGGGCCAGTCAGGCGATCGCCGAGGGACACACGACCCTGGTGATCTCGGATCGGCTGACCGACTCCGAGCACGCCCCCATCCCGTCGCTGCTGGCCACCTCGGCCGTGCACCACCACCTGGTGCGTACCAAGGAGCGGACCAGGGTCGCGCTGGTGGTGGAGTCGGGCGACGCCCGCGAGGTCCACCACATCGCCACCCTCATCGGGTTCGGTGCGGCCGCGGTCAACCCCTACCTCGCGCTGGAGACGATCGAGGACCTGATCGCCGAGGGCGAGCTGACCGGCGTGACACGCGCCAAGGCGATCGGCAACTATCTCGAGGCGCTCGGCAAGGGAGTGCTGAAGGTGATGAGCAAGATGGGCATCTCGACCATCAGCTCCTACACCGCCGCACAGGCTTTCGAGGCCGTGGGATTGTCGTCGGAGGTGGTGCGGGAGTACTTCACCCGGACGGTCTCGCGCATCGAGGGCGTCGGACTCGACGAACTGGCCGAGGAGGTGCGTATCCGCCACCACCGGGCCTTCCCGGAGAATCCCACCGAGCAGGTCTACCGTCGGCTGGAGGTCGGCGGCGAATACCAGTACCGCCGTGAGGGCGAGCTCCACCTCTTCTCGCCCGAGACCATCTTCCTGCTGCAGCACGCCACCAAGACCGGCCGGGCCGAGATCTTCCGGAAGTACTCCGACGAGGTCGACCGGCTCTCGCGCGAGGGTGGCACCCTCCGCGGACTGTTCGAGTTCGATCTCGATGCGCGCGAACCGATCCCGCTCGACGAGGTGGAGCCGGTCGAGGAGATCATGAAGCGCTTCAACACCGGCGCGATGAGCTACGGTTCGATCTCCGCGGAGGCGCACGAGACCATCGCGATGGCGATGAACAGGATCGGCGGCCGCTCGAACTCGGGGGAGGGCGGCGAGGACGTGGATCGTCTCTACGATCCCGAACGACGCAGTGCGGTCAAACAGGTCGCATCCGGCCGGTTCGGCGTGACGAGTGACTATCTGATCAACGCCACCGACATCCAGATCAAGATGGCGCAGGGAGCCAAACCCGGTGAAGGCGGCCAACTCCCGGCCTACAAGGTGTATCCGTGGATCGCCAAGACCCGGCACTCGACGCCGGGTGTGGCCTTGATCTCGCCACCGCCGCACCACGACATCTACTCGATCGAGGATCTCGCACAACTGATCCACGACCTGAAGAACGCGAACTCGCAGGCGCGCATCCACGTGAAGCTCGTCAGCGCGGTCGGTGTGGGGACGGTCGCGACCGGGGTGTCGAAGGCGCACGCCGACGTGGTCCTGATCTCCGGGCACGACGGCGGGACCGGCGCATCGCCCCTCACCTCCCTGAAGCACGCCGGTACGCCGTGGGAGATCGGCCTCGCCGACGCCCAGCAGACGTTGATGCTCAACGGCCTGCGCGACCGCATCACGGTGCAGTGCGACGGTGCGCTGCGCACCGGCCGCGACGTCATCACCGCGGCCCTGCTCGGAGCCGAGGAGTACGGCTTCTCCACCGCGCCCCTGATCGTCGCGGGGTGCATCATGATGCGTGTGTGCCACCTGGACACGTGCCCCGTCGGCGTTGCGACACAGAATCCGCAGCTCCGGTCGCGGTTCACCGGACAGGTGGACCACCTGGTGAACTTTTTCCGGTTCATCGCCGAAGACGTCCGGGAGTACCTGGCGCGGTTGGGCTATCGCACTCTCGACGATGCGATCGGGCAGTCACAGCGACTGCATACCGACACCGCGGTGGCGCATTGGAAGTCCGCGGGCCTCGACTTGAGCCCGATCTTCCGCAAGGTGGCGGACAAGGGCCCGAGTCGCCGGGTGCGGGGCCAGGAACACGGCCTCGACCGTGCGCTCGACCAGACCCTGATCCAGCTCGCCGAGGGCGCACTCGAGGACGCGCACCCGGTGACCCTGGAACTACCGGTGCGCAACGTGAACCGGACGGTCGGCACGCTCCTCGGTTCGGAGGTGACGCGTCGGTACGGGGCCGACGGCCTCGCCGATGACACGATCACGGTTCGGCTCCAGGGCTCGGCCGGACAGTCGCTGGGTGCATTCCTGCCGCCCGGCGTCACGATCCGGTTGACCGGTGACACCAACGACTACGTCGGGAAGGGGCTGTGCGGCGGCAAGATCATCGTCGCCCCGAACCCCGATGCGCTGTTCGTCGCCGAAGACCAGGTCATCGCCGGTAACACGATCCTCTACGGCGCGACATCGGGGGAGGTGTATCTCAGAGGCCGTGTGGGTGAACGGTTCTCGGTACGCAACTCCGGCGCGACGGCCGTCGTCGAAGGGGTGGGCGATCACGCCTGCGAGTACATGACCGGCGGCCGGGTGGTCGTCCTCGGGCCGACCGGACGGAACCTCGCGGCGGGCATGTCCGGTGGTATCGCGTTCGTGCACGATCTCGATCAGGCGAAGGTGAACATGGCCATGGTCGAACTCCTGCGTCCCGACCCGGAGGACCTGGCCTGGCTCAAGCGCACCGTCGCGACGCACACCGAACTGACCGGTTCCGCGATCGGCGCGTCGATCCTGGCCGACTGGCCCCGACGCTGCCTCGCGTTCACCAAGGTGATGCCCACCGATTACAAGCGTGTCCTCGACGCGGCCCGGATGGCCGAAGCCGAAGGACGCGACGTCGATTCAGCGATCATGGAGGCGGCACGTGGCTGATCCGCGCGGATTCCTGGAAGTCCCGAAGAAAGAAGCGAAGTACCGGCCCGTCGCCGAACGGGTCCACGACTGGGACGACGTCTACGAGCACGCCGACAACCCGATCAAGGTTCTCGAGGAGGTCAGCGGGCAGGCCCGCCGCTGTATGGACTGCGGTATCCCGTTCTGCCACTCCGGAACCGCCGGGTGCCCGCTCGGCAACCTCATCCCGGAGTGGAATGACCTGGTCCGTCGCGGCCGGTGGGATGCGGCGAGCAGCAGGCTCCACGCGACCAACAACTTCCCGGAGTTCACCGGGATGGTGTGCCCCGCGCCGTGCGAGGCCGCATGCGTGCTGTCGATCTCCGAACCGGCCACCGGCGGCAGCGTGACCATCAAGCGCATCGAGAAGACGATCGCCTACGAATCGTGGGCCGAGGGCATCATCGGGCCCGAGCGTCCCGAGTCCACCACCGGCAAGTCGGTGGGGGTCGTCGGGTCCGGCCCGGCGGGACTCGCTGCGGCACAACAGCTCACCCGGGCCGGCCACGATGTCACCGTCTACGAGCGCGACGACCGTCTCGGTGGGTTGCTGCGGTACGGCATCCCGGAGTACAAGCTGCAGAAGTCCGACATCGACCGGCGCATCGCCCAGATGCGCGCGGAGGGAACGACGTTCGTGACCAACTGCGACGTGGGGACGGACCTGTCGGTCGCCGACCTGCGCGCGACCCACGACGCGGTGGTCCTGGCCATCGGTGCGATGGAGGCGCGCGACAACCCGGTGCCGGGTCGGGAACTGAACGGCATCCACCTCGCCATGGAGCATCTCGTGCCCGCCAACAAGGAGTGCGAAGGCGACGGCCCGGCGGCCATCACCGCGGCGGGCAAGCACGTCGTGATCATCGGCGGCGGCGACACCGGAGCCGACTGTCTGGGTACGGCGCACCGCCAGGGTGCGGCCTCGGTCGTGCAACTCGATTACAACCCCGAACTGCCCGGGGAGCGCGACGACGAACGGTCGCCGTGGCCGACCTGGCCGCTCATCATGCGGACCTCCAGCGCGCACGACGAGGGCGGAGATCGGCTGCACCAGGTCGCGGTGCAACGGTTCGAGGGTGACGACGCAGGCAACGTCACGACCATGGTGCTCGCCGAGGTCGAGGTGATCCGGGACGCCGACGGTCGCCGGGAGATCACGCCGGTGAGTGAGGAATTCGAGATCCCTTGTGAGCTGGCGTTGTTCGCGATCGGCTTCGCCGGCGTGCGCGGCGGCCCGCTGTTGACCGAGCTGGAGATCGAACCGAACCGTCGCGGCGTCATCTCGTGCGGGAGTGACTGGCAGACCGACGCACCGGGCGTCTTCGTCTGCGGTGACGCCCACCGCGGCGCCTCGCTGGTGGTGTGGGCGATCGCGGAGGGCCGGTCGACCGCGCGTGCGGTGGACGAGTACCTCGTCGGCGAATCGGATCTGCCCTCACCGGTCCGGCCGGCATCCCTGCCGCTGTCCGTCCGCTGATCGCCCTGGCGCCCCGCGGTCTCCGCCGAACACGCGCGGCCGCAACAAGTTAAGTAAATTTCATACTCGGCGGTAGCGGCCCGCCACCAGCGGTAACAGTTGGTGGCGGGCCGATGACGAGTCGACGGCGACATGGAGATGCACCCTCGAGGAGGACTAAGGTGTTCTTGTGACACGCCGAACCAAGATCGTTTGCACCCTGGGCCCGGCCACCGCGAGCGACGAGCGTCTGAAAGAGCTCGTCGAAAGCGGCATGGACGTGGCCCGGATGAATTTCAGCCACGGTACGCATGAGGACCATGCGGCCGTCTATGCGCGCGTCCGCAAGGCCTCGGACACCACGGAGAAGGCCGTGGGCGTCCTCGCCGATCTCCAGGGTCCGAAGATCCGTCTGGGCCGCTTCGACGGCTGCGACGGCAAGACCGTCTGGGAGACCGGCGAGCAGGTCCGCATCACGGTCGACGACGTCGCCGGCGACCACGACCGCGTCTCCACCACGTACAAGCAGCTCGCCGAAGATGCGAGCGCCGGCGACCGTCTGCTCGTCGACGACGGCAAGGTCGGGTTGACCGTTTCCGCCGTCGAGGGCAACGACGTGGTCTGCACCGTCACCGAGGGCGGGCCGGTCAGCAACAACAAGGGACTCTCGCTTCCCGGGATGAGCGTGTCGGTGCCCGCGATGTCGGAGAAGGACATCGCCGATCTCGAATTCGCGCTGGGGCTCGGCGTGGACATGGTCGCGTTGTCGTTCGTGCGCAGCCCGTCCGACATCGAACTGGTCCACGAGGTCATGGACCGCGTCGGTCGTCGGGTCCCGGTCATCGCGAAACTCGAGAAGCCCGAGGCCATCGAGAACCTCGAGGCGATCGTCCTCGCCTTCGACGCGATCATGGTCGCCCGTGGCGACCTGGGCGTCGAGCTGCCGCTCGAGCAGGTACCGCTGGTGCAGAAGCGGGCCATCCAGATGGCTCGCGAGAACGCCAAGCCGGTCATCGTCGCAACGCAGATGCTCGACTCGATGATCGAGAACTCGCGTCCGACCCGCGCCGAGGCATCCGACGTGGCCAACGCGGTCCTCGACGGCGCCGACGCGGTCATGCTGTCGGGGGAGACGTCGGTGGGCAAGTACCCGCTGGAAACGGTCCGCACCATGGACCGCATCTGCCGCGCGGTCGAGTCCGGCCCCCGCGACGTTCCGCCGCTGTCCCATGTGCCGCGCACCAAGCGCGGCGTCATCTCCTACGCGGCGCGCGACATCGGCGAACGCCTCGAGGTCAAGGCGCTGGTGGCGTTCACCCAGTCCGGTGACACAGTGCGTCGGCTGGCACGTCTGCACTCGCGTCTGCCGTTGCTGGCATTCACCCCCACGCAGGCGGTACGCAGTCAGCTCGCGCTGAGCTGGGGCACCGAGACGTTCATCGTCGACCACGTCGACACGACCGATCACATGATCGACCAGGTCGACCATCAGTTGCTCCGGATCGGCCGCCTCAGCGAGGGCGATGTCGTGGTGATCGTCGCCGGCGCACCGCCCGGGACGGTCGGTTCGACCAACCTCATCCACGTGCACCGGATCGGCGAGCAGGACCACTGACGTCGTCCGTTCCGGCTCGGGGCGGTGCACGACGCCGTCGCGGCCGGGTTCGAGACACACCATTAGGGTGTGAGGCATGACCGTGGAACAGGCCGGCGATCTCGGCAAACTGCTCGCGTTGCTCGACGTCGAACGTCAGGGCGAGGACCTGTTCATCGGGCACCATCCCGAACAGGTCACCGCCAGGACGTTCGGCGGGCAGTTGCTCGGACAGGGGGTTGTCGCGGCGGCGCGGAGCCTGAGCCGCGGCAACCCGCCCATCCACGCCCTGCACGCGCACTTCATCCGCGGCGGTGACGTCACCAAACCGATGGAGTATCACGTCGATCGGTTCCGCGACGGGAGGTCGTTCGCCAATCGCCAGGTGACGGCGAAGCAGGACGGCGAAGAGATCTTCACGATGCTGGTCGCCTTCCAGGACAACACGTCCGGGCTCGAACACGCGGTGGAGATCCCGAACGTGCCCTACCCGGAGGAATTGCCCACTCTCGGTGAGCATTTCAAGGGTTACGAAGACCGCATCGCCACCTTCGTGAATGCGTTGCACCCCATCGACATCCGCTTCGCGAACGATCCGAGCTGGAAGGCGAAGGACGCGGGGGAGAAGCTGACCGACAACCGGGTGTGGATGAAGGCCGACGGCACGATGCCCGACGACCCCGTGATGCACGTCGCCGCAATGTGTTACGCCTCGGACACCACGGTGCTCGACTCGATCATCACCACTCACGGCCTCTCCTGGGGCATGGATCGGTTGTTCGCCGCGACCGTCAATCACTCGATGTGGTTCCACCGCGAGTTCCGGTTCGACGACTGGCTGCTCTACGCGACCCGGTCGCCGGTCGCCACCGGGTCACGCGGAATGGGCTCGGGTCGATTCTGGATGCGCGACGGCACTCTCGCGACATCGGTCGTGCAGGAGGCGCTCATCAAGTACTTCCCGCCCAAGAAGTGACCCTGCAGGTCTGAGGGGGAGCTGATGGACCAGGGGAGAACCACCGCCGAACCGCCACACCGAGCCGCCCACGAGATGTGGCTCGACCCCGGTCCGGCGCTGCCGCGGCGGACGTGGCAGCGGCGCACGCGGGTTCCGGTCATCGTCACGACCTCGATCGCGATGATCGTCTTCGCGGTCATCGTGGGAGTCGCAGTCATCGCCGGCCTCCTGACGACGCCGGTGTTCACGGCCAAGGGCGGGGTGGTCGCGGACTGTTCGACCGAGGTCGCCGCGGTGCCGGGTGGGGGCACGCTGGCCCGCGGCGCGCCGGTCGTCCTCTACGACGCCGCCGGCGGCCAGGTGGCCACGACCACGCTGTCGGTGTTCCTCCGGGCAGACGACGGTTGCCGGCTCACCTTCGAGGTGAGCGGTGTCGAGTACACCGACGCCGGTTATCTGGTGACCGTCGGGGACGCCGACGATCGTTTCTCGGAATCGATCTCGACCGCCGCCCTCCAGCAGGGCGCGGTCCTCCGGCCACTGGGCTGAGACACCGGATCGCGGACGAAACCCGACAATCCGCGCGTCCGTCGACACCGCTCCGCGAGACGCCCGTGCGGTTGTCCGGACACCGGGTGAACGGCGGGTTAAACTGCGCCGGATCATCATCGGAGTTCCCGAACCCGTTGCGGCGGCCGGAACCTCGATGACACCGATCGGCGATGGTGAACCGGGATGCCCGTCGTGGCGTCCGTAGCGAGGAGAGTGCGTGGAGTACAGCATCGACTGGGGCAACGAGGTGTGGGCCAGTCTGAAATGGTTGGCCATCGCGTTCGCGATCTCTGCCGTGGCGGTCCTCGTGATCGGATATCTGCTCTCCCGGTTCAGCCGGTGGGGTGCGCCCCTGTGGCGGGTGATCGGCGGGTTCTTCACCGGCCGGGCGACCCGGTTGAAGGCGTGGGGACTCGTCGTCGCGCTCACGCTCCTGTCGCTGCTGGGGGTGCGCCTCAGCGTCCTGTTCAGCTACTGGAGCAACGATCTGTACACCTCCCTGCAGACCTCGGCGGAGGGGATCGCCGCGGGCGGGCCGCAGGGTGCCGAGATGCTCCGGATCGGCGAGGATGCGTTCTGGCATTCGATGGCGATCTTCGGCATCCTCGCCGCGGTCCACGTCGTCCGCACGATGGTCGAGATCTACGTGGGCGCGGCGTTCGACATCCGCCTGCGCTACTGGCTGACCGAGGGCGCCACCGCCGACTGGATGGCCGGCCGCGCCTTCTACCGCAACCGTTTCGTGGACCTCAGCGCAGGGTTGTTGCGGCGCAGACGTTTCGGACGCGGCAAAGCCGAACCGCGGCGCCGGGCCGCCGACATCCACCCCGGCGTCGACAACCCCGATCAACGTATCGAGGCGGACATCACGAATCTGGCATCCGTCGGCTCGTCGCTGTTCTGGGGCGGTGGTGGTGTGTCGACCAACGGTGTGCTGCCCGCGTGCGCCTCGATCGTGTCCTTCTCGATGGTCCTGTGGGACCTGTCCGGTCCGGTCACCCTGTTCGGTGTCGAGATCCCGCGGATGATGATGTGGCTGGTGCTGGTCTACGTCCTCGTCGCCAGCGTTGTCGCGTTCGCCATCGGACGTCCGCTGATCCGCTTGAACTTCTGGCGCGAGCGCCTCACCGCGAACTTCCGCTACGCCCTGGTCCGCATCCGTGACGGTGCCGAGAACGTCGCCTTCTACAGCGGCGAGCGCGTCGAACACAACAATCTGATGACCAGGTTCCGTGCGGTCGTCAAGAACTTCTGGCAGATCATCCATGTGCAGTTGGCCTTCGTCGGCTGGAACTTCAGCGCGTCGCAACTGGCGGCGGTGTTCCCCTATCTGGTCCAGGCGCCTCGCTTCTTCGACGGTCAGATCAAACTCGGCGACATGACGCAGACCGCATCCGCTTTCGGCGAGATGCACGATGCCCTCTCGTTCTTCCGGAACGCCTACGACGACTTCACGGCGCTTCGTGCATCGATCATCCGTCTCGACGGACTCGCCGACGCCGATTCGCGCTCGCGTGACCTGCCCGAGGTGACGACCGTGGATCGGGAACGCGCCGTTGCACTGTCGGACATCGACATCAAGACCCCGAGCGGCGACGAACTCATCAGTGCGCTCACCCTGTCACTCGCTCCCGGCGCAGCCCTCGTCGTCAAGGGACGGTCGGGGTCGGGCAAGACCACGTTGCTTCGCGGCCTGGCCGGATTGTGGCCGTTCATCGATGGCGAGTTCGCCCGCCCGCCAGGCGAACACACCCTGTTCCTGTCGCAGATGCCCTACATCCCGCTGGGGGACCTGCGGACCGCGGTCGCCTACCCGGCGCTACCCGACGACGTCGGGGACGAGGCCATCAAGGCGGCGCTGGAGAAGGTGTTCCTCCCGCACCTCGTCGGCCGGCTCCACGACGAGGAGGACTGGGTCAAGGTGCTCTCGCCGGGCGAGCAGCAGCGCGTCGCGTTCGCTCGTATCCTCCTCACCCGTCCGCAGGCCGTGTTCATGGACGAGGCGACCTCGGCGGTCGACGAGGGTCTGGAGTTCTCGCTGTACTCGCTGATCCGCACGGAGCTGCCGGAGACGATCCTGGTCTCGGTCAGTCACCGGAGCACGACCGATCAGCATCACACCGACCTGCTCGAACTGACCGGCGGCGGAGGCTGGAACCTGGAGTCGCTGACAGACGGTCCTTCGCTCGACAAACAGTCCTGATCTGGGATTTTTGCCAACCGGTTACCGTTCGGCGGAACCGGTCGTGACAAACGTCCTCACTCGCTACTGTGACGTACGACACATCACTCCGGCAAGTCGAGGACTGTCATGACCGCTGCAGAGACCATCACGTTTCCCCACCAGACCGGCGTCGCCGTCGCGACGCTTCCCGCCGCGTTCCAGCAGACGATCACCGTGCGCCCCGACGCCATCGCGCTCCGCACCGTCGGCGGGTTGCAGGAGATCACCTGGGCCGAGTACGCGCGCCGGGTGGAGGCCATCGCCGGGGGTCTCGCGGCGTTGGGCGTCAAGCGCGGCGACACCGTCGGGATCATGCTGACCAACCGTCCGGAGTTCCATCTGGTGGACGCCGCCGCGCTCCACCTCGGCGCGATTCCGTTCTCGATCTACAACACGAGTTCGCCGGAACAGATCGAGTATCTCTTCGGGAACGCGGAGAACTCCGTCGTCGTCACCGAGCAGGTGTTCCTCCCGGTGCTCACCGCAGCGAACACCGCGGTGTCCACGACGGTCGTCGTCGACGGAGTGGCCACGGGTGCCGTCTCACTCGCCGACGTCGAACAGACGCCGGCACCGGAGGGTTTCGACTTCACCGCGTCGTGGCAGGCGGTGCAGCCCGACGACCTGGCCACCCTGATCTACACCTCGGGAACCACAGGTCCGCCAAAGGGTGTCGAGATCACCCATCGCAACATCGTCGCCGAGATGGCTGCGCTCGCCGAGATCGTGCAGGCGGGTTTCGACGACCGTGCCATCTCGTACCTGCCCGCGGCGCACATCGCCGACCGGGTGTCGTCGCACGCGGCCAACATGATGCGCGGTATCCAGATCACCACTGTGCCCGATCCCCGCGAGATCGCCGCCGCACTTCCCGACGTGCACCCGACCTTCTTCTTCGGCGTGCCGAGGGTGTGGCAGAAGATCCGCGCGGGCATCGAGGCCAAGCTGGCCGAGGAGTCCAGTCCGGTGAAGAAGGCGCTCGCGGGCTGGGCGTTCGGGGTCGGGGCGTCGACGGCGCAGGCTCGGGTCGAGGGCAAGAGATCGGGTGGCCTCGCGCACGGCCTCGCGGACCGTCTGGTGTTGCACAAGGTCCGCACCGCACTGGGGCTGGATCAGGTCTCCTTCGCCGGCTCGGGTGCCGCCGCGATTCCGCCCGAGGTCCTGACATTCTTCCTGGGGCTCGGTATCCCGGTGCTCGAGGTCTGGGGGATGTCGGAGACAACCGGCGTCTCGACGATGACGACCAGCGACAATCTCCGGATAGGTACCGTCGGCACTCCGGTACGCGGCATGGAGGTGAAACTCGCCGACGACGGTGAACTCCTCGTCCGGGGGCCGGTGGTGATGCGCGGTTATCGCAAACAGCCCGACAAGACCGCCGAGACCATCGATGCCGACGGATGGCTGTCGACGGGTGACATCGCGACGATCGACGACGACGGGAATGTCACCATCGTGGACCGCAAGAAAGAACTCATGATCAACGAGTCGGGAAAGAACATGTCGCCCACGAACATCGAGAACGCGATGAAGGCGGCGTCGTCGCTCATCGGTCAGGTGGCCGCGATCGGCGACGCCCGGCCCTATGTGTCGGCGCTCGTGGTGCTCGATCCGGATGCCGCCGCCGCGCGTGCCAAGAAGCTCGATCTCTCCGGCGCCGATCTGACCGAGTTGTCCTCACATCCTGAGGTGGTGGACGAGGTTGCGGTCGCAATTCGTGCCGGAAATCAGTCACTGTCCCGCGTGGAGCAGGTCAAGCGATTTACCATCGTGCCGACCGCCTGGGACCCCGGCGGCGACGAGCTCACCCCGACGATGAAGTTGCGCCGCAAGCCGATTGCGACAAAGTACGCGAATGAGATCGGTGAGCTGTATCAGGCGCAACCCGGACGGTCGGTGGTCGACCTGCGGTCGTGATCGGGGCCTCGATGAGGTCACATCGCCGGCATGAGACAGGGAGAAGGAATTGGACGACCAAGCAGGTGTCGACCAGACGGCCGATCGCGAACTCGGACCCATCGACTACATCGTGGTCGAGTGGACGGGCAAGCAGCCGACTGGTGAGGCACTTCCACATCTGATCGATCTGATCGACCGCGGGATCGTGCGGCTGATCGACATCGTCTTCATCACCAAGGACGCCGACGGAACGGTGGCCCGGCTCGAGATCAACTCCCTCGGCGCGGACTTCGCGATCTTCGACGGCGCGGCGACCTCCTTGCTCGACGATTCCGACCTCGCCGAGGCGGCCACGGTGATCGATCCGGGGTCGAGCGCGGCGGTCCTCGTGTGGGAGAACGCATGGGCTGCTCCGTTCGCCACGGCCGTCCGAAAAGGGGGTGGACAGCTCGTCGCTTCGGGACGGATACCGGTCAACGCCTTGCTCGCCCAACTCGATGCCGCCGACGCGGCGACCCCGGCCGCGCCGACCGCGTAACCGCCACCTCGACAACCGACCTGAATCTCGAGAGGACAGAACATGCCAGGACTTCTTCGCGGTGTCGCCCGCACCGCGGTCATCTCCGGCACCGCGACAGCGGTGAGCAACCGGGTGTCCCGTCGCCAGGCCAGCCGGTGGGCACAGCAAGGTGCCGCACAGGACCCGCAGCAGCAGTATGCCCAGCCCCAGTACTCCCAGCCGCCTCAACAACCGCCCCAGCAAGCGCCCACGCCGAGCCCGACGGACACGATCTCGGCGCTCAAGGAGCTCGGCGCGCTCTACCAGCAGGGCATCCTCACCGAGGCCGAGTTCGCCGCGCAGAAGGCGAAGATCCTGGGGACCTGAAGTTCGCCGCTGCCCAGTGGGAAGCAGGTTCGCGGCCACCGCAGGGGCACTTACGACTCGGGCGTGAGTGCCTCCGCGTCGTCGATCTGCTCGAGGGCGTCCGTGCGCGACATGTCTTTCAGTGCGACCCCGGATCGTCCGAGTCGGCGGGCGCCGTCGATGAGTGCAGCAGTCGTCCGCGCCGCAACGTCGTACTGCAGGCCGTCGGGTGGGTGGATGTTGGAGATGCAGTTGCGATCCGAGTCGGCCCGCCCCGGCCGGGGGAGATGGGTGAGGTAGATCCCCAGGCTGTCGGCGACCGACAGGCCGGGACGTTCGCCGATGATCACGATGAGGGTGGTGACGCCGAGGGCCTCGCCGATGTGGTCGCCGAGGGCGACGCGTGCCTCGGTCGCGATGACCGGCGGCGCGATGGAGTAGCGGCCGTCGAACTGTCGCAGCAGGGCCGCGACGAGGCCGTGGCCGTGGTCGGCGAGAGCCCGCGGCGACAGTCCGTCGGCCAGCACGATCCCGATCTCGGTGTCGGCGCGCGGCACCTGCGAGAGGTCGTCGGGTACCCGGCCCAGATCCGGCCGGCGCAGGTACTCGCTGCGTGTCGCCGCCCGACTGGTGACCACGATCGGGGCATCGAGATCGAGTTCGCCGATGCCACGGGCGAACTCGTCGACGTCGAGCGGTTCGTGCACGGCGTCGCGCGCAAGTGCATGGGCGGCCTGGAATTCGAGGACCCGCCGCGACGGAAGCGAATTGCCCGCGCGGCCGAGTCCGATACGAGCTTGGGTCGTCCGGCGCAGCTCGGCCCACGGGTCGGGGTGCTGCGCCTCGTCGGCGGATGCGGGCCGGTCCGCGGTCATCGCCCGGCCGTCAGTGGTAGCAGGGGAGACTCGCCGGGGTCCACCGGTAGAACCCGACCGTCGCCATCGGTCATGCCGAGTCGGGCCAGCCACGACTCGAACTCGGGAGCGGGCCGAAGGTGCAGTGCCTCACGCACGTAGAGAGCGTCGTGAAACGACAGGCTCTGATAGCCGAGCATCACATCATCCGCCCCGGGCACGGCGATGACGAACGCGGCCCCGGCGACGCCGAGCAACGTGAGGAGCGTGTCCATGTCGTCCTGGTCGGCTTCGGCATGGTTGGTGTAGCAGACGTCGACGCCCATCGGGAGCCCGAGCAGCTTGCCGCAGAAGTGATCTTCGAGTCCGGCACGGATGATCTGTTTGCCGTCGTACAGGTATTCGGGACCGATGAACCCGACGACGGTGTTGATCAGCAGTGGTTTCAGCACGCGCGCCACCGCGTACGCGCGGCTCTCCAGGGTCTGCTGGTCGACCGGTTTGCCGCCGACGCCGAGGTGCGCGCCGGCCGAGAGTGCCGATCCCTGACCGGTTTCCAGGTACGTCACGTTGTCGCCCACGGTTCCGCGACGCAGTGACCGTGCCGCCTCGTCGGCGTCGCGCAGGATGTCCAGCGTCACCCCGAATCCCTTGTTGGCGCCCTCGGTACCCGCGATCGACTGGAACACGAGGTCGACGGGTACACCCTGCTCGATGAGGTCGACGGTGGTCGTGACATGGGAGAGCACACACGATTGCATCGGGATCTCGAAACGCTGCCGGATGTCGTCGAGCATGTGGAGCAGGTCCGCGGTCGCTCGCGGTGAGTCCGACGCCGGGTTGATCCCGATGACCGCGTCGCCGCATCCCATCAAGAGCCCGTCGAGGGTGGCCGCGGCGATACCCCGGGGATCGTCGGTGGGGTGGTTGGGTTGCAGGCGCGTGGCGATCCGGCCGGGCAGCCCGATGGTGGTGCGGAAGGCCGACGTCACCCTCGCCGCGGCGGCCACGAGGATCAGGTCCTGGTTCCGCATGATCTTCGACGCTGCTGCGACCATCTCCGGCGTCAGTCCGGGGGCGATCCGGGAGAGCCGGTCGGCGGCGTCGGCGCGTGGGGCGATCTCCAACAGCCAGTCCCGGAACCCGCCGACAGTCAGGTGGGCGATCTCGGCGAACGCGGCCCGGTCATGGGTGTCCACGATGAGTCGGGTCACCTCGTCGGATTCATACGGCACCAGGGGTTCGTCGAGGAACCGGCTCAGCGGTACGTCAGCGAGTTGCCATGCGGCAGCTGCTCGTTCGGCATCGGACTCCGCGGCGCAACCGGCGAGCTCGTCTCCCGACCGGCGCGGCGTCGCCTTCGCCATCAGCTCGACGAGGCCGTCGAACTCATGGGTGGTACCGGCGATGGTCTGGTGGTACCTCATCGGATACTTCGGCCCCCAGGGACGTGGTCGCGCATCATGGTCCCCGAAGTCTAGGTTCGGTGTCGAAGAGGCGCACGCCGAACGCGGACGGGGCCGTCGGCGCGCCTCGACCGCCGCAGCGGGTCGGGGACGGCGATGACGGACCGGTGGGCCTCCGGGCCCGGCGCGTTCCTCACGCGGTGAGATCCGCCGTGTGGAACGCGCCGTGGCGATCACGGTGTCGCGTCGCCGGAGCCTTCGATCTTGAAGCCGACCTTCAGCGTCACCTGGAAGTGGGCGATCTGACCGTCTTCGATGTGGCCGCGGGTCTCGGTGACCTCGAACCAATCGAGATGGTTGACGGTCGACGAGGCGCGGGTGATCGCATTCCGGATGGCGTCATCGGTGCCGGAGGCCGAGGACCCGACGACTTCGATGACTCGATACACGTTGTCCGACAAGGGAACCGCTCCAATCATGAGAACCTTCGGGCGTGGGGTGCGGTGGGTCCGAAGCGCGGACGGCCGCTCCTCCTGTCTACCCCTAAGATCGAGAGGTGACCAGTGAATCGGTAAACCGGAACGTCTCCGCGAGGTGCCCGTGTCTGTCGGGTCTCGTCCTCGGCGACTGTTGCGGACCCGTTCTCGCCGGTGAGCGCCCCGCACCGACCGCCGAGGCCTTGATGCGTTCGCGTTTCACCGCTTTCGCGCTCGGAGATCGGAACCATCTGCTGGTCAGCTGGCATCCCGACACCCGCCCCGACACGCTGGATCTGGACGAGTCGATGCGCTGGTATCGCCTCGACATCGAGTCGACAGCTGCCGGATCACCCTTCGACGTCGAGGGCGAGGTGACCTTCACCGCGTACTACCGACGAGGACCGGAACCGGGATCGCTGCACGAGCGCAGTCGTTTCATGCGACTCGATGGTCGATGGGTCTACCTGGACGGGATCGTCGACTGACAAACACTCAGGCGTCGGCGAAATCCCAGAACTGCAGCCACGTCACGCTGGCGAAGACCGTCAGGCATATCAGGTAGAGCACCAGGATCGTGCCCGCTCCGGCGATGTTGCTGCGCCAGTTGTTCCCGTCGACCGGATCGAGGAACCGCCGGAAGGGGCGGGACGCCCACGGCATCAGCCACCACTGCATGAGCGAGACGCTGACCACCTGACTCAGCCACAGCGCCAGCCACGGTTCCGCGCCGAGGCGATCGAGGGTCGGGCCGAGGAACCTCGACAGTGTCATCACCGTCGGGTACAGCACCAGCAGCACCATCATCGCCGACTTCCAGTTCGGCGTCTGCAGTATCCGGCCGCGGTCGGTGCGCACGGTGGTGCCGAAGGCCGTCGTGCTGGCCATCGTCTCGAAATCGTGGGTGAGACTCGAACGCAGCCCGGCGAGGGCTTCGCTGCGTCGGCTCGACGACACCCAGGCCGCCAGCTGACGGTCCGTGCGAAACCGCAACACCGACAGCGACGTCTCGCGCTCGTCGTCGACGAACAGGGCGGTGCCCTCGTAGCCGCCGAAGCCGCTTGCCGCATCGGTCAACACGTGTTGCGCCGCGACGAAGTCGCCGACCGCGCCGGCGACGATGTCGTGCCGGAACGCGCCGACTCCGGGCGGCGGCGACTGTCCGTCGACGAGCTCGAGGACGGGCGTCGCCGGTAGCCAACCGCGCGCTCGTCCGGCCTCGAGCGCAGACCGGTGTCCCGGACCGGCGAGCCACCGGTCCAGGGCGTCCTCGTCGACGAACGTGGTCGCGACCGCCGGATCGAAATGTCCGTCGGTCACCGCCGATATCGCGACGCCCAGGCAGCCGGCGGAATCGGTGGCCGAGGCGGCCAGCGTCGCGGCCCACTCCGCGAAATCGCCGCTGGTGCCGGCGTGGAAGACCGACACCGCGATGATCGCGGTGGTGCCTGCGGTGTCGGTGGCGTCGTGTGTGGTGACGATCGTCGTCTCCTGCCGGGGAGAGTTCCGGTGGCCGGTCAGACGGTGACCCGACGCCCCTGGACGTAGACCTCGGCGATGGATGATTCGCGGAGGCCCATCAACAGGCCGAACAGAGTCTGGTCGCGAGCGAGATCGGCGTCGTCGGAACGGACGGCGTTGTCCAGCGTCGACTTCAGGACGTCCACGGGTTCGATGACGAGGAAATCGGCCTCCTTGCCCTGATCGAAGTTGCCGAAGCGGTCCTCCATGTCGAGCGCGCGGGCGCCCCCGACGGTTCCGATGAACAGCATCTCGGCCGGGTGCATCGACACCCCGGCGTCTCCGGGTTCGGTGATGTGCTGCTTGAACGCGTCGCCGAGGACGCGCGGGATCAGCCATTCGTCGCCGCCGCCGAAATCGGTTCCGGCGGAGATGTTCACACCCGCCGCAACCGTGCGCTTCCACGGCATCGTGCCCGACCCGAGGAACAACTGGGACACCGGACAGTGCGAGATCGAGGTGCCGGTCTCGGCCATGCGCGCCAGCTCCGCATCCTGGCAGTGCACGCAGTGCGCGAGGATGGTCCGTGGACCGAGCAGGCTCTTGCCGCCGACCTGCGAGCCGGGCAGGAACTTGCCGTCGTAGGTGTCGAGGTAGGAGTCGACCTGGTAGACCTCCTTGGTGGTGTCGACCTCCCCGGTTCCGGGTCGGTTGTTCTCGTTGAGGTGGCTGTGGACGTAGACGCCTCGGTCCCGGTATTCGTCGTACAGGTCGCCGAGGTTCTTCAGCGTCTCGGTGGTCACCGACAGGGAGAACCGCGGCACGATCGCGACGTGCAGCAACGCGGTGCGGTGGTCGCCGGTGTCGGCGGCGTGCCACTTGTCGATCTCGGCCCTGGTGAGGCGGATCGCCTCTTCCTCCGAGGTCAGCAGCGGCTTGGCGGTGTCACCACCGACGGTCTGGATTCCGCGGCCGGCCACGATACGCAGTCCGGCCTTCTGGGTCTCGGTGAACAGGGAGTCCTGGGCGTGGGGGAAGGCGGAACCGAACACCATCATGGCGGTCGTCCCCGCGGCGACCCGACGCCTGGTGAACTCGACCGCGGCGGCCTGGGCGAATTCGGGGTCGGCGAACTTGGATTCGGACGGGAAGATGCAGAGATTGAGCCATTCGAGCAGCTGCCCGCCGCCGTAGGAGTCGCCGGCGTAGGTCTGCGGGAAGTGGATGTGGGTGTCGACGAAACCCGGGATGAGGTACCCGCCGGGGTGGTCGTGGGACTCCGCCGATGCGAATTCGTCCGGGACATCGGCTTTCTCGCCGGCGAACTTGACCGTGCCGTCGTCGCCGACGACCAGCGCCCCGTCGGGTATCGAGACGAGTGCGTCGACCGCCTCGGTGACGGCCGGACTGCCGGCCAGATGGAAGATGTGCCCGTAGTGGACGGTGTCGGTCATCGGTGCTCCTCGGTTGATGTGGTGCGGTCGTTGCGTTCGGGAGGTCAGAGGCGTTGTGGGTCGGTGAGTCTCGGCGTCTGAGGGATGGTCGGGTGGTCGGTTCGGTGTCGGGCCGACGTCGCCCACCCGAGGAGGAGGACCCCGGCCAGTCCGCAGCCGGCGTACAACCAGCCCAGCGGAGCGGGAGAGGTCTCGGGGAGGACGCCCACGAGGGTCAACGCCGCCGAGACGATCAGATACGAGGCGGCGGTGGCGATCCCGCCGACCAGCCCCAGGTTCCTGGTGAACAGTCCCAGAGCGAGGCCGTACATCTGCGGGCACAGTATGCCGCATCCGGCCAGGGCGAGCGCGGCACCGATCGTCAGGGCCCACGCATCGGAACCGACGGTGAGTGCCGATGTCAGGATCACCGCGGTGCCGGCGCCGAACAGGACGAAGGCGCCGTACGCGAGCCGACGCGTCGACGTCTTGGTGGCGAAGTAGCTGCACGCCAGTTCGCCGACGAGATTCGCCGCGCCCACACACAGGGCGATCAGACCGTATGCGGCCGGCGTGAATCCGAGCTCGGACTGATAGAGGAACGGGCCCGCGACGCCGAAGGCGAGTTGAGCCGCCGCCATCAACCCGAAAACGACGACGAAGCAGGCGAAGACGGGGTGGGTGATGATCGAGACGGAGGTCCGGGACGTGGCGCGCACATCGACGGGGACACGGTCGCCCGGGGCGAGCGTCTCGGGCAGGGCCATCACGACCACGATGCCGACCAGGAGGGTCATCGCCGCGATCAGGACGAAGATGAGCCGCCAGATCAGGAACTGGGCCAGCACACCGCCGACGGCCGGCGCGATGACCGGTGCGAGACCCCAGGCGGCACCCAGCAATCCGGCGACCGAGGTCAGTTTCCTGCCGCGGAAACAGTCGGCGGCAACGGCGTAACTCAGGACCATGCACGCGCATGCGCCCAGTCCTTGGACGAAGCGGGCACCGAGCAGCATCGGCACTGTCGTCGCCGCCGCACAGGCGAGGCTGGCGACAATCGTCACGCCCATGCAGGCTGTCAGAACCCGCTTCCGCCCCCACGCGTCGGCCAGCACCCCGACGGGTACGAAACCCACTGCGAGACCGACCATGTAGGCGGTGACGGTGGCCTGGACGGCCGTCGAGGTGGAGGACAGGTCGGTCATCATGTCGGGCATCGCCGGCGTGTAGATGTCGAGGGGGATCTGGCTGAGCGGGACAACGCACAGGAGGATGCCCACGGTCCGACCGGGGCGAGGCCCGGCGACACCGGTTGTCACGGCGACGCACTCACGGGAGTGTCCAGAACTGGACCGTGATCAGGTAGAAGATCGCGACCCAGGCCGCGTTCAGCGCGATGATGAGCAGCGCGCCCCGGAGATTGGTCCGGGGTTGAGGCGCTGTCGACTTCGGTTGCAGCCACCAGCCGAGCACCCGGTTCACGTAGTACGGCATCGTGAGATAACTCATCGCGAAGCTGGACAACAGGTTTCCGATCAGCATGCCCAGCCATAACGGCATTCCCAGCGGCGCCGTCATCAGGGTGAGGAACACCACCGTGGGGTAGAGGCCGACCCAGACCGCCACGGAGGTCTTGACATTCGACGGAGGTGGCGCGTCATCCCCGCCGTGGGAGAACCAGTTGCCGAAGGAGTGGTCGATCCGGCGAAGGGTGAAGTCGCCGAAGTCCTCGGCCTCGGCGAGGAGTTGGGCACGCTCACCGGATGTCAGCCAGGCGTCGAGGTGCTCGGCGGTGTCGAAGCGGTACGAGATCGTCCAGTCCTCCTGGACGCCGGGGACCGGCCGGAACAATTCCGTGCCGCGGAAGCCGGGGAAACGGTGCTCGGCGGCGTCGACCTGTCGCTGCCACGCCAGGAAGTCGTCGACCTTGGACTCGGCGACCCGGTGCGACACCACGACGGTGACGAGGGTCTCCGGCTCGGCGGTGCCCGGCGCCAGGACCTGGGCGGTGGCCGGACCGTCGAAGAGCGGTTTGCCCTCGTCGACGAGGTCGAGCCGGGCGGCGCTGTTGAGCCAGTCCTGGAGGTGGCCGACCGAGTCGAATCCGTAGATCGCCGTCCAGTCCGGTTGGCTGGGATCCGGCGCCCGCAGCTTCGAGCCGACGAAGCCGGGAAACCGGGCCGCCGCGGTCTCGATCTTCCCGAACCACTCCCGGTAGCGATCGTCCATACCCGGATGGACGCGTTGGCCGATGATGAGGGTCGCGGCGCCCTCGGGGGCTCCGGACTTCCGCCCCGTCTCGGGGCGGGAGATCTCGTTGGTCATGGGTCCTCCGGCGTGGTCTCGGGCGGGTGGGCGATCAGAGCGGCAGAACCCCCAGTGCCCGACCGGGGTCGATGTGGTCCCGCAGTCGTCGAAGTCGCGCGAGATTGCCGCCGAATGCCGCTTCGGTCTCCCGCTCGGTCTCGGCGAATCCGGGACGGAGTTCGACGCTGTAGACGCCGATGGTGTCCGCGGCCAGCGTCGAGGGCGGCGCGGGCCCAGGCCTCGCACCGATCGGTGGCGGCGTCGTCGGACCAGATGGCGTTCAGCGGGACGTTCCACTCCGCGCCACGGCCCCAGAAGGCGGTGCTCGCGTCGTCGACGTCGGCGAGGGCGCCGCCGGTGTGCTGGAAATCGATACGGCACGCCCGGGTCGGGGCGGCGGTGATCGCGTTCCGCAATCCGTCGGCGACGTCGTCCCCGAGCGTCGGACCGACGAACACCGACTTCCCGAAGAAATGCCCGCGTTCCGACGACGTGTCAGGGTCGGCTGCCCGGATGGGCGGCGGGTCGGTGCCGCCCGGACCGGGGTGCGCGAATTCGGGCAACCCGCTCAGATAGCGACCCGTGGTCTGCGACCGGAAGCGGGGCGGACGGGCGGAACCGGCCACGACGGCGTCGGTGGCTTCGCGTGCCTCGGCGAGGTCGGTCGCCCGGGAACCACGGCACGCGGTGTAGACCAGAAGCGCGGGCTCGTCGTCATCGGCGCCGTACCCGAGGACCGCGCCCATCGTCGAGTGTCGGGGGAGTGTGGGCGCGACCGCGAAGTAGTCGGCCAGCGCATCGAGTTCGACCACCGCACGGTCGATGTGCACCGGGCCCTGCGCCACCGTGCGCAGTTCCGCCGCGGTGACCACGCCGAAGCTCGGGGCGCATCCGCGCACCGCCCGCCACAGGTCGGCCTCGGTGCCCGTGCTGTCCGCGTCGAGCCGGACCACCTCGCCGTCGGGCCGGACGAGTTCGACCTCGACGAGATGGTCGACGGTGAGTCCGGCGCTCCGCGTGAGGTATCCGACGCCGCCGCGCGTGGCGAGGCCGAACCCGGCCAGACCGACGATGCCCACCGGGATGACCCGCCCGGACCCGGTCAGTGCCTCGAGCACCGCGCCGACGGTGGCGCCGCCCTGGACCCGGACGCGGTCGTCGTGGGCGTCGATCCGGGTGAGATGAACCGACAGGTCCATCAGCACGGCGGAGTCGTCGACGCAGGTGGAGCTGAGTCCGCCCCCACGGGCGGTGACGCGACCACCGCCGGCCGAGACGATCCGCATGGCCGTGGCCACGTCCGAGGTGTCCCGGGGGTGCACCACACATGGCGGAGTGCGTCGGGACGCGTCGGGAAAGAAGATGCGCGACAGTGACTCTCGATATCCGGCGGACCCGGGTCGATGCACGCGCCCCGCCAGCGCGGCGTCGACCTCGGCGGCGATGCCGTCGGAAAGGGTCGTCATCGGCCGTCCGCCCCGGTACTCGTGATCGTCCGAGACGCTGGGTGTGATCTCGGACGCGGTCGGCGCAAGTATCACCCCGCCGCATCCGCATGCGCGCGCCAAACCGGAGAACTCGTCGTGAATTGGTCCGGGTGGACCAGCACGAACCGCCCGAGCGGTCCGGCGTCAGCTGTTCATGCGGACCGCTGTCCACTCGACGAAGGGGACCGTCACCCGCCAGTCATGGCGTATGCGATCCACGAGTTCCGGCGAGTGGATGATCTCGTCGAATCCGTAGTCCCGGCCGACCGACAGCGACCGGTGGCGGAGCAGTTCGATCCGCGGATGGGAGACGTCGTATCCACGTGGCGCGGTCTTGAGCCGGTCCCCGGCGATCTCCCAGCCGTCCTTCGTGAGCCGCCGGAGAATTCTCTCGAGCTCCGGTCCGCTGCGGTCGTGGTCGATGGACTTCCGCAGCTCGGCGAGCCGGGCCGGCGACGCCTCGTAGAAGCCGGCGCCGACCCGGACACCCGGAGCGCCGATCTGGACGTAGTACCCGGTGGCCGGGGCCACGGCGACGAACGCGCCCTGATGGGTCTTGAACGGCGTCTTGTCCTTCGAAAACCGGACATCGCGATGTGGCCGGAAGATCTTGGCCGGACCGAACTCGTCGGCCAACGCGTCGGTCAGGGCCCTCATGGGCTCGGCGACCGCCGAGCGGTAGACGTCCTTGTGGTCCTCCCAGAACACCTTGGAGTTGTCGATCTCCAGGTCGTCGTAGAAGTCGAGTGCGGCCTCGGGGAAACCGGTGAAGTCCATCGCCGTCATCCGGGGAGGCCACGACCGAAACCGACGACACCACCGTCGGACCGCCAGTCCAGCGAGTGAATCCGGATGCGCCCCATCTCGTTGCCGCCCACCGTGACGGCGGTCTCACCGTCGACCGCCACGACGATGTTGGTGTGCTGACCGAATCCCGACGACCGGTCGTAGAGCACGACGTCCCCGACCCGGGGTGCGTGGTCGCCGACGGCCTCGAACCGGTTCTCGGCCTCGTAGTACTCCTGGAGCGTGTACACGCCGGGGATGCGCCAGTGGCCGGAATGCGGGTTGGCCAGCGGACTGCCCGCCGCCCGCATGATCCAGCTGACGAAGTTCGCGCACCACGGCTCGTCGGCGCCCTCGGAGAAGAACGTCCCCGGGCGCTGCGCGGCGTGTTCGCGCCGCACCGCTTCGACGACCCGCACCTGCCCCGGCGTGAGCTCGGATGCGTCGACCTCGGGGAACTCGGCGGTGTCCCAGGGCAACCACCGCTCGGGCACGGTCCGCCAGGCGACGAGGCCGACGCCGGCGAGAACGACCACGACCAGCGCCGCCGCGATCGCCATGCGCCGGCCGCCCCGACGCGTCGGGCGCGCGTGCTCGGCAGCGTCCTCTGGTCGATCGGCAGTCGGGTCGGCGGTCACCTCGACGAGTGTAGGCATCCGGCGCGCAGCCCGGCGGCGACCCGCCTCGCCCGCGCGGGCGCCACGGTGCCTTGGCACAATGGACGCCGGTCGGGGCCCGAGGCGATGCGAGGAGTGAACGCGGTGGACGAGTCAGCTCACGAGCCGATCCTGCGTGCCGGGGACACGTGCCGCGAGATCGCGACCGCGGACCGCGTGGCCTGCATCGTCGATGCGGCGGACTACTTTCTGCATGCGAAGTCGTCGTTGTTGCAGGCACGGCGACGAATCGTGCTCATCGGGTGGGATGTGGACACCCGCATCAGACTCGACCCGACGACCACCGACGATGAGGTCCCCGATGTGCTCGGCGACTTCCTACGGTGGCTGATCGACACCCGTCCGGAGCTGGAGATCCACGTCCTGCGCTGGAGCACCGGAGCATTCACCGGCATCCTGCGCGGGGTCGCACCGCCGTTCGTCCAGGATCTGCTCACCGGTCGCCGTCTGCACTATCGGATCGACGCCGCGCACCCGGTCTCGGCCGCCCACCACCAGAAGATCGCGGTGATCGACGACCAGTTCGCCTTCTGTGGCGGCATCGACATGACCGTGGACCGCTGGGATACCTCGGAGCATCTGTCGCAGAACGACTTTCGTCGAGATCCCGACGGCCGGCCGCATGGGCCGTGGCACGACGTCACCGTTGCGCTCGACGGCGACGCCGCGCGTGTGGTCGCGTCCGTCGCCCTCGACCGCTGGGAAGCAGCCACCGGCGAGTGTCTCAAGCCCCTGGTCGACACGGACGGCCCCGACATCTGGCCGGCGGATCTCGACGTCACGTTCACCGACTGCGACGTTGCGGTGGCGCGGACGATTCCGCAGTACGACGCCCGGCCCCAGGTCGAGGAGATCCGTCGCCTCTATCGCGCGGCCTTCGCTGCGGCGCAACGGACCATCTACGTGGAGAGTCAGTACCTGGCGGCCCGGGAGGTCGCGGATGCGCTGGCCGAACGCCTCGCCGAGCCCGACGGTCCCGAGATCGTCGTGGTGCTGCCTCGGCATGCGGACAGCCCGGTCGAGCGACTCGCGATGGATGGTGCGCGGCACAAACTCCTGCAACTGCTGTGGCGCGCCGACAAGTACGACCGATTCCGCGCCTACTATCCGGTCACCGCCGACGGCGACCCGATCTACGTGCACGCCAAGGTGCTGATCGTCGACGACGTCCTCCTGCGCATCGGGTCGTCGAACCTCAACAACCGGTCGTTGGGATTCGACAGTGAATGTGACGTCGCGATCGAAGCCGATCCGCGTGATCCGGCGGACCGGACCCTGCGGTCGACGATCCTGTCCATGCGTACGCGCTTGCTGTCCGAGCATCTGGGCGTCGAGCACCGGGTATTCGACGAGGCCGTGGCTCAGGCGGATTCGCTCGTGAGGGCGATCGACGGGCTGACCGGCCCCGGCCGGACACTCGAGGCCTTCGATCGCGAGACGATCGACGGCGAAGAATCGGTCATCGCGGAAAACGAACTCGTGGACCCCGAGGACGCACGGGTCGGCACCATCGACCGGATCTATCGCGCGGTCATCCGGCGCGGCACGCGGAGCCTCCTGCGCGGCTGACCGTCAGACCCGTGCGCGGGCCACCTCGATGGCCGGGGCGATGATGGCGGCGAGGTCGGAGGCGACATCCCGATCGCCCTCCGGCGGCATGGCGATGTAGCTCAGGGCCATCCTGGTGATCGCGCGTGAGATACGCACGACGTCGGACTCCGCCATCGTCAGCCAGGTGGACTGGCGGAAGGCATCGGCCAGCCGGTCGGCCGCGGTGGTGATGATCGGTGCGGCATCGGTGGTGATCAACTTCATCAGATCGGGTTTGGCCTCGCCGGACAGCAGCGACGCGATCAGCGGATCGGTGGCGACCCCGGCGAAGAACTCACCGAAGCCCTTGTGCAGGGCTTCGGTGACGTCGTCGACGGAACCGGCCAGCGAGTCCGCGACGTGGCCGGCGAAACGACCGGCCAACCGGACCGCGTAGCCCTGGGCGAGGCCATAGCGTGACCCGAACTCGTTGTAGACGGTCTGACGACTGACTCCGGTGGCGGCGGCGACGTCGGACATGCGCACCGCCGCCCAATCCCGGTCCAGCAGCAGGTCGTGTAGTCCGTCGAGCAGGGAGTTGCGGAGGAGGGCCCTGCTGTCCTGGGCGAAGTTTCGTGTCGTCATCCGCCGACGCCGGCCGGCTGGAGCGAGGACTCGATCTCGGCGCGCAGCGCGCGCCCGGATGCACCCCGTCCGATACAGACCGCCCCGACCAGTCGATCACCCGCGAAGGTCCGGACGACCGAGCTGGAGTCGACGAGTTCGACGTCGACTCGGTCCCCGGAGGTCGGCCACCCGACGACCTGGATGTTGGTGGAGTACTGCATCGTCCAGGCCAGTGGCACTCGCGGCACCGGAACCGAGGTGTCGGCGCCCGATCCGAGGTCGGCGGCGATCGTCATGGCGACCAGTCTGCCGTGCTCGGTCGCCGTGAGCCACTGCTCGGCACGCATGGGTGCCCCCGTCAACGGATGCGGACGCGCCGCGACATCACCGGCCGCATAGACACCGGGCACCCCCGTGCGGAGCGCATCGTCGACGACGACACCGGCCGAATCGACGAAAAGTCCGGCACTGCGCGCCAAGTCGAGCTCGGGTTCCATTCCGACCGCACTGATCACCGTCCCCGTCAGCGTCTGCCCGTCGGCGAGTGTCACCGTCTGCGCGCCGAGTGCGATGGGCTCCGCGCCGGTGAGGATCCGTACACCGCGTTCACGGTGCAGGGTCGCCACCGCCTCGGCCACCGACGCCGGGACGACCCGGGACAGCAACGACGATCCGCGCTCGACCACGGTCACCTGCGACCCCTCACCCGCGGTCGCCGCGGCCGCGGCGATCTCCAGACCGATCAGTCCGCCGCCGACGATGACCACCGGTCCGTCCGCGATCGCCTCCCGCAGTCCCTCCGCGTCGCGCCGGGTGCGCAACGAAAATGGGGACGACGACCCGCCGGGCAATTGCCGGGCACGTCCGCCGGTGGCCAGGACCAGCGCGTCATAACCGGCCTCGGTGGCGTCGGCGAGGCGGACCAGGCGGGACGAGGTGTCGACGTCGACGACTCGCGTCGAGGTCACGATGTCGATGCCCCGCTCCGACCAGTACCCGGGCGGACGAAGCGTGATCTTGGCGTCCGACAGGTCGCCGACGACGAGGTTCTTGCTCAACGCCGTTCGACGATAGGGGAGATGTGGCTCCTCCCCGAAGACGGTGATCGTCCCGTCGAAACCGTTGCCACGCAGTGTCTCCGCGGCGGTGATGCCGGCGACACCGGTGCCGACGATCACCACCGACACGTCTCTCCCGGAGTCACCGACGCGAACGGCGCTCATGGACGCGCCACTTCGACCATCTCGAAGTCGGTCTTCGCCGCCCCGCAGTCCGGGCAGCTCCAGTCGTCGGGGATGTCGGCCCAGCGTGTGCCGGGTTCGATGCCGTCCTCCGGCCAGCCGAGTTCCTCGTCGTACTCGAAACCGCATACCTCGCAACGGAAAAGCTTGAAATTCATCGTACTGCCACTCCTTCGAAGTCGATCTTCTCGCGAACCCCGCAGTCGGGGCAGGGCCAGTCGTCGGGGATGGTGGCCCACGCGGTGCCGGGCGGGAAGCCCTCACGGGGCGCGCCGGCGGCCTCGTCGTAGACGTAATCGCAGACCGGACAACGGAATGTGCTCATCGCGGCGACACCCCGTGCTCGGCGAGGACGCGTTCGCGGCGGTGCGGTGCGATGTTGACGCGTTCGACGTCACCGTCGTAATGGTCGAGCACCCGCCGATCCATCACGCGCCGCCAGACCGGGGGGAAGTAGGCGAGCGTGATCATGCTCGCGTACCCGCTCGGCAGGTTCGGGGCACCGTCGAAGCTGCGCAGGGTCTGGTACCGCCGGGTGGGATTCGCGTGATGATCGCTGTGCCGCTGGAGGTGGTACAGGAAGATGTTCGTGCAGATGTGATCGGAATTCCAGCTGTGCTCCGGAGTGCATCGTTCGTAGCGACCGGTCGTGGTCTTCTGGCGGAGCAGACCGTAGTGCTCGAGATAGTTCACGGTCTCCAGCAGCGAGAAGCCGTACACGGCCTGGATCACCAGGAACGGCAGGATCTCCCAGCCGAAGATCGCCGTGAGCGCACCCCACAACACGATCGACATCGCCCAGGCGTTGAGGACGTCGTTGCTCGGGTGCCAGAACGGCTTGTCCGCACGCTCGAGTCGCTTGCGTTCGAGTTCGACCGAGGACTTCAGACTTCCCCAGACGCTGCGGGGAAGGAAGCGCCAGAACGATTCTCCGAACCGCGAGCTGGCCGGGTCCTCGGGCGTCGCGACCCGCACGTGGTGGCCGCGGTTGTGCTCGATGAAGAAGTGACCGTAAAAGGTCTGGGCGAGCGTGATCTTCGACAGCCAGCGCTCGAGGTCGTCCTTCTTGTGGCCCAGTTCGTGGGCGGTGTTGATCCCGATCCCGCCCATCGCGCCGATCGACAGGGCCAACCCGATCTTCGACGCCAGGCCCAATCCGCCGTCGATGCCGAGCCAGCCGAGGTCGTCAGCCGTCCACAGGTAGCAGGCCATCACGAGGCTCGCGATCTGGAACGGGATGTAGATGTAGGTGCAGTAGCGGTAGTACTTGTCGTTCTCCAGCTGCTCCATCAGCTCCTCGGGCGGGTTCGAACCGTCGGGCCCGAAGAACACGTCGAGGATGGGGAGCAGGACGTAGACCAGTATCGGCCCGATCCACCACCACACCGGTGACACGACATCGAGGCCGTGGCCGATGGCATTGAACCCGGCGACGAGAAGCATCGCGAGAAAGACCGAGGTCGGTGGGATCAGGCCGAGAAGCCACAGATGGCGTTTCCGGTCCTTCCACTCGACGGGCGAGTCGTCCGCGGCGGGCGGGGTCGGTGCGGTACTCATGCGCACTCCTGTCTGGACGGGGCTGTGATGTACAGCACTGGACATTAACCGAGACAATGTCCGTTGTCTAGACAATCAGGGCAATTTGTAAAGCGAGCGCCGGGAGGGTTCCGGAGTCGCGGCTTTCGCGGCTTCCGTCGACTGTGCGTTGATATGCGTTGACTGTGCGCGGATCGCTGCCGGCGGGGCCGGGTCACAACAGAAATCCCCGACCCTGGAGATCAGGGTCGGGGATTCGTGTCGATGCCCACGCGTGTCGGGCTTCGGTGCTGCTACGGGGTGTTGATCCAGTTCAGGATCGACTGTCCCGCACGCGGGTCGCCGTTGTTGATGCCGATGACCGCGCCGATGGCAGCGCCGACGCCCGCGCCCCAGACGCAGCCGACGATGACGATGCAGCCGATGACGAGTCCGGCGAGCGCGCCGATCGCGGTGGTGACGTTGCCGCCGCGATTCCAGCCGTTGGTGATGTGCCAGATCATCTGCTGGTAGGCCCGGTCCTTCTTGGCGGATGCCGGGTGGACGCCGGCCGCGATGGCCGCACGCGCCTCGGGGGAGAGGATCGGCGTGAACGTCGCCTGGGTGCGATCGGCGGAGACCTGCGCGCGCATCGGGACCGCGGCCCCGTCGAACGGCAGCACGAGTCCGATCCGTTCGATGGTCTGTCCGCGGGCGTCGACGACCCGGAGTTCCTGCTCGCCCGCGACGAACGTCGCGTTGCGCAGCTGGGAAATGATGGAGGTTCCGTCGGCGGAGGCGCTCGAGTGGTGGGACGGCGCGGCAGGCGCGGGGGCGCCGTTGGCGGTGCCGAAGGAGATGGTCAGTGCCGAGATGGCCAGGGCCATGATGGCGAGGAGGCGAATGCGCTTCATCGGTTCTGGATTCCGCTTTCGTCGAGTGGGTGGTGTGCCCGGTCCGACGATCGGCACATCCGCCGTGGCTCGGCGCATGTGCGTTATGTCGGGTTCGGCGCTGTGATTGTCTCATTGCCCGTCGTCGCAGGGCGGGCTTGAGCCCCGGCGTGGGCCGGCCGGATGACACCGAAGATGCGCATCGTCTCGTCCCCTCGTGAATCACTCACCTGGATCGATGCACCACCCGCATTGATGGCGTCAGTAATTGACTTGGACATGAATGAATGGCCGGACCTACGGTCGTGACAAGGCCGAACTCAGGGCGAGGCCGACGCCGACCGCGGCCGCCGATCGAGAGCAGACGACATCGCTCGGGGCGTGACCACGGCGCGGCGATCTCGGCAGACGCCAACTCACAAGGGATGGGACCACGATGACCATTGCGCACCGACCCGCACCGCTGACCACGCACGACCTGACCGGTCAGCTCATCATCGCCGGTGAGCGGGTGACCGGTTCGGGGAGTGCCGTACACGGCATCGACCCGACCACCGGTGGGCGCCTGTTGCCCGCGTACGCACACGGCGACGAAGCAGACGTCGCTCGTGCCACCGCCGCCGCCGCGGCCGCCTTCGGTCCCTATCGCGCGACCGCCTCCGAGCATCGTGCGCAGTTCCTCTCGACGATCGCCGACAATCTGGACGCCGCAACGGACGTCCTCGTGGAGCGTGCTGTCGCCGAGACCGGGCTCCCGGCCGCCCGGATCACCGGTGAGGTCGGCCGCACGTCCGGTCAGCTTCGCCTCTTCGCCTCGGTGCTGCGCGAGGGCAGCTGGCACGGAGCGCGCATCGATCCCGCGCGACCGGACCGGACGCCGCTGCCGCGTGCGGACATCCGGCAGCGCAAGATCCCGCTCGGTCCCGTGGCGGTGTTCGGCGCCAGCAACTTCCCGCTGGCGTTCTCGGTCGCCGGCGGCGACACCGCGTCGGCGCTCGCGGCCGGATGTCCGGTCGTGGTCAAGGCGCACGATGCCCACCCCGGTACCTCGGAACTGGTCGGACGGTTGATCGCCGATGCGGTTGCCGCCACCGGTATGCCCGCGGGCACGTTCTCGCTGCTGTACGGCACCGGCCGTGAACTCGGTATCGCACTCGTCACCGACCCGCACATCAAGGCGGTGGGATTCACCGGGTCACGTTCGGGCGGAACAGCTCTCGTCGCCGCTGCCGCCTCGCGTCCCGAACCAATCCCGGTGTATGCGGAGATGAGTTCGATCAACCCCGTCTTCCCGCTCGACGGTGCATTGCGCGACGACGCGGCGGGCCTGGGCCGTGCGTTCGTGGCCTCGCTGACGATGGGATCGGGACAGTTCTGCACCAACCCCGGTCTCGTGATCGCCGTGGACGGCCCCGGCCTCGACGCCTTCGTCGCCGGGGCCGCCGAAGCGATCTCGTCGTCGACGCCGACGCCGATGCTGACCCCGGGCATCGCCGCGAGCTATGCGTCCGGAGTTGACGAGTTCGTCTCCGCCGCAGACGTTCTCGCCCGGTCCGAGGAGTCGACCGGGCCGAACACCTGTCGGGCCGCGCTCTTCGGCACCGACGCCGAGACCTTCCTCGCGTCGACGACGTTGCAGCAGGAGATCTTCGGGTCGTCGAGCCTCGTCGTGCGCTGTCGAGACCTGCAGCAGGTGCGGGAGGTGGCCGCGGAGCTCGAAGGTCAGCTCACCGCGACCGTCCACGCCGCGGACTCCGACCACGAGGATGCCCGCGACCTGCTCGAGGCGCTGGAACTCAAGGCCGGCCGGATCCTGTTCAACGGATGGCCGACCGGTGTCGAGGTCGGACACGCGATGGTGCACGGCGGACCGTATCCATCCACCTCCGACAGCCGAACCACCAGCGTCGGATCGCTCGCCATCGAGCGATTCCTGCGACCGGTGGCCTATCAGGACGTGCCGGCGTCACTGCTGCCGCGGCCGATCGCCGACGGCAACCCCGAACACATCTGGCGCCGTGTCGACGGCGAACTCATCCGCGACTGAACCACACCCATCCAAGGAGTCCCAATGCTCAACGGCGTCCTGTTCTTTCCCGTCACACCCTTCGACAGCAGTGGTGAGGTGGACTACCGCCGCCTCGCCGAACACATCGACCGCGGAGTGGCGGCCGGCCCCGGGGGCGTGTTCGTCGCCTGCGGCACCGGCGAGTTCCACGCGCTCGGTCTCGAGGAGTTCGGCCGGATCGTCCGGTGCGCGGTCGAGACCGTCGCCGGGCGCGTCCCGGTGTTCGCCGGCGCCGGCGGCTCGCTCGTCCAGGCCAAGGAGTTCGCGGTGAGTGCGAAAGTCAATGGCGCCGACGGCATCCTGCTGCTTCCGCCGTACCTGGTGACGATGCCGCCCGCCGGCCTCGCGGAGTACACGCGAGCTGTCGCCGCGGCCACCGATCTGCCGCTGATCGTCTACAACCGCGGCAACGCCGTGTTCGACGAGGCGTCGGTGATCGAGGTCGCCCAGCTGCCCACGGTCATCGGGTTCAAGGACGGCACGGGTGATCTCGACAATGTGTCGCGCATCGTGATCGCGGTCAAGGAGGCGTTGGGCGACACGAAGGAGTTCCTGTTCTTCAACGGCTTGCCCACCGCCGAGATCACGCAGCAGGCCTACCGCGCGATCGGGGTCACCCTGTACTCGTCGGCGACGTTTGCCTTCGCGCCGGAGCTCGCCCTGGCCTTCTACAACTCGCTGGAGACCGGCGACGTCGAGTTGACCGAGGCGTTGCTGCGCGAGTTCTTCCACCCCCTGGTCCGGCTGCGCAACACCGTCCCCGGGTACGCCGTCGCGCTCGTGAAGCACGGCGTGACGATGGAAGGTATCGAGGCGGGTCCCGTCCGTGCGCCGCTGGTCCAGCCGACTCCCGAGCACAAGGCCGAGCTCGAGCGGATCACCGCCGCCGGCCGGGCGGTGCTGGCGACCGCTCTCGCCGCCCCGGCCGCGGTCTAGGAAGCCATGTCGACGAACACGATCGACGCGGCCGCGGTCGCGCTGAGCCCCCTCACCGGTCCGCGGACCGACACCACGATCACGAAGGTGACCGTCACCCCGGTCGCCTTCGTCGACCCGCCGTTGCTCAACACGGTGGGTGTCCACCAGCCCTACGCACTCCGGGCGATCATCGTGATCGAGACGGCGGGCGGCGTGCGCGGACTCGGCGAGACATACGCGGACACCGCACATCTCACCCGGATGGAGGCCGCTGCCGACGCGATCACCGGCCTCGACGCCTTCGCGCTGCACCGTCTCCGGGACGCGATCGACGCCCGGATCTCGACGCTGGCGGTCACCGGTGGCGACGGGGTGGCCGGGATGATCACCACGGCCAGCACCACCGACCGTGTCTTCTCGCCGTTCGAGGTCGCCTGTCTGGACATCCAGGGCAAGACCCTCGGACGTCCGGTGAGCGACTTGCTGGGTGGGCGTGTCCGGGACCAGGTGCCGTTCAGCGCGTATCTGTTCTACAAGTGGGCGGCGCATCCCGGTGCCGCCGGGACCAACGGTCTCCCGGACGAATGGGGCGAGGCGATCGACCCGAGCGGCCTGATCCGGCAGGCGCACCGGATGATCGACCGCTACGGGTTCACCGCGATCAAACTCAAGGGCGGGGTGTTCGACCCCGACGAGGAGATCGCCGCGATCAAGGCGCTGCACGCCGAGTTCCCCGGTGTGCCCCTGCGCCTGGACCCCAATGCGGCGTGGACCGTGGAGACCTCGTTGCGCGTCGCGGCCGAGCTGGCCGGCATCGTCGAGTATCTGGAGGATCCGACTCCCGGACTCGAGGGGATGGCCCGGGTCGCCGAGCAGGCGACCATGCCGCTCGCGACCAACATGTGCGTCGCCGCCTTCGATCACCTCGAACCCGCGGTGCGCAAGAGGTCGGTGTCCGTCGTGCTGTCCGACCATCACTACTGGGGCGGTCTACAGCGGTCACGCCTCCTCGGCGGTATCTGCGAGACCTTCGGACTCGGTCTGTCGATGCACTCGAACTCGCACCTGGGCATCAGCCTGGCCGCGATGGTGCATCTCGCGTCTGCGACGCCCAACCTCACCTACGCCTGTGACACCCACTGGCCGTGGAAGACCGAGGACGTGGTCAAACCGGGTGCCCTCCGCATCGTCGACGGCGCGGTGCCCGTCCCGACCGGTCCGGGGCTGGGTGTCGAACTCGACGAGGAGTCGCTGGAGGCGCTGCACCAGCAGTACCTCGACTGCGGGATCCGGGATCGGGACGACACCGGTTACATGCAGTCCATCGATCCGGGCTTCGTCAACTCGAGCCCGCGGTGGTGAACGCGCCCACGAGCGTCGCCGCGGTGGTTGCGTGAACTCCAGCCCGCGGTGGTGAACGCGCCCACGAGCGTCGCCGCGGTAGGCTAGCGTCATCCACACCGGCCCGCAGATTGCGGGCTGACGATGCCGAAAGTGGATCGATGTTCTCTCTGTCGCGCCTGTCCTGCTTCATCGCGGTCGCCGAGGAGCTGCATTTCGGCCGGGCGGCCGAGCGGTTGCACATGACGCAGCCCCCGCTCAGCAGGCAGATCCAACAGCTGGAGCACGAACTCGGCGTCCAGTTGATCGAACGCAGCAGCCGGGCCGTGTCGCTCACCGCGGCCGGCGCGGCCTTCCTGCCCGACGCGCGGCGGATCGTCGCGCTCGCCGAGGGTGCGGCCCTGACCGTCCGACGGGTGCCGGCCGGCGATCTGGGGACCGTGAACATCGGGTTCACCGGGGCCTCGGCACGGGCGGTGTTGCCCCGGCTCATGCAGACCGCGCGCGAGAAGCTGCCGGATGTGCGGTTGGTGCTGCGCGAGATGGTGACCGTCGCGCAGGTCGAGGCCCTGGTCCGCGGGGATCTCGACCTCGGCATCGTCCGTCCGCCGATCTCTCGACCGGGTGTGAATTCTCGTCCGCTGCACCATGAACGGCTGGTCGCCGCGCTCCCCGCCGACCACGAGTTCGCCGATGTCGAGCACCTGGCGATCGAGGACTTCGACGGTCAGGCGGTCATCATGTACTCGCCCACGGACGCGCGGTACTTCAACGAGCTGTTGATCAGCACCTTCACGGCGGTGGGGGCCTCACCCCGCTATGTCCAATACGTCACCCAGGTGCACACGATGCTCGTATTGGTGCATTCCGGGCTGGGGATGGCCCTGGTGCCCGAATCGGCGATGACCATGCACCCCGATGGGGTGGTGTTCAAAGAGGTGACCGCGATCCGCGATCGTCCGGTACAGATGAACATCGCGTGGCGGGCCGACAACTCCAACCCGGCTCTCGCCCGGTTGATGAGAGACGTTCTCCCCGAACGAGAGTGGATCTGACGGCGGCCTCGACGGACGCGGCGGATTCGCTTCCCTCGTTCGACGCTGCTCGACCAGCAGTAGGCGCGGGGGAGAACCCGGTCAGACTGCGGCGCGTACGGGTGGCTTGACCGCGACCACCGGACACTGCGCGTCGAGCAGGACGCGCTGGACCACACTGCCGGTCAGCAGTTTGCCGACCGGCGAACGCCTGCGCTGGCCGATCACCAGGAGTTCGGCCGCGTCGTCGTACGACGCGTCGATGAGCTGATCGGCATGCGACAGACCGGGATCGTTCTCGGCGACACGGTAATCCACCTCGCCGGCCTGGGCCAGGTCACGCGCGTTCTCGAGGTCGACCAGGAACTCCGGCGACGAGGCGTTGTCGCCATCCGCCACGACCACGACGTCGGTACCGCGCATGCGAGCCTCGGCGAAGCCGAACGGAAGGGCGCCGCGACCTTCGGGTGTCGGAAGATAGCTGAGCACGACAGACATCAGATGTCCTTTCGCAGTGCGGGATTCGGTGCGACAACCGGGGTCGACAGGTCGCCGGTCCGCAGGAACGAGTCGAGGTTGGCAAGGGTGAGTTCTTCCATGGCGGCGCGTGTCTCGACGGTGCCGCTCGCGAGATGGGGGAGCAGCACGACGTTGTCCATGGAGAGCAACGCTTCGGGCACCTCCGGCTCGTGCGCGAACACGTCCAGGCCGGCGCCCGCCAGTCGTCCGTGCTGCAGCAGGTCGACGAGCGCGGTCTCGTCGACGACGCTGCCGCGGGCCACGTTGATCAGGAAACCGTCGGGGCCCAGCGCCTCGAGGACGTCCCGGTCGACGAGATGACGTGTGTTCGCGCCACCGGCGGCGGCCACGATCAGCACGTCTACCTGCGCGGCGAGCTCGGCCGGTGAGGCCGCGTAGCGGTACGGGGAGTCGGCCATGCGGTGGCGATTGTGATAGGCGATGCGGCAGCCGAAGGCATCGAGACGGTGAGCGATGGCGGAGCCGATGCGGCCGAGTCCGAGGATGCCGACGTCGGTGCCGGAGACCTTCCGGGTGAGCGGAACGTTGCCCTCCAGGGGCCAGCGCCCGGCGCGGACGAAACGATCGGCGGCCGAGAGTCCGCGCATCGTGTCAAGTAGCAGCCCGACCGCGGTGTCGGCGACGCAGTCGGTGAGGACGTCCGGGGTGTTGCTGACGCCGATACCGAGTTCGGTGGCCCGCGCGACGTCGGTGGTGTCGTAGCCGACGCCGAAGTGGACGATGGCGCCGAGGTTGGGCAGTGCGGCCATCAGGTCGGCGTCGACCCCGGTCCGGCCTGAGGTCACTACCGCGGTCACCGCGTCGGCATTGCGGTCGAGGAAAGAGGCCCGGCTCTCGTCGTCAGGCAATCGCTCGGCGCCGTACGTGTCGGCCAGGCGCTCCTCGAGCGACGGCTTGAGGGGTCCGACACGCAGCACGGAACCGATCTGAGGCGAAAACTCCTCTGATGCAACGGGTTCCGGTGCTGTCGCGGTGCCGGCTGAACTGCTCGTCATGATCGACCTCCAGGAGTGCAGGACACAGACCGGTCCTTCGGTGGATGCGTTCCACGCTAGAAGCGCTCACGGATACCTGTCCAACACGCAAATAACATGGATCGATACTGAAACTGTATAGATGTGACGCCGTCGATTCGGAAGGCGGAACGCCGGAGCGGAGAACTGTCAGGTCAGCGGCCTTTTCTGGCGATCCGGACGTCGGCTCGGGCGCTTTCCGGGGGCGGCCAAAACCCACTGAAACGGCCGTTTCCTGGGCTTTTGTGCTGTTGACGCCGTCAATCCGACGCTCATAGCGTGTGTCTACCGTCACAAACGCGGTCGAGCCCACCGCGAGATCACTCGCAGTCTTTCTTTCAATGGAGGTCCCCATGCAGATCGCAGTCCTGCGATCCCGGAAGCGCCCCGCCGGGTGTCTGCTGGCCCTGTCCGCGGTGGCCGTGCTCGCGGCCACCGGCTGCAGCGTCGCCAACACGACCGCCGGCGAGAGCGCTTCCCCGGACACCCTGCGCATCGTCCTGCCCCAGGAGCCGCCCACCCTGGAGCCCTGCGACGCCTCGCTCACGGCGACCGGCGTCGTCGTCCGATCCAACATCACCGAGCCGCTGATCGAACGAGACCCGAACAGCGGTGCGCTCGAGCCGAGTCTCGCGACCGAGTGGACCCAGGTGGAACCGAATGTCTGGCGCTTCACCACAGCGTCGGGCATCCGATTCAGCAACGGGCAACCGTTCGACGCCGAGGATGCCGCATTCTCCATCCGCCGCACGTTCAACGGGGCGATCGGCTGCGACGTCAACGGCTACGTCTTCGACGACAGCACCCGTGAGGTGACCGTGGTCGACCCGAACACCGTCGAGGTCCGCACGGCGACCCCCGACCCGATCCTCCCGTTGCGCCTGTCCTTCATCGAGATCGTCCCGCGCACCACCGTCGCCGATGACAAGGTGCGGGTCCCGATCGGGACCGGTCCCTACATGGTCGACTTCTGGGACTCCGGTCAGCGGGTCGCGCTCAAGGCGAACCCGAACTACCACGGCGAGGCGCCCGAGTTCACCCGCGCGGTGTATCAGTGGCGCAGCGAGGGCAGCGTCCGTGCCGCGATGGTCACCAACGACGAGGCCGATGTCGCCACATCGCTCGGCCCCGAAGACGGAGCCGGTGATCTCGGTATCGCCTACACCAACAACGAGACGACGGCCCTGCGTGTGCAAGCCACCGACGCGCCGCTGAACGACTACCGGGTGCGCGAGGCCATCGACCTCTCCATCAATCGCGACGGCATCGTCGACGCGCTGTTCCAGGGCCTGGGCATCCCCGCGGCCCAGCTGGTCGGCAAGGGCATCGTCGGATACAACGATCGGCTCACCCCGACGCCCTACGACCTCGACCGGGCGCGAGAACTGGTCGACGAAGCTCGTGCGGACGGGGTGCCGGTGGACCGGACCATCCGGCTCATCGGACGCACCGGCCAGTTCCCCAAGATCAACGAGACCATCGAGAACCTCCAGTTCACGCTCAGCGAGATCGGCCTGGACGTCAAGATCGAGATGATGGACACCTCCGGTCAGATGCAGTATCAGACAAGGCCTTTCGTTCCCGGTTCCGGTCCGGTGCTGCTGATGATCATGCACGGCAATCAGGCTGGTGACACCCAGTTCACCCTGGACCAGTACATGCTGTCCGACGGTTACCAGAGCACATACGGCACTCCGGCCTACGACGAGCAGATCCGCGCGGCCGAGGCGCTGACCGGAGCCGCACGCCAGAACGCGCTCGCCGACGTCCTGGCCGCCGAGCCACGCGAGATCCGCCAATACGCCTACATCGCACACATGCAGGCTGTCCTCGCGAAGTCGAGCCGTGTTGCCTACCAGCCCAATTCGGCCACCGGCGACGAAATGCGTCTCGCCGAGATGACCCACGCGCCAGCCCAGAACGACTGAAACAGAGGCGATGACCGATGCTCACCTTCCTCCGGCGCCGGATGTTCACCAGCCTGATCCCGCTGATCATCGTCTTGTTCGGCGTGTTCTTCATGGCTCGGCTGACCGGCGACCCCACCAATCTCTACCTGCCCGTCTCCGCGACCCCCGACCAGCGTGCCGAGTTCGCGGCGGCGAACGGTCTCGACAAGCCGGTCTGGCAACAGATGACCGACTACCTCGCCGGTGTCGTCCACCTCGATTTCGGTGAATCACTCAAGACGGGCCAGGAGGCGGCAGGCATGGCCCTGCGGGCTTTCCCGGCCACGCTGCAGCTCGCCTTCGTCACATTGGTGCTGTCGATCCTCGGCTCGATCATCATCGGCTGCTGGGCGGCCTACCGCCCGAACTCGCTGGCCGACCGGTTCTCCAGCCTGCTGTCGATGACCGCGGCCAGCGTCCCCGACTTCTGGTTCGCGATCACCGGGATCTGGATCTTCGCGGTCGTCGCCGGCTGGCTGCCGACGTCGGGCACCGGCGGGATGCTGGCCTGGGTCCTACCCATCGCGACCCTGATGATCCGGCCACTCGGCGTGCTCACCCAGGTCGTGCGCGGCGCCATGGTCTCCGCGCTGTCGGCTCCCTACGTCAAGGTGGCGCGGAGCAAGGGGGCCGGGGATCTGCGGATCGTCACCCACCATGCCCTCCGCAATGCGGCTGCCCCCGCCCTCACCGTGGCAGGCGATCTCGCGGTCGGCCTCATCAACGGTGCGGTCATCGTCGAGGCCATCTTCGGATGGCCCGGCATCGGCAAGCTGATGATCGACTCGATCCTGCAGCGTGACTTCGCGGTCCTGCAGGCAGCGGTGCTCCTCACCGCCATCAGCATCTTCATCCTGAACATCGTCATCGACGCGGGCCTCGCGCTGCTGGACCCACGCGTTCGTGACAAGGCCACGGTCTAGTCGCCGGCGACCATCGAGGAGTACTGACACCATGTCCATCGTCACCGATCCCGTCGACTCGACGAGTCCCGTCGCCTCGACCGACATCACCGGCGACTCCGTCGCCACCAAGAAGGTGCCCGCCGGGCAGTTGCCGTTGTGGCGGTTGCTGTTCCGCGACAAGTTCGCGACCGTGGCGGCAGGCATCCTGACCCTCGTCCTGCTCACCGCGATCTTCGGTCCGTGGCTCGTCGGCGACGCCGCCACCGACCAGAACCTCGACGAGTCGAATCTCCCGCCGTTCAACCTGGACACGGGCTGGATGAACATCCTGGGCACCGACCCGCTCGGCCGCAGCATGCTCGCCCGGCTCATCGTCGCGTGTCAGACCACACTGATGGTCTCCCTGCCTGCCGTGATCATCTCGTGCGTCGTCGGATCGGCGATCGGCATGTGGGCGGGTTACCACCGCGGCTGGCGGGAGACCACCGCGATGCGCATCGCCGATGTCATCATGAGCTTCCCGTCCCTGCTGCTCGCCGTCGTGATCCTGTATGTGTTCTCGCCGAGCGCCGCCAACATCATCGCGGTGCTCGCGATCACCCGCATCCCGATCTACCTGCGTACGGCACGCGCCGAATCCGCCGAACTGCAGAGCCGTGTGTTCGTCGACGCGGCACGGACTTTCGGTGCGAGCAGCGGTGCGATCCTCCGCGGTCACGTGTTGCCGATCCTGCTGCCGACGCTGCTCACCGTCGCCACGCTCGACTTCTGTTACGTGATGCTCGCCGAGTCGTCGCTGTCGTTCCTCGGCATCGGCATCCAGCCGCCCGACATCAGCTGGGGATTGATGGTGTCGCAGGGCCGGACCTATCTGCAGACGGCGTGGTGGCTGTCGTTCTTCCCGGGTCTGGCGATCGTCATCACGACCGTGTCGGCCACGATGCTGGCCGCATGGGCGCGCATCGCGACCGACCCCGGCCAGCGGTGGCGACTGACCACCCCGAACGCGCGCAAGCGGTTCTTCTCCTCACGAAAGGCGCTGCGATGAGTGCTCCCGCCCTCGACCGGCCCGATGCCGGCACCGACGACCGGGTCGCACTCGACGTCGTCGACCTGACCGTCGATCTGCGGACCCCCACCGGCACTGTCCGCGCCGTCGATCACGTCTCCTTCCGTGCCCGTCGCGGCGAGACCCTGGCGCTTCTCGGCGAATCGGGGTGCGGCAAGTCGATGACCGCTCAGGCGCTCGTCGGCCTGCTCGACCCGATCGCCTCGGTCTCCGACGGGTCGATCACGCTCGATTCCGTCGATCTCGTCTCCGCGTCGCCGTCGAAGCGGCGTGACGTGGCCGGCACCGAGCTCGCCATCGTGTTCCAGGACGCGCTGACCGCCCTCAACCCCGTGTATCCGGTCGGCACCCAACTCGCCGAACCGTTCCGGATCCATCGTCGGATGTCGAAGAAGAAGGCCCGTCTCGAGGCGATCGAGCTGATGCGTCACGTGGGCATCCCGGAACCGGAGTCCCGGGTCGACTCCTACCCCCACCAGTTCTCGGGCGGCATGCGCCAGCGTCTGCTGATCGCGATGGCGGTCGCGCTGAGCCCCAAGGTGCTGCTCGCCGATGAGCCGACCACCGCGCTCGACGTGACCGTGCAGGCCCAGATCATGGCCCTGCTGGGCCGGCTTCGTGCCGAGCACGACATGGCGGTCGTCCTGATCACCCACGATCTCGCGCTCGTCGCCGAACAAGCCGACCGTGTCGCGATCATGTACGCCGGCAACGTCGTCGAGACCGGACCGGTGGCCGAGGTCTTCGGAAGTCCGAAACACCCGTACACCAAGGGACTTCTCGATTCGGTACCCGTCAGTGCCGAACGCGGCGCCGACCTCAAGTCGATCGGTGGAACCCCGCCCGACCTGCACTCCATCCCGACGGGGTGCGTGTACCAGGCGCGGTGCCCGCTGGCTCGGGCGCAGTGCGTCCAGGAACGTCCGACGCTGACCGCAACCGGCATCAACCGTGCCGCCGCCTGCCACTTCTCGGAGGAGATCGACAATGTCTGAGACGACGACGAGGTTCGCCAAGGCCTCGACCGCGGACGGCGGTGCACCGCGCGGCGAGACGTCACACGGCACCAGCCGGGTCCTCGAGGTGCGCGACGTCGGCAAGACGTTCGCCGTGTCCGGGAAGGGCGGCCGCAAGCAACTGCGGGCGCTCGACGGTATCGACCTCGAGCTCCGTCGCGGTGAGACGCTCGGACTCGTCGGCGAATCCGGTTGTGGCAAATCCACTCTCGCGCGCACGCTGATGATGCTCGAGCGCCCGGACACCGGCACCGTGCGCTGGGACGGTACCGATCCCTACCGGCTCAAGGGGAAGGACCTGCTCGCTCTGCGTCGTAAGGTGCAGATGGTGTTCCAGGATCCCTACGCCTCGCTGAACAACCGCATGACGGCGGCCGAGATCATCGGCGAACCGTGGCGCACCCACCGGGATCTGTACCCGCGCAAGCGAGATCGGGCCGCTCGGGTGCGCGAGTTGCTGCACCTCGTCGGGCTGCGACCGAGCGACGAACACCGCAGTCCGCAGGAGTTCTCCGGCGGCCAGCGCCAGCGGCTGGGGATCGCCCGGGCGCTCGCTCTCGATCCCGAGGTGATCATCTGTGATGAACCGGTCTCCGCGTTGGATCTCTCGGTCCAGGCGCAGGTGTTGAATCTGCTCAACGAACTCCAGCAGGAACTCGACATCTCCTACATCTTCATCTCGCACGATCTGTCCGTGGTCCGCCACGTGGCCGACCGGGTCGCGGTGATGTACCTCGGTCGGATCGTCGAGACGGGCAGCACCGAGGCCGTGTTCGACCATCCCGCGCATCCATACACCGAGGCGCTGATGTCTGCGGCACCCACGCTCGACGCCGAGAACCGTCGTGAGCGAATCCTTCTCAGCGGTGAGGTGCCCTCGCCGCTCAACCCGCCGTCGGGGTGCCGGTTCCGCACGCGCTGTGCCCATGCCACCGACATCTGTGCGACCGCGCTCCCGCCGGCCGTCACCGATCACGGCGAGATCGGGCACGTCGCCGAGTGCTACCACCCCCGCGGGCGGGTCGGACTGGGTATGCCCGCTCCGGCAGCATGACCGCGCCGGACAGCACGAATGTCCAGCCCACGTGAGTGTCGTGGCATGCGTGATCATCGCCGTCGCCGTGTTCCTGGCGTCCTGCATGCAGGCGTCGATCGGGTTCGGGATGGGCATGCTCGCCGCTCCGGTGGTCGCCCTGGTGGCGCCGACGCTGCTCCCCGGCATGCTGATCGCGTCCGCGACGACCGTGACGTTGCTGGTCGTGATCCGCGAGCGGGGGAGCCTGGACCTGCGCGGTACCGGGTGGGCGCTGATCGGTCGAGTGCCCGGAACCATCGCCGGCGCCCTGCTGCTGGTGTGGTTACCGACCCGCGGGCTGTCGCTGCTGCTGGCCGCGGTCGTCCTCGGCGGGGTGGCGGTCGCATCGGTCGGGTGGCGGCCCGCCCCCGGGCGCCGCAACCTGGCGACCGCGGGAGCCGCCTCCGGACTGCTGGGCACGGCAACGTCGATCGGCGGCCCACCCATGGCACTGGTGTACTCCGGCAAGGAGAGCGCACATGTTCGCAGCAACATGAGTGCGTTCTTCCTCGTCGGCAGTCTGATGTCGCTGGCCGCCCTGGCCGCGACCGGCAGCCTGCGCGCAGAGATCCTCTGGGCATTCGTCGCACTGACACCGGTCGTCGTCCTCGGCTTCGTCGCGTCCCGTCTCGTCAACCGGCTGCTCGACCGGAACCGGTTGCGCATGGTGTCGATCACGGTGTCGGGCATCGGCGCGGCCCTGCTCATCGGCCAGCAGCTCTTCTTCTGAATTCTCGAAAGGACCAACCATGACGACAGCGACTCCGACGCCGGCCGCCACGACGACCCCGGTCGTCACCGAGATGCGGGTGATCCCCGTCGCCGGCCGGGACAGCATGCTGCTCAACCTCTCCGGCGCGCACGCTCCGTTCTTCACGCGCAATCTGGTGGTCCTCACCGACTCCGAGGGCAACCAAGGTGTCGGCGAGGTCCCGGGTGGCGAACCGATCCGCACCACGCTCGACGACGCCCGGCCGATCGTCGAAGGGCGCGGGATCGGGGAGTACAACGCCGTCCTGCAGGACATCCGGCGAACTTTCGCCGACCGCGACCGGGGCGGCCGGGGAGATCAGACCTTCGACCAGCGCATCACGATCCACGCGGTGACCGCCGTCGAATCAGCTCTGTTGGATCTCCTCGGCCAGCACCTCCGTGTTCCGGTGGCGGCGCTGCTCGGCGAGGGACAGCAACGCGATCGGGTCGCGGCGCTCGGCTACCTGTTCTTCGTGGGGGACCGCACCAAGACAACGCTGGACTATGCCGACGGTGCCGACGAGACCGACGAGTGGATGCGCCTGCGCCATCAGGAGGCTCTCGACGCCGACGGTGTGGTCGCCCTCGCCGAGGCAGCCCAGAAGCGCTACGGCTTCGCCGATTTCAAGTTGAAGGGCGGGGTCCTGTCGCCCGAGGAGGAGGCCGATGTCGTCACCGCACTCGCCGAACGCTTCCCGGCGGCGCGGGTGACCCTCGATCCCAACGGTGGCTGGCTGCTCGAGGAGGCGATCCGTATCGGTGGTCGTCTGCGCGACGTGGTCGCCTACGCCGAGGACCCGGTGGGGCCGGAGGGCCGGTTCTCCGGCCGTGAGGTGATGGCCGAGTTCAAACGCGCGACCGGCCTGCCGACGGCGACCAACATGATCGCCACCGACTGGCGCGAGTTGGGGCACACGATCCGGACGAATGCGGTCGACATCCCGCTGGCGGACCCGCATTTCTGGACCATGGCCGGCTCGGTCCGCGTCGCGCAACTGTGTGATGCGTGGGGGCTGACCTGGGGTTCGCACTCCAACAATCACTTCGACGTGTCGCTGGCCATGTTCACGCATGTGGCCGCCGCCGCACCCGGTGAGATCACCGCGATCGACACGCATTGGATCTGGCAGGACGGACAGCGCCTCACCACCGAGCCGTACGAGATCGTCGACGGTCACCTCACGGTTCCCGACCGCCCGGGACTCGGTGTCGAACTCGACATGGAACAGGTGGACGCCGCCCACCAGCTGTATCTCACCGAAGGGCTCGGCGCCCGGGACGACTCGATCGGGATGCAGTTCCTGATCCCGGACTGGACCTTCGACAGCAAACGGCCCGCTCTCGTGCGGAGCTGACGTCGTGGCGGAATCGCACAGTGGTGGTGGTGGTCTGAAAGTCGTGGTGGGCGAACGGAACTTCGCGCCACACCGCGACCTGTTCGAGAGTTTGCTGCCCGTCGGGGTGGACACCTCCTGGCACGCGGTCTTCGACGAGGCGGCGCTCGTGACGGATCTGGCCGATGCCGATGTCTACATCGGCGGTCGGGTGACTCCGTCGATGGCTCGCGCGGGTTCGCGGCTGCGGCTGGTGCTCACCGGCGGTGCCGGCACCGACAAGGTGAGTTTCGACGACCTCCCCGCGCACACTCTGGTGGCCAACACGTTTCACCACGAGGACTCGATCGCCGAATACATCGCCGCCGCGGCGGTGACCGTGCGCCGAGACCTGCTCGTCCAGGATGCGGCCCTCCGGCGGGGTGTCTGGGCGTCGGCGGTCTATCGAGACGGTGTGCCGCAACCGCAGACCCTCCGCGGGGCCATGGTCGGTTACGTCGGCTTCGGCCACATCGGGCGGAGAACCGCGGATCTGCTGGGTGCTTTCGGCGCGCGGGCCTGCGCGGTGACGGGGTCCGGCCGGGTCGCCGACGATTCCGGACTCGAATGGCACGGCGACACCACCGATCTCGGCCGGCTGATGACGGAGTCCGACGTCGTGGTCGTCTCCGCACCGCTGACCTCGAGTACCACCGGGATGATCGATGCCGCGCATCTCCGCCGGCTCGGGCCCTCGGGTGTGCTGGTGAACGTGGGCCGCGGTCCGCTCGTGGTCGAGCAGGATCTGTTCGAGGCGTTGCAGGACGGGGTGATCGGCGGGGCCGCGGTCGATGTCTGGTATCGCTATCCGACGGCCGGTGACGAGGCGGCTCCGTCGGATCTGCCGTTCGCCGAGCTGCCCAATGTCCTGATGACCCCGCACATCTCGGGGGTCACCCGCGACACCTTCGTCGGCCGGGTGCGCGACATCACCGACAACATCTCCCGGCTCCTCGCCGGAGAAGACATACTGCGCGTCGTCACACCGACCTGATCTCGATGCGCGACCAACGTCCCGCTCCTCACCTCGAAAGAAACAACCCCCACTGCTCCGTGATCCGAAACAGGCGCCCCCCGCTGCTCCCTGAGGAGCGAGCTTGCGAGCGTCCCCTCTGCTCCCTGAGGAGCGAGCTTGCGAGCGTCACGAAGGGTCCTGGTGAGATGCGTGGCGGACCCTTCGTGACGCACCCTCCGCAAGCTCCGGGCGCTCCTCAGGGAGCAATGGGGGCGCTCCTTTCGGATTAGGGACCAGAGGATTCGGCACACGCTTGAAGCGGACCCGCTCAGGCGTCGGCGGTCTCGGTTCGGGCCGGCTCGGGCGCTGCACGCTTCCCGTTCTGGAACAGCAACGGGTAGAGGAGACCGCCGATGAGACCGCCGATCAACGGGGCGAGCCAGAAGACCCACAGCTGACCGGGCGCGCCGTTGCCGTTGAAGAAGGCGACCGCGGTCGAGCGGGCCGGGTTGACCGAGGTGTTGCTGATCGGGATCGAGATCAGATGGATGAGGGTGAGGCACAAACCGATCGCCAGCGGCCCGAAGCCCACGGGGGCGCGCCCGTCGGTCGCACCCAGGACCACGATGAGGAAGAACGCCGTCAACAGGACCTCTGCGATGAGAACCGCGGTGAGGGAGTAGTTGCCGGGGGAGTGTTCGCCGTATCCGTTGGCAGCCATGTTGCCCTCCGCCACGAACCCGGGTCGACCCTTCGCGATGAGGAAGAGCATCAGGCCGGCCAGCAGGCCACCCACGACCTGTGCGATCCAGTAGGTGGGCAGCTCCTTCCAGGACATCCGTCCGCTGATGGCGGCGCCCAACGTGATCGCGGGATTGAAGTGTGCTCCCGAGACGTGTCCGACCGCGTAGGCCATGGTCACCACGGTGAGGCCGAAAGCCAGCGAGACGCCGAGGAATCCGATCCCCACCTGGAAGGTGTCCTGACCGTCGTCGGATTGCGCTATCTGCTTGGCGGCGTAGATCGCGCTGCCGCATCCGCCGAAGACCAACCAGAATGTGCCGAAGAACTCAGCGGCGAGTCGTGCTGCGGGTGACGGGGAAGGCATGGACGTCCTTTCGCTCGGTGACCTGACCGTCGAGGCGCGCGAAGTGCCTCATCCTTCGAATGGCTCACACAGTAGCGGTGCCACCGTGAATCGGCAGCGTTACGGCAAATCCTGTACACGTCAGTGAAGATGGGGTGGACGAGAGTTGTCCCTTGGGATCAACGGCGAAACGTCGAGTGCATCTCCCAGAACAGAATCTCGGTGTCCATCGTCGCGGATACGGTGACGTCGCCGTGATCGGTGGTGCGCAGGGCATCACCCTCGGCGAGCTGTATGCCGTCGTCCAACTCGACACCGCCCCGCGCCACGTACAGGTGTCCGAAGGGCGCCGGGGGGAGAATGACCGACTGCCCGGACCCGAGACGCGCGACATGCAGTGCCGCATGGGGATTCTTGATCGAGATCGCCGTGGTGTCGGTGTGCTCGGGCATTCCGGAGGCGACGGTGACCAGGCCGCCGGCTGCGAGGTCGGTGGTGAAATCGCGCTCGGCATAGCCGGGTTCACCTCCGGCGTGTTCGGGCGCAACCCACATCTGGATGACGCGAAGGTCCCGGTCCTCGCTCCGTCGAGAAGCATTCGCCTCGGTATGGGTGATACCGCGGCCCGCGCTCATCCGCTGCGCGACGCCGGGGGTGATCACGCCCGTGTTGCCGAACGAATCACGATGAGCGACAGCGCCTTCGAGCACCCACGTGATGATCTCGGCGTCGCGGTGAAAATGTGCGTCGAAGCCTTCGCCCGCGTCGACGCGATCATCGTTGTGCACGAGCAGGACCCCGTGGGCGTTCGCGGTCAGATCGAAGTTGCCGGTGACCGGGAAGGACTGGCGGGAATCGAGCCACTCGCTCCGGAAGCCATGTCGGCCGGCGGCTCGGATGACCTGCCGTGTGGTGACGGCCGCGGCTCGTGCTTCGCTCATCGTCGACTCCGATCTGGTCCGGGAACTCGGCCGACTCAACCGTCGCCGCACAGGCGCTATTCCGGTCCGTGGCGGCGCCTCGCTAGTTGTACTGACCCGCCAGGTTGGGTACGCGACTGACGGGTGAGTTGCCTCGCAGTGCGGTGTGGCCGCGTTCGTGATTGTAGGTGCGAAGGAACTCGGGGAAGGCTGCGACGCGTTCGGTTTCGCTGAGGTAGGGGCGGGCGTAGGCCCATTCCTCCTGCAGGGTGCGGTTGAAGCGT